>DZDJ01000005.1:44604-76354 GCA_022736715.1 Edaphobacter aggregans
GCTCCACAAGGAGGGACGCCATGCCATCCACGCGAATCTACCCTCTGGCGCTGATGCTGATTCTGATTGCTGCCAGCCTTTTCCCATCCACCGTTCCCGGCCAGAGTGCCGCAGATCCGTTTCCGCAAAGCTCCCGGCAACGACATCCGCCTCCCTGGAACACTGACACGAATGCCCCTGATCCTGCCCTGCAACGGGCCCTGGCGCGGCAGGCCAAAGCGCGCAATGTGGAGCGGCACAAGCAACTGGTTGCGGACACGGATAAACTGCTGCAACTCGCCACAGAACTGAAGGCCAGTGTCGACAAAAGCAATAAAGATACTTTGTCCGTCGAAGTGGTCCGCAAAGCCGGGCAGATTGAAAAACTGGCCAGAAGTGTCCGCGAAAAGATGAAGGCCGGCTGAACACCGGCCGCAGACTGCTGATAAAGTGGCCCGGTAGAATGAAAGCGTGCCTCAGCGGCTGAAGCCGCCATACAACGGAGGCCTTTATGGCACCGGGGGCTCAAGCCCCGGCTACCAGCCATGCTTAAGCAAAACCGGGTTTGTCATCCCGTCCTACGGAATGTAGTAATACGGATTCGGCAGCTTCACGGAAACATCTGCCTGCGGAGTTCCCCGAAGGTCGCTCATCTGGTCGCCCACACTCAGTACAATGTGGTAGCCCTGCTGCACAATGGCCGCGCGCGCGGCGGACTTGTACGCAATCGTGGCCTCTTTGTTCTGATCTGGCCTGCGCAGCGTCAATCCGGTCCAATTGTTGTATCCGGCCGCATGCAGGCCGCGCACCGTGGCAGCCATATCCGTATCCGGGCGTCCGGTGATGAAAAAGACGGCCACGCCCAATTGCCGGGCCTTTTGATAAAGTCGCAGCGTTCCTGGAATCGCCGGGGCTTTGGCCTCTTCTTCCCAGGCGGCAAAAGCCTTGCGATTGTAGCCAAAGTCGGCCTCTTCCATTTCCTCGTAATTGGAGAGTGCGGTCTCGTCGATGTCCAGCACCAGCGCCAGCCTGGCTCTGTGCTTGCTTCTGGCAACGCGGCTTTCCAGCGCGCGGATGGCGCGGTCGGTCTGTGCGTCCAGCGCTCTGGCGTAGCATCCGCATTTGCAGGTGCAATCGTGGTAGGCCTTCAGTTGATTTTTCAGAAGGCCAAGATTCGCCGGTTCCGATGCAGGCCTCAGAACCATCCTGGCGGCAGCAGAAGAGGTCGTCTGTTGCGCAGAAAGCGAAACGCTGAGCAGCAGAACGCCCAGCAGGCGGGCAGAAGCAGAGATGGCTTTCACAAGATCTGTACTCCCTGTAAGTGGATTCCAGCTCTATGCTAATTCACCCGGCTTCTGCCCTTTGTACGTTCAATGGCTGGTGGCAATGATGGTGCCAATGTTCACCATCTGCGGCGCCGTCAGCTTGACGTGGTGCAGTTCCGTACTGACCTTCAGCGACCGCAGACCTTTGCCCTCGGCAGTAAAGCTCACCAGGTACATGTTCGCCAGGTCCTGCCGGAACTGGTCAAAATATGGAATAAAGGTGACCGGATTGAATGTGCCCTGATAATACGACCTCCCGCCCGTGCCCTCCGCAATCTGTGACAGGTAGCTTTGTCCGCTCAGATTCGCCCATCCGGTGCGGTTCATCATTCCCTGATCGGCATAGTACAGCGAAAATACCGGAACTCCGGTGTTCTGCGCATCCTTCACCGCCTCATCCACGTATGGGCTCTGCTGGTTCATTGGATTGATGCCGTTATAGGGGTCCACTCCATTCGTAATCATGAGAATGATCTTGGTTGCCGCCTGCCCCTCCGGCGTTTCTGCTCCGGGCCAGTGGTGAACAAGGTCGGAGATGCAGAAATACGGGCTCGCGCTGATCCCCACTCCTCCAATCGGCAGCCGCAATACCCGGACAGCGGCAGCGTGATCGGTCTGGAAACCCTCCGGCATCAACACGCGGCCGTTTTGCATAAAGCCCACGCCAATCTGCACCGAAGGCGGCAGCGCCATGAAGAACTTGCGGATGTCGTCCATTTGCCGTGCAACGCTGGTCCGCAGGCTGTCATCCATCACAAAAGCCAGTTGCACTGTCTTTCCCGGAGCGATCAACGGATCCACGCCGGTAACCGGAGCGCGCTTTCCGCCGGCCTTCACCTGCACATCCTTCAACTGTAGTACTGGCGGTTGCTGGTGCTTCTCACCGCGCGCCGTAATGATCGCCTGCGTGGTGGTTCCCTGCGCCAATGCCTGCGCTCCCGCCATTGAAATCAACCCCAGCACAAAAGCCACTATGGAAAACAGGACGCCTCGTCTGCTGACTCTGAACATGATCGACCACACCTTTCTCTACCAAGAACTTAGACGCAACGGGACAAAAAGCAGTTATTGTACCCAGATAAGAGTACCCGATCCGGGTCTGATCCAGCGTCCCGAACCAATCTCGTCACCCCTTGGCCTCCAATGTGTCGCTGCAGTCCCGCCCCAACAATGCTGAAATAGAAGGAGCTCCCTGTCCCTTTACAGAAAATTCTTCCTGCGCCGACATGGAACAGGAGAATTTCCGGCAAACATGGTCAACGCTGTAGCAAGTTAAGGCATCCTATTGTGTATTCAGTGGTCATTTTTTTGAGATGTTCACTGTCGGCCATAGGCTATCCTTTTTGTAACAATTCAAAATTTCGAGGTTCTTTGTGATGACGCGCATTCGCTCGCTTGCCGCATCTGTTCTGCTCAGTGTGTCTGCCGCCTCCCTTGGCGCTGCGCAAAACAGCCACCCTCTCCCTGATGCACCAGAGGTGAGCACCACCAGCAGTTCCACAGCCAATCCGTTCGCCGCCAATGCGTTCCCGTCCGGAACCGGGCCCGCCGCACAGCCTGCACACAGCACCTCCGACAGCCCGCGCCTGTCAACACTTGGCATCATCGGCTACTATCTGCGCAGCACCTACTCTGTACGAAATTTTCTGGATGCCGGCCTGATCGCCGGAATTCCTAATCTGCCCAGCGCTCCCAAACAGCCGCAGCCACCCGCAACTCTAAATGCCACTACCGGCCCCATTTATGAAAACGAGATGGATGCCTATGGCAACGGCATGGACAACTGGCGCCGCAGCAGCGAAGTGGAACTACGCTACCGTGGCCGCCGCGCCGCCGTTGGTCTGGCAACCGCCGAAACGCGCGATTTCCTCGGCAATCTTTTTCTGCCGCTGGTCCTGCGGGAAGACCCTCGCTTTGTCCCCTCCAGCCTGAATGCCGGCCTGGGCTCGCAACTGGGCCATGCCGTCAGTTCCGTCTTTGTCACCACGTCGCCCGGCGGGGGCTACTGGATTCCCAACTTCGCGCATCTGCTGGGAACGGCAGGCGCAGCGGTGATGGGAAAAGAAATCTACGCCAGCGAATTTGACGTGCCGCAGTTGCACACCAACAAGTTTGTCTACAAATACATCGGCTACAGCCTGGCAGGCGATGTTGCCACCAACGTTGCCCGCACGCTGGTTCGCGCTTCCATCAAAGGCGACCTGCAAAACTGGAGCAAGCAGGGCCCTCCCACCGAGGACAACTACTACCCGCTCAGCGTTACCGGAAAACTTGCCTATTGGGCAGAGACCACTTATAGCCCGCGTCATTTCATTGAGGCCGGCCTCATGAGCGGCATTCCAAATGTTACCGATCAGCCGGAGTACCCTCAGGCGCCGCCAATCAACACCACTGCCGAAGAGCTTGCCTATGACGAGCAACTGATTGCCTATGGAAACAACGTACAGGCCTGGCGCAGGACCCTGGAAGAAAACATCCGCGCCAACGCCCGCCGCGCCATCGGCGGCATGTCTGAAAGCGAAACCCAGGGCCTGTTGCAATACTTCGTTCTGCCAGTTGTCTTCCGCCAGGAGGGGCGCTATATTCCGCTGGGCAGCGGCCACAGCGGCGGCGCGCGCTTTCTGCACGCCTTCAGCAGCCTGGCCGTTACACGCACCAACTCCGGCGGCCGCAACATCAATCTCTCCGTGCTGGGCGGCACGGTGCTCGCTGCTGTCATTGCGCAGCAGGCGTACTATCCGCAACTGGGGACGGAAAACCTGACCAGCAACCGCGTTCTGGGCAAGACGATCGGCTTCAACTTTGCCGCCGATGCTCTGCTCAACCTCTTCCACGAAATTCTGCCGCAGCGGAACTTTTGATTCCCGCGTGACCCATAAAAAAAGCCAGCCCCGCTACGGGCTGGCTTTTACCCCTGCAAAGAAGCGCTACTGCCCGCCGAGCCGCAGCTTCAGTCCGGCGGTAAAGTTGAACGGCAACGCAGGATAGCCTATCGGCCCTATCTTCTGCTCGCCCAGCAAATTATTCATCTGCGTAAAGACCGCCAGCCGCGACCATATCTGACGGCTGATGTTTGCATCCAGCTTGCTGAAGCCATAATCCAGGTTGCGGTTCGGCAGCAGCATCGTATTGCCGCCGTTCAGGTCAGCATAGGCAAGAAAGGTGGAGTCGTCGCTGCGGCCCACAAATGCGCCCTTGAAGGCCGCCGCCCATTTGCGTCCCGAATAGGCCACCTCCACAAAGCCTGTGTGCGGAGGTCGTCGGAACGGCCGCGCACCCACCAGCGGCGAAGAAGCGCCAATCGGAATCCCCGGATAGTTCGGGTTATACGCCGGGCTCACCGCACTGCCGGCAAAGGAGTGCTGCACCGTCGCATCCAGATAGGTGTAGCCGCTACGCACCGTCAGCGTCTGGAAGAGCCGCAACTCCAGGTCCGTCTCCAGCCCCTGCGCGCTGTACGACATCGAGTTCAGGTCTGCGCCGCCGAGCACGTTGTTGAGCTGTTCCACAATGGCAGGCGCCACGTTGAAGTTCGCCAGCAGCGTGCCGGAGCCGACAAACTCAATCTGGTTGCCGAACTCATTATGGAAGTAGCCCGCCTTCAGCAGCAGATGCTCATCCAATATGCTCTGTTCCACACCACCTTCGTAGCTGCGGCTGGTCTCCGCGCCAATCGGACGGATGTTGTACTGCTGAATGTCCTGTATGTCGCCCTGCTGCACCAGAAAGCCATAGAGTGAATCGAACTGGCTGAACAGGCTCGGCTCCTGCACGCCCCTGGAAAAATTGAAGCGCAGCTTGGTGCCGTGGAATGCGCCCTTGCCCGGACGCACCGGATACCAGGCCAGCCCAATGCGCGGCGTGCCTTCCGTGCCATAAAGATAATTCTTCTCAATGCCACCGCCAAGCGAATAGAACAGCCGGTTCTTAATGTCGCCCTGGACTTGCACTATGTAGTCATAGTTGCGGCGCTCCAGCTTATCGTCCTCAAAATACTCCGGATAACGGAATGCGCCACGTTCGTCTTCATAACTAAAGCCCAGCAGCCCTATCAGGTGCGGATTGAAGCGGAAATCGCTCTGCGCATACACAATGTCGCGGTTGTTCACCGACTCATAGTGCAGCGGATACGTGCTGCCGCCATAGTTCAGTACCGCCTGTCCGCTGGCCACATAACCATTGGCTCCGCGCACCGTCACCGGATTACCGTAGTAGTTCGTCGAAGTATAGCCGTACTGCGTCACCGCGACCGGAATGCCCGTCACATACCACTGCGAACTCTGCTCCCGCTTGCGTGTGGCACTGTAACGCACCATGTTGTGCCACTGGTCCGAGGTCTGGTTGTCCAGCGTCCCCCCCAGATACAAATCCTGGTCGCCCTGCTTGGCGTTGTTGGTGATTCCGTAGAAGTCATACCCGGCATTGCCTGCAGGCAGTCCCGTTGCCGACACGCTGTTGCGCACCGTAAACCGCAGTTGCGTGGAACCGGTCGCATTCCAGCCCAGGTTCGCCGCCGAGGTCACAACATGGAACAGATCGTCCGGCAACGCGTTGGCAGTATTCAGCCGGGCAAAGGTTGCGTAGTAGTCCAGCTTGTTGTGCACGCCGCTCAGCGCCACCTGGTTGCGATACGTGCGGAAATTGCCCGCATCGCCGGTGTAATCCAGCTCCGGCCGAGATGTCTGGCCACGCGGCGACTCCAGGCTGATCACGCCGGCTGCCGCATCCGAACCATACAGCACGCTGTCTGGCCCGCGATACACCTCAAACCCCGCCAGCCCCGTGCTGGAGACCGTGCCAAAATCAAACGAGCCGCCCACATCTTCCGCCGGAATACCATCCACCAGAATCTTGTTGCCATCCGATGGCCCGCCGCGGACAAAGAGCGAGGTCAGCCCTCCGCGCTGCCCGGTCTGCACCACATTCAACCCCGGAATCAGCCGCAGCTCATCCAGAATCTGCGATCGCGTCGCAAATTCGCTGGCTGGCACCACGCTCACCGCGGAACTCACCTGTGCCGTCGGCGTTGGCGTTCCAGTCGCCGTCACCACCACCTGCGACCGCACCGTTGCCGGATGCAGCACGATGTTGCGGACCACAATGTCCAGCCTGCCGGAGTAGAAACTCTCACTCACCGCCGGGCTGAAGGTCCGCTCTTCCACCGCCAGCACAAAACGCCCCTGCTGGCTGCACTTGACCTCAAAACTGCCGTCCGGGCGGCTGAGCGTATAGGCCACCAGCTTGCCGGCCTGCATCAGGTTGATGCGCGCATTTGGAATTGCGGCCCCCAGTGGATCGGTAATGCTTCCGCGCACCACTGCGGCGCGCGCCACTCCGCCAAGGCAGGCAAACAACACCGCAAGGCTGCACGTCAGCAGCGCATGTGAAAGAAAAGAACTGCGGGAAAAAATACTTCGGCGGCGGGATGGCCGCTGCGAATGTGTCATATGAATTCCTCCGTTCCCCTCGGAACGTGGTTGATGTCGGCAACAGAACCGGTCTCCTGACTTGCGCAACGCATCGCTTTCGCCATGCGGTTGCTGGATTTCCTTCCCAGAGCATGCCTGCTCCAGTGGTCTTACTGCATCCAGCCAATGCCTTGAAGATGCACGCCTGCACACCTTCAAGTTGCGCTCACAGTTGCGGGGCAGTGGCGGAGTTTCACCGCGCTTCCCGAACATACCGTTGCGGTACAAGGTTGAAATGGCACGACATTGCCCAACAGCAATGACGCAGGACTCCGGCACTGCAACCTACTGCGGCAACCTGAACCGGAATCTTTTTTATATGGGAATGGAAATTGGCTGTCAAAATAGCAGCAGGCCCATCCAGCGGCTCTCCTGCGCCCATGCTGCACCTTTTGCCCAGCCCGCCACGCTGCCACCGCGCACTGCTGCATGCAATGTTCGCTGCGCTGCTGTGCCCTCCGCTGATCGCCCAGAGCCCCTCCGGCTCTGCGAAGCCCAGCCCAACACAGCCCACCCGGCACGACCAGGTCTACGTCACCGCCTATGGAACCCCATTGCCCGCCAGCGCAACTGCCGCCAGCACCCGCCTGCTGACTCGGCAGCAGTTGCAGCAAAGCGCCTCGCCCGCCCTTGGCGATGCGCTGCGGCAGGTGCCGGGCGTTGAGCTGTACCGCAGAACCAGCACCCTGATCGCCAACCCGACCTCGCAGGGCATCTCGCTGCGCGGACTCGGTTCCACCTCCTCCAGCCGCACGCTGGTTCTCAGCGATCACGTCCCGCTCAATGACGCCTTCGGCGGCTGGATTCACTGGGAAGAGTTCCCCGCCTCCACCATCCGCGCCGTGGAGGTGGTTCGCGGCGGCGCATCGGACCTCTATGGCTCCAGCGCCATCGGCGGCGTCATCAACCTGCTGCGTCTCGATCCCGGCGAGCAGCCCCAGCCGGTTATTTTCACCCTCGATGCCAGCCAGGCCTCGCAGAACACCCATTCCGCCAATGTGGCGTACACCTGGCAGCATGGCCCTGCGGCGGAACAGTGGAGCGCGCTGCTGGCCGCCGGAGCCATCCACACCGATGGCTACATTCCTGTTCCGCAGAACCTGCGCGGCCCGGTGGACTCCGCCTACAATGCGCATCTGGAAAACGGTTCTGCTGAAGTGCGCCGCCAGCTTGGCCAGAATGCCGACCTCTTTCTGCGCGGCAACTTCTACAACGATGCCCGCGGCAACGGCGCGCCGCTGGCCACCAATGCCACCCGCCTGTGGCGCTATGCCTCCGGCGGCGACTGGACCACGCCCAGCGCAGGCCACTGGATGCTGCGCCTCTACGGCAGCAATGAGCACTATCGCCAGAGCTTTGTCGCCATTGCCCGCAACCGCGCCACAGAAACTCTGACGCGCCTGCTGAAGACACCCGCTGCGGAGCTGGGCGGCACGCTGGAGTGGAGCACCGTCCTGCGCCAGCACCTCACCCTGCTGAGCGGCGTGGACGTGCATGATGTTCGCGGCGACGACGCGGAAGTGCCCATCGCCAACGGCCAGCCCAATGGCCTCTCCAACACCACCGCCCGGCAGCGCCAGACCGGCGCTTACGCAGAAGCATTATGGAACTGGAAGCAATGGACGCTCTCCGGCGGCCTGCGCGTGGACCACTTCAGCAATCTGGATGCGATGCAGTACATGCAGTCCGGCAGCGGCCCGGTCACCACCACTGCCATCCCCGACCGCACAGAGACGGTCGTCAATCCACGCGTCGGCCTGGTGCGCAGACTCGACCAGCATGTTGCGCTCACAGCAACGGCCTTCCGTGCTTATCGCGCGCCGACTATCTACGAGCTTTACCGCACCGGACAGGTGGGCCAGGCCACCACGCTGGCCAATCCGCACCTGCTCTCCGAACGCGCTACCGGCTTTGAAACAGGCACACAGCTCGCCGCGCCCAGCTTTGGCGGCACGCTTCGCCTCAGCTATTTCTGGACGGAGGTCAACCGTCCCGTGACCGCGCTAACGCTGAGCGCCACACCAACCCACATCACCAAACAGCGCGCCAACCTCGGCCAGATTCGCAGCGCCGGAGTCGCGCTGGACTATGAGCTCCACCCCGCGCCGTGGCTCTCCCTTACCGGAGGCTACCAGTACGCCGACGCCATCGTGACGCGCTTCGACCAGCAACCGCAACTCATCGGCAAGTGGATTCCGGAAGTGGCCCACCAGATGGCCACCTCCAGCCTCCGCCTGAGCCATCAGCACTGGGGCTCGCTGACCCTGCTGGGGCGCATCAGCGGCCGGCAGTTCGACGATGACGTCAATACCTACCTGCTCCACGGCTACTTCAGCATGGACGCTTACGCCGAGCACAACTTCCACCGTTTTACCCTCTATGCCGCCGGAGAAAACCTCCTCGACCGCTCCATCGATGCCGGCCGCACGCCAGTACTCACGCTGGCCATGCCACGCCTGGTGCGCATCGGCCTGCGGCTTCACCTTGCGCACTAACCAATCTGCTAGCATCAAATTTAATGAGCATGGTTCTGAAACTACTGCTGCTGGGATTGTTTGTTGGATTCGTCAGTGGACTCTTCGGCAAGGGCGGTAGCGCCATTGCCACGCCTCTGCTGCAACTCATCGGCGTTTCGGCCTTCTACGCCGTCGCTTCTCCGTTGCCCGCCGCCATTCCCGGCACGCTGGTCGCCAGCCTCGCCTATGTCAGGCAGGGTCTGTATGACCGCAAAGTTGTTCTCTGGAGCATCGGCGTAGGTCTGCCCACCACAGTGATCGGCGCATGGCTCAGCCAATACACTGGCGGGGCCGTCCTGTTGCTGCTCAGCAACCTTATTATCGTTGGGCTGGGCCTGTCCTTCCTGTTGCCGCTGATGCGCACGGCAAGCGGGCTGGAGCACCACACGGAGGAAGAGGCGCGCGAGGTCAGCGTGGTCACCAACGTCCTTGTGGCCGCCAGCGTAGGACTGGTCTCTGGCCTGCTGGCCAACTCCGGCGGTTTTCTGCTGGCGCCGCTCTACAACAAAGTACTCAAGTTGCCGCTCAAGACTGCCTTTGCCTGTTCGCTGGTGGTCTCCGCCGCGCTGGCCGTTCCCGGCACGCTGGTGCATATTTACCTGCATCACATTGACTGGAAGATCGTGCTCTACTTTGCGCTGGGCTCCATTCCCTTTTCCTACCTCGGAGCGAACACGGCCATCAAAATGCCGGTCAAAGCACTGGAGCCGCTCTTTGGCCTCATGCTGACCATCATCGGTCTCTGGGGCATGGCAGACTCCCTGGGCTTTCACTTCCTCCGCCTCTAAATTTTCATTGCCGCTTACAGCAGCAGAATCCGCTTACCGGCTGTTTTGCGGCCTTCCCGGCCGGGATTCGTATTGCAGCCTGTGCACCACAAAAAAACGATGACCTGCATCGCGGCAGGCCATCGTTTTGCTCATTTCTGAAAAATTACGGTAGCAGGCTGTGCTCTTCCGAGCTCCGCGAGCGCACCAGACGGTCCACCGTATACGGCGCGCGGTGCGACGGCGTATGGTAATGCCGCACCTGCAACTCGCCCAGCAGTCCAATGCCCATCAACTGAATGCCCGCCAGAATCAGCACACCGGCAATCACAAACATCGGGCTGTGCGCATCCATCACATGCTGGTGCGTAAAAATCTTCAGCAGCAGCAGCCACGCGGAAATCG
Organism: Edaphobacter aggregans; assembly: GCA_022736715.1. GTDB lineage: Bacteria > Acidobacteriota > Terriglobia > Terriglobales > Acidobacteriaceae > DZDJ01. The sequence goes on from DZDJ01000005.1 coordinate 55,065, forward strand.
CCATGCCGCCCATTACCCCCAACGCGCCAAACGAGCCAAAGAAGTGCAGTGGCCGCGTCATGTACCTCAGCAGGAAGCGGATCGTCAGCAGGTCAAAGAACACGCGGAAGGTGCGCGAAATGCCATAGTGGCTCTTGCCCTTCTCCCGCGGCACGTTCTTGATGGGGATTTCGCAGATCGTCGCGCCATACCAGCTTGCCAGCGCCGGAATAAAGCGGTGCATTTCGCCGTACAGCGGAATATTGTGGATCACCTCGCGGCGATACGCCTTGTAGGTGGTGCCGAAGTCGTGAATATCCACGCCGCTCAGCCTGGCCATCAGCCAGTTGGCAATGCGCGAAGGAATCCGGCGCATTACGAAGTTGTCGATGCGCTGCTTGCGCCAGCCGCTGACCACATCGTAGCCCTCTTCCAGCTTGCCCAGAAAATTCGGGATCTCCGCCGGGTCATGCTGCAGGTCGCCATCCATCGCCAGTATGTAGTCCCCCTGGGCGTGGTCAAAACCAGCGGCCAGTGCCGACGTCTGACCGAAGTTGCGGCGCAGCTTCACCACCAGCACGCGGCTGTCAACGGCGGCAATCTCTTCCAGCAACCGGTAGGTGCGGTCGCGCGAGCCGTCATCAACAAAGACGATTTCAAAAGGATCTCCCACCTGCTCCATCACCGCCTTCAGGCGGTCATACATCGCAGTGACGTTTTCCTCTTCGTTATGGAATGGGACAACAATGGAATACTTCGGCATAATGGTTAGATCGCCCGGAACCCCGGATCGTTAGATACGATTCTACCGGGAAACGTCACAAAATTTGCCGGAAAAGCTCCGCGGAAGCTGTTTTTTCAACAGCAACGGGGTGCCCGGCTTCACGATGCAGCCATCCTGCCGCAAGGCAACAGGCAGATTCAGCGCATCCATTTTATGCAGCCCAACGCCCGTACCCACCGGCCGGGCAGAAAGCGTGGACATCCCCGGACCGTCGCGTTCCCGGCCGTGGAAACGTCACTGGAAATACGGGAATGGAGGTCCTTTTCACGGTCATCTCCTGTTTTTGCTGCAAATTCTGCGGCGGATTGTTGCGCCCTCCGGGGACACCGGAAATCGGTTCCAACTGCACCTGGCCCGTATTTTTGCGCCTGCCGCGCAGCCGTGGCGCGGGCGGTTTCCTGGTCCGGGAATGTTTCTGCGCCAGAACTCCGGGATGTAACCGATCAAAGTCCGGCAGCGCTTTGTTTTGAATTCGATATGGACTTAAGCCCCCTGCTCCGCGATGATATTACTGGATGCAAAATCAGCAGCCATACGTAGAAGTACACTACGAAGAACCGGATGAAGTGCCACGGAAAGCTCCATCTGCTCCCTGGTATAAGGACATTTCCTGGTACAAGGACTTCGAAAATTTCATGGTTCGTCGCATTCTGATCATCGTCGTCCTGGTTGTGATTGCTGCCGCGGCCTACTGGGGCTGGACGCGCATCAAGGCCTCCCTGCAGCCGCAGGGAAATGCCTACCTTGTGCCCGGCGACATTCCAGCAAACGCGGACGGAACGGGGAAGGTTCTGGTTGACAGGGCCGAGCTCGGCCGCCTGCGCGCCCAGGACAACGCAAACACGCAGAACTCGCCGATGCAGGCGCCGCAGTCCAGCATGGTGCCTCCGTCCCAGGACACCCTCCCCGCCATCCCGCAAAACGGACAGGTCTACGCCGGCAGCGGACGCTACCAGCTCTATCGCCAGGGCGACATCACCTGGCGCATGGACACGCAGACCGGCACCGCCTGCATCATGTTTGCCACCAATGAAGAGTGGAGAAAACCACAGGTCTACCGCCGCGGCTGCGCTTCCGAAAGAAGATAAAGAGGGCTGTCCGCCATTTTCGGGGCAGTCTCTTACTCCTTTGGCAGTGTTGCCATATCCACCACAAAACGATACTTCACATCATTCTTCAACAGCCGGTCATATGCCTGCTGAATCTGCTGCATCGGGATCAACTCAATATCCGCCGTAATGCCTTTCCCGGCACAAAAATCGAGCATCTCCTGCGTTTCCGGCATACCGCCAATCATGGAACCCGCAATCGAGCGGCGGTTCGCCAGCAAGGAGAATGACTGCACCACCGGCGGCTGCTCCGGCAACCCAACCAGAACCAGCGTTCCATTCAGTTTCAGCAGCGACAGGTAAGCATTCACATCGTGCGGAGCAGAAACCGTATCCAGCAGCAGGTCGAAAGTACCCGCGTGGGCTGCCATCGCATCCGCATCTGTCGAAAGCACTACCTCATCCGCGCCCAGCTTCAGCGCATCGTCCTTCTTGCTCAACGAAGTGGTGAACTGCACCACATGCGCCCCAAATGCATGCGCAAACTTCAGCCCCATGTGCCCCAGGCCGCCCAGTCCGACAATGCCCACCTTCTTGCCAGGCCCGGCATTCCAGTGCCGCAGCGGAGAATACGTAGTGATGCCAGCGCAAAGCAGCGGCGCAACCGCAGCCAGGTTCAACTCCGGCGCAACCCGCAACACATAGGCTTCGTCAACCACAATGTTGTTGGAGTAGCCGCCAAAGACAATGTCCCCATTCTTATCGCGGGCGTTGTAGGTGCCCGTGAATCCCTGCTGGCAATACTGCTCCAGACCACTCTTGCAATGCGGGCAGGCGCGGCAGGAGTCCACAAAAACGCCCACACCCACCGTATCGCCCACTTTGTACTTCTTCACTCCCCCGCCGGCCTGCACTACCTTGCCGACGATCTCGTGCCCGGGAACCATGGGATAAATCGAAACGCCCCAATCATCATTCACCTGATGCAGGTCGGAGTGGCACACACCGCAATACTGAATCTCAATCACAACATCGTTCGCCCCCGCATCGCGCCGGGTGAAATGAAATGCTTCAAGCGGGGCCTTTGACTTCTGGGCAGCGTATCCCCAGGACTGTGTCATTCTGTCTATCTCCTTGATGAATTCGAGAAACGGTAAAGTATGGCCTTCTGCTGCAAACTGAATCCTGGAACGCCAGGACCGCTCCAGAACAAAACAAACCCGGCCACTACACTGGCAGCGCAGAACCGGTGGCCAGACGGTTGTCTATGTACTCCTCCAGAGGATACCCTGCCTGCTTCCATCCATCAAAGCCGCCGCGCAGCGGACGCACACGGTCCACGCCCATGCGTTGCAGATTCAGCGCCACCCGCGCGCTGGTTTCTTCGCTCGGACAGGTGCAATACAGCACCACGTCGCGGTCCCGCGGAATCCGGTCAATGTGCTTTGCAATCTCCGACGGCCCAATGCGGACCGCCCCCGGCAACACCCGCGGATCCGGCAGATAATCCAGTGGATGGCGCAGATCCACAATGTACGGCTGCGCTCCCTCATCCATCATGGTCTTCAACGCGTCCGCCTCCAGCCGCAACTCACTCACCTTCTTGAGGAACTGCTGCTGCCGGAAGATTCGATAGGCCAGAAACCCAATCAGCAACAGGAAAAACAGGCCCACTGCAAACTGGCCCAGCAAATGCAGCAACATGCTGCTGCGTTTCACCGCATCGCCAAAGAAGCGCCCGGCAAAAATAAAGGCGCCGCCCCACAGCAACGTGCCCATCATGTCAAAGCCAAGAAACTTGCCGTAACTCATCCCGGTCTGCCCTGCAATGGGCGCAGCCACCGTACTCAGGCCAGGAACAAATTTTGATACAACCAGCGTTGTCGCTCCATGGCGACCGAAGTAATTCTCCGTCTTGCGCACGCAGGTGGAGGCCTCCAGCGAAAGCCGGCAGAGCAGCCGCAGCACTTTTCCGCCATACCGCCGTCCCAGAAAATACCAGATCGAATCACTCAGGGCGCATGCCAGCAGAATGACCAGCAAAGACAGCCAGATGCTCATCCTATGCGTTGCGCTCAGCGCGCCCGCCGTCAACATCAGCGGAACACTCGGCAATGGAACACCCAACTGCTCCGTCAACACCCAGAGGAACAGGATCAGATAACCGTATTGCACGAAAAACTCAAGCGCGACTGGCATGGCCCTAAAAGAAAACTATGTCCTGGTGGAATAGATGAAACTCAACGCAACGGGATGCACGCTTACAGTAAAGTAGCGGCAGAAAAAGGGGGCCGGCCGAAATACCCAGCTCCCCGCTTCGTAACGACCTCCTGCAGCCGTCTTATTTTGCCTGCACCAGCGGCATCTGCACCAGATGCTCACTCAGAAACCAGGTCTGCATCTCATTGGGACGCACCACATCCCCTATCAGCAAATCGTTGGTTCCATCGTCGCCCAGTTCCGCTGCGCGATGCGCCAGGTCCCGCGCATCCTTCAGAATAATCTCATGCGCCTGCAGCAGACGGGAGATCTGTACCGGCACCTCTTCGCGCCCCTTTGCTGGCCGTGGAATGCGGGTCGTCTCCGCAACATCCGGGGCCATGGCAATGCTCACGCCGCCCAGCGTCTGCACGCGCTCCGCCAGCGCATCCACAATCTCCACCTGTTCGCCAAAGTGCTTATCAAACAACAAATGCAGGGAATAAAATGTCGGGCCGCTCACCTGCCAGTGGCTCTTCTTATACAGATCACGCAACGTCAGCGTGTCTGCGAGCAACTGGTTCATGCGACCGGCTATTTCTGTGCGCACCTGCTCGCTCAACCCAATTGGCAGATTGCGCACCACGGTTCCGTACTTCTGAATTTCACCAGCCTTCTCATGCCAGTGCGGAGTAATCAGATCGTTTTTGTTGAGTTTTGTCGCAACAGCGCTCATACTCTCCTCCTGTTCACTACGTTAGATGCAGATGATCCAAGACCGGATACATGCGCCCAACCCCTTACGATACGCCAACTCCAACCATCCGTCATTCCTGGCGCAAACAGAGGAAAGGCAGCCCCCGTGGAGCTGCCCTTATCTCTCTGGTGCTGCTCCGCTTACTTCACCCGCACCGTTGGAGTCACGGAAAATCCCGGACGCAACAGATGGTCCTTGTTTTCGTCCATCTCATCCGTAAAGTCGATCCGCACTGGAACGCGCTGCACGACTTTTACATAATTGCCCGTCGCATTTTCCGGCGGAAACAAGCTCAGCCGCGAGCCCGTCGCACCACCAATCTGCGTCACGCGCCCGTGATACTCCCGCCCGCCCAGCGCATCCACACTGATCACGACCGGCTGTCCCGGACGCATATGGTTCAGTTGCGTCTCCTTGAAGTTTGCCGTCACCCAGACATCGTCCAGCGGAATCAGCGTCATCAGATTTTGGCCAATGCTCACGTTCTGGGCAACTTCAACATTTTTCTTGTTCACAATGCCGGACTCCGGAGCCACAATCTTCGTGTAGCTCAGATTCAACCGCGCCTGCTCCAGTTCCGCCTGCGCCTGCTTCACCTGCGCCGCCGCCTGGTCAATCTTGGCCTTCTGCACTTTGATCTGGTTCGGCGCAGTGCTGGCCGAGCGCAATGTTGCCTGCGACTGCGTCAATTTTTCATTCGACTGGCGAATTGCATCCTCCGCGCCAATCAGGTTGGCCTGTGCTTCCAGCAGTCCCGCTTTAGCAGACTCTGCTGTTGCCACCGTAGCATCATACTGCTGCCGCGAAATGACGTCCTTCTGCACCAGCGGCGTGTAACGCTGCAGATCCAGCTGCGCCTTGGTGTTATTTGCCTTGGCCTGCTCCACGCGCGCCTGCGCCGCTTGCAGTTGCCGTTGCGCATAGGCAAGAGCTGCGTCGCTGCCCTTCACATCTGCCCCGGCCGAACGCAATGTGCTGCTGGTGCTCACGGAGACAATCGGCAGATTGACCTTGGCCGCTTCGTAGTTCGCCTCAGCACTGGCCAGGTTGGCTTCGTCCTGGTCCACGGCCACCTGAAAATCCGTCGGATCCATCTCCGCCAGCTCCTCACCAGTCTTCACCCGCTGATTGTCTTCGACATACACCCTGGTGATGTGCCCGGCAATGCGCGAACTGATCTGAACCAGATGACCATCAATCTGGGCATCGTCCGTATCCTCGTAATAGGTCGAGTGCCAATAAAAAAGCCCGGCCGTCACCAGCAACACCACCGCAACGCCAATGGCAATCACCCGCTTGCGCGATGACTGTGCCGGTGCGCGCCCCTCTGCACTCGTATCCGTTGCGTCGCCTGCGCCTGCATTCTGTTCCGCCACGTCACTTTCCTCCCAGATAACTCTTGTACTGCGTGTCCGCCACGCCCAGCGCGCGCGCCAGGGACAGCTTGGCCACATTGTGCTGATACAACGCACTGATGTACTGGCTGTCCGCCTGTTCCAACTGCGCCTGCGCCTGCGAAACCGGCAGATTGTCCGCCACACCCGCCTTGAAGCGCTCCTGCGCTTCCGTCAGTGCCTCGCGGGCCAGCTCCACATTGCTCTGCGCCACCTGTACCAGCCTGGCTGCCGTCTCAATGTCCAGAATGCTGTCACGCACGTCAGCATCAATCTGGCCCTTCATGTTGTTGAGCTGCGCTTCCTTCTGCTTGAGTGCCGCATCCGCCACTCTGGCATCCCCGCGCAGCTTCGGCTCCTCAAAAATCGGGACCGAGGCGCTGCCGGTGGCCGATCCCGTCCCGTGTGAACTGCCCGGATTCACGCCAATATCGCCATAATCGCCACTGAAGCTCACCGTCGGAAAACGCTCCGCCGCAGCGGCTTTTCTCTGCAACTGGGCGGCCTTCACCTGTTCTTCCAGGCTCTTCAGGTCGCTGCGCTGCTCCTCCGCCTGCTGCACCGCCGTCGCCGGGTCCGCATGATCCAGTTCGGCATACGGAGTCTTGTCCGTCAGCGCAAACTGCTGCGCCAGCGGTAATCCGATGGCGCGTGCCAGCGCCAGCTTGTCCTTTTCGTACATATTCTGCGCCACAATCAACTGCTGCTGCTGCGACTGGTAATCCACCTGCGCCCGCAGCAGATCCAGCTTCGGACTCACGCCCGCATTATGGTTCGCCACCGCCTGGTCCAGCGAAACCCTGGCCGTCGCCAGTTGCGCCCTGGCGCTGTCCACGCTGGCCGCGTCTGCCACACACGTCAGATACGCATTGCCAACTGTCAACACCACCAGGTCGCGTGCATCCTGCGCCGTCAGCTTGCTGGAGGCAAAGTTGTGCTTTGCAGCCAGATAGTTGTCCAGCGCCTGCACATTCAGCAAAGACTGCGTCAGCGAAGCGCGCAGGTCCGTGTACCCATATGGCCCAATGATCTCCGGGAAGCCCGGAAACCGCAGCCCCTGCGCCCGCAGATTCGTCTGCGCCACCGCCACTTTGGCCGACCCTGTAACCGTCGGCAGCAGGCTTTGCAACTGCTGCAACCGCTGGCCGCTGGCGGACTGCACATCCTGGCTCTGCAGAAGCAGCCCCAGGTTGTGCTGCAGACCACGATGTATCGCCTCGTCCAGCGACAATGGCAAAACGCTGTCCGTCAGCTTGTCCGTCACCACGCTGCCCTGGTACGGATTGCTGGCTACGCCCGTCGTGCTCACCTGAGCCCGCAGCGCTCCTGCGCCAGCCAGCAGCAGAACCCCGACAAGCGTGCCCGCCATATACCGGAACCGCGACTGTCCTGCCTGCGCAGAGAACCGCGGCCGCATTTCTTTGTGCGTACTCTTCATGCTTTCCTGAAATTGATCCGGTGAACTGATGCTTCGCAAAACAGATGCAGAGATACCCTCACCCCGCCCCAATTCATGCAATGCTTGCAATGCTATGGATGCCCTCATGCTGCAAAAGTGTGCAAAATCTTCTGCGCTACGGCCAGAAAGCTCCAAAGCCTACTGCGCCGCGCCTTCCGCCAGCACCGCATTCACAGACGAACGGCTGAGCGAACACAGAGTTGCCTGGTAGACCTGACTCACATGCGCAGCCGTCCAGGCCGGCTCCTGCCCGGGCATTGCATTGCCCAGCGCGTCCGCAGCGGCCGCATTGTTTCTACCCAGCACAGCGCGCAGCACGAATACGCTCCGCTCCGCGGCAGACAGTGCCTCCAGCCACTGGCGCATCTTTTCCGGATGTGGTCCGCTCAGGGCCGTGTTCAGTTGCTCGGCCGTCACGCCAGCACTGTCCAACTCATCAAAGTCCATACAGGCCTGCTGCTCTCCGGCCAGAGCATACTCTGGCACGGCAATGGCAGCCGCCCCCTGCTTTGCAGTCAACCGCCGCAGCGCCTGCTCCACCAGCCGGGACTCCGCCTCCTGCTGCGCACCCGCGGCATCTGCACAAGGATCAGCCGTACCGGCAGCCAGCGAGTGCTCCACCAGTTCCAGCGCCGTTACAGGGTCTCCCACCAGCATCGCGGCAACCTGATACAGCTTGTCCGCCGATGCGCTGATCTGCTGCCCGCAATCCTCAGTACCCGTCTGCAACTCCTGCCTGATCGTCATCCTCACATCTCCCTGCGCACGCCAGCAATGACGTGCCTGTTACGGAACCCGCAACCCGAACCACCAACAACATGGATTCCCAATGGAATTATGACCAGCCTCCATCGTCTCGCGCCACATTCCACACGTCAAATACCGTTCTTTTCGCCTCTAAGACGTTCCATATATGAGCTTTCTTCTTCTGTTAACTCACGCCTGCTTTGCTATGGGGTACGCTATCGTCTGTAAAATAAAAAAGATGTAGCAGCAAGACTGGATCTTCTAGCTATGCCCGCAGCCATCAAGCACCTGCCGAGCAACTTCTTCAGCCGGGATGCGTCCTGGCTCAACTTTAACCGCCGCGTGCTGGAAGAAGCTCAGGACCCCGCCAATCCGCTGCTGGAACGCGTCAAATTCCTGGCCATTACCGCCAGCAATCTGGACGAGTTCGTCGAAATCCGCGTCGCCGGAATGTTGCAACGCATTGAAGACGGCTACGACCAGCGCGGCGAAGACGGCCTGACCACGCAACAGACCCTTGATCTGCTCTCCGGGCACATGCACGACTTCGTCCGCGACCAGTACCGCTGCTGGAATGAGCAACTGCTGCCTGCTCTCGCCAAAGACCACATCCGTGTGCTTGGATGGGACGAACTGGACGAGGCCGCACGCGCGCACGCCTCCAACTATTATCAGAGCGAAGTCGACCCGCTGCTGACGCCGGTCACCATCGACCCATCACATCCCTTTCCCCGCGTACTGAACAAAGCGCTCTGCCTGGCATTTCTGCTCAAGCGCAAACGCCGCGGCTCTCCTGCGCTTGCCAAAAATCAAATCCTCGGCGTCGTCACCGTCCCGCGGGCGCTCCCCCGGCTGGTGCGCCTGCCCTCTGGTCCCGGCCGTCAGGACTTCCTTTTCCTGCATGACCTGATCGAGGCCCATGCCGTCTCCATGTTTCGCGGCTACGAAATCCTCTCCAGGGCCGCCTTCCGCGTCACCCGCAACAGCAACCTCTATCTACAGGAAGAGGAATCGCGCAGTGTGCTGGAAAGCGTACGTGCCGAGCTGCACAACCGGCGTAAAGGCGATGTTGTCCGCCTGGAAATTGAAAGTTCCGCAGATGTGGAGGTCATCGAACGCCTGCGCATCAACTTCGAACTCGACGAAGTGCAGGTCTTCCGCACAGATGGCCCGGTCAATCTTTCCCGCCTGATGAATCTCTACTCCGAAACTCCTCGCCCGGAGCTGAAATACCACAGCTTCACCAGCCGTGAGTTGCGCCTTGACCGCCGCTCCACCGACCTCTTCGATGAACTGCGGCAACGCGACATCCTGCTGCACCATCCCTTCGATAGCTACGACACCGTCGTCGGCTTCATTGAGGCCGGAGCGGAAGATCCGCGCGTCGTTTCCATGAAGCAGACGCTCTACCGCACCAGTTCCGATTCCCCCATGTTCCGCGCCCTTCTGGAAGCGGCGCACAGCAAGGAAGTGACCGTAGTTGTGGAGTTGATGGCGCGCTTTGATGAGGACTCCAACATCCGCTGGGCGCGCAACCTGGAGGACGCCGGCGTGCAGGTCTTCCACGGCATCGTTGGCCTCAAGACGCACTGCAAGCTGGCCTTGCTGGTGCGCCGCGATCCGGACGGCGTCACGCGCCGCTACGCCCATCTCGGCACCGGCAATTACAACCCCGTCACCGCGCGCTTTTATACCGACATCAGCCTGCTCACCGCCGACCCCAGGATCACCGCCGGCGTGCATGCCGTCTTCAACTACCTCACCGCGCAGGCGGAGTCCGACGAGTACAAGTCCCTGCTCGTGGCCCCGCTCACCATGGCGGACGAGTTTCTGCGCCTCATCCAGCGAGAGGCCGACCACGCCCGCGCAGGCCGCCCCGCCCACATCATCGCCAAAATGAACTCCCTGCTGGAGCGCAACATCATTGAAGCGCTTTATGCCGCCTCCCAGGCAGGCGTGGAGATCGACCTGATCGTGCGCGGCATCTGCTCCCTCCGCCCCGGCGTCAAAGGGCTCAGCGAGCGCATCCGCGTGCGCTCCATCGTGGGGCGCTTTTTGGAACACAGCCGCATCTTCTGCTTTGGCAATGCCGGCGACGAGGAGGTCTACTGCGGCAGCGCCGACTGGATGCCGCGCAACCTCTTCGAGCGCTGCGAAGTCGTCTTCCCGGTGCGCGACAAACATCTGCGCGAGCTCCTGCGGCAGGAAGTCCTGGCCCCCTACCTGGCCGACACTGCAAAGACCCGCTGGCTGATGCCCGATGGCCAGTATGTTCGCCCGGCCAGCAAGGCTGCGCCCTTCAGCGCACAGGAATTTCTGATACATCTGGCTGAAGGCCAGGCCGCTCTCGCCGATATTCCGTCAGCCGTCGCCACTGCGCCAGTCACCGGGCCGCGGCAGGCCGCACAACGATCGCGCGCCTGACTACCTTCGCTTGTCCGTATCTGCAAAAGAAAGAGCCACATCTGCGGACCAGATGTGGCTCTTCTGTTGTTGTCTGGATCTTATTGGATAGTGACCGTGAAGGTCGTGCTGGCGGTAATGGCGCTGTTGCTGCTGTCTGTCGCCGTCACTGTCACCTGGTATGTTCCCGGGGAAGTGCCACCGCCACCCGACGCTGGCGAAGATCCGCCACCGCAGCCAAGCCCTGTTGCCAATACGCTGAGGAACAGCAGACAGAGCAACATTGGCCACTTACGCTTGCGTGCCCCGCCAAAGCCCAGAAAGAAGAGGCTGGCCAGCATGGTTGCTCCACCGCCCAGGGCCCACGGACCGCCCGGCAGCAGCCGGCCCGTGCTGGCCCGTGCACGCAGCATACGCACCGTTCCTGCTTTCACAGCAGACGTATTCGCGCAGGCCGCACTCCCCGCCGTGTAGATGGTGATTATTGTATTCGCGCTGCCGCCTGCGCTCACATTCAGCGATGACGCCCCCAGCGTGTAGCAGCCATTCAGTGTCGAAGACGCCGTCGTCAGACCCACCGTGCCGGAGTATCCGCCACCGGAGTTCACCGTAATCGTCGACGTGCCACTCTTATTGGCCGCGCCGGAAGTGATCGTCATGTTCGCCGCTGTCACCGTGATGGAGGGACTGGTGATTGTGAGCGGCACTGCCGCGGCGGTCGATGCGTCAAAGTTACTGTCCCCCTGATACATCGCCGTGATGCTGTTTGTTCCCTCGCTGAAACCGGCCGTCGCAGCTGCCGACACGCTCAGCGAAGCCGTCCCCGCTGCCGGAGTGGTTGCCGTTGAACTGACCATGACCGGACCGCCGATGGCGGTTCCGCCCACATAAAACTGTACCGTGCCGGTCAACGTTCCCGAACTGGCGGATGCAACCGTTGCATTCATGACCACCGAACTGCCCAGCGCAATCGAATTCGGATTCACTGAAAGTGTGGTTGTCGTCGCAGCCCCGCCAGAAACCGTTGCCGTCACTGGCCCCGATCCAGTGGAGGCGTCAAAGTTCGTGTCACCGGAGTACACCGCCGAAACCACATGCGTGCCACCGGTGCTGAAGGTTGTTGTAGCTGCTGCCATCCCTGTGCCGGTAAGCGCCACAGCACTGCCAATCTGCGAACCGTCTGCATAGAAGGTCACCGTGCCGGTGGGTACAGTGCTGCCGGAGCTGGCAGCCACCGTCGCCGTCAATGTCACCGTCGATCCCACCTGAGCGGAAGATGGCGCCGCCACCAGAGCCAGTGTTGTAGCTCCCTTCGCCGCGGCGCCGACAAAGGCAGAGGCCAGGTTGAATGCGTTGACAGAACCCAGCCCGGTTGCCTGGTCATATCCCGTGACCGCATTGAACCCGATCGAACTGGTTCCGCTGGGGCAGTCTGTTGAACCGGAGGTGCAGGGCACCTTGTTGCTGCCCACCGTCACGTCATGGAATGCGCTCGCGTACGTGGACGCATTGGAAGCCGCCGCATAGAGCGTCGGGTTGATGTTGCCCTGCGGCGAGCCCAGCTTCTGTTCAATCAACGCCAGAATGCCGGCAAAGGTCGGCGCGGCCACCGATGTTCCCCCATAGACGGAGTACGAACTTGACCCAGAGCAGCCATTGTCGATGCAGGTCAGATATCCATCATGGTTTGCGGAAGCACTCAAAGCGATGTCCGGTACGTCCCGCATCCCGTCGGCGGGAATATTCGGCGCTCCCGCCTGCCAGGACGGCTTGGAAAACTGCTTGCTGGCGCCACCGCCACCGGCAGACAGGCCCTTGTACAACGTTGCCGCCGCCGCCGTTGGGGTATCGTCCCAGGCCTGCTCGGGGATATAGCTCAGCGCGCTGCCGCTGGAGGAGTTATTGTTGCTGCTCCAGTAGGCACTGGCATTGGAGCCCTCATTGAATTCCGTCCCCCCCAGCCCGGTTACATACTGGCTGCTGGCCGGGTAATCCACCTCCAGGCCCTGGGTTGCTGAGGTAGCGTGGTAATCGCAGTCCGCCGCGCCAGAGTCACCCGATGCTGAAATCACTGTCTGCCCCTGCGAGTTCGCCTGCTTAAACCAGCTCTCCAGCGTCGCAAAGTCCGAAACCGCATAATTGGCCTCACAGCTCCCATAGCTGGAGCTGATGATCGGAACCACCGCTCCGTTCACCGTGTAGGTCTGGATTGCATACTGGATGGAATCGAAGACGCTGTAGTTCGAATTGTTGCCGGTATAGATGAAGTAGATACTGGCATTCCTGGCCACAGCCCCCGACCACTCCAGGTCCAGCTCCGATTCCGACAGGTCACCGGAAACCACCGTGGAAGCGCCACTGTTCGGCACAAGCACCATCGTGGGCAGATTGCTCGCGGACAACCCAAAGCTGCTGCGAAAATCGGTGATGTCCTGCTGATAAACCGCAGACTGGCCAACAATCGCAATCGATTCGCCCGTGCCGTCATATCCTGCGTTGTACAGCGCCTTCACGTCATAGATGGTCGTAAAGTCGTCCGGCGCAAGATAATACGAGGTCCCCGAGCTGCCCGTATTGGTGTAGTGCGGATTCGAAACCGGGACCGTGTTGCTGGATGCACGTACATGCGCCTGCGGACGGAAGTTGTTCAGCCCGCGAACACTCAACACCGTTCCGGCAAAGGCCGTCGGGACAGAAGGATTCGCCGTGTTGGCAAAATGCGTCTCTCCATCCACTACAAAGTTGTCCAGTTGCGTCTGGAAGGCCGCTTCCACCTGGGCCGCAGTGCCGCTGAAGTGGATCGAGTTCATGCTCGGCGCAACGGAGTCCACCGTGAAACCCTGCGCCTGCAACCAGGCTGAAACCTTGGCGATGTCCTGCTGGCTCATGCCGAATTCCTGGCCAAACTGCACCGGCGTCAGCCACTTGTGGTACTCCGGCGAGGTCGGATTCTGCTGCGCCTGCAGCAGCGCGGTAAGCGCAGCTTCCTGCGCGGCCGTTGGCTTGAAGTTGATCGTCAGCCCTTGCATCTGCATGCCTGCATCAACAGACCCGCGGTTATATTGGGCCTTCGCCAGCGGGTGAATCTCCCCGGAGACCGGTGTTCTTTCGCTGTTGGAAATGGCCGAAACAATCCGGCTCTGCACCGCTGCCCGCGCAGGGCAGGCCGTCATCACAATCACAGATGCGATCAGTGCAAAAAATACCGAGAAGTATTGGATCTTGCGCATAGCAAACGTTCACTCCCTGGAAGCCGCGCTTCCAGTTGGGTTAGCAGGCGGTCTTCAACACTCTTCTGCTCGCTAGTACAGAAGACACACCCGATCTCAGCAAATCACGATTGGGAAATCCTCGTATGCAAACACACAATTTACCAGAGAAAGCTGTTCCTGCTCTGGCTAAAAATATGTACGTCATCAACAAAAATAGCAGATTCAGGTCTGCGAGCAATCGAAAGAGAAGCCATTCCGGCAACGCGGAGGAAATATGCTTCTCTGCCTACTGCACAATCACCTGATAGCTCAACTGGTGCGAAACGCTGGTGTATCCATCTGTGCCCACAGCAGTTAATGTGTACGTCTGGTTCCCCTGCGGCGTTCCCGGATTTGAAGTTGTCGTGCCGCTTCCACCACCGGCCGTCGTCGTCGGCTGGCTGCCGGAACAGCCCGCTCCGGCAGAAATCACCGCAGCCGCCAGCAGAATCATCACCAGCGAGCCAAATCTGCGTCTGCGCGACGGGACAATCAGCATCCACAACGCAGCCAGCAGCGTACCACCACCCGTCGTATACCATGCCGTTTGCGCCACGGAACCGCCTTTGCGCGCATGCGCCGCCGTCGTCGACATGCTCAAAGTGGCCACCCCGCTGCCCCCGGTAATCGCCGCCGGGCTGATGCTGCACGAGGTCTCCGTGCCTGCTGGCGCTGCGCACGACATACTTACCTGCCCGCTGAAGCCATCCTCTGCCGTAATCTGCACCGTGGCCGTTGCCGCCTGTCCCGGCGCAATCGCCTGCGTGGTCGGCGTGGCCGCCAGCGTAAAGTCATAGATCGTCATCGTCACCGTGCCCGCAGTGCTTTGCACGGACTGCTGATAATTCTTGTCTCCGTTGTAGACCGCCGTAATCACATGCCTGCCCGGCGAAAAGAACTTCGTCTGCAACGTCGCCGCAGCGCTCTGGAACCCATTGGCCGCCAGATTCGCAGTTCCCAGGTTTGTGAAGCTGCCATTAAATGAGTCGTAGAAAGTCACCGTTCCCGTGGGCGCAGTTGTAATCGTGCTGCTGGTCGTGGTGTTCTGCGGTCCCACCACCGCGGTAAAGATGATGTTGGCTCCGGCCAGCGCGCTGTTGCCATTGAAGCCATAGCTGTCCGTCAGAGTGGTGATCGTCGGCTGGTCCGTAACCACCACGCCCACAACACTCGACGTGCTGGAGTTCCAGTTGGTGTCGCCGGAATAGGTGGCATAGATGTTATGCGTGCCCAGCGTGGTAAAGGTCGTCGTCAGCACAGCGGCATTGTTGACCACCGCCACGGGGCCGCCCAGCGCCGACGTGCCATCGTAAAACTGCACCGTGCCGGTAAACGAGTAGCTCCCCGTACCACTGCCGGTATTCGCAATCGTCGCCGTCAGCGTCGCCGTCTGGTTGATGATCACCGGACTTGGCGAGATGCTGATGGTCGTGGACGTGTCGCCTTTGATGGTTTCCAGGCTGGTGGAAGCCGTGGCCGCGGCATAATTCGTATCGCCGCCATAAGCTGCGTTCACGGTATATGTCCCCGGAGACGGCGCAGGCACCTGCATCGTCGCCGTGGCGTTACTGGTGCCTGCCACCAGGGGCCCGCTTTCGCTGCCGCTCACTCCAGCAATGCTGGCCGTCACTGTGCCCGTCGGCACAGTGGCCCCCGTTGCTCCACTGGCCACGACAGAAAGCGTTGCGCTGTTGCCATACTTCAACCCGCTGGCGGGTGTAATGCTGGCGGTCAGTGTCGGCGTCGCCGTCTGTACCGTCACCTGCACATTGCTGCTGGCAGCGCTGTTACTGGAGGCATACGTATTGTCTCCGCCATAGGTGGCAACCACGCTGTAACTGCCCGGAGCCAGCTTGCTGCTGGGAAAAGCCGCCATACCATTGTTGAGAGCCGCCGTTCCCAGCGTACCCTGACTGGCTGCCGCAAAAGTCACCGTCCCCGTTGGTCCGATGGCAGGCGTAACGCTGGCCGTAAACGTGACCGCAGAGCCATAGGGAAGCACATAGCTGGAAGCGGCCAGTCCGGTATTGGTCGGCGTCAGTGTTGCCATAGGCCACGCCGTCACCAGCGCATTCGCATCCACCGCTCCCAGCCCCGTCGCCAGATCGTATCCGCCCGCGGCGTTGTAGCCGATGCTGCCCGCCGCACTGCACCCTGCCGTTCCCGCCGCGCAGGAGACCGCATTGCTGCCGCCCGTCACGTCATAAAAAATCTGCGGCTGTGCCGCGGCCAGCCTATACAGTTCCGGATTTACATTGCCCAGGCTCCCGCCGGACCGTTGCACCAGCAAAGCCACCATTCCGGCAAACGCCGGCGCGGCCACTGAGGTTCCACCAGCACGCTCGCCACAACTGCCCGCAATGCACACGGCATACCCGCCCTGACTGCTGCCCTGCGCAAGCGCCGCTGCAAACGAAAGATCCGGCAGATCACGCGCACCATCCGCAGGCATCCCACTGGCCTGCTGCCAGACCGGCCTGGCAAACAATGCGCTGCTGCCGCCACCACCAGCGGCAATCTCACCCGCAGCGCTGCTCCATCCGGCTTCTGCTGCATGGCCACTCTGCGTGCTGGCATTGAGTTGTGTCCCGCCAACCGCGGTCACATACGGCAAACTGGCCGGAAAATTCACCGCCAGCCCGTGCGAGGCCTGCACATTGCCCGCATCGCAGGCTGCAGCGCCAGCATCACCCGTGGACGTGACCACCGTGATGCCTTCCGCATTCGCCTGAGCAAAAATATCCTGATACGCCGCCAGATCGGCTGCCATAAAGCTCTGCTCGCAGGCGCCATAGCTCAGACTCAGCACCGGAGCCAGGTCCTGATCCACCGCATAGGCTGCTGCATCCAGTACACTCTGCGCCGTCACATAGGTCAGGCTGGCGTTGCGCGCCACCGTCCCGGCCCATTCCAGATCGGTCTCCGCCTCGGCCACATCCGCCTGCGCCGTGCTGCCGTCGGCGCTTCCATCCGCATGCACCACCCGCAACTGCGCCGCAGGCAGGCCCATCGCGCTGCGAAAGGCCTGCACATCGCCGGGATCCATCTCCGCCTGCCCCGCCACGGCAATATCAACACCAGTGCCATCGATTCCGCTGTCATAGAGCGGTTGCAAGTCGTACTGTGCGGCAAAACTCTGCGGCGTCAACGGCTGCGCACCGGCAGCGGCCCGCCCCTGCGCCAGAATCACCTGTGGCTGCAGCGCAATGTTGCTCAGTCCGCGCACCCCGGCCACAATCCCGGCCAGTTCCGCCGGGACAGACGGCTCCGTCGCATTGGCGTACACCGTCTGCCCATGCACGCTATACGTATGCAGTTGCACCTGGAAGGCCTGTTCCACCTCTGCCGCCGTGCCGGAAAACGCAACCCATCCGCCGCCGCGGGCCACCTTCCCCGGAGCCAGCCCCTGCTGCTGCAGCCAGCTTTGCACCGTTTGTATCTGTTGCTCGCTCGGCCCAAACTGCGCTGCGAATTCCTCCGGCGTCAGCCACTGGCGATACTTCGGCGAAGTTGGGTCCTGCTGATCTGCCAGCAACTGCGCCAGCGCATTGCGCTGCGCCGTCGTCCGCCCCAGCACCAGGGAAAGATGAAGCATCTGTTGCTGCGCTGGCACCAGACCCTGCGTAGCGGCGCCCTCCACAACCGCTGGCACATTGCCACGCAGCACCATGCGCGCCTGCGCCGCCAGCCCGGCAGGCAACATGCAGACTACAGCCGACAACATCATCCCAACCAGTCTTCCTCTGGCCATCCCCACTCGCATCCTCTTTTCACACCATATCAACTAATTCGCAGCGGTACTCTTCCCCTTCCGCTGTCTTCTTTACAAAAATGATACTGAATCGTCTTTCCCGGACACCACAGAGTTGCCGGCAGACAGCACTCCCAAGTGCTTCCCAGGTCTTTTCCAAACTCTGCGCCGATCGTTCCGATTCTTACCGACAGGGCGGCAAAAGGCAAGACAGTTCCCCTGCCACTTAAGCGGCAGAAAACATAAAACCGCGCAGGAGAGGCATCTCCCGCACGGCTCCCGCGTCTGACCTCCGTCAGAGCACGTATTTTCCGGCTGCAATCACATGCCGCGCCACCTTGCGCCGCAACGCAATCGTGTCCGCCGGGTCACGCTTCGCCAGCCTCCGCAGAATCGCGAGCTGCGTCCGCAGCATGTCCCCCTCCGCCACTGCGGCAATTACACGCCGGGCTGCCAGTTCGATGGTTTCCATCGCCTTTTCCGCATAAATCTGCGCCATGGCCGTGGCCTGCTCCGCTGCTGCCGTCCCCTGCCGGTCTTCGATCTTCCGGGCCCGCAGAATACAGCTTTCCATGGCGTACACCTCGATAATCATGTCCGCCAGCGCCGCCATCACTTCCTGCTCGTCGGCCAGCCTGGCCATGTATTTCTGCGTGGCCGCGCCCGCCGCGAACAGCGCCAGCTTTTTCGCATGGCTCAACGCTGCATAGGCAGACGCCAGCGGACCCTCGCGCTCCTCCTGCACCGTTGGCCCGGCCATCACTTCGTCCATCAGCTTCTGGATGGCGGGCATCAGCGGCAACTGCCCGGCCATGGCCCGCTTCATCAGCCAGCCGGTGATAATCATGCGGTTGATCTCGTTCGTACCTTCAAAGATGCGGTTGATGCGCGAGTCCCGATAGGCCCGCTCCGCCGGATAATCCTCCACATACCCATATCCCGCGTAAATCTGCACCACATGGTCCACCACCATGTCGAGCATCTCCGATCCCCACACCTTCAGAATCGAGCACTCCACCGCATACTCCTCAATGCGCTTCTGAATCTCGCGCGAAGCCTCCGGAGACGTCTTGTCCACATCCCCCAGCGCCGCGTCAATCATGCCCACCGTACGATACGCCAGCGCTTCTCCGGCAAAAATCCCCACGGCGGAGTCGGCAATCTTTTCCTGAATCAGCCCAAATTCCGAGATGGACTTGCCAAAGGCCTTGCGCTCCTTCGCGTACTGAATGCCGTTGGCCAGGCTTGTCCGCGCACCGCCCACGCAGGCCGCGCCCAGCTTGAACCTGCCAATGTTCAGAATATTGAAGGCGATGTGATGCCCCTTGCCAATCTCGCCCAGCAGGTTCTCCACCGGCACCCTGCAGTCATTCAGAATCAGCGGACACGTGGACGAACCGCGAATCCCCAGCTTGTGCTCCTCCTTGCCCACGGTGAGGCCCGGCGCATTGCGCTCCATCAGAAATGCAGAAAACTTCTCTCCATCCACCTTGGCAAACACGGTATACAGGTCCGCAATGCCGCCGTTTGTAATCCACATCTTCTCGCCATTCAGCACATAGTGCTTCCCATCCGGCGAAAGCACGGCCCGCGTGCGGATATTCATCGCATCAGAGCCGGAGCTTGCCTCCGACAACGCATACGCACCCACCCACTCGCCCGAAGCCAGCTTCGGCAGATACTTCGTCTTCTGCTCCGTCGTGCCATACCAGACCAGCGGCAGCGTGCCAATGCCCACATGCGCGCTGAAGGCCACCGAATAGCTGGCGCACGTGGCAATGTGGTCGGCAATAATGGCCGACGTGACCTTGTCCATCCCCAGCCCGCCGTACTCCTCCGGTACATCGACACCCATCAGCCCCAGTTCGCCAGCCTTGTGCAGCAGCTTGCGCAATACGTTGAAATTTTTGGCCTCGATCTCATCCGCAGCCGGCATCACTTCCTGCGTGGCAAACTCCGCCGCCGTCTGCGCAATCTGCTTGTGCTCCTCGGTAAAGTCCTCCGGGAAAAAGACCTCATGCACGCTCCGCTCTTCGATCAGGAAACTTCCCCCTGCAATCTTTTTTGCTGTTGCTACTGGTGCTGTCGTCATTTTCAAGCTCCTAGCTACTAGCTTTTAGCTGTTCTTGCTGTTTACCGGCTTCTTCCCTCTTACCAGTCATCTATATTTTCCGAGTGACACACTCGGTTCCACCCATCCTTATCGCATCTGCAGCCTTTCGCTAAAAGCTAGTAGCTAGAAGCTAAAAGCTGTTTTCAAAGATTCCCGCCGCGCCCATGCCACCGCCAACACACATCGTCACCATGCCATACTTCGCCTTGCGCCGCTGCATCTCGCGCAGCACCGATGCCGTCAGCTTGGCCCCAGTGCACCCCAACGGATGTCCCAGTGCAATCGCACCACCATTCACATTCACCCTGGCAGGGTCCATCTCCAGTTGCTGGATCACCGCCAGCGACTGTGCAGCAAAGGCCTCGTTCAACTCGATCACGTCAATGTCGTCCAGTTTCAACCCCGCCAGCTGCAGCGCCTTCGGCACCGCATACACCGGCCCCATGCCCATCTCCTCCGGATCGCACCCCGCATAGGCAAATGCCACAAACCGCGCCATCGGCCGAATGCCGAGCTGCTGTGCCCGCTCCGCGCTCATCACCACCGCAGCCGCCGCGCCATCCGAAGTCTGCGACGAGTTCCCTGCCGTCACGCACCCCCTGGCATGGAAGACCGGTTTCAGCTTCGCCAGCGCTTCCAGGGACGTGTCCGCGCGTGGACCTTCATCCATCTTGAACAGCGATTCCGTCTTCTTTGGCTTGCCATTGCCGTTCGTAGCAAAATTCGTCACCGGCACCGGCACAATCTCATCGTCGAATTTGCCCTCCGCAATTGCCGCCAGCGCTTTCTGATGGCTCGCATAGCTGAAGGCGTCCTGCGCTTCCCGCGTAATGCCGTAATGTTTGGCCACGCGCTCCGCCGTCAACCCCATCGACATATAGGAACCGGGGAAATTCTCCATCAGCCAGGGATTCGCCGAAATCTTGTTGCCCCCAAACGGCACAAACGACATGCTCTCCGTGCCTCCGGCAAGAATCACCTCAGCCCCGCCACCACGAATCCGCTCCGCCGCCAGCGCAATCGCCTGCAGACCCGATGCGCAGTAGCGGTTCACCGTCATTGCAGACGACGTAACCGGCAGCCCGGCCCGCAGCGCCGCCATCCGGGCCACGTTCATGCCCTGCTCGCCTTCCGGCATCGCGCAACCCAGAATCACATCCTCAATCTCTTTCCTGTCCAGTTGCGGCACCCGCTCCAGCGCACCCTGCATGGCAAACGCCGCCAGATCATCCGGCCGCGTCGTGCGCAACGCCCCGCGGGGGGCCTTGCCAACCGGCGTCCGCACCGCACTCACTATGACTGCATCTCTCATTGCTCAAAACCTCAGGGGCTAAACCCCTCGCCTTTGGCTCTCTTGTTCAGCGGGCTAAAGCCCGCTGCTACTCAACTGTTCCCTGATCCCTG
>DZDJ01000005.1:76454-112118 GCA_022736715.1 Edaphobacter aggregans
TCCCTGATCCCTGTTCCTTGTTCCCTGTTCCCTGATCCCTGCTTTTCAATTCCTCAACGGCCTGCCCGTCTTCAACGTAAAAGCAATCCGCTCCTGCGTTTTCTTTTCACCACACAACGACAAGAACGCCTCCCGCTCCAGATCCAGCAGATACTGCTCACTCACCGGCACTCCCGGCGTCACATTGCCACCGCACAGCACCTGCGCCACCTTGCTGGCTACCTTCACGTCGTGGTCGCTGATGTACTCGCCCTGCCGCATGGTGTAAATGCCCAATCTCAGCGTGGCCAGCACATTCTCTCCCGGAGCGGCAACCTCTCCGCGCACCACCGGAGCCGCATAGCCTGCGTCCGCCAGCTCCCGCGCTCGCAGCTTCGCATCCGTCAGCAGACGGTCGCGGTTCATGGTGATGGTGTCGGACGGCCGCAGAAAGCCCAGCCCGCGCGCCTCCACCGCCGAGGTGCTCACCTTCGCCATGGCAATCGTCTCAAACGCTTTCTTGATCGCTTCCATCAGCTCTACCGGTTCGCCGCGCCCATCCGGCCGGATGCTGGTTGCAGCCTCCAGCGCGCGCAGCGTCATCTCCTTGCAACCACCGCCACCCGGAATCAGGCCCACGCCTGTCTCCACCAACCCCATGTAAAGCTCGGCCTGCGGCTGCCGCGCCGCTGCGTGCAAACTGACCTCCGTCCCACCGCCCAGGCACATCCCAAACGGAGCCACCACCACCGGACGCGGACAGAATTTAATCGCCTGCGTCATGTTCTGGAAGGCGCGGATCGCCATCTCCACCTCATCCCACTCCTCTTCCTGCATCATCAGCAGCAACTGCATCAGGTTGGCGCCAACAGAAAAATTCGTTGAATCTCCGGTGATGACAAAGGCCTCAAACTGGTTCAGCGCTTCACTGTTCGCCTTCAGCGTCTGCGTCACAAACGAAACAATGTCGCCGCCCAGCGCATTCATCTTCGAGTGAAACTCAATGCAGCCCACGCCATCGCACAGGTCCACCAGCGACGCGCCGGGATTCTTCTTCACCACGCCATGCGCCTTCTTCACCACTGCAACCGAACCGAGGCCTTCCGCCACTTCCACCGGACGATACTTGCCCGTCAGCACATCGAAAAAAACGCGCCCCGATGGCACCGCCGAATCGTCCTTGTACCAGCTCGTATGCCCCGCCGCCAGCAGCTTCTCCACATTGGCCGCTACCGGCACACCAGCCGCTCGCATACGTGCCACCGTCTCCGCCACGCCAACCGCGTCCCACATCTCAAACGGTCCCAGCTCCCAGTTGAAGCCAGTTCGCATCGCCCGGTCGATCTCCACCACATCGTCTGAAATCTCCGGAATACGATTCGCCGCATACGTCCACAACTCCGTCAGCAACGGCCAGTAAAAAGCCGCCGCCTTGTCTTTCTTCGGATCGGCCAGCACCAGCGTTTTGATCCGGTCTGGCGTACTCTCCATGTTCTTCGCCATCTCCAGCGCAGGAAACTTCGGCCTGCTCGCGGGCCAGTATTCCAGCGTCTTCCAGTCCAATGCCAGCCGTTGATCACGTCCTGCCGCATCGCTGCTGCCGCTGCTTTCGGCGGGCTTATCTGCTTTTTTATAAAAGCCCTGCTTCGTCTTGTCGCCCAGCCATTTGTTCGCGAGCATGGTCTGCACAAACTCCGGCAGCACCACCTCTGCGCGCTCATCGCCAATCGCCGCCGCCTGCGCCGCAAAGTTCATTGCCACATGCGCCAGCACATCCAGACCCACCATGTCGCCCAGCCGAAAGGTCCCCGTCTTCGGCCAGCCCAGCGCCGTGCCCGTCAACGCATCCACTTCCTCAATCGACAACTCCTGCGACCTCATGATGCGGATCGCATTCAGCATGCTGAACGTGCCAATGCGGTTGGCGATAAAATTCGGCGTGTCCTTGGCCGCAACAATCGTCTTGCCCAGTTGCAGATCGCCAAAGTGGGCCACCGCCGCCATCAGATCCTTGTCCGTCTCCGGCGCGGGAATCATCTCCAGCAGCCGCATGTAGCGCGGCGGATTGAAAAAGTGCGTGCCAAACCAGTGCCGCCGAAACTCCTCCGGCATCTCCGCCGCAATCCGGCCCACCGGCAGGCCGCTGGTATTCGTGGTCACAATCGCACCGCCACGGCGGAAGGACGCCACCCTTTGCAACAGCGCGCGCTTGATCTCCAGATTTTCCGCCACCGCCTCGATAATCCAGTCGCAGTCCGCAATCAACCGCATATCGTCCTCAAAATTGCCAGTCGTGATCAGCCGCGCCAGCGCAGGATCAAAAAACGCCGCTGGTCTGGCCTTTTTCAACGCCTCCAGCGCGCCCGCAACAATCCGGTTACGCGCAGCCATATCGCCAGCCGCTGCATCCGGAGGCGCCATATCCAGCAGCACCACCGGAATGCCGGCATTCGCAATATGGGCGGCAATACGCGACCCCATGGTTCCCGCACCCAGCACAGCAACTTTGCGGATCTGGCGGCGCACAGGGTGTTTCGGCAAACTGGAAGATGCAGGCGTCATGGCAGCGGCAGTGCTCATAGGAAGCAAAACTCCTGGTAATAGAAACTCCTGTTGCTACAGCCCCGGATTACAAGACTTTTATCGAACGGCACAGCATACTGAATGGTCATTCAGTCGGTCAAGTGCGGACAGGGGCATTTCACCTACAGCGCCAGGCGCCAGCACAGAAAGTATTCTGAAACCCCTGCTTTTTCTGTACATTGACAGCGTACAGTAGCGGCAGTACCTTAACCTTTTCTACCTGCAGGACGGACTGCAAGCCGCTCCCGCCAAACCGGAACGCCGTTTCTTGCACCAAGACGTACGATTTGCCAACGAAAAACCCTATGTGAGGACTGCACTCCATGTTGCCATCGCGCAAACCGCCTCTGCTCTGGCTGGTACTGACCCTTCTTCTCAGCTCCTTTGCCGCACAGGCACAGCAAACCACCAGCACGCAACTTATTTCCAGTTTTGACAAGCGCGTGACGGTCAAAGTACTGCCCAACGGGCTCACCTTCATCCTGTGCGAACGCCCGGAGGCTCCCGTCTTCAGCTTCTTCACCATTGTCGACGCTGGCTCCGCCAACGACCCGCAGGGAGAATCCGGCCTGGCGCACATGTTTGAGCACATGGCCTTCAAAGGGACGAACCAGATCGGCACCACCAACTATCCGGCAGAAAAAATCGCACTGGCCAGGGTGGAAAAAGATTACGCCGCGTACGAGTACGAGTATCTGAAGCCGGTTGGCCGCGACCCGCAGAAGCTGAAGCAACTGCACGAGGTCTTTGAGGCCGACGTGAAGGCCGCGCAGCAGTACGTCATCCCCAACCAGTTTTCTGAGATTGCCGAAGAGAATGGCGCTGTTGGCCTCAACGCCTCCACCAGCGAAGATTCCACGCAGTATTTCTGGAGCATGCCCGCCAACCGCTTCCAGCTCTGGGCCTATCTGGAGAGTGGACGCATTGGCCACCCCGTCATGCGCGAATTCTACAAGGAGCGCAACGTGGTGATGGAAGAGCGCCGCATGCGCATTGATTCCAGCCCCATTGGCCGCATGGTGGAGCAGTTCCTGGCCACCGCCTACGTCGCCCATCCGTATGGGCGCTCTGGCGTGGGCTGGCCCTCGGAGATCAGCCAGGTGAGCGCCACCGAGGCCGCCGCCTTCCATAAAAAGTACTACACCCCCTCCAATATCGTCATCGCGGTGGCCGGTGACATCACCCCGGCAGAGGCCATGCCCATTGTGGAGAAATACTTCGGCAGCATTCCCGCCGGCCCCAGGCCCGAAGAGATGACCACGGTTGAGCCGCCCCAGATTGCGGAAAAGTCCGTCATCCTCAAGGACCCGTCGCAGCCGTTCTACATTGAGGGTTACCATCGCCCCGATTACCGCGACCCGGACAACGCCGTCTATGATGCCATCTCCGACATCCTTTCCAACGGACGCACCTCGCGGCTCTACCGCAGCCTGGTCCGCGATCAGCATATTGCCGCAGTAGCAGCCGGATTCAGCGGCTTCCCCGGCGACAAATATCCGGGCCTGTACGCCTTCTATGCCGTCCCTCTGCCCGGCCATACGCCGCAGGAGATGCGCACGGCCATCCACAAGCAGATTGATCTGCTCAAGACCACCGACGTCACCGACGCTGAACTGGAGATGTTCAAGACGCGCGCCCGCGCAGACCTGATCCGCGGACTGGACGACAACCGGGGACTGGCCTCGCAACTGGCCCAGTACCAGCTTCGCTACGGCGACTGGCGCGAACTCTTCCGCCAGTTGGACGCCATCGACAAAGTCACCAAGGCAGACATTCGCCGCGTTGCCAACAAGGTATTCGTTGCCAGCAACAGGACCTACGCCATGATTGAGACGGAAGCACCGCAGCCACAGGCCGCACCAGTTGCAACGCCAAAGACCGGGGCCACCCCCGCCAAACCCGCCACGGCCGGCAAAGGAGGTGCGCAATGAAGAAGCTCACCCTTACGCTTGCCCTGGTCACTGCGATAGCAGCCTCTCCATTGATGGCCACCGCACAGGCCACGAAGCCTGCTGCCAAAGCCACTTCCGCCGGACCGTGGACACAGATTCCGGTTCCGCCACTGCCAGCATTTCATCCGGCCCAACCGAAGCGCATTCAGCTCGCCAACGGCATGATCATCTATCTGCAGGAGGACCATGAGCTGCCCTTGATCGATGGCTTCATCGTCATCCGCGGCGGCTCGCGCGACGAGCCTGTCGGCAAAACCGGGCTGGTGGACATGTACGGTCAGGCCTGGCGCACCAGCGGCACCTCCACCCATCCCGGCGATCAACTCGACGACATGCTGGCAGAAAAGGCCGCCAGCGTAGAGACCTCCGGCGACGTGGATTCCACCGGCGTTTCCTGGTCCTGTCTGAAAGGCGATTTCGATTTTGTCTTCGGCACCGTCACCGATCTGCTGGAGCACCCTGACTTCCAGCAAAGCAAGCTGCTGCTGGCCCAGCAACAGGAAGCAACCGGCATCATCCGCCGCAACGACAATCCGCAGGAGATCGCCGGACGCGAAGCGCGCATGCTTGTCTATGGCGCCAACAACCCCTACGCCCGCGTGCCGGAGTTCTCCACCATCCAGGCCGTCACGGTGAAGGACCTGAAGGAATGGCACGACAAAACCGTGGCTCCGCAGAACATGATCCTCGGCGTTGTCGGCGACTTCAACGCTGCCGAGATGGAAGCCAAACTGCGCGCTGCCTTTGGCGGCATGCACGGCGGGCCTGCCTTCAAAACAGCGCCCATCGCCATCCCCGGCCCCAAACCCGGCGTCTATTTTGCGGACAAGTCCGACATCAACCAGTCCAGCGTCTACATTGTCGGACTGGGCACGGAACGCAACAACCCCGACTATTATGCGCTGACCGTGATGAACCAGATCTTCTCCGGAGGCTTTGGCTCGCGGCTGGTCAACGATGTGCGCACCAAGCTCGGCCTGGCCTATGAAGTCGCTGGCGCCTATGGCGCTTCCTACGATCATCCGGGCATCTTCTACACCATTGCCGGAACAAAAAGCTCCACCACCGTGGCCGCGGCGCAGGCCATGCTGCAGCAGATCAAGGAGCTCAGGACTGTGCCCCCCACACCCGCGGAGCTGCGCAAAGCCAAAGATGAACTGCTGAACTCCTTCGTCTTCCACTACGACTCTCCAGATAAAATCCTGCAGGAGCAGGCCAATCTGGAGTTCTACGGTTACCCCTCCGACTTCCTTGCAAAATACCGTGAGGCGATCGAGAAGGTGACTGCAGCCGACGTTTCCCGCGTGGCCAACAAGTATGTGTACCCGGCAAAACTGGCCATTCTGGTCGTCGGCAATAAAGACCAGCTGGGCACTCCACTGTCCACCCTGGGCCCGGTCACAAACCTGAACATTGCCATTCCCATGCCAGCACAACCGCAACACTGACCCTTCCCGCAACACCGCAGCGGCGTGGCACACGCCGTCACGCCGCTGCAATTTACCGGGCCTGTCAGCGCGAAGTGCTTCCCCCCTGCTGTCTGGAACCGCGCCGGGCGGTGCCCCCCCCGGAACTCCCGAACGGCTCTGCGCAGCCATTGCAGCACACCTCCTCGCGCAGAACGGCCAGAGACTCCACCGCGCAGCCAACTCCCTGACCCCCCGTGAGAACGGCCTCGATCCACGCAGCAACGGCGCAAAGTGAAAGGGCGGGCTGCTTCTGCAGCCCGCCCTTTCACTTCAGTGGAGAACGCTTTACCGCCGACGCGGACGGCGTGCCGGAGATGGCTTCTTCACCACGGGCGGCGGCAGTTCGCCATCGCTGAGGATGATCATCATCGGCTTCTGCGTGTAGGAAGCGAACGTGGCAATCAGCTTGATCTGGTCGCCAGGCTTCGGCACCACGGAGTCCTTCATCGGCTTCTTCATGTTGATAGTGAAGTCGGCCACCTTGTTCTGCACAGCATCGTCTGAAACCATCAGCGTGACCGTATCCGGTGTTGCGGTCACCACGGTGCCCGGAACCTCGGTGACGATGCCCTGCATCACCGCCCAGACCTTGGCCGCATCGTCCGGATTGCCATTCGACAAGGCATATTCCTTGTCGCTCAGGGCAAGCGTCTTCAGGTCAGGAGTGCTGGCAATGAGCTGGGCCACCAGGTCGGCCGGCTTCGGAGCTGGCGTAATGGTGAAACCCGTCGGCGGGAACAGGTTGGTGGCGACCTGAGCGTCCACCTGATCAAATCCATCCAGATTGCCGTGATAGCGCTTGTAGCAATACTGCGCCGTGGGCAGCATCTGGGCCTTGTACTGCTCCGGAGCAAAATGGGCCGCGCGGGCAACATACCAGGTGCAATTGATCAGGTCCGGAGGAGTCGAATTCAGATAGGCCATCCCGATGTAAAAGGTGTCCTGCAGCGCCGGGCCGGGGACTGAGGTCTGCGCCAGCGGCATCGACTGCAGCTCCGCCTTGAATTCCGCAATTGCAGTTACGTAATCCTTCTTGTTATAGGCGGCCGTGGCAATCGCGCCGTGGAAGATCGGAGTCACCGTCTCCTTCATCTTCTGGTAGTCCGCGTCCGACATTGCCGCCGGCTTGGGAGCAGTCAGGCCGCGCTTGGCCAGCGATGCCGCGTCATCCAGCATGGTCTGCCTTTGCGCCGGGTCGGTCTGTTGTCCGGCCATTGCACGCTTCAGGTAAACCTCAATCGTCAGGGCGCGCAGATTGGTCGGGTTGATCTGGAGGAGCTTGTCCGCCGTCGCCAGCAGCCTGGCATTGTCGCCTGTCTGCTGGTACGCCACCAAAAGCTGTTCCAGCATGTCTTCCTTCACCACGGTCTGCGGATACGTGTTCAGAAAGCTCTCAATCGCGGCCGCTTTTGCCTGGGGCGTCGGCTGGCTGGTTGCATTCGTGTAGGCGTTGTACTCAGCTGGGTCCTTGATGGTGATTTGCGACTGCGCATGGGCTACGCTGCACAGCAGAGTGGCGAAAGCCAGGAAAGAGGCGAATACAACCTTCTTCATTCAGTACTCCTCGGTGAAGACACCGTACTCAGAAAATTAATAATTATGAGTAATACATACTTCCTGAGACCGCCAATGGCGACCCAGGCTGGTTCTGGTGCATCCTCTCCACAGCAGGTTTTTGCATATCGGGCCTGCAAGACAACACAACATGGAGATGATGCGGATTATAAAAATCACGCTGCCTCATGGCAAGCGAAGATGTCTGCACTCCAGACCCGCACTTGCCGAAGTCCGGAAACTGTTTCCTCGTCCAAGTTACTTCGCCGGGCCATCATTCAGCAACTGCACCGGCTTTTCCTGCCCAGCCAGAAAGGCGCCGTGCCCAGTCAGTTGTGGCCCAGTCAGCCTTATCTGGTCTGCATCGTCAAATTTCCAGAAAGCCGTCCATGAACCGGCGTCGCGCATCCTTTGGTGGCCGTGACATGTTCGCACCGCCATAAACGGTCTGTGTTGCAATACCCTGTGTTGAATTGCTCTCCTGTGATCAAAATTTTCCGAAATTTTTACAGCAAAGTAAATTCCCCTGAATACTGGTAGAAAAGAGTTCTGAAAGCAGAAAATTGCTCGCGGTGTCTGAGATGGGTGTGGCAGCTTTCTGCAATTGCGAACCGGGTGGACTACCATGGAAGGATCGTCGGTGTTCCTGCACAGAAGTCTGTCCAGCTCCGTCCAATCGCACATAAAACTGGGCAGATTGTGCAGTCTGAACCCATTACCATAGGTTTCGGACGCCTTATCCACAAGATGTTGCGCTGGCATTGTTGATTCCCCCGGACGACCGGGCTATGTTGAATCTGACCGGGCCGCGCATCCAACCCGGATAGCAGTTCCGCGACCGCAACCAACCGGAGGTTTTCGTCCATGTTTAAGCTCAAAAAGATCCAGATTCTGGGCTTCAAGTCCTTCTGCGACCGCACGGAGGTGGCGCTGACGGGCGACGGCATTGCGGCCATTGTTGGCCCTAACGGTTGCGGTAAGTCCAACATTTCCGATGCCATTACCTGGGTCCTGGGTGAGCAGTCAGCCAAAAGCCTGCGCGGCGTCAAGATGGAAGACGTCATCTTTGCCGGCACACGCGAACGGAAGCCGACCGGCATGGCAGAGGTCACGCTGACCCTTGTCGATCCTGAAATTTACGAAGGCGATTTGCTGCATTCGGATCCACGAGCCGAGGTCGGCCCGGAGATTGTCATTCAGGACGAACTGCCGGAAAGCGGCGACTGGGACGAGGAAGCTCTGCGCCAGCAGCGCGCCACCGAAACCGAAGCCGCCATTGTTGAAGCCCAGCCCGGCCAGATCGTTGAAGGCGATGAACCCACGGACCCGGCCGCAACTCAGGATGCGCTGCCGGAGATGGCAGATGGCGCAGCACCGGACAATGGCGAATCCGACGGCAACGAACCGGCTTCCGGCGAAGCGGTGCAGGCCGCAGCCACCAACAACGTGGTGCTCAAGATTCGTCGCCGTAAATTCCAGCGCGGCCCGGCGCGCGCCGGGGAAATCGCCATCACCCGCCGGTTGTTTCGCTCCGGAGAAAGCGAATATCTGCTGAACGGCAAAATCTGCCGCCTGCGCGACATCCAGGACATCTTCATGGGCACCGGGTTGGGTGGAGAATCCTACGCCATCATCGGGCAGGAGCGCATTGGCCAGTTGCTCAGTTCCAAGCCGCTGGACCGCCGCGCCATCATTGAGGAGGCAGCCGGCATCACGCGCTTCAAAACCAGGAAGCGGCTGGCGGAACTGCGGTTGGAGTCTGCCAAGCAGAATCTGGCGCGCGTGAACGATATTTTCGAGGAAGTCGCGCGACAGATGAACTCGCTCAAGCGCCAGGCGGCCAAGGCCGAGCGCTACGCGGCCCTGCGCGACGAGTTGCGCGCCAAGCTGCGCGTGGTGCTGGCCAGCCGCATGACGCAGATGGATGCCGAGCAAAAGTCGCTACAGGAAGAGATTGCCGTTCTGGGCAAAAAAATTGACGAGCAGTCCGAAACCATCGAGAAGCTGGATGCAGAAAACACCACCGGACTGAACCACGGATACGAGCTGGACACGCAGGCCACCGAGGCCAACCAGCGCGCCAACCAGGCGGCGCTGGAGCTGGAACGCGCCACCGCCCGGCTGGGTTCCAACGAAGACCGCATTGCCGAGCTGACGGCGCGACAGGCCAGCGGCAGTGCAGAAATTGAGCAGCTCAAACAGCAGTTGCAAAACCTTGCCACCGAGCGCGAAGAACAGAAACTCTTTCTGGAAACGGCCGCGTCTGAGACCGCAACCAGCCGCGAACTGGCCCAGCAGCGCCAGCAGCAGGCGCAGGAGGCTGTCCGCGCGGTGACGGCGGCCGAGCAGGATGTGGAGCGCAGCCGCCAGCAGTCCATGCAGGTCCTTTCCCGCGCAGGCCAGGCGCGCAACCAGGTGGCGCAGGCAGAAGAGTCGCTGGCCGGGCTGCAGCGCGAAGCCGAGCGTCTGGCGGCAGAGTCTGACGCAGCTCGCCGCGAGCTGGAAGAGCTGGGAGCCGAGCGCGGACAGGTCTCCATGCAGTTTGAGTCCGTCACCGAGCGGCTGAAGCGGCTGGAAGAAGAGATTGTCGCCCTGCGCGCCGAGCTGGAAATCAAGCGCAAGGAAGAAGTCGAGGTCAAGCGCCGTGGCGATCAGTTGCGCGCAGAGGTGGCCACGCTGGCTGGCCGCCGCAACTCGCTCGATGCGCTCATCCGCGAACACAGCTACTCCACCGATACGGTGCGCAATCTCTTCCGCTCCAACTCGCTCGGCGGCGGACTGAAACCTGCGGGTGTGCTGGCCGATTTTCTGGAAGTGGATGGCCAGTACGAAAATGTGGTCGACGAGTTTCTGCGCGATGAACTGAACTACATCGTGGTCAAGAGCTGGGACGCCGCCCACGAGGGCATGCGCCTGCTGAAGACAGACGTCGATGGCCGCGCGACCTTCCTGGTGCATCCGGAGGATTCACAGGCAAAATTCTCTTTTGCTGGCACAGAAACGGCTGCGCCAACGCAGTCGGCGGGCGTGGTGCCGCTGAAGAGCTGCATCCGCGTGCTGGACGGCTTCGGCAGATCCCTGGAAGTGATTCTGCCCAAGCTGCGCGAAGGCTACGTGACGCCGGACTCCGAAACGGCGCGCACGCTGGCGCTGGAAAACCCCAATGCCTTTTTCCTGGCCCCCAGCGGCGAGTGCTTCCATAACGTCACCGTCACCGGCGGGCGTCCGCGTGCAGAAGGCCCGCTGGCCATCAAACGTGAGCTGCGCGAAACCCAGCAGAAGCTGGAGCAGGTGGAGGCGGAACTCTCGCAGGCGGAACTGCAGGCCGCTTCCCTCTCGCGCGCCATCACGGAGTTGACCGGCACGCTCGAAGTCAAGAATGAGGCCCGCCGCGAAGCGGAGCGCGAATCCGCCAACAGCGGCGCCGCGCTGAAGCAGATGGAGTCCGAAGCAGCGCGGCTGGAGCGCCGCCTGCAGGAGTGGGCGCTGCAGACCGAGCGCAACCGCGAGGCCCGCAACCAGCGTGAAGAGCTGATCGCACGCAAGCAGGACGAAGCCGCCCAGTTGGACCACGAGCGCGAGGCCCTGGAAGCCAGGCTGGCCGAGGTGCACCAGTCGATTGAGACCCTGCGCCTGCAGCGCGAAGCCGCACAGCAGGAAGCAGCGGCGGCCTCCGCGCAACTGGCCGGCATTGAAGAGCGCCGCCGCGGAGCACAGGCCAACTTCGAGCAGACCAACCGCATCTTCAACAGCCAGCAGCAGCGCCTGAACCAGATGGAACAGCAGCTTGCCTCCGCCGGTGCGGAAAAAGCCCAGCGCGAGGAAGAGTGCATCCAGTTGCGCGAGCAACTGGCGCAGATGAAGGCCGTCCGCGAGCAGTCGCTGGCAGAAGCGCAGCGTTATTCCAACGAAGCCACCACGCTACGCGCGAAGATGGCCACGCTCGACCAGCAACTACGCACCCTGCGCCACGAAACGGAGGAACTGCGCGAAAAGCGCAGTACGCTCACCGCGCAGGAAGCCAAGCTGAAGTCCGATCTGGAATATCTGGAAGGCACCTGCGTCAACGACCTTGGCGTGGAAGCCGCCGAACTGCGTGCCGACGAAAGCATTGTGCGCATTGAAGCCGAAGCGCTGGCTGCGGAAGACGAGGCCAGCCGTGAGCTGAAGCAGAAGCTCGAAAATATGGGCCCCGTGAACATGATGGCCCTCGAAGAGTACAAAGAAACGGCGCAGCGCCACGAGTTTCTGGAGACGCAGAAGAAAGACCTGCTGGACTCGATCGAGAACACGCAGCAGACCATCAGGGAGATCGACGAAATCTCCAGGGTGAAGTTCGACGAGGCCTTTGCCCGGATCAATGAGAACTTCAGCGTCACCTTCACTAAACTCTTTGGCGGCGGCCAGGGCTTCATGAGGCTCACCGACCACGAAAATTCCACCGAAAGCGGCATCGATATTGTGGCCTCGCCTCCAGGAAAAAAGTTGCAG
Source organism: Edaphobacter aggregans (assembly GCA_022736715.1). Taxonomy (GTDB): domain Bacteria; phylum Acidobacteriota; class Terriglobia; order Terriglobales; family Acidobacteriaceae; genus DZDJ01. The sequence goes on from DZDJ01000005.1 coordinate 88,483, forward strand.
AACGTACTGCTGCTCTCTGGCGGAGAAAAGGCCCTGACCGCGTTGGGACTTCTGGTCAGCATCTTCCAGTACCAGCCCAGCCCTTTCTGCGTGATGGACGAAGTGGACGCGCCACTGGACGAAACCAATGTTGGAAGACTGGCCAACATGCTCGAGGAGATGAGCGGCCACACGCAGTTCATCGTCATCACCCACTCCAAGCGCACCATGGCCTCGGCCAACATGATCTACGGCGTCACCATGCAGGAGCCGGGCGTATCGAAGATCGTGTCCGTAAAACTCGGCGGGCAGGAGCAACGGCAGCGCGCAAGTTAGCCTGCCGCCACGGCAGTCCCAGGACAGAAGCGCAACTTCGGTTGCGCTTCTTCACGTTGCACTGCAACCCGGAACAGCCAACTGCCTGCCGACACGCCTCTGGGCGTCCGTGCCACGGCAGCGGCAAGCCGCTCCCCGCTTCTGGCAGATTCTCCTCTTGCCATCCTGGTGAATTCCGTCCGTCCAATTTATGCTGAATACTGCGTTGACAAAGCAACGATTGCAGATCAGAATCAAAAACCAGTTCTAATCGAGAAAGGTCCGCCACCTCCCTTGCCAGTTACACTTGTCCAAACCTCGTTTCCGGAGTTGCCGCTGTATGCGCGCGGCAAAGTGCGCGATCTGTATGCGGTTGGCAACGACCTGCTGTTTGTGGCGACGGACCGCATTTCGGCCTTCGATCACGTGCTGGCCACCGGCATTCCGGACAAAGGCAGGATACTCACCCAGCTTTCGCTTTTCTGGTTCAACTACCTCAGGGATGTGGCGCCCAACCATCTGATCACCGCAAACGTGGCGGAGTATCCGGCCATCCTGCAGGGCCATGCGGAAGAGCTGCGCGGCCGCTCCATGCTGGTCAGGCGGGCACAGATGTTCCCCGTGGAATGCGTAGTGCGCGGCTATCTTTCGGGGTCCGGCTGGAAGGAATACCAGCAGAGCGGCACCGTTTGCGGCATCGAACTGCCCAGGGGGCTGCGTGAGTCCGACCGTCTGCCGGAGCCGATCTTTACCCCGGCCACCAAGAGTCAGGACGGCGAGCACGACGAAAATATTCCCTTTTCCGTGATGGCCGACCGCATCGGCACGCAAACCGCCGAACAGTTGCGCGCGCTCACGCTGGAAATCTACCGCAAGGCCACCACCCATGCGGAAAGCAAGGGTCTGATTCTGGCAGATACCAAGTTTGAGTTTGGCTTGATTGATGGCGGCATTGTGCTGGCCGATGAAGTCCTTACACCGGACTCTTCGCGTTACTGGCCGCAGGCGGAATACCAGCCAGGCGGGCCGCAACCATCGTTTGACAAGCAGTTTGTGCGGGACCATCTGGAAAGCATTCACTGGAACAAGAAGGCGCCGGCCCCCGGCCTGCCGGACGATGTGGTGCAACGCACGCGCGAAAAATATCTGGAAGCATTTCGTCTGCTGACCGGACGAAGCGGGCTTGAATAGGACGAAGCGATGACGTGGATGGACTGGGCGGTCGTCGCGGTGGTGTTATTTTCAACTCTTGCGGCTGTAATGCGTGGCATTTTCCGCGAGCTGCTTTCGCTGGGTGGGCTGGTTTTTGGGGTCCTGCTGGCAAGCTGGAACTACAAGACGCTTGCTGTTCCGCTCCGGCGGCTGGTGCACTATCCGGGCGTGGCGGAGACGATCGCATTTTTATTGATTGCCATCGGTATCATGTTGGTGGCAGGATTTGCAGGGCATTTATTGCATAAAACAGCCAGGGTGGCTGGCCTGGGCTGGGCGGACTCCTTACTGGGTGGATTGTTTGGTTTTCTGCGTGGCTGTTTGATCGTCACAGCAGGTATGATGGCTGTAGCAGCTTTTCTGCCGCACTCCACCTGGGTAAAGCAATCCAAGCTGGCGCCATATTTTCTCGATGCAGCGCATGGCATGTCCACGGTCGTTCCGATGGAGTTGCGCAACCGAATCCGGGATGGTGCAATGGAGATTCGGCATCAGGCACCGGAGTGGCTGACGCCCAGAAGTTAGCAGTCCGAAAGAAGGCCGGAAGTTCGCAGTTGTTGTACTACTGGTTGGGAAATCAAGCATGAGGTCCGGCAAAACTGCCTGGCCCGGATGAGGAGCAAGCGTGAAACGCGAATTGGAAAGCCTGGTATCGCAAATGCACAACGGAGGCATTACCTACACTGAGGCCGTCCGTGAGTTCAAGAAGCGCTACATTCTGGAGGTGCTCGCGCACCACAAAGGCAACCAGTGCAAGGCCGCGCAAGAGCTCGGCATGCATCGCAACACGCTCAGCCGCACCATTGAAGAACTTGGTCTTGACCCTGCGCAGATCCGCCTTGGCCTCAAGCGCCCGCCCCGCAGCGAGCGTCCGCAGTTTCAGCAGCCCATGCTGCGCTCCGGCTCGTAGCAGTTACCTGCCCCCGCAGGCCGCTCGTCCTCTACAATACGGAGGTGAGCATTTCTTCCAGTCCCAGGCCAGAAGCCTCCCAGCCGACACACCTCACCGGCTGGGACAAGTACGACGCTTATCTGTTTGACATTGACGGCACGCTGCTGCGCAGCCGCGACCGCATCCACTACAACTCCTTTCAGCAGTGCATGTTGGACGTACTGGGCCGCAACGTGAGTATTGACAATGTTCCCGTCCACGGCAGCACCGACACCGGCATCCTGCGCGATGCGCTGGAACAGGCCGGCATTGCGCACGCCGAATGGCTGCACCGCGAAGCCGAAATTCTGGAGAGCATGCGGCAGATCGTCTTCCGCCAGCGCGGCCAGATGCAGCCGGAGGTATTACCGGCCGTCACCCCCGTGCTCCAGTATCTGCAACAGAAACAGGCCACGCTGGGACTGGCAACCGGCAACCTGGAGGCCATCGGCTGGCTGAAAGTGGAACTCGCCGGACTACGCTCCTACTTCACCTTCGGCGGCTTCAGCGACCGCTTTCCGGCGCGTGCAGACATGGTGGCCTTCGCCGCAGAACAGGCCCGCGCGCAGGCCGGCTCGGCCGCCACCCTTTGTATTGTGGGCGATACGCCATCCGACATTCGCGCTGCCCGCGCCAATGCCCTGCCCACCATCGCCGTCGCCACCGGCCGCTTCTCGCTCGAAGAGCTGGCACACCATCAGCCAGAGTATTGCATTCCCACGCTGGCGGAACTGCTTCTGCCCGCGCACTGCGTCTAACCTTCATCCCCATGCCACAGCACGGCCAAACCCGGTGCCAGTTTGCAGGATGGAGCAAAGCAGGCGCACGCCTTTCGCCGTTCGTCGCATCGGTGCTGATCGTCGCATCCGTGCTGACCACTGCGCTTTTGTGGACATCGCCACCGCTCGCCGCCGCGCAGGCCACGGTACAGGCAACGGCGCAGGCAACCACCACCGCGGCAGCCGCCAACAGGCCCACCAGGCCCGCCAAGCCTCTTTCCGGACGTCATCTGCGCAAGGCCGATGATGCTTACATCGCCGGGGCCCGCGCTCTCGCGCGCGGAAACGTAGCCAAAGCAGAAAAGCAGTTCCGCAAGGCGCTGCAACTCGCCCCCAACAACCGCGACTACGCCGTAGCCGTGGCCATTGCGCGCGAGCACCATGTGACGCAGCTCGTGCAGGCGGCCAGCCGTGCACAGCAGACCGGGCAAGCTCAAAAGGCCACTCAGCTCATCCAGCAGGCCAGCCATCTGGACCCGGCCAACGATCTGGTACGGCAGCATCTGAGCGCCCTGCTGCAGCCCGCCGCGCACTCCGCCGTGGTTGTGCGCCAGGGCGTGGCCAATCCGGAGTTCGCCGGAGCCATCGAACTGCAGCCGGACACCGCACTGCACAGCTTCCACTTCCGCGGCAACGTGCAGGCCGTCATTCAACAGGTGCTGCAGGCCTATGGCATTCGCGCGGCCTTTGATTCCACTGTGTTGCCACAAAGCATACGCATGGACATCGACCAGGCCACCTATGCCCAGGCCAGCGCCGCCACAGAGATGGCGACCAAAACATTTTTTGTGCCGCTCGGCCAGCACAGTGTTCTGGCGGTGCGCGACAGCGCTGAAAACCGCAAAAAATATGAGCGCCAGCTCTTCGAGACCTTCTATCTGTCTGGCCAGAGCCCGGAGGACATCAAGGAATTCGGCAACCTCATCCGCCATGTTTTTGATACCAAGCAGATCACCGTGCAGACGGAGAGCAGCAGCATCTCCGTGCGCGCGCCACAGCCCGTGCTGGATGCAATCGACGCAACGCTTTCCAACATGCTGGATGACAGCGGCGAACTGCTGCTGAACGTCTCCATCTATGAAATGGACCGCACACATACGCTGGACTACGGCCTGCAACTGCCACAGCAGACCACGGTCTTCAATGTCCCCACCGAGCTGAACAGCATCATCGCCGCAAACCAGTCGCTGGTGGACCAGGCAATCACTTCCGGACTGGTGCAGGCCGGCAACCTGGAGGAGATTGCGGCCCTCCTGATTGCCGCAGGCGTCGGCGGCAGCTCCATCCTTTCCCAGCCATTTGCGCTCTTTGGTAATGGTCTTACGCTCACCGGCCTCAGTTTTGGGGCCGCCACGCTGAACCTCGGTATGAACAGCAGCAATACGCGCATGCTAGACAAGGTTCAGCTCCGCCTGAGCGACCACCAGGAAGGCACCGTCCGCAGCGGCACCCGCTACCCCATTATCACCACCAGCTACACTGGCATCACCACCAGCTCCAGCAGCAGCGCCCTGAGCGGACTCAGCGCTGCCGAACAGGCCCTGCTGGGCCTCTCCGGCGCCGGCAGCGCCTCCCTGGCCAACGAGGGCAACTTTCCATCTGTGCAATACGAGGACCTCGGCCTGACACTGAAAGGCAAACCGTCGATTCAGCGGTCCGGCTCCGTCAGCCTGCATCTGGAAATGAAAATCGAGTCGCTCGCCGGGGCTTCGCTCAACAGCGTTCCTGTATTGAACGACCGCCAGTTCACCGGAGACATCACAGTCCCTGCCGGAAGCAGCGCGGTTCTGGTCAGCAGTCTTTCCAAACAGGAGTCGACCGCTGTCAGCGGGCTGCCGGGGCTCGACGAACTGCCCGGCTTCCAGACCACGGCCAGTCAAACGCACGAGAATGACACGCAGGAGCTGGTCATCATCCTGACACCACATATCATCCGCAACCGCCAGCAGGACCCGAACGGCCCCATGCTGCTGCTGCCGCGCAATGTGCTTCCCGGCAGCTAGCGGGCAGCAGACAACCGGCGCACAGCGCTAGAATAATTCGTGACGCTATGGCAACTCTACCCCATGTCCGCTCCGCCTCTGCCGCTGGTTTGCCTCCAACGCTGAATCCCTGGCTGGCGCGCTTTGCCTGGCTTGTTCTTGGCTACAACATTCTCGTCGTCCTCTGGGGAGCGCTCGTCCGCGCCACCGGCTCCGGCGCCGGCTGCGGCGACCACTGGCCACTGTGCAATGGACAGGTGATCCCGCAGTCCCCACAGATCACCACCATTATCGAGTTCACGCATCGCGCCATGACCGGCGGCACCCTCTTTGCTGTCCTCGGCCTGCTCCTCTGGGTCTTTCGCTCCACCAAGCGTGGGCACCTGGCGCGCACGGCAGTGGTGGTCTCCTTTGTTTTATTGCTCAATGAGGCCTTCCTGGGCGCTCTGCTGGTCAAACTTGGCTATGTATTGCAGAACGAATCCCTTGGGCGTTTTATCGTGCTGCCGATCCATCTTTCCAATACGCTCCTGTACCTGGGCGCGCTGGCGCTCACGGCCATGTTCCTCTCGTGCAACCTCACTCGCGCAACCACACGCTTTTCTGCCGCTGCAATGGCGCTTCCGCTCGCCGCACTCGTCACCAGCCTGCTGGTCGGCGTCAGCGGGTCGCTGGCCGCGCTGGGAGACACACTCTTCCCCGCAACGTCGCTTTCCGCCGCCATGTCGCAGGACTTTTCTGCGGCCGCACCGTGGGTGCTGCGCCTGCGCTGGATTCACCCAGCCTCCGCCATACTGGCAGCCGTCTTTGTGCTCTGGCTGGCCGTGCGCGGCCTGGCGCCCGATGCGCCCGCGCGCATACGCATCCTGAGCCTGACCGTCGCCGGCCTGCTGCTCTTCCAGATTGCGCTCGGCATCTTTGATGTGCTGTTGCTTGCGCCCATCTGGATGCAGATCGTCCATCTGCTGGGCGCGGATCTTTACTGGACCGCGCTGGTGCTGCTCTCCGCGCGTCTGCTGTTTGTCCCATCCGGCGCAACGGCAGGCCCCGCTCAGGTCCACTGAACGGGCCTCTGTATTTTCTGTTTATTTTGTATAACTACCGCAGCAACACACCGGCAGAAGGTTGGTGCTTGCCCTGCCGGTGCCTCCATCTGCTGCTGTGCAACGCGGAAAGCCGGAGCCAATGCCAATACTCAGGGCTACTGCGCTGTGGGCAACGCTGCGGGCAATTTGCAGACCCGAACATCCGCATTCACATACGGACACTCAAAACTGGTCTTCGTGTTGCGCTGCAAAACCACCCAGGTTGCGCCAAAGGGCCGCAACCGCTGCAACCGCTGCTGGTCCGTCAACTGGCTCAGGTGGGCGTCCGCCGTGGATTCTGCCTCCCAGTCCGACGCAAGCTGCGGAAAGACCGCCGTCGCGCCGCCATCCTTGGAATAGTCCGCCAGCGCGCTGCGCTCCGCATCGGCGCGGAAGCCCTGCGCGTCCTCATCCTTCATGGTGATGTAATTGGCGTCCAGCGCAAAAACGGCATCCACCGGAGTATTGGCGCGAATCCAGAGAAAGGCCTGCGACCACGCATTATGCGGCTGCTCCCACGGAGCTTCCAGATGCGCCGAAGCCGGATATGTAGCCAGTTGCACCAGAAACATGGTCGCGGCAATTGCGGCAAAGGTGACCACCCAGCGCCACACAACCCGCCGCAACCAATACTGGCCCAGCACGCCGCCCAGCAGCAGGAAAAACAAGATATACAGAATGTGAAACGAGCGCAGCACCTGCAGCCGCGCCACCAGATGCGATGCCACATGCACGCGGGAAAACAGCAGCGAGACCGCCGTTGCGCTCAGCCCGATCACCAGCGAGGCGCCGCTCAGCGCCACCGCCGGCCTGCTGAAATCCGTGCGCTGCCAGCGGACAAAAAGCAGCATCAGCAGCATGGGAGCGATCAGCCCGATCAGTTCATACCACTGCCACTCGGAAAGATAAAAATACGTCCGGGTCAGCGCCGCCCGCACATACGCCGGGCTCTCCACCACACCGTGCTGCGACCATTGCAGCGCAGCTCCCATCAGAACCGCCGTTGCGCTCAGCGCCACCACCATGCCCCATCGCTCCCGCTGCACCGCCCACAACACCAGCAGAAATCCGGTTGCATAAATGGCCATCAACGGATGAAATACTCCGGCCACCGCCAGCCCCAGCACCATCGGCAACCACTTCCGGTCCAGCGCGGCACAAATTGCCAGCAGAATATAGGGAGTCGAAAATGAACGCCCGGTCACATACGGATCCATGATGAACAACGATGTGCCCGCAACCGGCAGCGTGAGGCAGGCAGCCACCAGCGCCACCGACCCCCACTGCGCCTCGGCCGCGTGAAAACAACGCTTCGCCAACTGCCAGCAGCTAAAGAGCAGCAGCCAGGTGGTGACCACCTGAATGCCGAAAAGCACATACGGCAACGGAAGATGCGTCAGCCGAACGGCCGCCGCGATCCATGTGGAAAAAATAGAGAAGTGCGTGTGCGCTGTGACAAATTCAGCGTCTACCGGGTACAGCCTTGGATTCAACGCCAGCTTGATCCCCGCAATGTAAATCCCGGCATCCTCGGCATACGGATGATACCCATGCACCATCGTCGCCAGGACGGTCATCACGGTGACGGAAAGCAACGGGGTGGAAATTGCTGCCGCACTCGCCCGAACCCGCGGTTCCACATAGGCTGGAGGTGCGGCGATCGTCTCTGTACTTTGCGGGGCCGGAGCCTCCACAACAACTGATTCCAAAACAAATGCCTCCGGTGCGATGCTCCTGGCTGCTAGTTCCAACAAGTTCCAGGTGGATTTTGCCCCATGATACAGGCCAGACCACACCCACGGTCAACCAGCGCAGCAAAAAATTGCATCCTGGACACAGAAACATCATCGCCAGGACACCTTTGCTTAGACGCAGATTTTGGCCGCAGGTTTGTCAGCCTGCCAGGCGGCCGGCTGATGAGTTCCACTTTACAGGGCGGTTTCCCGGCTTTATTCGTGCCGTAAAGCCACCACCGGGTCCATTCCGGCCGCGCGCATCGCAGGGACAAAACCGGAAACAATGCCTACAAGAGAGAGAATAAAGAACGAAACCAGCATGGTCTGCGGCGAGGCGCGCAGCAGAATATCGCCCTCATGGTTCGCCATCTTGAAAATGTCGCCGTAAAGTGGCATCGGGGGAACCAGAAAAGCGATTACGATGGCCAGCAGCATGCCCGCGGCCCCGGCCAGAAAGGTCAGCGTCAGACTCTCCAGCAGAAACTGGGAAAGAATGTCCCGCGGCAAAGCCGCCCCAGATGCCTGCACAGGCACACTGCTCCGCATCCGTACAGCGCCTTGTTTCCATCTATAATGAGGGGAGCCTCATGCAGACTGCCTATCGCTCACATCCTGGTTTCCCCATGAGCCGCGCCTTGTCGACAGCGGCCGTTCCCAGCGCCGCGGCCACCACTTTTTCGCGCGGCGGAAACGCAGCGCAGAGCTGGAAGGCACAATGAGCCAGAGCCGCAAACTGCTCAAAACCATCCCAGGCCTGGTCGTCAGCGCATTTTTTCTGTGGCTCACCTTTCGCAAGGTCTCTTTTCACACGCTGCTCCGGCTCCGGCTTGTGAACCATGTATGGGTGCTGGGCGTTGTCTGCTTTCTCATCATCGGCTACACCCTGCGCGTGCACCGCTGGTACCGCATGCTGCAGAGCAGCTGTAAATCCAGCTTCCGCGTCTGCGCCCGCGTGCTGATGACCAGCTTCGCGGCCAATAACATCCTGCCCTTCCGCATCGGCGACCTCATGCGCGTCTTCACCTATGCGAACGACCTCAACGCCTCCAGCTCCACCATTCTCAGCACGGTGATTCTGGAGCGCGTGCTCGACATCTTCACCCTGGTGCTGTTTCTGGTTGCCAGCATCTGGCGCGGCACCAATCTGCCCTTTCCGCACATCCGCCGCATCGCCGTGCTCATGCTGGCCGCCGCCACAGCCGGGCTGCTGGTTCTAATGCTCGGCGCGAATGTCCTCGCCACGCCGCTCCGTCGCCTCATCTCTCGCCTGCCGCAATCACCCAGGGTAAAAAAAGCCGAGGAGTGGCTCTTTCTGGCGCTGGACGCCATCCGCAACATCGGCGCCTTCGGCACTCTGCTGCTGCTGGCAGAGTCCATCGTCATCTGGGCCTGCGAAGGCATGATCTTTGTTTCCTGCGCAAAGCTGCTGGGAATCACCGCGAACTTTGTTGCCCCCTGGCAGGCGCTGGTGCTCAGCAATCTTTCCTACATGCTGCCCAGCACGCCGGGAGCCATCGGCACCTTTGAGTACTTCGCCAAGATCGCCATGACCACGCACCATGTGCCAGACACGCTGGCGGCCCTGTATGCGCTGCTGGTGCATGTGCTCATCCTGTCGGCCATCACTGCCGTGGGCGGCATCTTCTTCCTGCTGCACCGCTACCACACAAGCACGCGCACACCTCTGATGCAGGAGATTGAAACCCTGCCGGAAGGCCTGCCCTGAATTTTGTGGAAGAGGACGTTCAGTTCTGTAGAACCGCCGCCACCATTTCTGCCGTCCTGCGGCCAGAGGACAGCGCTCCCTGTATCGAAGGCGAATCGCAGTAATCGCCACACAAAAAGATGCCATGCCCAATGCTGCGCGTCTTTGGCTCCCACTCCGCATGCGGCAGAAATGGCAGCGCCTCCGGCAGAAAATATGCGCCCAGCATCTCCCAGCGCTGCACCTCCGGTGCGCCATACCACTGCCCCAGATGTTCGCGCACCTCTTTTTCCAGCCGGATGCACTGCGCTTCGCCCTCCGGCGATTCGCCCACCACGTTGGCCGCAATCAGGTGCGCGCCCGCAGGCGCGTATCCTGGCGCAACATTACTCACCACACACGCATGGTTCATCGGCCCGGCACGCCGCCCTTCGCCATTCAGCAGCAGCAGTGGCTCATCCATCGGTGCTTTGGCAGCAGCGTAGTAGAAGGTTGACGTGCGGTTCCAACGCAACCCCGGCTGGCTCTCCTGCACCGCCAGCCGCCGCGTAGAAACGGCAATCAGCCGCTGCGCGGCAGTCTGCTGCAGCGCCAGCACCAGCATCCGCGCCTCTTTCACTTCCCCGCTTCGCAGCGTTACGCGCACGCGTTGCGGGCTGGCCGCGTCCTGCACCACCTCATAGCTTTCAATCTCCATGCCCGTCTGCAATACGCCAGCAGGCAGCGCCTGTGCCAGTTGCCGCGGAATCGCCTGCATCCCTTTCGCCGGCAATGCCGCTTCTCCCTGCGCAAACATGCGAAACAGAAACTGGAACCAGCGGCTGGAAGTGTCCAGCTCGCTTTCCAGAAAGACCCCGCCAAACATCGGCCGGAAGAAGCGGTCCACCATGCTGCTGGAAAAGCCAAACTCTTCCAGATGGTCCAGCGTGTCCAGCTCTTCCCGCTCAAACATCTCCGGCAGATTGCCCTGCTGCGCCGTCTGCCGCAGCCTGGCCACACGCATCTTATCGCCCAGGCCAACGACCGGATCCAGCAGCAACGGCCACGCCGCCTTCAGATCGCGGAATGGGTCCATAAAACGATGAAAACGGTGGCCGTGATGCACCAGCGCACCCGGCTGGAAGGAATGCAGTTGCAGGTCCCCCAGGTTCAGCTGGCTCTGCGCCTCCGGATACGCCGTCAACAGCACTTGAAATCCGCGGTCCAGCAGAAAACCGCTCTCCGTGTCGGTACGAATGCGGCCGCCGGGAGCATCCGCCGCTTCCAGCAGTTCCACCTGCACTCCTCGTTGCAACAAGTGCCGGGCACAACTCAAGCCTGCCAGCCCTGCTCCCGCTACGATAACGTCAACCATTGCGCTCCTGTGCCTGCATCCGCCACACAACGTTGCTAAAAAGGCAGTATACCCAAGCAGATCGGGCGACAGGCAACCGAATTGCCAGCCGTCCGGTGGCAAATTGGCTTCTGGCGACGAACTGCAACCTGCATTCACCGGCTTAAATGCAAAACTTCCGGCGCAGAACCAACCCCTGCCACCGGAAGTCACACAACAGTCAGATTTCTACGCGCCAGCCAGCCTACTCCGCTGGCTGCTCGGCAAAGGTCTGCCGAACGCCCTCTTCCAGCGAAGTAAACGGAGTCGTAAATCCCGCTGCACGCAGTCCGCTTACTTCCGCTTCGGTAAAGTGCTGGTAACGGTTCTTGAGGTCTCCGGGGAACGGGATGTACTCAATCGTTCCCTGCCCGTGCACCAGCATCAGCGCATTGGCCACATCCTTGAAGGTGCGGCTCTGCCCGGTGCCCGCATTCACAATCGCCTGCACCGGATTTGTGCCGCCTTTTTGCGGTCCGTGGTCAGGCAGCAACCCGGCAAAGTGCATGTTGATCCGCGCCAGGTCCCGGACGAACACAAAGTCGCGGCGCTGCTCCCCATTGGCGTATCCGCCAGAGCCTTCAAACATGCGGATGGCGCCTGTCTGTTTGAGCTGTTTGGTAAAGTGATGGATCACCGACGCCATGCGCCCCTTGTGCTGCTCCCGCGGGCCATAGACATTGAAGTAACGCAGCCCCACCACCGTGCTCTCAATGCTCGGCATCAGGCGGCGAACATAGTTATCAAAAGTCAGCTTGGAGAAGCCGTACACATTCAGCGGGCGCTCGTTCTCCGGCACTTCCTTGAAGGTTTCACTCAGCCCATACACCGCAGCCGTCGATGCATAAATGAACGGGATGTGATGCTTCAGGGCAAAGTGCAACAACTCCTTGGAAAAAGTGTGGTTGTTGTCCATCATGAAGTGGCCATCGTCTTCCAGCGTGTTCGAACAGGCCCCCTGGTGCAGAATGGCGCGAATCTTGCCTGCCGGCAGCCTGCCATTGTTCACCGCATCGCGGAACTCGCGCTTGTCCATGTAGTCGCTGAAGGTTGCGCCCCACAGGTTCAGGAACTTTGGCCCGCTCTCATTCGCAGCCGGAGCCAGGTCATCCACCACCAGGATGTCCGTCTCGCCAATCCTGTTCACCTCATGCACCAGATTGCTGCCAATGAACCCTGCGCCACCCGTAATAATAATCATCGTTTCGCTTCTCTCCTCTGCTTCCGCTCTTCGCTGCCCGTGCAACTACTTGTCTGTCTTCGCCATCTTGTTCACGACGTTGGTCGTGGAATATCCCTGCACCGTGGGAATAATCTGCACCCGTCCACCCCAGGAGTGCACATCCTCCGCGCCAACCACCGTTGCTTCGGAATAGTCGCCGCCCTTCACCAGCACATCCGGCTTCAGCGCGCGAATCATCTCCAGCGGTGTGTCCTCGGTAAAGATCGCCACGGCATCCACCGCCGCCAGCGCGGCCATCACACGCGCACGCGCCGTCTCATCCACCAACGGCCGCGTGGGGCCCTTCAACCGGCCCACAGAGGCATCACTGTTCAGCCCCACAATCAACTTGCTGCCAAAGTTCCGGCAGTCCTCCAGCAAGGTAATGTGCCCCACATGCAGAATATCGAAGCAGCCATTGGTAAACACGATGCTTTCGCCAGAAGCGCGCCATTCCTCGGCGCGCTTCACCATCCGCTCCAGGTTCAGAATCTTGTCCCGGCCGCTCTGCGTGGTGCTGGTCGTCAACTCGGCAACAATCTCATGCTGCGCCACTGGCACCGTGCCCACCTTACCCACCACAATCGCCGCCGCAACATTCGCCAGCTGGACCGCGGTTTCCGGGTCCAGTCCGCCAGCAATGCTGGCCGCCAGCGTTGCAATCACCGTGTCTCCCGCGCCAGAAACATCAAAGACATCCCGCGCCCGCGCCGGCGAGTGAAAGATGCCATCCTTGCGCAGAATGCGGATGCCGCGCTCGCTCATCGTCACCGTCAAAAAGTCGAACTGGTGCTTGTTCAGCAACTGCTGCCCCGCTTCCAGCAAGGCATCCACCTGGTGCGTTGGCACACCCGTGGCCATGGAAAGCTCATTCAGATTCGGGCACACCGTGGTCGCGCCATCGTATTTTGTGAAGTCTCGCGTCTTCGGGTCCACAAAAACCGGCACCTTGCGCGCGCGCGCAGCACGAATCACACTCTGGCACAGTGCCGACGAAAGCACGCCCTTGGCATAGTCGGACAGAATCACGGCGTCCATGCCCTCCAGCAACTGCAGGCAGCGCTTTTCCAGCTCTGCCGCTTCGCTGGCCGCAGGCGCGTCGTTGCTTTCAATGTCCAGCCGCAACAGCTGCTGATTGCGCCCGACAATGCGCGTTTTGGAGATCGTCGGCCGGACCGTTTCCACAATCCCGGCAACCCCAATCTTCTCGGCCCGCAACAGCTCCGCCAGTTCGGCCTGCTCCGCGTCTTTGCCCCAGAAGCCAGCCAGCACCGCCTGCACTCCCAGCCCCGCCAGGTTCATTGCTACATTTGCCGCGCCGCCCGGTCGCTGTGTGCGATGCGCATGCAGCAGCACAGGCACCGGCGCTTCCGGCGACACGCGGTCCACATCGCCCCAGATGTAGCGGTCCAGCATCAGGTCGCCAATGACGAGAATACGTAGCTTGCCGTAGCCGCCCTCAAGCAGGCCCAGAATTGTCTGCAGATTCGGTAGCATCGTAACGCGCTTCTTTCCTTTTCCGTTGGCCCGGGCAACAGTCCGCCACGGGAGTGGGTGATGATTGCGAATACATCGAGGCGTGAGCAGCTATAGTTTACCTGCGGACGGAACCAGTGTCTCCAGTTGCTCCCGCACCTGCGCCAAAACCTCTTCCACCGTAATCGAAGTCAGGCACTTTTTCTTCTGTGCAATGCAGGTCTCCAACCCGCAGCCCCAGCAGTCCGTCTGGTGATAGACCACCCGATGCCGCTGCCCATACGGAAACCAGACCGCAGGCTTGTTGCGTGCAGAAAAGATCGCAACACAGGGCGTCTGCACCGATGCCGCCAGGTGCATGGGCCCGCTGTCATGCCCGACAAACAAGCGCGCATGAGCAAACATCGCAGCGCTCTGTCGCGGCGTCAGCTCTCCGCACACGTTCATCACCGGGCCAGCTCCCGGCACCTGCCGCCAGCCCTCCGCCGCAAACTCGCTCACCGCATGCTCCTCCCTGGCGCCGGCCAGCGCCAGCGCATGTCCCGGATACGCCGTTGCCATCTGCGCCAGCAGCGCACGCCAGTTCTCCTTGCCCCAGTCCTTCGACTGCACCTTGGTGCCCACGCTGACGGCAATCAGCGGAAGGCCAGCCGCAGGCTCCAGCACCTGTGCCGCGCGTGTTTTCTCCTCCTGCGTCAGCCGCAGGTCCCAGCTTGCGGCGGCTTCCAGATGCGCATCGCCCAGTTCCGCAATGCAGCGGGCCAGACGGCTGGCCTCCGCCTCCAGCACCCCTTTGTCTTCCAGCCAGCGGTGCTTCTGCAGCTCTTCACTCACCGGGACACCCACCATCCGGCGAATGCCGCACAGCCGGAAGAACAGTGCATCGCGCCGCGCATTCTTCACGCCGCGCCCGGCCGCCAGATACACCAGCACATCCGGCCGCCAGGCACGAATCTCTGCCCGCAGCCGCCACAAGGCTCGCAGATCGCGCAGCCCCACCGGATAGCTCTGGTAGCCATGCACCAGGCCGGATTCTCCCAGCACCGCCGCCGCCGCCGCCGCCTTGCTGGCCACAGGGACATTCGTCAGCATCCTGCGTTCCGCCGCGGGAAACGCCCGCGCCACCAGGTGCAGCGATGGCAACGCCACCAAAGTGTCGCCCAGACTGCCCAGGCGATAGATCAGCACACGCTCAACCGGCTTGTTCAAAATTCACGGTCCTCCATAACTTGTTGGATGCAACATCCTGCTGTTCGTCAGAATCACGATACAGAGCGCGGCCGCGCATACTACCCGGACGCCCGCATGGAACAGGAACCGTCGCGGCGCAACACTGGCTTCCTTGTTTTGTATAGACTAAGCTGAGTTTCTACTTTCATTATCCGCCATGAACGCGATCTTGTCGGCAGTAAACATTCAGGAGTTTTTCGACCAGGCCACGCTGGAGTGGCACCGGCAGGATGTTGCTCCCGCTTTGTCCGCTCCCGCGCCGCCCACGCTGGAAGCGCTGCTGCTGCCGCTGCACCGTGCCAATTTTGATCTGTGGCATGAAGAGGACAAAGCGCGCGATCCCGCAGCAACAGACGCGCAGATTGCCACCGTCAAGCGCACCATTGACAAGCTGAACCAGCAGCGCAACGATCTGGTGGAGCAGTGCGACCGTTTTCTACTGGAAGCGCTGGCGCAGCAACAGCTCCCGCAGCCAGACGCGCCGCTGCATTCCGAGACGCCCGGCCTCATTCTGGACCGGCTCTCCATCCTCTCGCTCAAGCTCTACCACACGCAGGAGCAGATCGACCGCGCCGATGCCCCGGCCGGACATCATCAGCGCAACCAGCAGCGGCTCACCATCCTGCAAACCCAGCGTCAGGATCTGGCCGGTTGCCTGGAGGCCCTCTGGACGGCCATTCTCCGTGGCCAGCGCCGCTTCCAGCTCTACCGCCAGCTCAAGATGTACAACGATCCGACCCTGAACCCGGTTCTCTACACGGCGCAAAAGAGCGCCTCCGGCAACACCACCCGCTAAAGCAACCAACCCCGGAAAATGCGCGTCCATGCCTCCATGCAGACCGTTCACAGCCGCGCGGTTGACGCTGCGCCCGGTTCTGCGTATAAAACGACCACAGAGATTTCTTGTTCCGCGCATCCCGCTTCCAGCTTCTACCAGAGGAAAACATGCCGGAATATGGTGAAGGAATTCAGGCTGTAACAGACTTTTCTGGACTGGTCTGTCATTTAGGATTACGAAACATCATGCGAGAGACGAAGCAGGCAACTGGCACGCAACGCAATCAGCGCACTTTGGCCGGTAAAGCAGTTCCCACTCAGGATGCAAAGCGCACACGTCTGCTGCAGAACTACGAATCGGCGCTGCGGCTGATGCAGGAGCGAAAATTTGAAAAGGCCCGGGACATCCTGCAAAAGCTGCTGGCAGAAGACCCAGCCGAGATGGCCGAGCGCATCCGCGTCTACATCGCCGCCTGCGACCAGCAGATGTCCCGCAACAAGCATCAGTTCAGCAGCCTGGAAGAGCAGTACGATTACGCCATTTCCCTGCTCAACACAGGCTACTATGACGATGCCCGGCACGAGCTGGACTCCATTCTGCAGCAGAACCGAAAGGCGGACTATGCCTACTACGGCCTTGCCATACTGGCCAGCATGACCGGCCAGGTGGAGCGCTGCCTGGAGCTGCTGAATGAGGCCATCCAACTGAACCAGCGCAACCGCATCCAGGCGCGCGGCGACTCGGACTTTCAGGACATGGCCGACGATCCGCGCTTTACCGAGCTGCTTTATCCCGAAGTGCTCTAAGCAGACCCCGTGAGAGAAATCTCGCAGGCGGCATGGTTCTTCGCATGCCGCCTGTTGTACTTAAAACGGACCACCACCGAACATTGCGCATGCTGGAACAATCGCAATCGATTTCGTTTAATGTATTGAGTGACTCTGTTTCCCTGAAAGTGCCCCTATGTCCGCAGACGAGGCCATTCTGACCGCCAACCGCGCCCGGCCGATACGGCCCGGCCGGACGCTGCGCGTAGTGGCCATTGGCGGCGGCACCGGCCTTTCCACGCTGCTGCGCGGACTCAAGCACTATGTTGCCCCGCCCGCAGGAGCGTCCACTCTGGCAGCCAGCGCCTCCGAGGGCCAGAACAGCACCCGCTGGCTCATCAGCGATCTGGCGGCCATCGTCACTGTCACCGACGATGGCGGCTCCAGCGGCCGTCTGCGCGAAGACCTCAACATACTGCCGCCGGGCGATGTGCGCAATTGCATGGTTGCCCTGTCGGAAGACGAGCATCTGCTCTCCCAGCTCTTCCAGTACCGGTTCGATTCCGGCGAGGGGCTGGTGGGCCACAGCTTCGGCAATCTCTTTGTCGCGGCGCTCTCCGGCATTACCGGTGACTTCAAGCAGGCCGTGCAGATGTCCTCCCAGATTCTGGCCGCCCGCGGGCACATCTACCCGGCCACCAACACCAACGTAGCGCTGGCCGCGCGCATGGACGACGGCTCGCTGGTGCACGGCGAAACCAACATCACCGCCAGCAAACACCGCATTGCGCAACTCATGCTGGAGCCTGCCACCGTAGAGCCGTTGCCGGAAACGCTGGAGGCCATCGCCCAGGCCGACCTCATCACCATTGGCCCCGGCTCGCTCTACACCAGCCTCATCACCAACCTGCTGGTGCGTGGCATTCCCGAAGCGCTGGCCGCCGCCAAAGGCACCTGCGTCTACGTCTGCAACCTGATGACCCAGGCCAACGAAAGCCTGGGGCTGTCTGCTTCCCAGCACATTGAACGCATCCACGCGCATACCGGCAAGCCCATCTTTGACTATGCGCTCATCAACACCTCGCCCGTCTCCGATGCACTGCGGGCCAGATACGCCGCCGAGGGGGCCGAGCCAATTGAGGCCGACCTGAAGCGCATTGAAGCGCTCGGCGTGCGCCCGGTCACCGGCAATTTCGTCTCGGAAGGCAATGTGCTGCGCCATGACTATGACCGCGTGGCCGAGGCGCTGCTGCGGATTGGTTTTCAGGGGAAAGGCAAGCGCGTCCCCAGCCGCTGGCGAAAGCTCTTTCGCCGTTCAACTGGCTGAGGCCGCAGCTCCGTCAATCTGCACCAGGGTGCGCTTCAACTGCCCGCAGGCCGCGTAAATGTCCAGCCCGCGCGGACGCCGTATATACGCCGGCACGCAGGACTCCCGCAGCCGCTGCTGGAAGGCCCTGGCTACATGCGGCTCCGGCGTGCGATACTCCGTTCCCGGCCCGGGATTCCAGACAATCAGGTTCACCTTCAGCGGCAGCCCGGGAATGGCCATCAGCCCAGCCAACTGGCTGGCATGCGCACGGCCATCATTCACGCCGCCCAGCAGCACATACTCAAACGTCACCCGCTCCCGCGGACGCAGCGGAACCTGCCGCACCGCGCTCAGCAGAATCTCCACGTTCCACTTCTTCGTAATCGGCATCACTTCCTGCCGGATGCGATTGTTCGGCGCGTTCAGCGAGATCGCCAGCTTGGGGCGGATCGGCTCCCTGGCAAACTCCAGAATCGCCGGAACAATGCCCGACGTGGAAACCGTCATCCGCGGCTCAGGAATGCCGATGCCCTTCACCAGCAGCCGAATGGCATCCATGAAGTTCCGATAGTTCAGGAACGGCTCTCCCATTCCCATAAAAACCAGGTTGATGCGGTCTCTGCCAATCTGCACCCGGTGCCGGTTCAGCACCACGGCCACCTGCCCGGCAATCTCCCCGGCTGTCAGGTTGCGCGTCAGCCCCAGCTTGGCCGTAAAGCAGAACTGGCAATTAACGGCGCAGCCCACCTGGCTGGAAACACAGATGGTTGCTCGCTTATAACAATTTTCAATAGAATCGTTTGCAGCCAACTCCTCATCTTCTTCCTCATCTCCAGCTTCTGTGCCGTCGCCCAGTTCGCCGCCATCGCCGCCGGGCATCCAGACGGTCTCCACAGTCTGGCCATCCGCAAGCTGGATCAGGTAGCGCTCCGTGCCATCCACGGAGTGGAAGGTCTGCTGGATATGCGGCAGGCCCACCGCATAACCGGCCTGCTTCAGCTCATCGCGAAAACTCTTGGGGAGGGCTGTGATGTCGTCCAGCGTTTCCACCCGCTGCTGGTAGAGCGCCTCCCATAACTGAGTGGCACGATAGGCTGGTTGCCCCGTCTTTTCAATAATTTGAGCGAGCGACTCCTGCGAGTGCCCAAACAGGGCCGTGAGTGCCATTTCCTGGAAGAGAGCGTTCTGAGACATACTGTTCTGGCCATCGAGCGGCCAGGAAATGCTCGCGATTGGGTCGGCGGACGGCATTCCTTGCCTGCTTCCAAGCTTCTGTTTTCTGAAGAATATCATTGGCTACCGGATTCCAGACCTGGTAACCACTGTGATGTTACTAAAGAGTCATACGGTTGTTTCCACCGGGCAAATTTCTGTGGAGAAAGGCCTTATTTCCCCACGTTGCAGCCGCTGGCGGTCGCCCCCCATTGGGCAGGGCAAACTATGGGACAATGGGGTAGAAGCGAGAACCAATCCAGCATGTCCCAGGCCTTACCAGAAGCAGTCAGCATCAAGCCCCCACGGAAGCCCGCCCGCAGCACGCTGCAGGACGGCACACGCAACATTCGCCGCACAGTTCTGCCCAACGGTCTGCTGGTGCTCACCGAGCGCATGGAGCATGTGCGCTCCGTATCCATGGGTGTGTGGGTCTGCGTCGGCTCGCGTGACGAGCAGATGGAGCTGAATGGCATCTCCCATTTTGTGGAGCACATGGTCTTCAAAGGCACGCAGAACCGCTCGGCCCAGCGCATTGCGCGGGAAATCGACGCGATCGGCGGCAATCTGGATGCCTATACCAGCAAGGAGAACATCGGTTTCAACGTAAAGGTGCTGGACGAGCATGTGCCGCTGGCGCTCGATATGCTTGCTGACCTGGTACTGCACCCGACCTTTACCCCGGACGACATTCAGCGTGAACGCGGCGTAATTCTGGAAGAGATCAAGATTGACGAGGACAACCCCGACTATCTGGTCCACGAGATTTTTACACAGAACTTCTGGAAAGGACATCCCCTTGGCCGTCCGATTCTGGGCACCACCAGCACAGTGAAGAGCTTTGGCCAGCAGACGCTCTTTGACTACTACGGCGGCCGCTTCCTGAGCGGTAATCTGGTCTTTTCCGCGGCGGGCAACCTGGAGCACGACAGTTTTGTGGAGCAGGTGGAGAAGCACTTTGCCGGCCTGCGCAACGGCGTTTCCGCAGGGCCTCCGGCGCCGGAACCAGCTACGCGGGCGCGCATCACGCTGCGCAACAAGAAGGCGCTGGAGCAGGTGCAGCTTTGCCTGGGCGTTCCCGGCCCGCGCGTGGCCGCCGAAGGCCGTTACACCGCTTATCTGCTCAACAGCATTCTGGGCGGCGGCATGAGCTCCCGGCTCTTCCAGACGGTGCGCGAAGAACGCGGACTGGCCTACTCCATCTTCAGTGAACTCAGCCCCTACCGCGACACCGGATCACTATGCGTCTATGCTGGCACCTCGGCCAGCAACGCCGAGCGGGTGGTGCGGTTGACGATGGAGGAGTTTCAGCGTCTGAAGAAGGAAACAGTCGCGGAAGACGAGTTGCAGCGCGCCAAGGATCAACTAAAGGGCAATCTGGTGCTGGGACTGGAAAGCTCGTCGTCGCGCATGGCGAATCTGGCGCGGCAGCAGGTTTATTTTGGCCACTTTTTTGGAGTAGAAGAGGTGTTGCGGCGCGTGGATGCTGTCACCAGCGGGGCCGTGCAGCAGATGGCGCAGTCGCTCTTCCATCCGGAACTGGTTGCCATCACACTGCTGGGCAATCTGAACGGCCTGAAGCTCACCCGCGATCATCTGGAGTGCTGAAAGCAACGAACCAGGCTAAGTGGGGTAAGTGATAGAGGAAACAAGGACTGGCGCTTGGACGCGGCCTGCTCCGGTGAGGTATAAAGATAGCCATGAAGAACTGGTTGCAGGTAAACGCGGGTCACCGCAGCACACAGAGCAGGCAGCGCGAGCGCGGTTTCACACTGATGGAACTGCTGATCGTCATGTCCGTCATCCTGATCCTGATGGCGATCGCCATTCCCAACTTCCTCAACCTGCGCAGCCAGGCCAATGAGACTTCTGCCATCGGCAACCTGCGCGCCATTAACTCGGCAGAGATTCAGTATCAGACCAACTACCCGGCCAATGGATTTGCCTGCAGCCTTGTCGCCCTGGGCGGTTCATCCAGCGCAGGCGCGCCTTCACCGACCTCTGCGCAACTGCTGCCGCCGGATCTGGCAGCGGGCGTCAAGTCCGGCTTTATCTACACGATCAGCAACTGCAACAAGGTCACCGTCAACAATCAGGACATGTACACCTCTTACAGCGTGACGGCCGTGCCGATCTCGGTTGGCAAAACCGGGCATCGCGGTTTCTGCACGGACCAGACCGGCGAGATCAAAGCTGACCCGGCAGGCGGCACCAACTGCACGCAGCCCATCCAGTAATGAAGCAGCATTCTCTGTCCCTTTTCCAGCAAAGCAGCGGAGTGCTTCTGTATTCCGCTGCCTTGCTGTGTCTTTGGCTGTGCGTGGGCCCAGTTGCCCAGGCGCAGTCGCCAACGGCAAAAGAGCTGGCCGCACGTGTGGACGCGCGCTACAACCACCTGAAGAGCCTGCAGGCACATTTTGTGGAACAGTACGACGGCATGGGCATCCAGCGGACCGAGTCCGGCACGCTGCTGCTGAAAAAACCGGGCCGCATGCGCTGGAGCTACGACGAGCCGCAGGGCAAGCTATTTGTGCTGGATGGCCACTCTGCCTACTCCTACACGCCGGGCGATTCGCAGGCGCAGCGCGTTCCGGCCAGGCAGTTGGATGACCTGCGCTCACCGCTGCGCTTCCTGCTGGGGCACACGCGGCTGGAAAAGGAATTGTCCGGCATCTCGCTGACCTCGATTGCCGATGGTTTCCGCCTGACCGGCGTGCCGGCCGGCATGGAGCAGCGCGTACGCTCCTTATCGCTGGACGTTACCGCCGACGGCACCATTCAGGCCATCCGGATGGCGGAAATCGACGGCGCCACCACGGATTTCCACTTCAGCAACATCCGGGAGAATATCCCCACACGCGATTCTGACTTTGTTTTTGTGCCTCCGGCAGGCGTTGGCGTGGTGGAAGGACTGCCTCCGATGTAGTGGCTCCTGGGGTACATCCCCGCCGGAACAACACTTCCCTCTTTTCAATCCGGCCGTGGTTCTCTATTCTGATGCTTGCCTATGAACCATCCGCTGCAACAGAAAAATCCGGTTCGCCGCCGCAGCCTGTGGACGCTGCTGCTGATTCTGCCCTACATCGGGCTGCTGTTTCCGCAGATGTATAACCGCGCCGGGCCCGGCCTGTGGGGATTTCCGTTTTTCTATTGGTATCAGTTTGCCTGGGTCATCCTGAGTTCGCTTATTACCGGCCTGGTCTACTTCAAAACCAGACCGCCGGAATCCACCTCCTGAGCCAGCCCCATGAAAGCCTTCCTTCAGAATGGCGATTATCTGCACCGGCTGCTGATCTCCATTACAGTCGTCATCGTGGTGCTTGGCCTGCTGTGGCTGCTGCTGCGTCTCCGCAGAAAAGCGCTGCTGATGCTGGATACGCACCGCCATTCCCTGCCTTCCATTCGCTTCCGCGGGCTGGAACTGGTACAGAAAAACAGCATCAGGCAGGCCATTGCCACCGCCATTACCATTGTCTTTCTGGCGCTGCTGGTGCTCCTCATCTTCGGCGGGTCGGTACTCCTCTTTCGCCAGTTCCCTACCACCGAGCATTACGCCAACGCAGTGCTGCAATGGATCTGGCGTCCGCTGCGGGACATGGGGCGCGGCTTTCTGGGCTATCTGCCCAACCTGTTCTACATCCTCGTCATTGCACTTGTGACGCGGCTCATCCTGCGCGCGCTGGGCTTTGTTTTTGAGAAGGCCCACGATGGCTACATTTCGCTGGAGCCGTGGATCCATCAGGATGTCGCCAAACCGACCAGCCAGATCATCAAGGCCGTCGTCATCCTCGTGGCGCTTTTCTTTATCGCGCCGCTTGTTCCGGGCACGGGCAGCACGGCGGCACAGGGCATTTCCGTCATCCTGGGCCTGATGGTCTCCTTCGGCTCCACCTCCACCGTTGGCAACATCATCGCGGGCGTGGTGCTTACCTACATGCGGCCCTTCCGCATCGGCGACCGCGTAAAAATCGGCGACACCATGGGCGATGTGGTGGAGCGCACCTTTCTCTACACCAAAGTGGTGACGACCAAGAATGAGGAAGTGATTGTGCCCAGCCTGCAGGCCATTGGCGGCAACATCGTCAACTACAGCGCGCAGAACAACAGTGGACAGCTCATTCTGCACACCACCATCACCATTGGCTACGATGCACCCTGGCGCGACGTGCACAAGGCACTGCTGCAGGCCGCCGACCGCACCACGCAGGTGCTCAAAGAGCCACGGCCATTTGTGCTGCAAACCAGCCTGGACGATTTCTACGTCTCGTACCAGATCAACTGCTACACCGACCAGCCGAACAGCATGGCGAGTACCTACAGCGAACTGCACCAGAACATCCAGGACAGTTTCAATGAGGGCGGTATCGAGATCATGTCGCCGCACTACGCACAACTGCGCGACGGCAACACCACAACGATTCCCGCGCCTTACTCCGACGGTCTGCAGCCGCAGCGGTTTCAGGTAGCAATCAACCCGCCAAAATCGACCCCATAAACCACTGTCCGGCTATAGCGGTTTTCCAGTTGGTGTAGAGGGAACGTGATG
>DZDJ01000049.1 GCA_022736715.1 Edaphobacter aggregans
TAGCCGTGTCGTTTGTTGCCGCAGTGGTGTTGGCGGACTGTGGCATTGGCGATGTTTCCGGCAGCGTCTTCCATGCGCGGCGGAGCGGCTGGCTGGGCAAGTCGGAGACGGCGACCGGCGACGGAAAATATCTGCTGAAGGCCCATGTTGGCGTTGGCGAAGTGGATTTTTCGCGGGACGAGGCCCGGATTTGACCCAACGGTGAATTTCCGGGATTTCTACGGTTTTTAAAAATGCCGGATTGAATTTGCGGTAGAACGGGCGTACTCTACTTAGGCGGGCGAATTTGTTCTGCCGCAGGGGTGCTGTGAACGCACCAGCGAACCGGTGGCGGAAGAGAGGAGTGGGCGAAAGCCCACTTTTTATTTGCGGGGAAAGCCTGGCGAAGAAACGCAGTGGGGAGCGGTCGTTTCCCCGGAAAAAAGAAAGTCGCTATGGCATTGCAATTAGACCAGTTACGAGCAGCAGCGGAGCGCGTGGCCGCATCCCACGATCTGGATGTGGTGGACGTGGAATTTACGGGAGGAGCTAAATTCCGTATTTTGCGCGTTTTTCTGGAAAAGAACGCTGCCGGGCGTGCCGCGCTGGTTACTGCTGCGCAGGCGGGTGAGGCGGGCGATCTTCCCGGCGGAGTCCCGGCGGAGATGCTTTCCGGGGTTACGCATGAGGACTGCGCGGTTTTTGCCAGCGATTTTGGCACCTTGCTGGATGTGGAAGACCTGATTCCGGGCAGTGAGTACACGCTGGAGGTCTCTTCCCCGGGGTTGGACCGCAAGCTGTACAAGGCCGCCGATTATGAGCGCTTTCAGGGCAGTCTGGTGAAGTTGCAGACCTTTACGCCGGTGAACGGCAACCGCCACTGGAACGGACGGCTGCAGAAGTTTGCCGGGGGGGTACTGACGCTGGATCTGACGGCGGTAAAGCAGAAGGGCAAGGCGAAAAAGACGGCCGCGGCACAGACGGTCGAAATTGGGCTGGCCAACGTGGAAAAGGCGCAGCTTGTGCCTGAAGTTGGGTAGAGAAATTTTTGTAGAACGAACTGCTGGTTTTGCCGGGATGGAATGGCTGCCGCGGGGAAAAGCGGCACGCGCAAAACGCGGTCACGGGAAACAGCAAGGAAGAGTGGATTATGGCAAGTGTTTTATACCAGACGATCGAAGCTTTGAGCCGCGACAAGGGCATTGACCCGGGGATCGTGGTTAGCGCTGTGGAAGACGCTATCGCGCTGGCGACACGCAAGTATTACAAGACGCAGGAGAACATGCGCGCCGAGCTGGACCGCGAGTCGGGCGAGATTCGCGCCTACTCGTATAAGACAGTGGTGGAGTCTGCGGAGCAGATGGTTGACGCGGTGAACCAGATCACGCTGGAAGACGCGCGCGCGCTGGCTCCGGAGGTTGAGGTGGGCGGCGAGATTCGCTACTACAAGCCCACGGACGTGCTGGGACGCATTGCCGCGCAGATGGCCAAGCAGGTCATCTTCCAGAAGGTGCGCGAGGCCGAGCGCGACACGGTGTACAACGAGTACAACCACCGCATTGGCGAGGTGCTGACGGCAACGGTGAAGCGGCAGGAGCCGCAGGACAGCATCTTTGACCTGGGCAAAGCCGAGGCGCGTATGCCGAGGCGCGAGCAGTCGCGGTTGGAGCAGTTTGCCGTGGGCGAGCGCGTGCGCGTAGTGCTGCTGCGCGTGGACCGGGCGGCCAAGGGCCCGCAGGTGATCGTGTCGCGTGCCGCTCCGGCGCTGGTGCAGAACCTGTTCCAGAGCGAAGTGCCGGAGATTTACGACGGCACGGTGCAGATTCGCGCCATTGCCCGCGAGGCCGGCGAGCGCACCAAGATTGCCGTGATGAGCCGCGACAAGGACGTGGACCCGGTGGGCGCGTGCGTGGGCATGAAGGGCATGCGCGTGCAGTCCATCATTCGTGAGCTGCGCGGCGAGAAGATCGACATCATTGAGTATTCGGACGAGATCACGACCTTTGCCGAGAAGGCGCTGCAGCCGGCCAAGGTCAGCCGCGTGTCCATTACCGATCTGGGCGAAAAACAGCTGGAAGTGATTGTGGACGACACGCAGCTTTCGCTGGCAATCGGCAAAAAAGGCCAGAATGTGCGCCTGGCCGCGAAGCTGCTGGGCTGGAAGATCGACATCAAGAGCGAAGAAGAGAAGCGGCAGGAGGTCGAGCAGCAGATGCAGGCCATGAGCGGTGGGCCTTCGACGCCGATCGAGCAGGTGTCGGAGCTGGGCGAGACGATCCTCCAGAAGCTGGTGGCCGCTGGCATCACCACGGTGGAGTCGCTGGCCGATATGACGCCGGAGCAGCTGGAAGAAGTGCCGGGCATTGGCGAAAAGACGGTGGAGAAGATCAGCACAGCCGTGCGGCACTACTTTGGCCAGTATGAGGAAGGCGAAGAGCGGCCTGTACCTGCGGTGACCGTAGCGGCATCCGATGGGGAGACGGTTTCTCTGGATACGGTGGAGGCGGCGGAAGAGGTGGCCTCCGCGTCGGACGCAGTTACGGAAGCGGATGCTGCCGTGGAAGCGGAAGAGGTGGCCAATGAGTCCGTGGAGCAACTGGTGGCGGAAAGTGAAGATCTGCCGGCGGAGGATGTGGCGGACGACGTGACGCATCGCGGCCGCGAGTAGCAGGGGATTCGGGCAGGGACGTGGTGAAAACCTCTCTGCCCTGCAATTGCCATCCGGAAGAACGGGCGCAGGCCGGTTTTTCGGAGGATAATGAAGAAAGATGTGCAGAGTTCTGCCGCAAAATGCAGACGGACACCGCCGGGTTCTGAGATGGCAATTTTCAGGGATTTGTTGTGAGCAGTACCGATCGCCTATCGGGTGAGGCTGATATGCAGAGCTAGAAGAGCGTAGGGAAGGTCAAGAAAAGGGACGGATGAGCAAAGTTCGAATCAACGATCTGGCACGCGAACTGGAAGTGAAGAGCAGGGCAATACTGGATGTCCTCTTGGATGTGGGTGTCACGGAAAAGAAGACGCACTCCAGCTCGCTGGAAGCCGATGAAGCAGAACGGGTGCGCGTGCATTTCAATCGCGGCAGCCGCCCGGCGTCGACTGCGGCCAGGGCCGAAGCCGAGGCCAAGCCGAAGATTGACTGGTCCCGTGTGTCCAAACCGGGCGATGTGTTGAAGGCGATTCAGGAGCGCAAGCAGGCAGAGGAACAGGCCCGCCAGGCGCCACGGCCCGTGGTGGCCGCCGCGTCACCACAGGCAGTGTCCACGCCGGTTGCAGCAAGGCCGGTGGTGAAGCCTGCGGAGCAGTTACAGGCTCCGGCAACGCCGCCTGTTCCACCGTCAGCGCCGCGCAGGATCGTACCGCAGCCGCGGCAGGCTCCGCAGATTATTACTCCGCCCTCTTCGGCTCCGGCGATTGCAGCCAAGCCGCCGACCGGGCCGGTGGTGGCCAGGCCGCCTGTGCATGCGCATCCCCCATCTCCTGCTGCGGAAGCAAAACCTGCGGTTGGCGCTTCGATGCCGTCGGCTCCGGTTGCTGTGAAGCCGGTTATGGCTCCGGCGGTCACGTCGGCCGCTGCTCCGGCTGCCCCGATGACGGAAACAACTCTGGCTCCTGCGGCGACTGCTTCTGTAGCACCCCCGGCAGCGCCCGCGGCAGCCACGGCGCCGACAACTCCGGGAGCGCCTGCGCGCCGCATCATCATGCCGCAGACGGGCCCACGGCCGTCGTATACCGCACCGCCACCGCCTCCGGCAAGCACTGCGGCGCCGGGTGGGGTGCAGCGTGGCCGTCCTATTTTTGAGCGTCCTCGTCCGCAACAGGCAGGCCCAGGTGGCCGTCCGCAACAGGCAGGCCCAAGTGGCCGCCGACCGATGCATCCAACGCGTTCGTCCCCTGCGGGAGCGCCGGGTGGTCGTCCGGGCTTTGGCGGGCCGGGTGGCCCAGGTGGCCGTCCGGGCTTTGGCGGACCCCGTCCGGGGATGGGCGGAAGGCCGGGAATGGGCGGTGCGCCAGGACTGATGCCGCCGGGAGATGCGCCGGGTCGTCCGGCACGTCCTCCCCAGAACCAGCGCCGTGGTGGACAACGTTACGAGAAGAGCAAAGAAGGCCCGATGAAGGGGTTTGCGCCGCCGCCGCGGTTTGGCGGAGCCCAGATTCCCAGCGAGCCGATGCCGATCACCCGCACCATTACGGTGACGGAAGGTATCAGCGTGAAGGACCTGGCAGAGAAGCTGGGTCTGCGCGGCAAGGACCTGATCGCCACGCTGCTGATGCGCGGCGTCTTCGTCACCGTGAACCAGTCGCTCGACGGCGAACTGGTGAAGGATGTTGCCCGCCAGTTTGGCGCGGACACGGTCGTTCTCTCGGTGGAAGAGCAGTTGGAGAACGAGGCGATTGAGGGTCTGCTGGAAGGCGACACCACGGGCATGGTGGAGGTCTCCCGTCCGCCGGTGGTGACGGTGATGGGTCACGTCGACCATGGCAAGACCTCACTGCTGGACGCGATCCGCGAAACGGATGTTGCGGCTGGCGAAGCTGGCGGCATTACGCAGCACATCGGTGCGTACAAGGTGCGCATCGGCAAGCCGGATTCGCCTGCCTTTGGCCGTGAGATTGTCTTTCTGGATACGCCAGGTCACGAGGCCTTTACGCGGATGCGTGCCCGCGGCGCCAAGGTGACGGACATCGTTGTTGTGGTGGTCGCGGCCGATGACGGTGTGATGCCGCAGACGATTGAGGCCATTGACCACGCGAAGGCGGCCAATGTGCCGATCATCGTGGCGGTGAACAAGATCGACAAGCCGGAGGCGCAGCCGGACCGCGTGAAGAAGCAGCTTGGCGATCGCGGACTGGTGCCGGAAGAGTGGGGCGGTTCGACGGTCTTTGTGGATGTTTCGGCCAAAAAGCGCATCAACCTGGATCTGCTGGAAGAAATGATCTGCCTGGTGGCCGATCTGGGCTCGCTGAAGGCGACGCCGGATCGTCCGGCCGTCGGCACGGTGATTGAAGCCAAGCTCGACCGCGGCCGCGGTGCGGTGGCCTCCATCCTGGTGCAGAATGGCACGCTGCGCACGGGTGACAGCTACATTGTGGGCAACACCTTCGGTAAGATTCGCGCCATGTTCGATGATCGTGGCCGCGCCATTTCCGAGGCCGGGCCATCGACGCCGGTGGAAATTCTCGGTCTGGAAGGCATGCCGGATGCTGGCGACACCTTCCTGGTGATGGCGGACCGCGACAAGGCCAAGGGCATTGCGCAGTATCGCAAGATGAAGGAGCGCGAAGCGCAGTTGGCGAAGAGTTCGCGCGTTTCGCTGGAGGGCCTGGCGGAGCAGATCAAACTGGCAGGCGTGAAGGACCTGAACCTGATCCTGAAGGGAGACGTGCAGGGCTCGGTGGAGGTGCTGGCCGACTCGCTGCAGAAGATGTCGACCGAAAAGGTGCGCGTGAAGGTGATCCACTCCGGTGTGGGCGCGATTACGGAATCGGACATTCTGCTGGCTTCGGCCTCGAATGCGATCGTGATCGGCTTCAATGTGCGGCCGGAGCGCAAGGCTGCGGACCTGGCCGAGCAGGAAGGCGTGGAGATTCGTCTGCACTCGATCATTTACGAGCTGCAGGACGAGATCAAGAAGGCCATGCTGGGACTGCTGGAGCCGGTCTTCAAGGAGACCTATTCGGGCCGTGCCGAGGTGGCGAATGTCTTCAGGATCACCAAGGTGGGCACGATTGCCGGATGCCGCGTGCAGGATGGCCTTATCAAGCGCGATGCGCAGGTGCGCGTGCTGCGTGGCGGCGAAGAGGTCTACAAGGGCAAGCTGGCGTCGCTCAAGCGCTTCAAGGACGATGCTTCGCAGGTGACCAACGGCATGGAGTGCGGCATCGGCATCCAGGGCTTCAACACCATCGAAGTGGGCGACATTATCGAAGCCTTCTCGACGGAAAAGGTGGCGGCGGAGCTGGGTTCGCTGGCCAGCGCTGGAGCCAACGCGTAGAGCAGCACAGCATCAACAAAGCAACGGCGTCTTCCGCGGAAGATGCCGTTTGCTTTTTGCGTGGAAATGGAAATGGAAATGGCAGATGGTTCGTCCTGGCTATTCCTGTTTTGCTTCCAGCGCCAGCAACTGGCGTTTGCGTTCCACGCCCCAGCGATAGCCGGTGAGCGAGCCATTGCTGCCCACCACGCGATGGCAGGGCACCGCGACGGCCACAGGGTTGGAGGCGCAGGCGCGGGCCACGGCGCGGACGGCGGTGGGCTGGCCGAGTTCGCGGGCGACTTCCGAATAGCTGCGCGTCTGGCCGCGCGGAATCTGCTGCAGAGCCTGCCAGACACGCTGCTGGAAGGCGGTGGCCCGGACGTCGAGCGGCAGGCGCAGGCTGGCGGGATGCTCGGTGAGCTGGCTCAGGATGTTGGCGACGGCGGTGTTGAGTGAGCCCTTGTCCTGTGCGTCTTTGTCCGGCGTGAGCGTGGCCTGGGCAAACTGTGTGCGCAGTTGGGTTTCGAGCGCCTGCGCGGTGTCGCCAAAGGCAATGCTGCATACTCCCTTTTCGGTGAAGGCAACCAGCAGTTTGCCCAGCGGCGAGTCGGCGATGGTGTAGCGCAGCTGCAGGCCCTGGCCAGCTTTGCGCAACTGGCCGGGCGTCATGCCCATCTTCTGCTGCGCGTCCTGATACAAGCGGCTGGAGGAGCCAAAACCGGCTTCGTAGACGGCATCGGTAATGCGCGCCGGGGCCGGGCGCTGCACCTGATTGCGGAAGCGATCGAGTTTGCGCGCAGCGGCGTATTGGCGCGGGCTGATGCCCAGGATGCGTTTGAAGCTGCGCTGGAGGTGGAACGGGCTGAGTCCGGCGATGCGGCCCAGATCTGCCAGGGAGGCTGCGTCTGGATGGCTGTCCAGATAGCGGGTGACGGCGGCCACCGCAGCGGCCTGCGGGTCTGCCCTGGGTGCAGCGGAGTCCGGTTCGCAGCGCAGGCAGGCGCGAAATCCAGCGGCGATGGCGGTCTGCGGAGAAGCGAAAAAGACCACATTTTTGCGCGCCGGTTTGCGGCTGGGGCAACTGGGGCGGCAATAGATGCCGGTGGAGCGGACGGCGTAGACGAACTGGCCGTCAGCGCTGGCATCGCGGGCCAGCACCTGCTGCCAGGCTTTGCCGGAAAAGGTGGGCGCGGGAGTCAGGGAAAGGGTCATTGCGTTCATGCTCAGTATCTTCCATCGGGTAGCGAAATGCCACACTCCGCTTCTTGCGCGGGAATTGTCGGGTGCGCAGACGGGCGGCCGATTTTGCTGTTTGAAGCGGCGGCGGCCTCCTGTATTCTCAGCTTCATACGAAAACAGGAAAGGATGTTTGCCATGTACCCGCGATGGAAAGCTGTTGTGCTTGCAGTGCTGCTGGTGAGCAGCACGCTGGGTTTTGCCCGGAAGGTAGAATCCCACGCCAGTCCGCTGCTGCAAGGCGCTTACCGGTTTGAGCAGGGCGGCTGGATTTACGTTCACCTGCAGGGCCCGCCGGAGCAGATTGGCTATCAGCATGGCTATCTGCTGGCGCCGCAGATTGAGGACTTCTACCAGACGCTGAAGCTGGAGGATGAGCACAGCAGCAAGAAGCCGTGGGCTTTCTTTCGCGATGCCGCCAGGACGGTGCTGTGGCCGCATATCGATGCCGAGTACCAGGCTGAGCTGAAGGGCATTGCCGCCGGGGTCAAGGCAAAGGGCATTTCACTGGATCTGTGGGACATAGTGGCCATGAACGGCAACATTGAGCTGACGAAGTATTACCTGCCGTGGCTCAGTAAATCGGCGCACGCTGCGGTGCCTGCCGCGCTAAAGGCTCCGGGAAATTGCAGCGCGTTCATTGCCACGGGAAAGTACACGAAGGACGGCAAGATCGTGATTGCGCACAACAACTGGTCCAGCTATGCCGAGGGCGAGCGCTGGGTGATTGTCTTCGACATTCAGCCAGCGAAGGGCAATCGCATTGTGATGGACGGCGCGCCGGGGCTGATTACGAGCCAGGACGATTTCGGCATCAACTCGGCCGGCATCATGATTACGGAGACGACCATCTCGCAGTTTGAGGGGTGGGACTCCAGGGGGAGGCCGGAGTTCATGCGCTCGCGCAAGGCGCTGCAGTATGCCAATTCCATCGACGACTATGTGCGCATGATGGAAGACGGCAACAACGGCGGCTACGCCAATGACTGGCTGATCGGCGACCGCAAGACGGGTGAGATTGCGTATCTGGAGCTGGGGCTGAAGCATACGCCGCTGTGGCGCACGAAGGACGGCTACTTTATCAGCTCCAACTTTGCCCGCGATCCGGCGCTCATCAAAGACGAAACCGATGGCTTTGACCTGAACAATCTCTCGTCTTCTCCGAATGCGCGCCGCGTGCGCTGGGAGCAGTTGATGGCGCAGAACAAGGGCAGGATTGACACCACGCTGGCCGAGCAGTTTCTGGCCGATCATTACGACAGCTACGAAAAGAAGGTGGATGCGGATGAGCGCTCCCTGTGCGGCCATGGCGACAATGCGCCGAACGGCGAGCCGATCTGGGACTGGAAGCCGTATTATCCCGGCGGCGCGGTGCAGGGCAAGGTGACGGATTCCGACATGGCCGCCAAAATGACCATCGTGGTGCATGCCGGGCATCCCTGCGGCGAGGATTTTCTGGTCAGGCCATTCCTCAAGGCGCATCCGGAGTACAACTGGCAGGCGCCGATCCTGAAGGACATGAAAGCCGGTCCGTGGACGGCCTTCCATGCAGGAGAGCGGGCAGGACAGTAAAGATGGGGCAAAGCAAAGCGGGCGGACTCGATTGCGTCCGCCCGCTTGTTTGATATGAAGCTGTGATTACTTGGTTGCCAGTGCTGGAGCGCCTTGCAGGCCAGCCTGCTCGCGCAGGGCAGCGGCCTTGTCGGTGGCTTCCCAGGTAAAGTCCGGGTTGCTGCGGCCAAAGTGGCCGTAGGCGGCCGTCTGTTTGTAGATGGGACGGCGCAGGTTCAGGCTTTCGATGATGGCCTTGGGCGTCAGCTTGAAGTTGGCGCGGACCAGTTCTTCCAGCTTGCTCTCAGAAATCGTGCTTGTGCCAAACGTATCTACCAGCACGCTGACCGGCTCGGCGACGCCGATGGCATAGGCGAGCTGCACTTCGCAGCGCTCTGCCAGGCCAGAGGCCACAATGTTCTTGGCAATGTAGCGCGCCATGTAGGCTGCGGAACGGTCGACCTTTGTCGGGTCCTTGCCGCTGAAGGCGCCGCCGCCGTGACGGCCCATGCCACCGTAGGTGTCTACGATGATCTTGCGGCCCGTCAGGCCAGAGTCGCCCATCGGCCCGCCGATCACGAAGCGGCCCGTCGGGTTGATGTGGTACTTGGTGTTTTCATCCAGCAGTTCGGCCGGAATCACGGCCTGGATCACATGCTTCAGGATGTCGGCGCGCAGTTCCTCGTTGCTGACAGTCTCGGCGTGCTGGGTCGAAATGACCACGGCATCCACGCGGACCGGCTTGCCCTTGGCGTCATATTCCACGGTGACCTGGCTTTTGCCGTCGGGGCGCAGGTACGACATCAGGCCGCTCTTGCGCACCTGTGAAAGCTTCTGCGTCAGCTTGTGGGCCAGCGAGATGGGGGCGGGCATCAGCTCCGGCGTCTCGTTGGTGGCATAGCCGAACATCATGCCCTGGTCGCCGGCGCCGCCCGTGTCCACACCCATGGCGATGTCGCCGGACTGCTTGTTGATGGTCGAGATGACGGCGCAGGTGTTGGAGTCAAAGCCATAGAGCGCGTTGTCATAACCAATGGAGGCCACGGTGCCGCGCACCAGCGACTGGAAGTCGACGTAGGCCCTGGTGGTGATTTCGCCTGCAATGACGACAAGGCCGGTCGCGGTCAGCGTTTCGCAGGCCACACGGCTGTAGGGGTCCTGCTCCAGGCAGGCATCGAGGATGGCATCGGAGATCTGGTCGGCAATCTTATCGGGATGGCCTTCCGTAACTGATTCTGAGGTGAAAAGAAACCGCTCGCGAATGGACAAAAGCTTCCTCCTGAGGTCTTGGCGGCTTGTGTACTGTGCTGATGGAGCAACGCGCAGAACGTGCGGTAGTGCATTCCGCCGGAGCCGAAGCAAAACCAAGCCTTGGCCTGTACCGGGCATTGACATCTACCGGGTAAAGACCAACCTACATCTTACTAAAGCTGTGGGGTGCGGGCAAAGGTTTGCAGCGGGCGGGGAAAAATGCAGGGTCTGCCGTAGCAGAGTGCAGTCAGTGGAGAAAAAAATGGCGCCTGCATGGAGGTACAGGCGCCGAGTGTGTAACGTGCAAATCTGTTAGAAGAGTAACTTCGCTCCGAACTGCATAATACGCGGATCGCGCGTTGCCGTGACATGGCCAAAGAGTCTGGTCACATTGGTCACCGTGTAGATGGAGTCAAGGTTCGTGTGGTTGAAGGTGTTGAAGGTCTCGGCGCGGAACTGGAAGGACGCGCTGCCGGCAATCTTCACATTCTTGAACATGGCAAGGTCCCAGCGCTGGTAGCCAGGGCCGTTGATGGTGCCGCGACGCTCATTGCCCGGACGATATTGCCCGGCGGGAACCAGGGCAAAGGCCGAGGTGTTGAACCAGTGGGTGAGGGTCTTGCGGCCCGCGCCGGAGTTCGGGTTTCCAATCATGTCCGGACGTCCACCGGCTGCGCTGGCGCCCAGGAAGCCGAGACCACCTGGGTCAACCGCGAAGGTGGTTGCCGTATATGGAAGGCCTGCATTCATGGAGACGATGCCGGAGACCTCCCATCCGCCCAGCGTGCGGCCAACAAAGCCGGACTGGTTGCGGAGGAAAGGCAGCTCATAGACAAAGTCCGCCGTCAGGATGTGCTTCCGGTCCAGCGCGGAACGGCCATACTCTGCGTTGAGGTCATAGACGTTCTGCGGAGCGGTGCTGCGGTCGGTCTGGTTGTTGGTGAGTGAACGCGACCAGGTGTAGTTGATGTCCATCATGGACTTTCCGGAGAAGCGCTTCTGGAAGGCCACCTGGAGCGAGTTGTAGTTGGAACTGAACCACGGCTCGATCATGTTGATCGCGTTGTAGCCCTTGTAAGGGCGCAACTGGTTCAACAGCACCGTGTTGGACGAGTTGACGACGTTGTTGGAGATGATGCCACTGGAAACAAAGGCGCCGGGGCGCATTTCGTTGATGTCGGCGATGCCAATCAGGTGTACGCCGTGGTTGCCAACGTAGCCAACATCCAGCAGGGTCGTCGGCGTGATCTGCGCCTGCAGGTCCAGGCTGTACTGCTGGGTGTACGGTGTCGGCATCTTGGTTCCGGTGCCGCGCAGCACGATCGGGTTCAGGTTGACGTTCGGCGTTACGCTGGCCGGGTTGTCCAGGCTGGTGTTGGAGATGCTCGGCGAGTTGACGAACGGGACGTTCTGGAAGATGTTCTGTTCGAAGGTGCCGAAGAGCGACGTGTCATAGGCAATGCCGTAACCGCCACGCAGCGACATCTTGCCGTTGCCCAGAACGTCGTAGGCAAAGCCGAAACGCGGGGCAAAGTTCAGGTTGTTGGTCTGGCCCACCTTGGAGCCGTATGGTGAGGCCGTGCCCGTGGGTGCGTTCTGGCTGTTGATGATGATGCCATTCAGCTTGTTGTAGTTCGGGTTGGGCGCAGGACTGCCTGCGGCGCAGGCAGAGGTCGTTGTGCAGATGAGTCCATTGGTTCCAATGGTGGGTGCATCTGCAGCGTTGTACCTGGACGGGTCAAAGGTCGACAGCATGTTGTTGCTGTCCACTGGCGGCGGGAAGTAGGAGTAGCGAATGCCCATGTTCAACATCAATCGCCGTGTTGCCTTCCAGTCGTCCTGGGCGTAGACCTCGAACTGGTTGGTGACCAGCTTGGGAGTGATGTCAAGTGATGCCTGGCTGAAGGTGCTCACATAGCCCGTCAGGAAGTTGGCGAAGGACTGCTGGTAGGTGGCAGCCACCTGGCTGGAGTCCGTGGTGCAGGGCTGGTTTGAGGATGTGGTGTTGCACAACGGAATGGTGCCAACGTTGGTGAAGGCGAAGGACCCGGCGTTGCTGCCGCCGTTATTTTCCGTCTTCTCGTAGTGATAGAAGGTCCCACCAAAACGCAGCGTGTGCTGGCCGAGCTGTTTGGTCAGATTGGCGTAGACGTTGTGGTTGCGGTTGTATTCCTTGTATGGCCCAAAGGTGGACAGACCCTGCGCTCCGGTAAAGCTCAGGCTGGGGACGCGGCCCAGAGTGGAAACGAAGGGCAGCGCGGGCTGGATGTCTGGTGATGCCGACTGGTTCAGCAGGCCGGTGGGGCTGCTGAGGATGGCGCCACGGGAGTAGGAGTATCCGCCATCGAGCAGCAGCGTGGGGCGGACCGCATAGGTGACATGACCAAGCCAGATGCGGCCAGGTGCATTGGTGCTGGTGCTCTGCACTCCGGGATAACCGCTGCCGCTGAACAGACCGCCCGGCTCCTGCGTCGGGATGTCGTCGTTGATGAAGCGGAAGAAGGCGGTCAGGTTGTTGGTGAAGTGCTGGTCGATGCGGATCAGCTGCTGATTTTCGTTGAACACGTTCCGCTGGGTCGTGGTCAGCGTGTGCGCGCCGGCATTCGGCAGCGGAACCTTGGCGTAGATGTCGTTCAGGTATGCCTGAGCGGTGGGCGAAATACTGGTGATCTGGTTGACGCCGTTGTTATTACAGGAGCCCTGTGAATTAACGGAGTCGCAGACCAGTACGGAGCCGAAGTTGCCCTGGCGCTCCTCTGCTGTCGGCACGCCAAAGTTGGTGATGGTGCCATAAGTAATGACGCGGCGGAGTTCCTGCGACCAGAAGAAGAAGGTCTTGTCGCGGCCATCGTAAATTTTGGGAATGAAGACCGGACCGCCAACGGTGTAGCCAAAGTCGTTGTAGCGCAGCCGGCCGCGCGGGGTGACCGGAGTTGTCTGCTTGTTGAAGAAGTTGTTGGCGTTGAAGATGTCGTTGCGGACAAATTCATACGCGCTGCCATGCAGGCTGTTGGTGCCGGACTTGGTGACCACGCTGATCTGACCGCTGGCGCTGCGGCCGAATTCGGCCGAGTAGTTGCCGCGCAACGTCTTGAACTCGGCAATGGCGTCGATGCTGGGGTAAACCAGCAGCGTCAGGTTGGAGCCGCGGTCGACGTTGTCGGCGCCGTCCAGCGTCCAGTTGTTGGCGCTGTTGCGCTGGCCGCTGATGGAGAAGCTGACTACGTTGGTCTGGCCGGAGGGGTTGGAAAGACCAATGTAGAGCTGGTCTCCACCGCCGTAGGAAACGCCCGGCTGCAGTGAAACCAGCTGCTCATAGTTCCGGTTGTTCAGCGCCAGCTCGCGCACCTGCGTACCGCTGATGAGACCGGCGGTGGTGGCATTCTCCAGGTTCAACTGGGCGGCATCTGCCTGCACGGTGACCGTCTGCGTGGAGCTGCCGATGGGGAGCTTCAGGTTGATGGTCAGTGCGTCGTTGACGTGCAGGACGATCTTGGTGACGCTGGTCTTCTTGAAGCCGGTGGCTTCGGCGGTCACTTCATAGTTGCCAATCGGCAGCAGCGAAGCGCGATAAAAGCCGGAAGCATCCGTCGTGATGGTGCGGAGTGTCTGGTTGCGGTCAACATCGGTGACGGTGACGGTAGCGCCGCTGACGACGGCGCCGGTGGTGTCCTGCACGGTACCACTGATGTTTCCGGTGATATTTTGCGCAAGGCCAGTATGGAGAAGAACCAGCAGCAGTCCAGCCAGCAGACAACTGCTTAATATCCTCGGAATGAATTGTTTGTGCATGTCACCTGTCCTCATGGAAAAGTTGCGTTCAAGTTGCGTTCAAGGGGTTGCTGTGCAATCACTTGTTTTGTCTTGCCATCTCCGCTCCCAGCTTTCGCTGTATTGCGCCGAGCTGACCGTATTTGGTTATGGGTATGCGCGACCGCCCTTAGAGTGCAGGAAGTGCCCTGAATGCAGCCATGCCAAAACCAGGTACCCAGTGGTTCCAACGGGAACTGCTCTTCTGTGCCGTAGGCAATCACCTCTGCATCGAAGTGGAGTGTTATAGAGGTGTTATCACCGGGAAAAATGAATGTCAACGAAAAATTCAACAATTGTTGATAAACGATCTATTTTTTTGATCGTTTTGCATTGGAACTGTCAATTTTTCTGGTCACCGAGAGAGGTGCCCAGAGACATAAACCCATGCAAACCAGCCACCTGCAGCCAGCAGAAGCAGTAAAAGGAGGACTCCTGCCCAGCGCAGGCGATGGATGGGTCTGACGGCAATGCGGGTATTGCTGACATTCTCTGCAAAGGCGATCCAGCTGGCATCGTCATCTTTGAGAGAGCCGCTTGTTTTGTAGGTCTGCATGAAGCGCTCGACCCAGGCTTCCTGATCGAGCTGCAAATAGCGGGCGTAGCTGCGGACGATGCCCTTATTGAAGACGCCGCCGGGAAGTCGATCGAAGTTTTCCTCTTCCAGCGCACGAAGATGGCGGACGGAAACTTTCGTCGAATCTGCAATCGTTTCTAAGGAAACGCCCTGCCGCTCCCGCTCCTGTCGCAAATCCTCTCCGAAACGTCCCATGTCTCCAAGCAGAGTGGTAAAGAGTATGGTTCAAACTGGAGCAACGATAAGAATAATGATAATGGCTTCGGCGCAACTCAAAGATACCAATTAATTGATAGAGAGTACCAGTTGTAAATCTGCTTTTCACTGCACTATGGGCCCTGCTGGGCGGTATGGGCTCCGATATTCCCATTTGGGATTAGTTCCCCGGGTTTTGCTAAACTTGAGACAACCTCATGCGCTTCCCCTATCCAGAATTTCTTCCGTTGAAATATGTCGTGCTTTTTGCAGCATTGCTATTTTGCGGGCAGATTCTTGTAGGTACGGATGCTTATTTTGCGTCGTGTGTTTTTGCCCACATTATTGTTTTTGCTATTGCATTCAATCTGGTGGGCGGACTCTATAGGCCAAGCGGGGCGTTTATATTTTTCAATGCAGTTTTAGTGTTGATTTTGCCCCAATGCGCGAAAGTGTTGTTAGGAGAGCCCGCGCAGAGCAACCTGCATTTGCCTGACCGCACTATTACGGTCTACCTGGTGGGAGAAATCGGAATATTATTTGCCGCGCTGATTGCCCGGAGGTTTTTTCCGCAAAAGCCATTGTTGGTGCTGAGTGAGCAGGATGTCGAAAAAATACCGTCGATGGCATGGGGAGCCTTCCTGCTTGGTGCTGTGATCCCTTTGATTCCTGCACAGTACGGCCATTCAGGAACAGCGCTTTCATTTTTGCGTCAGCTGGCGTTTTTTCTGCCCTTGTCCACCATCCTGGCAGTTTATTACGAAATCAAGACTTCTCAGGGCAGAAGGAGCCTCAACCTGCTAGGTCTGCTGAGCATCTCTGTCAGTCTTGTATGGGGTATCTATGGTGCATCACGTCAGGGTATATTTACGCCGGTTGTTGCCTACCTGCTTGTTTGCATGGCTATGCGCTTTCGTTTTCGGATGCAGCAGGTAGTGGCTATAGCAATCGCCGGTTTTATCTGTGTTGCTTATCTGAATCCATATGCGCTGGCAGCACGGAATTATAGAAGCAGTCCGAATCTCATTGATATTGAAATCAATTTGCTGTCGAATCCATCTGCATTAAGAAACGCATCAAAACAGGACGATACGTTTGATCCGGCATTGCGGAACAGCTATTACAACTCAGATATGGGGTTTCTTGATCGGTTAACGCTGCTGCCAGTGAATGCGTTGCTGATCGAACATGCAGATGCCGGATATAGAATCGGCTGGTTTCCGATCATTGCTGCCTTCGACAACTTTATACCGCATGTCATCTGGCCAAATAAACCGGATATCAATTTCGGTAACCAGTATGCGCATACTGTTGGTATGCTTGGATCCGATGACTATACAACTGGAATCAGTTTCGGAATGTTTTCCGAGGCATATTACATTGCTGGCTGGTTTGGTCTTTTAGTCGCCATTCCGCTTCTGGTTGGAGCAATGTTCATTGTTGTGGAGTGGGTGGTTGGCAGCCTGCATCAAGGTCCCTGGCCGTTCGTGATGATTGTGTATTTTATACATGCCGCATCCGATGCTATTTTGTCGCAAGTGCCGGTAATTATGGTCACAATCACGGCTGAGCTGGTGATCACAGTAGTTGTGACGCGCTATATTTTGGCCCCGATCGGCAATTTCTTTACGGTGACAAAGCGTCAGCCTCACCTGCCGCGCAGAATGCCGGTGCGGTCTGGCTCGGGTATTTCATGAACGGCTTTTGAGTTTGCAAAAAGCTGCTCCGTCAGGAAGGTAACGGTGTAGTGCAATGCGTTGTGATGAAGTAAGGTTGATGTCCGAGGTTCTCGTATCTATTT
This sequence comes from Edaphobacter aggregans, assembly GCA_022736715.1. Classification (GTDB taxonomy): domain Bacteria; phylum Acidobacteriota; class Terriglobia; order Terriglobales; family Acidobacteriaceae; genus DZDJ01. The sequence goes on from DZDJ01000049.1 coordinate 16,379, forward strand.
ATGAATAAGCTCATTCTAGGCAATCTTATCCATCGGCCGCTACGGTCCGTGATCAGCGTTCTGGCGGTTGCGATTGAAGTAATCATGATTCTCTCGATTTCGGCCATCATGTTTGGCATGTTGAATGGCCAGCGGGACCGCACCAGCGGCATTGGCATGGATATGTTTGTCCGTCCCGGGACGACGAGCAATCTGATTGGGGTCAGTGGGGCTCCGGCATCCATCAAGGTGGCGGATGTTCTGCGCAAGCTGCCGCATGTTGCCGTGGTGGCGCCGGTGAACATTCAGCTTACAGCGACCAGCGCGGTGGAGAACATTTACGGCATTGATTACGAGAGCTACAACGCGCTGAAGCCATTTGTCTTTGTCTCCGGAGGGCCGTTTCAGGGCCCCTACGACGTGATTGTGGATGATGTTTTTTCCCGCTCCGGCAAAGGGTACAAAGTCGGCGATACGATCCCGGTCATGAACCATCCTTTCCGCATCTGTGGTGTGGTGGAGCATGGCAAGGGGGGCAGAAAGATGATCCCCCTGGATACGATGGATGAGTTGACAGGCTCCGAGGGCAAGGCGAGCGTCTTTTATCTGAAGCTGGACGACGTGAAGAATGAAAAGCTGGTGACGCAGGAGATTCATGCAACGCCCGGCATGAGCGATTACAGTGTGCAGACGCTGGAAGAGGTGCTTTCGCTGATGACGCCGGAGAAGTATCCGGGCTTCAACATTGGGCTGAATGTGGTCATTGGCATTGCGGTGGTCATTGGCTTCATCGTCATCTTCCAGGCGATGTACACGGCGGTACTGGAGCGCACGCGCGAGATCGGAATTCTGAAGTCGCTGGGCGGATCGCGTCTTTACATCGTCAACGTTGTGTTGCGCGAGAGCATGATGCTGTCGCTGGTCGGGATCGCTCTGGGGATTGCCGCCAGTTATCTGATGCGGCTGGTTTTCCACGATCGCCTGCCAACGCTGGCGTTTGCAATTTCGCCGGGGTGGGTGCTGAAGAGTATTGTGGTGGCTTCGCTGGGATCGCTGCTGGGAGCGCTGTATCCGGCCTGGAGAGCGGCCAGCAAAGACCCGATCGATGCGCTGGCATATGAGT
>DZDJ01000109.1 GCA_022736715.1 Edaphobacter aggregans
GTTCTGCGCCACGGCGTAGTAGCCTTTGCGCGACTGCACCCTGAGGTCTTTGCCGCACTGAATCTGCACCGTGCGATAGGAACCATCCAGTTTCTTGTCCTCTGGTGTATAGCTGACCAGGTACTGCGTGCGCAGTTCCTGGTCAATCTGGTCAAAGGCGGCCTGTAGTTTTTTGCCGTTGTTGCCCACGTCGATCACGCGGCCGCCGGTTTCCGAGGCCAGCTTGCGCATGACCGAGTCGCCAGAGTATCCAAAGCCACCCATGCCGCCGTAAAAGCCGCGGTCGGCAATCAGGATCACGTAGACGATGGCATTGGCCCGCTGCGCTGCTTCGATCGCGCCGGAGAGCTTCTCCTGGCTGCCCTGGTCCTCGCCATCCGTCAGAATAATCAACGCTTTGCGGCCCGTTTCGGAGCTGAGCTTGTCATGCGAGGCCAGATAGACGGCGTCATAGAGCAGCGTGCCCTTGGGAGCGCCAATGGTCGGCACCGGGCCTTGTCCAATGCCCGGCACGCCCACCGAACCGCCGCCGCCGGCCGTGTTGATCTGCGCCTTGTTCATGGCGCGCTCCAGGTCGCGGGCGTTGCTGGTGTAGTCGGAGAGCAGGTTCACGTTCACATCAAAGGAAATCAGAAAAGCCTCGTCCTTCGGCGTCAGAATGTCCTTCAGAAAGGCCGAACCCGCCTGCTGTTCCAGCGGCAGCACGTTCATCTGGCTGCCGCTGGTGTCCAGCAAAATGCCCAGCGTCAGGGGGAGATTGGTTTCCGTCTCAAAGTTCTTGATGGTTTGTAGCTGCCGGTTCTCGTACACCGCGCAATCGGAGCGCGTCAAATCCGGAATCAGTGCATTGTGTTTGTCGCGGACAGTAAAAAAGATGCTGACCAGGTTCGCGCTGACTTTCAGCGTTGTGATGGGCGCGTCCTGCGAGGCGTCATCGGCCGGGGCCGCAATGCCCACCGGCGGCGCATCCGGCGAAGGCGCATCCTGGCCATGCAGAAAAGCGCTGCCGGAGAGCAGCACAGCAAAAACGAGCAGGAAACGACAGGGACGCATATCTGGTAGACGCAGCAGGACGTGCTTTGGCTCGAAGATCGGAAAATCGCGCCACCAACCGGTATTGCGATGAGATGGATTTCGCATAAGGCCCAATGGCAACACCTGCTGGAACATGGTACGTCTAAACAAACGTGACGCAGAGAACCTCCCGAACCGGAGAAATTCTGTTCTGGTAGTCTAAATGAAGAAATGGACGGGGGTTTGCCGGTGAGGCAAGTCGTACTAACAGCAGTTCTGGCCATGACAACCGCAATGCTTGGCCAGCAGACAACACAACCAGCGCAACAGGCGCCAACAGTTCCCAATGCGCCCGCGCCGGGCTCTTTTGCTGACCTTTTGAGCAATGTCGCTCCGGGCAAAGGCACCACGGCGGATTCCGATGGCGGCAACCAGCAGTCCGACGCCGCTACGCAGGCCGCTCCGGCGCAGCAGCCCAGGGACAACACACCACCGCCGTATATTCCTTCCGCTGGCGAAGCCGCGCAGTTCACGCTGCGTGTGCCGGTCAATTTCGTGGAAATTCCGGTTCTGGTGAAGGACAAGCATGGCGCTCTGGTGCCCGGGCTCACCTGGCGCGACTTCCGCGTTTATGAGAACGGCGTGCGCCAGCACCTGACCTTTTTTACGACGGACCCGTTCCCGCTCTCGGTCGCCATTGTGATTGACCAGAGCCTGCCGCAGGACACCATGAAGAAGGTGAATGATGCGCTTTCGGCCTTGCAGGGCGCCTTTACCCCGTATGACGAAGTTTCCATCTTCACCTACAACAACGGCCCACGCCAGCGCACCGAGTACACTGCGGCACAGAGCGCCCGCGTTGCCGCTGTACTGGACCAGTCCAAGTCCGCTGGCCGCGAGATGGGTGTGCCCGTCAGCAGCGGGCCGCTGGCGCAGAGCATTGTCGTCAACAACCGCCCGTTTGATCCCAATACCACACCGAACCGCAGTGGTGGGCTGACGCTGTATATCCCGAAGCCGGTTCATACGCTGAACGACGCTATACTGGCCGCCGGAAAATCCCTCGCCGCGCGTCCGAAGGGCCGCCGCCGCGCGATCTACGTCATCAGCGACGGCAAAGAATCAGGCAGCCAGGCCAGCTTCAAGGAAGTGATCAAGTACCTGCAAACCAACAAGATCTCGGTTTACGGCACGCTGGTGGGCGACTCAGCCACCTTTGGCCTCGGCTTCCTCGACAAGATTCACCTGCCGCTGCTGCCACCGGACAACATTCTGCCGAGGTATGTGAATGCCACCGGCGGCCAGTTGGATGCGGAGTTCAGCACCGACGGCATCGAACGCAGCTTTGCCCGGATCACCGAGGATGCGCGCGACCAGTACACGCTCGGCTACGTCAGCCACGAGCCGCTGCTGGATGAGCGCTTCCGCAAGATAGAGGTGCAGGTGCTGCGGCCTGGACTGCAGATTTACGCCAAGGACGGCTACTACCCGTCCGCCTCCGATGCAAGATAATCTGTAAGCACTCTTCTATGACCCAACGTGGGGCCCTGGCCCCACGTTTTTCGTGAAGGAGAACCGTCATTTTCCTGCTGCCCCATTCTGCGCTCTGCACGGCATTTTCCGGCGCGGCCATGCTGCGGCATGTGGTCCAGACATCCTCGTCCGCGGGCCCGTCTGCGATCTCCTCGGCCGCCATTCTGGGGCTGCTGGCGGCGCTCTTCTGGGGTGGGGGAGATTTTTCCGGCGGCATGGCGGCGCGCAGCATGAGCGCGGTGCGCGTGGTGCTGATCTCGCACGGACTCAGCCTGTCGGTGTTACTGCTGCTCACCTGGATACGGCATCAGCCGCTTCCCGCCACGCATTTTCTGCTGTGGGGGGTGACAGCGGGTGTTGCAGGCGGGCTGGGCGTGATCTTCTTCTACACGGCGCTTGCCCTGGGCAACATGGGCTCCTCGGCGGCGCTCAGCGGATTGATCACCGCGGCCATTCCGGTGAGCTTTGCGCTGCTGACGGAGGGTGTCCCCGGCTGGATGAAGCTGGCCGGATTTGCGCTGGCGGCGGTGGCCATCTGGATGATTGCCTCCACCCCGGAAGGACAGGCGCGGCACCACGCGAAAAAGCGCGCAGTGGTACTGGCCATCCTTTCCGGCATCTGCTTTGGCATTCTGCTGCTGCTGTTGAAGCTGGCCGGCGCAGGCGGAGTGCTGACGGCCATGACCAGTGCGCGCGTAGGCAGTGTGTGCGTAACGCTGCTGACGCTCCTGCTGCTGCGCGGCCGCACTCCTCGCACTGAACCGCCGGCGCAAACGGAAGAGGACCCTCACCGGACTGCCGGCATGGTGTCCGCCGGCCTGCCCTGGGCGCTGATGGCCGCGCTGATGGACACCAGCGGCAACCTGATTTACGTAATGGCCACCCGCGCCGGACGGCTGGACGTGGCTGCCATGCTCTCCTCGCTCTACCCTGCCTCCACCATTCTGCTGGCGGCCTGGATGCTGCACGAGCGGCCCACCCGGCAGCAGGCCATTGGCATGGCGGTGGCGCTGGCTGCGGTGCTGCTGATTACGCTTTAAAGCATTTTCATTTTTACTATGTAGTTCCGAAGCGGAGTCTGAACCAGGCCTGGGCATTTTCCGGTGTAAACTGCGGCAGCGGCGACAGCGTCGATGGATTGCAGCGTGTCGTTAAGCCGGGCAGCAGGGGCGAGCATAGGACGCCGGCGGCGATGTCTGCGTCGCGGAGTTTGCGAAGCGCGTGCAGGCGCAGGTCTGGGCGTGGGGCGCTTA
>DZDJ01000110.1 GCA_022736715.1 Edaphobacter aggregans
TAGCGCCACAAACCCCTCAAATTCCGGGTTGCGCTGGTTGATCCAGTCGCCCGCCTCGTTGGGGGTGAGCTTCTGCCAGGGTATGGCGTCGATGCTGCCGAAGTTGGCGATGATGGCGAGCTTTTCTTCGCGGTCGAGGTAATCGCCGATGTTGTGATAGCGCAGCTCGCACGCGCCAGGGTGTGTCGGGTCTTTGACCATCACGAGGATCGCCACGGTGTTGCGCGAGCCTTCACCGAAGACATTGCCCTTTTCCTTGCGCCGCTGCTCGCCCTGAGTGCGTGCCGCGCCCCGCAAATTGAACACATACAGATGGCTGAACTCCTGCGTCATGCACTTCCGAAGCCCGTCTGCCGTGTTGCCGTCGATGAACGAGCCATTGGTGACGAAGGCCACCACGCCCTCCTTGCCGATGCGGTCTGATGCCCAGCGCAGCGCTTTGATCTCGGAGGCATACAGGCTATTTTTGTTGGTGGCCGTGGACTGCGCTGCGTAAGTCACGCGAATGCGCTCATCGAGCTTGGGATAGGCCTGGTTCTGGTTGTTGTCGTTGGCGTTATCTTGTCCGGCTGAATACGGTGGATTGCCCATGACCACGCGGATGGGCTGGCGTTTCTGGCGCTCCACCCGATCGGTGTTTTCGCGTGAGAAGTTGCCTTCCGTGTCGGCCTGGTCGGCCTCATTCATCTGGAAGGTGTCGGTGAGCACGATGCCGTCAAAGGGCTTGTATTCCCCCGCCCGCGCATGGAAGGCGCTCTCGATGTTGACCGCGGCGATGTAGTAGGCCAGCAGCACGAGTTCATTGGCGTGCAGCTCATGCTGGTACTTGCGCATCAGGTCTTCGGGGCGGATCAGACCCGATTGCAGCAGCCGAACCATGAAGGTGCCGGTGCCGATGAACGGATCAATGACCTGCACGCCCTGGTCGCTGACGCTGGACTGGAAATGGCGGCGCAGCACGGCATCCACGCTGTGGACGATGAAATCCACGGCCTCGACCGGCGTGTAGACGATGCCCAGGCGTTCGGCCATGCGCGGGAAGGCGTTGTTGAAAAACGTGTCGTAGAGGTTCTTGATCACGTCCTGGCGGGACTTGTCACTCTTGGCCAGCGACACGCGCTCACGCACGTTGTCGTAGAACTTCTTCAGCCCCTCGACTTCGGAATCGACCTCGTGCTTGTCCAGCACGTCGATGATGCGCTGCATGGCCTGAGAAATCGGGTTCTCGCGGGTGAACGCGTGCCCCTCGAACAGCGCGTCAAACACCGGGCGGGTGATGACGTGCTGGGCCAGCATGTCGATGGCCTCTTCCTCTCTGATGCTGGGGTTGATGTTCTTGCGCAAGCCCTTGAGGTAGGCGTTGAAAGCGCGCTCGGCTTCTCGCTTGAGCAGCAGCGCCCGGATGCGGGCAATCAGCCTCTCAGCGATAACGGCCACGCCCTTGGCCCATTCGCTCCAGTATTCCCGGTCGCCGAGTTTCTTCGGGATGGCGGCATAGACGGCCTGCTCGATGTCCTCGATGGGCACCAGGGGGAAGTCGATCACGGCTTGCTCGCCCGCGCCGCTGCCCGATTGGCTATCGCCCTTGGTGCGATCCCCGCCGATGACATTCACACGGCGTCGGAACTCGGCCTCGTCCACCAAGCGCTCATCGTGAGCGCGCAGCGCCTTGATGACCTTCCAGATGCCTTTGAACTGCGCATCACCTTCGATGTAGCTGTTGTAGTCCTTGACCTTGGCCGAAGGAATGGCGACCGGCAGGATGATGTAGCCGTTTTTCTTGCCGGGCGCCTTGCGCATGACGCGCCCGACGGACTGCACGATGTCCACGATGGATTCGCGGGTGTCGAAGAACACCACGGCATCGAGTGCAGGCACGTCCACGCCTTCGGAGAGACAGCGGGCATTGGAGAGGATGCGGCAGTGCTGCTCCGCAATGTCGCCGCCCGTTTCGCCTTTGAGCCAATCGAGTTCATCCTTGCGGATGGCGGCGTTCATGGTGCCGTCCACATGGCGCAGGGCGCAGTCCACCATGCTGTGCTGCTCTGCGCCGGGAGACTGTTGATACATCTTCACCAGATCGGAGAACACCTCGGTCGTCTGCTGGGATGCCTTGATCGACTTGGAGAACGCCACGGCACGGCGCATCGGCGCGGTGTCATCGGTGATGTCTTGCTGCGTGCCGTCCTCGTCAATGGACTTGAGCCCCTGCTTGGACAAGCCTTTCCAGCTCCCGATGATCTTGGTGGCAAAGCTGATGTCCACGGCCTTCTTGTCGTCGATTTTGTAGGCGGCGTTGTAGGTGTTGGACAACCGCGCCATGCGGTCTTCATCCACAGCGACGATGAGCACCTTGTATTCGGACAGCAGATCGCGGGCGACGGCCTTGCCAAAGCTCAGTCGGTAGAACTCCGGGCCGTAGAGGGCTTCGTCATCCATCGAATACAGGACAGCCTCTTTCTCCCCTGCCTTGGTCTTGGTCGCGTCGTTGTAAATGCGCGGGGTGGCGGTCATGTAGACGCGCTTGGTGGCCCGGATCAGATGGCTCTGATGCACCTTGGTGAAGTTGGACACGTCCTCACCGGGCAAGGTCAGTCCCGTGGTGCGGTGGGCTTCGTCGCAGATCACCAGATCGAAGGCGTCGAGCGCGCCGATTCGCTGCGCATCGATGACGGTCTGGATGGACTGGTAAGTGGAGAACACCACGCTGCGCCGGTCGGCGGATGCCAGCTTGAGCGCCTTGGCCAGCTTGTCAGCGTCGGTTGTCGCGGGGTAAGCCAGGTCGTGCGTGCGGATGTCTTCCTCTTCCTTGCCGACCTTGGTGTCGGAGCACACGACAAAAGCGTGGAACGGGTTGAACGCCTCGGCTGTCCATTCACGCAGGGTCTGCGAAACCAAGTAGATTGAGGGAGCGAGGAAAAGAATGCGGCCCGTGGGGGGAACCTGCTTCTCAGCCAGGCGCAGCGCGGTGAAGGTCTTGCCCGTGCCGCAGGCCATGATGAGCTTGCCGCGGTCAAGGGCATTGAAGCCTTCCATCACCGCATGGATGGCCTCAGTCTGGTGCTCGCGCAGCGTTTTCTTGGGGCGCAACACCATGCGCTGCGGCTGGTCGATGCTGAACGCAGACCAGTCCACCGGGCTGTCGGCCAGTTCGTTGAGGTACAGCGTCCCGACAGGCACGCTCTGATCGAGGGTCACGTCCTCGGCGTTGCGGCCCCACTTCTCAGTGGTGGAGACGATGAGGCGGTAGGAAAAGGTGCGCTCCACGCCGTCCACCTGAAACACCTTGCCCGAGTCGGCCAGGAAAGAACTGACATGCTCCTTCTTGAGGAGCGTGCCGGGGTCATAAAACTTGCACTGGATCGCCCAGTAGTTGCCGGTGTCTTTTTCAAGGGCCACCAGGTCGATACCGGTGTTGTCCTCTTTCCAGCGCCCCGGCCACTCGTTCCACATCCACACGGCGTCAAGCCGGTTGGCGTACTGCGGATCGGTGCGCAGGAACTGCGCCATCATCTTCTCAAAGAGCTTGCCCTTCTGAAGCTGGTCTTGGGAGAGGCTGCGGAATTGATCGAGGATGGTGTGGATGGTGGGCACAGTGCGATTCCGAAAGGGTGGTGGTGAGTTTGCTGCGCTTTTTGGTCTTGAGCATGCTGACAGCGTGAGACTGCTTCGCCGCGGCCAATGGTAATACTGCTGCGCAGTGCAAATTAAGGCTGATCCTGCGCCACGCCTACTTCTCGCGTCTTCTGCGTCGACGTACTCTGGAATTT
>DZDJ01000111.1 GCA_022736715.1 Edaphobacter aggregans
GCAGGGCCGAACGCTGTTCGCGCTCGAAACGCTTGAGGCTCTTCACCACGGGCGGTTCGAAGCCTGAGCGTACGATCAGCGGCACGTTGGCATGCACGGTGGCGTCATGGATGGGTGCGTCTGAAAAATAGAGCATGGCGCGTGGATGCGGCGCGATGGTGCGACGCAAGGCCAGAGCGGAGCCGGGTTCGATGGATGAGATCTGGCGGATCTCGGTGGCCACTACATCATCCCAGACCTCCGGCTCGATGTGCACGGGGGGGTGGTTGCGCGACTCGTCGACCATACGGACGGCATGAGCACGGGAGATATGGCGCGAGGCCGTGGTGTGACCGGCCCAACTGAACAGGATTTGGCGCGGAGCATCAGCGAAGGCGAACACATGGCGGTAGGTTTGCAGCAGGGATACGCCGGGCAGAGCCTCGCGGGCAAGGCGGGCGCGGCTGCCGGCCGGTTTTGACTGGATCATCAGGCGAAGCTGGTCCTTGGCCTCGTTGATGGCGCGCACCTGGTCGATGACACCCTCGCGCAGGGCAATCCAGCCCGGGGCGCGAGCGACGGTGGCCGGGTGCTGGCCAACGCGATAGTGGAATCCGGCAAAGGCGTCACGCGCGGCCCGGATGGCGGCGGAGCCTTCCAGCAGCATCGGTTCGATGGAATCAGGCGTGGCGGCCTCATTCAGGATGGGTAGTGACCAGACCTGGATGTGCTCGACCGATTCAGGCCAGGTGGCATTGAAAGACTTGACCAGGGTATCGAGGATCTGAAACTGCTGACGAATATCGAATATGAGCATGATGGCATCGCTTGGAGGCGGGCAATGCCAGGTAGTTTAGCGCAAGACTTTCTTGAGCAGGTTTTGGAGTGACAGGTGATCTATCGCAAGACAGCGTGGGCATGCGAAACCAGCATGACCACGGGGGGAGAAGATTGGGCCATGGTGCTGACAGAAAAGGCGATCACCATGCAGATGGCGCTGGCGGCCAGGAGCAGGTCGATGACACGGGAAAGGTCGATGGCGTTCATGGAGAAATCGCACTCGCTGAGACGGGATTCATTTCATTGTAGCCACCTAGCGAGACTCGGTCGGCATCATGTTGAGCCCTTTTAGTGAGCAGAACCGCATGCTGACACGTTTTGTCTAGCTAAATAATACCATCCCTATCATCCCTTGACCTCATTTGCCGGTCATCTCTCACCCTCACTCCAACCGCCCTTGATTTTCCTTTTTTTCTTTTTCTTTTCTTCTTTTTTTCTCCTTTAATGAGGCAACCGACAGGAGAAGATTGTCTGTGACAAGGGTAAATCAGAGAGCGTTTTTGGCAGGAAAGCGCCACTTAGTAAGGGTGATGGATGAAGATGTCCAGATATAGGGATGGTATTATTTCAACATGGTTCGTTCAGACGCGCTGACACGCTTGGCTACCTACCTGGTGGGTTTAGATCTAAGCCATTGCATTTTCGGCAGGGTGTGATTGTCTGAAGGGCATACATCACTTCGCGAGGAATTCCACGTGCACTACACGCTGACCACTCACGCCAGAGATCGCCTGAGTGAACGCACCAAGCTCGACGAGGCAGCCCTGATGCGATGCATCGAGGTAGGCGTGCGGCTAGACATGTCCATGGATGTCGTTCATGAGCCACGGCTGATCTGGTCCGACATCGACGACATGGCCTACATGGTGATATTTAACCGCTTTACCCGGGAGATCCTCACCATCATGCCGGCCTACACGCCACGTGATGACGGTACGCTCCACATGGCCGCGTACGGCGATCGTGACATCTACGGCGTACACATCAATGATGCAAGTCATCGAATTCGCGTGCGCGATCTGGTCTACCTGCGAGCCAAGCTCGGACTGCCCCCAAGGGAGTTCGTCGCCTACAAGCCCGTGCAGTCCAACCCAGCCGAAGCGGAAGCAGTCACTTCCGCTTCAAAATCAACACGATTCATCATCAAAGCTCGCTTCCGGTTCGAAGATGGTCAATACCGGTCGGTCACCTTGCACAAGAAAATAAGCGAGCAGGACATGCACGAGACCAGTCTGGCCAGCCTCTGTCATCAAGCCCAGTTGCTTTTGCAGAACATCGACAAGGCATTGATCGATGTTGCCATAGAAATTCACAAAGATAAGCCGGACCCCACCGCCCTGCTGGCAGACTGGATCCTGGATGGCCAGGAAATGAAGTCGTTGGCGAACAGTTTCGCGCCGTCGCGCGACCAAGCTGGGGTCGCTGCATGAACATCCTCCCGCGCATTCCCCTTGCTAGGCCGTAGGCCAGCCGGGCTAGTGCATGGGACCGGCTAGTGACTCTTTGTTAATTAGGATCCCGCTGCGAGAAAATCTGGCGCGACTGAAGGACGGCATGCACATCTATGCAACCAACGCAGCCCTGAGCATTGAGGCCCAAATCACACGGGGCGGATTTCACACCTTGGGCATCGAGGCGGCGCGCAAGATCAACGGCGCCTACCACTGGGACGACAAGATCCGCATTCAGGTCACGCCCATGGAGCTGCCGGTGGTCATCAGCGTGATCATGGGATGGATTCCACTGTGCCAGTTCAAACACCATGGGGAAGACAAGAACAAGGGCTTCGAAATCAAGCACCAGCGCACCAATCTCTATGTGGCGCTCGAAGAGAAGGATCGAGGCGGTATCGGCGTGCCAGTCAGCCCATCGGATGCCTTTGGGCTGGCAGCTCTTGCCACCCGTCAGTTGTGCGCCAACCACCCGGAAATCGACGCGCGCCTCGTGCTCGAACTGTGCAAGTCCACCACTGCCAGAATGATCCACGCCAAGCAAGGCTGAATCCGGCGCTTATATCGACGCAACACAAGCCGCATGACGAAGTTCTTCTTTTTTAGACTGCAATCATATTCGACATGGAGTGTGCGCCATGTGCAATGCCGCAGCCTTGTTTTACGGCGGACGCCGACCCGCGCATCACGCACTCTCCATCCGACGACTTGCAATTTTCGCAACCTGGGATGCGATGTGGAACATGATGCCAAAAACACGAATCCAACCCCCACAAGCCACGCCCGTGCGGTGGGTGCTCGGCATGCCGCTGCGCCGCATGTCCGCCATGAAGTGGAACCGGGCCATTCTTGGCGCGGGCGGGCTGACCCTGGTCCTGGGCCTGCTGGCCGGGGCCATCGGGTTCCAGGTACACGCACTCCTGGGTCTGCAGACATTTATCCAGCTATCCGCCCTTTACGCGCTGATACACGCGGGCGCTTCGCCGCGTACACACGCCCTACAACTGGTGACGATGACCCTGCTCATCGAGACAGCCTTCCGCACCATGGTGGGGGCGGTATGATCGAAGAACAAAGCCAAAACCTCTCGAACAAGGTCATCAACAAGCAGGCCTGGTCGTTGGTGGCGCTGCTGTCCATCCGTTTCCCGCAAACCTTCGGGCCTTACTGCACTACGAACGGAGCCGTGCGCGTGCCGATGCTCAAGATCGGAATCCACGCTGATCTGCACGCCGCCCTGCCAGAGATTCATCCGCGGATCATCCAGCGTGCGCTACTTATGCATACCACCACCGAGGCGTACCAGGCGTCCTGCGTTGAGAATGCCGCGCGCGTGGACCTTGAAGGCGCCGTCACCGGATACGTGACAGCTGACGTCGCAGCGCAGGCGGCAAACGCACTGAACCGGCGCGCCCAGTAACACCCATCATCATCAAGATTCCCCATGCGCATCAT
>DZDJ01000112.1 GCA_022736715.1 Edaphobacter aggregans
GTGGCGTGCATTGTGTCGGCATGTGTGGCGGCATTGTGGGCGCGTTGACCTTTGGTTTGCCCGCTGACATTCGCCAGTCGCCCCGCAAGGTTTTTCCCTATCTGGTGGCCTACAACCTGGCGCGCATTAGCGCTTATGTGGTGGCCGGGGCATTGATGGGCGGCCTGGGTTGGCTGGCGGCGAGTCTGGTGGCCTTGAATGCCGCACAGCAGGTTTTGCAGGTGATCGCAGGGCTGTTCATGGTCATGCTGGGGCTATATCTGGCCGGATGGTGGAGTGGCTTGGCGCGGGTCGAGCAGGCAGGAGGCGTGCTATGGCGGAAAATTGAGCCGTTTGCGCGCACGCTGTTGCCGGTGAAATCGCCGCGTCAAGCCTTGATGCTGGGCTTTGTCTGGGGCTGGCTGCCCTGCGGTCTGGTGTACAGCGTGTTGATTTGGGCGTTGGCCTCCGGTAGCCCGCAGCAGGGCGCACTGCTCTTGCTAGGCTTTGGCTTGGGAACCTTGCCGAATTTGATGCTGATGGGTGTATTCGCGGCGCAATTAGGACGGTTTTTGCGTCAGCGCTGGGTGCGCGGTGTGGCGGGTGGTTTGGTGGCCGCGTTTGGCGTGTATACGTTGATTAGCCCATTTGCTTAACAGGCTGGATGCGGCACGCTATTCATAGGGGGGATGAGCAAAGTGCATCCACCAGCCGCCCTCACCGCACGCCGTATAAATGCCATGCAACTCAAAAAGTTGCCGGATGCGCTGCGCTTATCCAGCCTACAGACTTTTAGCTTGCCAGTATCAACTTTCTTGCAGTATTAGAGTTGTCTTATCTAAACTATCCCAGTGCTGGATTTCCAGCCTGTGCATTTTCGGCCTGCAATGCCGTTTCAACCTGATGGAGACAAGTAACGATGAAGAAGAGCGTGCTGACTTTGGCTTTGATGGCTGTTTTGGGTGGTTTTGTTGCGTCACCGCTGCTGGCAGGTGATATTGATCCGGCGACCGTGCCCGAGATCAAGCAGTCAGATTTGAAGCTCTATCTGAGCGCCAAAGAAGCGTATGACATGAAAAAAGCCAATGAAAAAATCGTTTTCATTGATGTGCGCACCCCGGAAGAGCTGCAATATGTGGGCAATGCTGGCGCGATGCTGGACGGAAATGTTCCCTACATCCTCAATGATCTTTCGGGTTATGACGAAAAATTCAAGCACTACAAGATTGTGCCGAATAGCGACTTTGTGACCGCCGTTAGTGAGATTGTCACCAAGAAGGGCGGCAACAAGGAAACGGAAGTCATTTTGATGTGCCGCTCAGGCGACCGTAGTTCCAAAGGGGCGAGCCTATTGGGTAAGGCAGGCTACACCAAGGTTTACACGGTGGTGGACGGTTTCGAGGGTGACAAGGCCAAAGACGGCGAAAACAAGGGCAAGCGCACGGTCAACGGCTGGAAAAATGCTGACTTGCCTTGGGCATATGACATGAGTAAGGACAAGATGTACTACATCTTGAATTGATGCTTGCAAGGTTTTAGCCTTCTGTGGTCATCAAAAAGCCGCTGGCACGAGAGTTCCAGCGGCTTTTTGTTGACACCCGTGCTGAACCTGTTCGGCATCTTGCTCAGCCCTTGCCGGATGCGCTGCGCTTATCCGGCCTACGCTACTTTTTTGTGGGCGACTATAGAATCGGCACGATTTATTCATGAGTCCGTATCCTCTGAGCTTGTCGAAGAGCCGCGCTTCGACAAGCTCAGCATGAACGGAACCCTTGCCTTGTTCTTGTTTAATTCGTGCCGGAGCACTAGTCACCCATGACCACAGTGCGCATCCGATCGACCGACTCGGTGCTCAGTTCTTCACGGCGATCGTCCAGGATAACGGCATCGAGTGCGTCAGCCATGTGGTAAGCAAGATCAAGAAATTGCTCCAAAACCAGGTTCGGCTGGCGGGTGATCGGTAAACGCAGGAATAACGCGAGGGCGGGCGTACTCTGTTCGGCCAGGCTGTTTGGGTCGAACGTGCCGGGAGCTACGCCGTTCATTAGGCTAAAAAGAGCTTGGCCGTGTTGATCTGCGAAGTGGTAAACATTCATTTCGCCAAACTCAAAACCCATGCGCGTAAACAATGGCAGCAAGTCGCTTCCGGCGAAGCCGGTGGACGTACGCGCCACAAGATAAAGTGGAATCACGTCCGGGTTCGTGCCTTTTCTGGCCTGCGACGCAGTGGACTCAGGCGCACTCGCTGGGCGTGGCTCGCTCATGGATGGGGGTGTGGGCTTGTCCTGGGGGGCGCGAGGCGCTTCATGGTGTACGGGCGCGATCGGCTCGTTGGCCTTCTGGACGGTGTCTGTGGGCGGCTCGGTGCGAGCGATCTCAACATCGAAACCGGCATCAAAATGCGGTTCGCGGCGCGCATCATTGGGTTGCGGCACATCGTCTGCCGCATTTTTGTAATTAAAGCGCGGGGGGCGGCGTTGTCGTCCTGCGGCGAGACGTGCGGCGGCGGCTTCATCTTGTGGGCGCAGGCGAACCGGGCCGACACCAAATTCGTCAAATTCGGAGGGAGTGGCCATGCGCGGCTCAATGCGCGGCTCAAGGGCGGGCGAGTTGGCCGGTGTTGCAGGCGACGTGGCAAACGGATCATCCAACGGGTCTGCGCCGAGCGTATCGCGCAAGGCATCATCCAGTGGGAACGGCGCGCGTTCAGCACGGCGCGTTGCATTGAAGAAATACAGGCCGATGGCGACGAGCCCGGCTCCTACCCCGATCAATATCCATAACAGCCAGCTCATATTGATCTCCACACATCCCCTCCGACTTTACCCATTCATAGTAGGACTTACGCAAAGATAGGATTTAGCCCCCTCTCCCCTCTGGTGAGGGGCTGGGGTGAGGGGCTGCAACCTTTGATAAAGCAAAGGCTTATGCCACATCCTTCACCCTCACCCCGACGGCTTCGTCCCCCTCGCTGCGCTCTCCCTGCTTGCGGGAGAGGGAGAAAATCCGGCTTTTGTGTAAGTCCTACTCGTCGTTCAGCATTTTTACTGCCGCATCCAAATCCACTTCGACAATGCGCGACACGCCCGCTTCGCGCATGGTGACACCAATCAAATGCCGTGCCAGCTCCATCGTCGTTTTATTGTGAGTGATAAAGATAAATTGTACCCGTGCCGACATGGCCTGAACCATAGCACAAAATCGCCCCACATTAGCCTCGTCCAGCGGCGCATCCACTTCATCCAGGAGGCAAAACGGCGCGGGGTTGAGCTGAAAAATGGCAAACACCAGGGCAATGGCGGTGAGTGACTTTTCGCCGCCGGAAAGCAGATGGATGTGGCTGATTTTTTTCCCCGGCGGGCGCGCCAATAACACCACGCCGCGATCCAGCCAGCGATCCTGTTTGCTTTGCGCCGAGTCGTCGTGTTCGGATGATGGCGCGTCGCCTTGCAGCTCAAGCCGCGCTTCACCGCCACCGAAGAGTTGTTGGAAGGTTGCGCCGAGTTTGGCATTGACCGCCTCGAAGGTTTCACGGAAGCGTCCGCGCGTGTCCTGATCCATGGTGCGCATGGCCGTTTCCAGCGTGGCAAGCGCCTCATTGAGGTCAGCGTGTTGCGCTTCCATGGTGGCGTGTTGCAGACGCGCTTGCTCGTATTCTTCGAGCGCGGCGAGGTTGACTGCACCAAGGCGGGTCATGCGCGCTTGTGTGTCGCGCAGGCGGGTTTGCACGGCGG
>DZDJ01000113.1 GCA_022736715.1 Edaphobacter aggregans
TTCACGAGATTGGTCATTTTTGAACTCCAGATTAGTTTTGAGGCTTGGTATCGCGGCAGGAGCTGGCCCGGACGGTGAGGGATGGTTCTGTCATGGGCGTGATCTCCAGTGGGGATAAAGCAAGCCAAATGTGGATTGTCAACGATCCAAAAAAGGATTGCAAGGGGAAAATTTAATCCGTTCTTGAACGAACCTGTCCGCGCTCGTAGTGCGCGAGGCCACCTTCCAGCACCCATCCAGACCCGCGGCGCAGCAGAACGATGCTGCGCAGATACTTCCTGCGCATGGAGGGGTTCGGCCACAGCTCGCGCGCCTTTTTCAGCAGCGTCGTGCGTTCTATCTGCGTGCATTTCGGCGCCATCACCGCGCTCCGAAGTAGATGACCGCTACCAGGACGACAAGAAGGACGATGCTCGTCCAGGCGACGATGCGATCCATCCGGGCCGCGTTTTCCACGGCACGGCGCCGAGCGTTCGCAGCAACGCGGTCAGGGTGCAGGCGAAACGGGGGCTCGATGCGGAATGGTTCTGCCAGCTCCAGCTCGGCGGCGCCGTCGATAGATGCGTCGATCTCGGCCGGATCGATGTAGTGGATTTTCATCAGATTCTCCCGATGGTGAGGTATGTCAAGCCGAAGAGTCCGGCGTAACAGAACACCGCGATGATCGCCCAGGTGCACACGAAGTGCCAGTTGATGTTGATGGATGACTTCGTGCGCGGCTGCGCAGGGAGCACGGATGCCACGCAACTGCCGGTGCAGTTGAGGCCACCGTTGCATTTTTTCGAGCAAGATTGGTACATCGTTATCTCCAAAGAATCCGTAAAAGGATTGATACCGAGAAAAAAAGGGGCGCTGTTCAGAGACGCCACCGATCAGCCAGGCTTGAATGTAATCCTAAAATGGATTTGCGCGCAAGCTATTTTTCAGGGTCGAGTTTTTGGAAGCGCAGCAAACGATCGCCTGGCCGTTGCTGGCTGGCGCTGCAAAGGACTGCAGGTGCCGGATGGTGTCATGGAGCAGGGGCAGGAGCACATCAGCCATCTCTGCGGTCACGCCAATGCAGTCGGCATGGCCAGAGCCATCCCCATGCACCGCAAAGTTCAAGGCGCAGACAGCCTCTCCTTTGACTGCCTGCTCCATATGCCAGCGCGTGATGCGCTTGAGGCGATCAGGGTGGGCGCTATGACCTGCGCCGCCTGTCACCAATTTGAGTACGGACATGAAATTCTCTCGTTATTTCGTCATCGGAAGGGCTCTTTTGCAGAGAGTGCAACGCTTTCCCCGAGAGCCCGTCCGTTGATCCGGATGTGTAGTCCAGGGATTGTGGTTGTTCTGCGACGACAGGGTGATCGACTGCGCAAATCCGAAGAAACGAAAATGCACGCTCTCTATCGGCGTCGCTGACTTTGCGCCACATCGATAAAAGCGAAATTTCCTCTCCGTTCAGCTCGCCCAGGAGATCAATCGGCGCGACGCCAAACGCTACGGCGACACGCTCTACTGTATCCAATGTTGGCGAAGTGTCACCCGATAATACGCGAGCGATGGTTGATTGTGACACTTTCGCTTTTTTGGAGAGACGCGCCTGCGTATCCAAGCTAGTCGTAGCGCCCATCAGGGTGCGAAGTCGGGAGGCAAAAATATTCCGTAATTTCATGGCTGTCAGTGTCCCGGATAAATAAATCCTTTTGGGGTTTGCAGCACGATCCGTCCGCGGATATCATGGCGGATCAGAAGGAGATTTAGCCATGGGAATCCAGGAGTACGTCCGCAAACGGCTGGACGAGGTAGTCGGGCAGCACAACCGCATTTCGCGCGAGTCCGGCGTCCCCCAGGCCACCGTGTCCCGCATCCATACGGGCGTCGTGTCGCCGCGTCTGTCAACAGTGCAACCCATCCTCGATTGGTTCGCAAAAGAGGATGCGCTGGCCGCGAAGATGGCTGGGGTGAAAAACCGGCCGGCACAGATCCTCGATCTGACAAAGGCCGAGTGATGGCGCAGAAAGTCGAGCTGCGCACCGAGGTTGATCCCAGCGAGGTCATCACGCTGGAAGCAATGGTCAAAGCGACGGGCAAATCACGGTCGGATCTCATTCGAGAAATTCTCGCGGAGTGGTCGGTCAGGAAAGAACGTGAGGCTACTTTCGTCTGTCGCATGCACCGCGTCAACGCCCTTGCACCGGAGTTCGACCGGATCACGGTCGGAAACACAAACCGAGGCTTTACCGATGTGTGATTCCAGCGAGAGCGAGGTTCGCGCATGAGCCGCTACAGAAAGATTGAAGTCCGCACATGGTCGGACGAGAAATTCCGCGCGCTGTCGGCGCTGCCACCGTCAACCGTCAAGAGCAATCCCATGGGTGTCATTGAGTGCGGCTTTCTGGAGGTTTTCCATGTCTGACGCTTCCTGGGAGCGCTATGAGCACCTCAAGGCGGCATGGATTGCCGCGCACCCGGCTGCAACGCCGGAGGAATACGAACAGGCCGCGATTCGAGAGTTTCGCGGCGACAAGTTACGCACGGCTAGATCGACGGATCGAAAAGCTGGTTTCCCCGCCCAGCCTGCCACTGCGTTTCAAACTTCGGGAATGGGGAAATAGATGGAACAAGCAAAAAACGTGCGCGAGCCGATCAGTAAACGGCTTCGGTTTTCTGTATTCAAGCGGGATGCTTTTACCTGCCAATACTGCGGCAGAAAGCCCCCAATGGTTGTGCTTGAGATTGACCATATCCACCCGGTATCTCAGGGCGGAAAGTCGAAGTCGGACAACCTTCTCACCGCGTGTTTCGAGTGCAACCGTGGCAAGGGCGCAGGACTGCTTTCGGATGTTCCACAAAGCCTGTCTGATCGTGCTGCTGTGATGCAGGAAAAACGCGACCAGATGTCTGCGTATTCCAAACTGCTGCGCTCGATCGATAAGTTGAACGACAAGATCGTCGATAGAGTCGAGGACGCATTCCGCGCGCACTTCACCAGCCACACATTCGACGAATCGTTCCGGTCATCCATCAAGCAAAACTTCATCAACAGTCTTCCAGAGGACAGGCTTGTTTATGCGATGGACAAGGCGGCGAGTAAATGCAACACCGTCTACTCGACGACGAAGTATTTTTGCGGGATCTGCTGGAGCATGATCCGCGGTGAAAAGAGGGCGTTCGAGCCATGAACTACTACGAACGCTACATGGGCGACTACCAGCGCGACACGGGGCATTTGAGCCTGGCCGAGCATGGTGTCTACGCCATCCTTCTAGATACCTACTACAGCGCTGAGAAGCCCCTTCCGCCCGAAATCGACCGACTCTATCGCCTGTGCCGCGCCATGACGAAGGACGAACAAGCTGCGGTGCGTATGGTGGTTGATGAGTTTTTCCCGCTGGGTGACGATGGGCTGCGCCACAACTTCCGCGCCGATGTAGAAATCGCGCACGCAAGGCCGAGGATCGAAGCCGCAAAGATCAACGGAAAGAAGGGTGGCCGACGCCGAAAAAGCGACAAAGAAATAACCCAGCAGGAACCCAGTGGGTTTCCAACAGGAACCCAGCAGGAACCCAGCAGGAACCCAGCAGAAACCCAGAACGAACCCACGACGAAAGCTCCCCAACACCATACCCCAACACCAATAAAACAAACCCCCCAACCCCCCAAGGGGGGCGAAGACGAAATCGTCGATGAC
>DZDJ01000114.1 GCA_022736715.1 Edaphobacter aggregans
CCGAGCGCGGCATTGGCATCCTGATTACCGACCACAATGTGCGCGAAACCCTGCGCATCTGCGCCCACGCCACCATCATGCACGATGGTCAAGTGCTGGCGATGGGCACGCCGAATGAGATTTTGAGCAATGAGCATGTGCGTCGGGTGTATTTGGGCGATAGTTTTACGCTTTAGCGCGTGCTCCTATGCCGACGGTTTGGCCGCCAGCCGGCGCATGAGCGCGGCCTATGCTGCGGCCTATCAGGAGGCTCTGGAAAAAATGTAACCCTACGATACTGCGCGCCATCCAGGCCAGCATTTTTAGAGGGCTTACCCGCACGTCTCAAAACGCCGCCCATGTCCCTCTACTGTTAAACTTGCGCGCATTTCATCCAGCTTGGGTCGGGTCGCGTTTTATGCTTTGGGTTTTATTTACCGCCACTCTGGTCTCGCTGGCCGTCGCCACGCTGATTATCCGTCAATCCTTTGCACAGGATGTGGTGCATAGCGGGCCGCAACAGGTTCACAGGCACCGCGTGTCGCGCGTGGGTGGGATTGCCCTAGTGGCAGGCTGGGGGGTTGGGCTGGGCATGGCGATTTTCAGTAACGATTTGCCTTGGTTGAGCGTGCTACTTTGGGGGCTGTGCGTGCTGCCAGTGTTCGCTGTGGGGTTGCTAGAGGATCTGACGCACAAGATTAGTCCGCTGTGGCGTCTGCTGGCCGCCTGGGTGTCCGCCATGCTGGCGAGCTGGCTTTTGGGTGTTATGTTGCCAAGACTCGATCTGCCACTGGTTGATACGGCTCTGGCGATCTGGCCGTTTTTGGCCTTGGCGTTGACTTGGTTTGCCATGGCGGGCGTGAGTCATGCGTTCAACATTATCGACGGCTACAACGGGCTGTCTGGGGTGGTGGCCTTGCTGGTGTTGGGCGCTTTGGGTTATGTGGCTTTCAAAGTACATGACATTGAGCTGATGCTGGTGTGTTTGGCCTCTATCGGCGCGGCGCTCGGTTTTTTGGCGTGGAATTATCCGCGAGGCTTGATTTTTGCGGGCGATGGTGGGGCGTATTTTCTGGGCTTTATCATTGCGCTGATTGCGGTGTTGTTGGTGCAGCGACACACGGAGGTTTCGGCTTGGTTTCCATTGTTGTTGGTGATTTATCCGGTGTGGGAAACGTTGTTTTCCATCTATCGTCGCCGCGCAAGCGGGCGGGCTGCGGTGATGCCTGATGCGCTGCATTTACATCAAATGATCTACCGCCGCTTGGTGCTGTGGATGGTTGGTAGCCGCGAGGGACGGCATTTGATTGAACGCAATGCCATGACTTCGCCGTATTTGTGGGGCGTGGCGGCACTGTCAATTGTGCCGGCGGTGTTTTTTTGGCAGTCCACGCCAATTCTCATTGGTTTTTGTCTGCTGTTCGTGATGTTCTATCTGTGGCTGTATCGCCGCCTGGTACGTTTTCGCGCGCCCAAGTGGCTGATCACGCGCAGTGACCCAACAAAGCGAGGCTAAGGTGTCTCCAAAAATCCAAAATATCGTAGGCTGGATAAGCGCAGCGCATCCGGCAGTGTGGCGAGGCTTGCCGGATGCGCCGCGCTTATCCAGCCTACGAACGAGCTCCGTAGGAGCGGCCTTGGCCGCGAACAGCACCCCTTTCGCGGGCAAGCCCGCTCCTACCGTTCATACTCAAACACTTGGCGTTGAGTATTTTGAACTTGGCATAAAGTCGTGACAGCGCAATCCAATAGGCCGCCAAAAATCCCCAGCATTAAGCATTCAAGCCTAATCAACTTGCTTGGAGCGCTGATTCCCCTGCTGGTCACCTTGCTGACCTTGCCGTTTTTCTTGCCCCTTGTCGGTGAATTCCGCTATGGCGCGCTGATGTTGCTGTGGGCGGTACTGGGCTATATGGGTGTGCTGGATTTGGGGCTTGGGCGGGCGGTAAGTCAACAAATTGCTCAAGTCGAGGAGCCTGCCCGCGCCGCTGATGTATTGTGGAGTGCGAGCTGGCTGAGCGTCGCCATGGGATTCTTGGGCGGTTTGCTGCTCGTATGGCTCGCGCCTTGGTTAAGTAGTACG
Organism: Edaphobacter aggregans; assembly: GCA_022736715.1. GTDB lineage: Bacteria > Acidobacteriota > Terriglobia > Terriglobales > Acidobacteriaceae > DZDJ01. Next base: position 2,063 of record DZDJ01000114.1, read on the forward strand.
GTCTTTAACGCTCCGACGGATTTACGCTTGGAACTCGAAGCGGCTCTGGCTTGGGTGTTATTGGCTTTACCACTCGCCACGCTCAGCTCGGTGCTCATGGGCGCGCTACAGGGGCGACACGCCTTTGTTTCGCTAAATATCGCGCAAGTCGTCGGCGGCGTGTTGGCGCTGGTTTTTCCGCTTGCATTCGCCATGAATGGCACGCTGGACTTGGCCAGCCTGTTTATCGCCATGCTCGTGGCGCGTGGCATCCAGTTATTGCTGCTATACCGCGCCTGTCGGCGGGTGGTGAGCACTGCGCCGCCGCGTTTGGGGCTGATTGAAATCCCCAGCCTGCTGCGTTTTGGTGGTTGGGTCTCGGTGAGTAGTGTGTTGAATCCGATTTTGGAACTGACCGATCGCTTTATGATTGGTCATCGTCTCGATATGGCGGCAGTCACGGCGTATACCGTGCCCTACAGCCTAGCGACGCGCTTAATCCTCGTGCCTGGCAGTCTGTCGAGCGTGCTTTTTCCGCGTTTTTCCAGCGTCAGTGGCACCGAGGCGCAAGCGCTAATGTTGCGCGCGCGTCTAGTGCTGACGGCCATCATGACTCCGCTGATTGTGCTTGGAATTCTGTGTGTGCCTGCATTTTTATCCCTTTGGCTGGGCAGTGACCTGGGCGAACGCATGGCTCCGGTGGCGGTGATTTTGCTGGTCGGCATTTGGATGAATGCGCTCGCTTTCCTGCCCTACAGCTATTTGCAGGCGCAAGGTCGCCCCGATCTTCCGGCCAAGCTGCACCTGCTTGAAGTTCTGCCTTATCTGGCTTTCCTGTGGTGGGCGATTGGCGCGTGGGGCATTCAAGGTGCCGCCTTGGCATGGACGCTGCGCGTTTCGGTGGATAGCCTCTTGTTATTTAGCGTCGCTCACCGACATGGAACGCCGTCCGCGCCGACATCTTGGCAGTCTGCCTTTAGTTTGGCAGCGGCGCTCTTGCTTATTATTAGTGCCGCGTTGACCATGCTGTTTTTCGCGCATGAACCCGGCGTGGCATACGGCCTAGGTCTATCCATCCTCGCCTTGTTGGTACTTTGGTTATGGAAAAGCACACCGCACGAGTTGCAAGACTTTGCACGCCTTCTGCGACGTAAGCTCCGAGTTAGCGCATCATGAACACCAGCCCTGATACGTTAAGCCTAATCGCCCGCCTGCTGGATGCCCTCGTGATCTGCCTGTGCGGCTTCGCCGCCTATGCCTGGCGTTTCGATTTCACCCTCCCAAGCTCTGATTACCTCGGCCTCATCGTTATTGGCGTTTTGCTGGCTCTGCTGTTTTTTCCATTGTTTGGCCTGTATCGCTCGTGGCGCGGCGGCTTGTTGATCGACTTGGCCGGGCGAGTCACGCTGGCTTGGAGCATGGTGTTTCTCACTCTCGCGCTCATGCTGTTCGCCTTTCAGCTTGGCATGGGTTACTCGCGTATCTGGGTATTTTTGTGGGGCGGCATGAGCGCCGTGGGGCTGGTCGTACTGCGCGTTGTCACCTATGGCATATTGCACCAGATGCGGCGGCGCGGGCTGAATCAAAAGCGTATCGCGTTGATCGGTCAAGGTGCGGCAGCAGACGACATTC
>DZDJ01000115.1 GCA_022736715.1 Edaphobacter aggregans
AGCCGTCCCGCGTCTGCGGGGTCAGGTCTTTGCTTTTCGCTTTCAGGATCACGCGGTGATAGTCCGTGTTGCTGAGCTTCTGCGGCGTGTAGGTCAGCAGCAACTGGCCCTGAATCTCTCTGGAAATGCCAGTAAAGTTGGCCTCCACCGGCGTCTTTTTGTCCATCACATACATGCTGGCGCCGGTCAGGTTGCTGATCTTGCTCAGAATCTTCTGGCCGTCGGTGTGCGTGCGGTCCCACTGCGGCTGACCATTGCGTTTGTTGCCACCATTGTTTCCAGTGTTGGTTCCATTTGTCCCGTTGGGGGTGTTGCCGGGATTTCCGCTGCCCGGCCAGCCAGTGCCGCTGCCGGGCAAGCCTCCGCCGGTGCTGCCGGGCCATCCGCCCCCGCTGCCGGGCCATGTGGTGGAACTGCGCCGGCGGTTGTCCTGATTGCGGTTCTCTTTCTGCCGGGGCTCTTCCGGCTGCTTGTAGGCAATGCTGTAGACCTGAATGTTGGCGCGCTGCAGAGACTCCATCAGCTCATTCATGATGGTTTTGCTGCCAATGTCCACGCCATCGGAGACGAGGACAATAATTTTACGGCCTGTCTGCTTCTGCATCAGGTCTTCGGCGGCCAGGTAGAGCGCATCGTAGATGGTGTTGTTCCGGGCGTTGTGTGCGCTGGAGTCGCTGGCGCCGGAACGGTCGCCGTAGCCGAAATTGGGTTCGTTGAGCCGCGCGAGCGCCTTATGCAGCGTGTCCTTCGCGTTGGTGGGGTCGCTCAGCAGGTTCACCTGGTAGTCGAACTGGATGACGAAGGCCTTGTCCCCGGGCCGGGTCAGCATCTGGTCCAGAAAATTCTGGCTGGCGGTCACCTGCTGCGCCAGATCGTCGCGCTGGTTGTTGCTGGTGTCCACCAGAATGCCCAGGGTGAGCGGTTCCTTGCTGGCGGGCGTGAGCGAGGCGATGGTCTGCGGCTGGCTGTCGGTGGTCAGCGTCAGGTTGGCTTTCGTCAGGCTGGTGTCCACCTGGCCCTGCTTGTCGAAGATGGTTACGGGCAGCGTCACGGGCCTGGCCTGGGCCTGTGCTTGGGCCTGCGTCTGGGCAAACAGTGCATTGCAGGCTGCCACAATCAGCAGAAGCCAGAGTGTGGACCGCAGGCTGTGCCGCTGGCGCAAGGGAGGCTGTTGGCTGCGGCTACCGGAAAGAAATCGTCTATTGAGAGAATCCTGCGTCATCGTTCTGCCTGCCTGACCAAATCCGGAAAGTATGCCAAAAATACGCCAGGAGATGCTGGCTCTACATGGAGGAGCCGTATCCCCTCTTTATGCAGGAGCCATATCTCCCTTTTTTAGACGCATGACAGCCTCTTGTGGCTCAGGCAGCCGGGCCGCGCCTTCGCCAGACCAGCAGGACAAAGGCCACGTGGAAGAGGAGGCCGCCGATCGTGTCCAGAATAACGTCGCTGAAAAGCCCGGTGCGGCCGGGCAGAAAGCGCTGGTGGATCTCATCGCAGCTGGCTGTAAGGAAAGTGCAAAGGATGGCCAGCGCGGCGCAGCGCAGACGGAACTGCGACAGAGTTTCCGCGGCCTTTTGCGTCAGCGTGCGCAGCCACGCCCGCAGAAAGAGCAGGCTCAGCGTGCCGTAGCCGGTGAAGTGTCCGGTCTTGCGGATGTAATGGTGAATCTGCTCCCAGCGTGCATCGCCAACCGGGCCAAAGACTGCCTGCCAGATGGGCCGCAGCCAGTGGCTGGTATGTGCGGCAGTAAAGACCTCCGTCGATTCGCAGACAATAACGCCCACGCCCAGCACCGCAGGCCACCATGCCTGCAACAGGGATTTTGCGCCGGAGCTGTTGTTTTGGTGGATTGACATCTGCTTTTCAGAGTACCAGCGCAACAGGCACAGCCGGGAGCCGTGCCTGTTGGGAGTGCAGTTGGTTGCGCGTTACTCCACGTGGTAGTTCGGGGCCTCGCGCGTGATGATGACATCGTGCACATGGCTTTCGCGCAGTCCGGCATTGGAGATGCGGATGAAGCGCGCATTCTCCTGCAACGCGGAGATTGACCCGCAGCCCAGGTAGCCCATGCCGGAGCGCAATCCGCCCACCAGTTGATAGACCATCGCTTCCAGCGGGCCACGGTGCGGCACGCGGCCTTCAATGCCTTCGGGCACAAACTTGGCCAGGCGGTTCTGTCCGCCGCTTTCGCGCGAGGTGAGCGAAGGCCGCGAATCGCCGGTGGCCTCCGTCAGGTCGTCCTTGCCCTGGAAGTAGCGCTCGCCGGAGCCCTGCGCCATGGCGGAAAGCGATCCCATGCCGCGATAGGCCTTGAAGGAGCGCCCCTGATACAGGATGGTTTCGCCCGGACTTTCATCCACACCGGCAAAGAGCGAGCCAATCATGATAACGCTGGCGCCAGCGGCAATGGCCTTGGTGACGTCGCCGGAATACTTGATGCCGCCGTCGGCAATTACCGGAATGTCGCGCTGCCTGGCCGCGCGATATGCCTCGGAAATGGCCGTGATCTGTGGCATGCCTGCGCCGGTCACCATGCGCGTGGTGCAGATGGAGCCAGGGCCGATGCCGACCTTGATCGCATCCGCGCCAGCCTCGATCAGCGCCACTGCGCCATCATAGGTGGCAATGTTGCCGGCCAGCAGGGCCACCTCCGGAAAGTGCTTCTTCACCTCGCGGACAGCCTCCAGCACGCGCGAGGAGTGGCCGTGGGCAGAGTCGATGGCCAGGGCATCCACGCGGTTGCGGACCAGCTCGGCGGCGCGCTCCAGAAAATCGCCCGTGGCGCCAATGGCAGCGCCCACGCGCAGACGGCCCTGCGTGTCCTTGGAAGCATTGGGATACTTCAGCTTCTTCTGTATGTCCTTGACAGTGATCAGGCCCTTCAGCTCGTACTGATCATTGACGACCAGCAGCTTTTCCACGCGGTGCTTGTGCAGCATGATCTCCGCTTCTTCCAGCGTGGTTCCGACCGGCACGGTGATGAGGTTCTCCCTGGTCATCACAGAATCGATGCGAATATCGGTGCGTGTTTCGAAGCGCAGATCGCGGTTGGTCAGGATGCCGACCAGCTTTCTGTTCTTCGTCACCGGCACGCCGGAAATCTTGTAGCGGCGCATCACCTCCAGCGCGTCGGCAATGGGCTGCTCCGGTGAAATGGTGACCGGGTCGACGATCATGCCACTCTCGGAGCGCTTTACTTTGTCGACTTCGCTGGCCTGCTGCTCCACGGTCAGGTTGCGGTGGATGATGCCCATGCCGCCCTGCTGGGCCATGGCAATGGCCATCCGTGATTCGGTCACGGTGTCCATGGCGGAGGAGAGCAGCGGCGTGTTCAGCGTAATGGTTTTGGTCAGATGGGTCTGCGTGCTTACCTGCGTCGGCACTACATCGCTGTAGGCAGGGACAAGGAGCACGTCATCAAAGGTCAACGCTTCAGGAACAGGAGTCTCAATCATGATTTTTATCGGAATTGACCGCACCGGGAGCGGGTTTTGCGAAAAGGTCGATTTTACGACGGATGGGCATGTTTCATTGTAGAGTTGCGCGCGGGGGAGAGCAAACCTGAATTGACCAAAATTACGGAACAATTTCCCCGCCGGGCGCGTAACTGCTGGCAATCCCGTGCAGGAGGCTATAGGAACCGTTTCCCGTTAG
>DZDJ01000019.1 GCA_022736715.1 Edaphobacter aggregans
AGCTCGCCTTCGCCCAGGCCTGAGATGCCCTGGGCCGCAAGCGCCGCGCATCAACGGAAAAGCCGGGCATCCAACCCAGTCCTTTACTTCCCTTCCACCGCCACCACATGCACCTCCGGATACTGCTGGTTCCAGTTCGCCGTCACATGGTCAAAAATCAGCCGGAAATCCCGTTCCGCCCCCGGCTGCAGCGGAGCAGCGCTCACCGGCTGCGTATCCACATACGGCTCCCGCGTGCGGATCAGCATCAGCGGCATCGTCACCACCTGCGGCAACTCCCCAATATCGTTCCGAAAGATCGTCTGCACCGTAATGCCCGTAACCGTCTTCTGCCCTGTGTTCCGGATGTGTCCGTCGATATACGTCAGCGTCCCGCCGCCAAAATCATCCGCCTGGCTCATCTTGATCCCCGAAATCGGCAGCTTCGCCGCATACGGAGCCAGCGCCTCCGGCGCCGTCGCACTCAGGCTCGGCTTCTGCCCCGCATCCCTCCGGCCCACAAAGACCAGCGCCGCCACGCCCGCCAGCACCACCAGCACCGCCACGCCCCACACCGCCATCGGCATTCCGCCGCGCCCCTCTGACCCCGGCGCACTTGCTCCAAACAACCGATTCTCCGGCTCCACTTTTTCGCCCGGCTTCTTCTCGTCGCTCATCGCATCCATCCCGCTTCGCTCTGCAAACTCGTTCCTACCCCTGCATTCTATATCCCGCCCCTTTCCATCCAGTCCAACCCGCACCCAACAGAACCGGTCAAAAAATTCACAAAGTTACAGAGATTGACACTCGACAAAAAATTCATACAGAGGGAGAATCCAGCAGGTGCAGAATAGCGTCTAAAGAAATACCAGCATGTTACGTACGATTATTTTCCTGAGAGGAGCCGGTGCCCATGTCCTACCATTCCAGCAGTCCCGCTACGCCGGCCATTTCGCCAGCCATTCCACAGACCACCACGCTCCCGCCCCGGCGCACCTCGGCTGACACCGCCTACCAGATCGCCGCCGCGCTCGCCGCGCTGCTGCTGCTTGTCTCCGTCGCTGTCGCCTGAGGCGGAGCTTCGATACCACACCCCCTATATATCTGGTAGAGATAGATTTTCCTGCTTGAATTTTTGTTAAAAAGCCCTTTTACCCCTGAATTAGAGCGGTTCTCCAGTTTTCGTGGAGTTTCCAGGAACATGCAGGACGGCTTTTTCTTGAGAAAAAAGCCGTTTCCGGGCATCACGTTCCCGCTACGCCAACTGGAAAACCGCTATAAATCGCCGTCAAGTTGTCGGCATCCGATACGGCCGTCCGCGATACATCGCCGTCGGCCGCGCCGAATGCACCACAATCACCTGTGCCGTTGCGTTGTCGGAGCCATCCACCCGTACCGCGTGCTCCACCAGTTCCTGCGCCAGCGCCTGCGCTGCTTTCTTCTGCGAAACGATCCGGGCAATCTCCGCTGCGCCCGTGCGGTCGTAGACCCCATCCGTGCACAACACCAGCACATCGCTCTGCGCCAGCGCCAGCGGCGTCACCTCCACCTCCACCTGCCCGGCCAGTCCCAGCGAGCGCGTCAACACATTGCGCACCGCAGAGCCTTCCGCTTCCGCCGCGGAAATCAGGCCCATCCGCCGCTGCTCATTCACCAGCGTGTGGTCGCTGGTCACCAGCGTCACTTTGCCGTTGCGCACCTGATAGCAGCGCGAGTCCCCCACATGCGCCACCAGCATCTGGTCCTGCCGCAATGCGCAGGCCACCACCGTCGAACCCATCTTTCGCCCCTGCCCAGCCATTCCCGGCCCAGCCATTCCCGACCCAGCCGTTCCCAGTCCACTCGCTCCCGACCCGCTCGCTCCCAGGCCAGCCAGCCGCAGACCCTCCTCCACCACTGCGCGGCTCGCCTGCTGAATCAGGTTCGGCAGCAGACTCTGCAACGGCGCTGCCGCCGCCGCGCGCCTGAATCCCTCCGTCATCGCCGCCACCACACATGCGGAGGCCACGTCGCCAAAGTCCTGCCCGCCCACGCCGTCCGCCACCACAAACAACCAGCCGCGCGCAGCCGCCTCCTGCGCCGATGCCGGCGCAACCACGCCCATGGCATCTTCGTTTCCGGACCGCGCCCGTCCCGGATCGCTCGCCTGCCCAAACTGAATCTCAAGCATCAGACTCTCCAACTCGTCTTCATTCGCATTTTTGCAGATTTTTGTCACAGGAGAAGGCAAATTGGCAGGAAAACAGCAGGGCGGCAGCTCCCGCCCTGCCTGCTTCTGCGGGACGGCGTTATTGTTGCGCACACAGGAAAAGAAACTCCCCCACCAGAGAATATGGACATTCCTGCACGGCACAGACAGCTTGCCTCGCAGAAAAAGAAACTCAATCCCCCGTGCAGGACGCAGCCAAAGCAGCCCGGCCTTCGCCAGCATAGGTCATCACCTGGAACTGCCTCGAATCCGCGCCTTCGCCGGCCGCTTCCATCTGTTCCAGCGACTCCTCCGCCGTGTCCCAGCCGCCGGAGGTGTCCTCGTCATCCGGACAGTGCAACTGGAACGCTCCCCGCAGAGCCAGCGGCGTCAGCAGCGTCGTCAGCAACACCACAGCCACCATCAGCGCCGCCTCCGATGGCTTAAAGATGTTCGCCTTCACCGCCATGGCCGCAATAATCAGGCCCACCTCGCCACGCGACACCATGCCGCAGCCAATACGCAGGCTCCGCACCGTGCCCAGGCCGCAGGCCATTGCCGCCAGGCCGCACCCGGCCATCTTGGTCACCACGGCAACCAGAAAAATGATGCTCAGCAGCATCCAATGCCCGCCCAGCGCGCGGAAGTTGCTCGTCAACCCAATCGAGAGAAAGAACAGCGGAATCAGCAGACCATGACCCAGTGCGTGAAAGGTCCGTTCAATGTCTGCCTTGTATTTCGATCCGGCAAAGACGTAGCCCAGCAGATACGCGCCCGTAATGCCCGCCACGCTGCCCAGCCACTCGGCCACAATCGCGTACACCAGCACCAGGGCCAGCACGCAGCTTGTGACAGACTCGTCCGCCGAAAGCCGGCGCATCTGTACGATCAACCAGTCCAGCCAGCGCTTGGCCGCGCCATAGCCAACAAAAAAGAAGACGGCGACGCTCAAACTGATGAAAAGCATCTGCACCAGAAGTGGGTGGTGCGCCGCCGTCGGAAAATGTTGTTGCAGCAGACTCGACATCTCTGCCGCAAAGCCAAAAGATTCGCCGCTGTTGGTGCTGATGGAGGCCGTCAAAAAGGCCAGCACAAACAGCCCCATCACATCGTCAATCACCGCCGCTCCCAGAATGACGGAGGCCTCCGGCGAAGACATCTTTCCCGCATCCATCAGCGTTCTGGCGGAGATGGACACGCTGGTTGCCGTCAGCGCGCCGCCCAGAAACAGCGACACATCCCAGGAAAGCCCCAGCAAATGCCCGGCGCCTGTTCCCAGCACCAGCGGCCAGATGACACCGCTCAGCGCCACCAGAAACGCCGTCGTCCCCGCTTCGCGCATGCGGTCAATGTCCGTCTCAAAGCCGGCAATGAACATCAGCACCAGCCCGCCCACCTGCGCCAGCAGCATGAACGTGCCCGTGGCCTGCCCCCCATGGAACAGATGCAGATGGAACAGGTCAAAGCCTCCCGGTCCCGCCACAATGCCCACCATCAGCTCGCCGATGATGGCCGGAACACCGAAGCGGCTGCACACCGAAGCAACGATTTTGCACGCCGGCAGCAGCACGGCAATCAACAGCGCCAATTGCAGCAATTCAGGCATGCATCACCGTGAGTGCAGAACTACGGGAGCCTGGCTCTCATTCCGCTCTCCGCGTGTGAACAGCTTTCCAATCCGGTCCATCATGGACAGCACTTTGCCACCATAGCCGCCGCGCTCAATCCCTTCGCGCTGCATGGTGCGAAGGGTGGCCGCCTGCCGCCGCGCCAGCTCCGCCTGCACCGCGTTGGTCGCCAGCTGCGCCGCAATCTGCGTTTCCTCGGCCGCCTGCGCGCACACCCGCAGCCGCATCAGGATTTCGCCAAACTTCAACCGCGCCAGAAAATTCTCCGGATCCACTTCCACCGCCCCGCGCAGCTCTTCCATGCCCGCCTGCGCATCCAGATCGACGCAGAGCGCCATCCCCAGCAGCACCCTCAACTCGGCCACCTGCGGCTCCAGCGCCACGGCCTCGCGCAATTGCTGCACCAGTTCCGCGCGCTCCTGCTTGTCCAGCACATAAGGATCGCGGAACATGCGAATCATCTGCATCTTTGCCGTGTCTGGCAACGCCGCAGGCAACATCGCCGGCGCGCTGCCTCCCATCATTACCACGGCATCGTCAGCAACCATCAGTTCTGAAGTCTGCTTGTTCATTATTCGACTCCCCTTGTTATTTCGGCCCGGCCCTACCACGATTTCTTCAGCGGCTTACAGGGCATGCCCCAAAGCGCATGCCCTGCAAACCGCAGCTTCCCTCTGGCTTGCGTTACGCCGTCGCTGCCTGCTCCGCCGCCACCAGATAGGCTGGCTCCGGCTGGAAGACAAACTCCGGATAGCCCAGCTGCCCCATTTCCGGCAGATCCAGACCAGCAACTTCCGTCTCGATCGAGATGCGCTGCCCCAGCACTGCGTCCAGAATCCAGTTCAGGACGAAGCTGAAGGTGAAGACAAAGCCGATCAGTGTGATGATGCCGATCACCTGCGCCACCAACTGGCTGGGATCGCCATAGAACAGGCCGGTGACCGAACCCGTCACGCCGTTCCAGGAGCCACCGTAGTTGCTCTTGCCATCGGCAAACAGGCCAACCGAGAGCACGCCCCACAGGCCACAGGTTCCGTGTACGGAAATTGCGCCGACCGGGTCGTCCACTTTCAGCTTGTTCTCTACAAAGGCAACGCTCAGGCAAACCAGAAGACCAGCAACCAGGCCGATGATCGCCGAGCTGACCGTGTTCACAAAGCCGCTGGGCGCGGTGATCGCCACCAACCCTGCCAGCAGACCGTTGGCGCTCATGGAGGCGTCCGGCTTGCCCTTGGTGATCCACATAAAGAGCATCGCGCCAAAGGTCCCGGTGGCGCCTGCCAGCATCGTGTTCACCGCAATGGAGCCAATGCGCAGGCAGCCAGCGGCCGAGGCACCCAGCGTGCTGCCCGGATTGAAGCCGAACCAGCCGAAGGCGAGGATGAAGCAGCCAATCAGCACAGCGGAAATATCGTGCCCGATAATGGCATTGCTCGATCCGTCACGGTTGAACTTGCCGATACGCGGCCCAATGATCAGCGCCACAGCCAGAGCCGTCAAGCCGCCGACTGCGTGCACCACGCCTGAACCGGCGAAGTCCGCATAGCCCTTGCCCAGGCCCAGATTGGTTCCCATCTGTGCCAGCCAGCCGCCGCCCCAGGCCCAGTTGGCGAAGATCGGATACGTGAACGCGCCCATCAGCACCGAGGAGACACAGAAGGTGAGGAACTTCCACCGTTCGGCGGCCGCGCCGGTCACGATCGTCAGCGCCGTATCCATGAACACCATCTGGAAGAGGAAGATCACCATCACGCCAACGTCATAGGTGTGTCCTGAAAGGAACATGCCCGCCGTGGCAAAGATGCCCCAGCTGTGTCCGAACAGGTTGATGAGATGCTCCCCGGCCAGCGGCTGCAGACCGCCCAGGTTGCCGTTGCCCGCCGAACCACCCATTTGTATGGCGAATCCTATCAACCAGTACGCAAACAACCCGCAGGCATACACGGTGAAGTTCATCATGTAGGTGTGGTTCGCATTCTTCACGCGGCACAGCCCCGCTTCCACCATGGCGAACCCGGCCTGCATGAACATGACCAGGAAGCCGCAAACCAGCGTCCAGACAAAGTTGATGGCAATCTTGTTCTGGCCCACCTGGTTGCCCACGTCACCCAGCGTCAATCCGGCCTTCGCATCGGAGACCGGAACATCGTTGATGGTTCCGGTGATGCTCCCGCCCGGATCGCCCTGCTGCTGATCGGCAACCGTCGGCGCCTTGGCAACGGTGGCCTTCAGTTCTGTGGCAGATGCGGACGTATCGGCATGAGCCACAGATCCAAAGGACACCATCAACATCACGAGACACAACAGAAACTTGTTACTGCGGAAAATCTTCATTGAGTCGGCTCCCTGTCGAAATTTTTTATGCTTTCCAGATGGCGTTTTTATTGCACGCCGTCGGCAGAATCACACACACGCCCACCAGGCAGATCGCCAGACCAACCAGCGCAATCACCAGGCGACCACCTACACTGGTCGTCAGGTGCAGCCCAAAGAGTGCCACCGCCCAGCCGAGAACGGTCACCAGCACACCCACCGCCTTCATGCTGGACACCTGAGCACCAAGCGCGATTTTTCCTTCCAGCGGCTTCAGTTGGATGAACTGCCACGCAGAGGCCGCCAGCAACACGACGCCCGCAATAATAGCCACCTTGCCAAGACCACTGGCCAGGCCAGCAAGGCCGGCGCACGCTAACGTCAACCCGACAAGAAAGACCCCAAACGACTGGCCTTGTTTACTATTTGCTGCCATATCACTTCCTCCTTGAAACTGGTCAATAAGATTTTTTCTTCTTCCCATGCGTCCGCTGCCGGAGCAATGGCCTTCTGTGATTTCCCCTGCCGGAGTTCCTCAACCTCTCAACCCAGCCAGGGCCTCCTGCATGGGCAAAAGCTATGCCTTCCCTCCGGTGCCATGAGCTGGCTTCATCCGCCGGAGAGAACTACCCTTTACCCTCCCCAACTTTCCCACCGTCTTCGTCTGCTTCGCCGTTGGGAGCACCAGGAAGAGTAAAAACTGCGCGGCCACCGTCAATTCCGCCATCAACGGGTGGCCGCTCTGTAAGCGGACAACAACCACCACCAGCACCATCGCAAACCATTGCCACCGCGTACGGCGCAACCGTTCCACCCGGTCTGTCAGCCGCAGAAAGTTCCGCGGCGTCAGGGCCACCTCAACGCTGTCGTTTGCACGCGCACGAAAACATGCAACCGCAAAAAAGCCAGAAAGCAGCAACTCAAGCAGCAAAGCGCTGGTCGTCATCACTACCCTCCATGTACTCTGCCTTTCCTGCTGCGCATAGCGTCATAGCTGCTGGCCCCTTTCTGTCCGGCCCGTATGCTGCCGGCTGGTTGTTGTCCTGGCGCAGATGCGAAACCTGCGTCGCGCACCTGCGCCTGCTCACTACTTTCCGAAGTAGGCGATCAGGCCCACCGTCATCGTCGACTGAGCATCCACCATCCCGGTGTCACCCTTGTGGAAGAAGGCTTTGTCCGACCAGTCGCGGCGATACTCCACGCGGGTCAGCAGGCCTTTCTGCCACTTGTATTCATACGTCCCGGTAAACTCCTTGAGCTTCTGTGCGGTCCCCGTGGAGAAGCCCTGGTTGTCGTCGAAGTACTCAAAGCGCCCGGTCAGAGCCGCATTCGCCGTCACCTGTCCGTGCGCAGCAAACGCAATGCCCTGCCAGTGCGGCGAGTAGTCCGGCGTGCCCTGCAACGCTGCCGTATGGTTCTGCCCGTAGTCGTAGTTGATGTAAGCGCTGAACTTCGGTGCCGGCGTCAACGTCAGCGTGGTATCGATCAGGTTGCGATAACCCTTCTGCGTGTCCGCGCCTTCCGGCCCGGTGTAGTAGTTCAATGCCCACCCGAACTTTGGCTTGGTCAACAAGCTGGTCAGGCCGATCGTCACGCCGCCGTTGTTGTCCACCACATTGTTCCAGCCATTCACAATCTGCAGACCGGCCGTCCAGCTCTTGGTCGCCGGTATGGAGGTGCGCAGACCGAAGTGGTAATACGGAATGGCCCAGGCAAACAGAATGGAACGCGAATAGTTCCAGTCGTCCTTGGCCTCAATCACCTCCGCGCCAGCCGAGGTCACAAACTGGCCAAAGTCGATCTCCGTGCCATGCGCCTTCGGAGGCACCACACTGATGTAGGCCTGCTCGATGTAGTTGTCCGTGTCCTTCTCCGTCGAGCTGTGTATCAGCGCGTTGGTGCGGCCAAAGATCAGGTCCACGCGCACTCCGATCGGATCGGGGGCATGCACCATGGTCAGCTTGGCTGCGCTCAGGTTGAACTGGTCTGTCTTGTCGTTGAAGTTATAAAGATCGTTGACCTGGCCATTGGCTGCATTACTCGGACGGTTGGCGTTGTAGCTGTAATATCCATCCAGAAATCCGCTGAAGTCGAGGGAACCCACACTCCAGGCCGATGGAGCTGCCGGGGCCGGGGCCGGTGCTGGGGCAGGAGCCGGTGTCGCGCTGGATGAGTTCTGCGCCTGCGCACCTGCCGTAAGAATGCCGCAAAGGAAAATTCCCATAATGCCTCGCAAACCGCTGATAAGTCTCAATCGAAGATCCTCCATGAATTGTCATGCCAGGTAAAAACAGTTATCTTGCTCTAACCGCGGGGCGGAGACACCCATCCCAACCCCTGGTATGTCGGGTTTTTCACTTTTTTTGATTGCTTCCCGATTGGTTCCAGTAACGCAGAGCCGACATAAGGAATTCATAAAGAAATCACACAAGGAGAAAATTTCGCTGTTTTTCTCACATGCTGAGAACGCCCTCCCTATCGCCTGGTGGCGAAAAACCTTGAAATTTGTAAACAGTTATGCAACCTTGATTACACATTTGATAAAATTTCGCGCTTTGCCACCCTACTGCAGCTAAATTCAGGAAAAGCGGTTTGCTCAACTGCTGCATTCCCGCTCAAATTGCGAACTTCTCAGATGCTCGGCACCAGCAGTATTTTGGATAGAAATAACTGAAAATACGGTGGATAGAGACCTGCAAAAATGCAATTGACTGGATCCGGAGCGGTCTTGTGAAAATGCCGGGAGCGGCTGATTTTCATCTCTACACCGTAAAAAAACTTCTTCCATGGAATGGCACAGGGGAAATGAACGTTTCTGTATCAGAAATGGGCCTACCTGCCGTACTCTCCATCACCGGTACCGCCTCACACCGGACCGCGATAGAGTGGCTGGCTGCACTGGTGATCGTGGCTGCGGCGTCGGCGCCGGTCGTCTGGAAGAAGGTGCGGGCCGCGCGCAGGACCGACAGCGCGCATACGCCCTGCCCTTATGCGGAAAAGTTCTGCGAGTTTGCGCTCCAGGCCACGCAGATGGACATGCAATGCGAGCCCGGACCGCAACTGGCCACCATTCTCCGCACTATTTTTGATCTGGACGCTGTCGCCATCTTCGATGCTGACCTGCACAAGGTCTACCCCATCGGCGCCTGGTTCTCTGACCCGGAAAATATGGTGCGTAATACTTACCTTTTTGAGACCGCACAGGATGAACCGGAGATTGGCCTGACACGCCGCGTCCTGCACATCGGCGGCCTGCCCATCGGGGCACTGCTGCTGCGTGGCGAGGTGACCTCAGCATTGGGCAACTCCATCGCCTGCATGGTGTCCATCACTTTTGACCGCTACCACTCCCACATAAACGCCAGCCGCACGGAGAGCGCTCGCCAGTCGGAGCAGTTCCGCACCATGGTGCTGGACAACCTGGCCCATGCCTACAAAACGCCGCTGACCGCCATCCGCGCCGCCAGTACCGGCCTGCATGAGATGGGACATCTCTCTGCCACACAGATGGAGCTGGTGAGCCTGATTGAAGAACAGGCCGACGCGCTGAGCGACCTGACCACCCGGTTGCTGAAGACCGCCCAACTGGAATCCACTGCCCTGACGCCCCAGTGGGAACCGGTGGCCATTGCGCCGCTCATTGACGATGTGCTGGCCAGTCTGCAGGACGAGCGGCACAACTCTCCGACGCAGGTCATCGTTTTGCCGGAAGAGCTTTCGCTCTGCTGCGACCGGGACTTGCTGGTGGCGCTGCTGACGCAATACATTGACAATGCCGGCAAGTATGCCTACTCCCGCTCCACCATCACCGTAATGGCGGCGCAGCAGCCAGACAAGGTTGTCTTTTCCGTGCACAACATGGGGCCCACCATTCCGCCATCGGACCAGGAGCGGATCTTCGACCGCTACTTCCGCAGCCCGGCCTCTTCGGAGTCGGCGCCCGGCTCGGGAATCGGACTTTCCGTGGCCAGGCATGCGGCGGAAGCGCATGGCGGAAGCGTCTGGGTCACCAGCGATCCCCATCTCGGCACTACGTTCTTTGCGGCACTGCCGCTTGCCAGGCCGGAAGGAATTCAGACATGAATGACGCTCCCATCCGCGTGCTGCTGATCGACGACGAGGCAGCCATCCGCCGCGCACTGCGCACAGCACTGAACGAACTGGGGTTTCAGGTCGCGGAAATGTCGCGCGGCGAAGACGCTTTGGTGGCTGTGCGGAACGGGACCTACGACGTTGTTCTGCTGGATGTCCAGATGCCGGGCATTGGCGGCATGAAGACGCTGGCGCGGTTGCACGCACTGGCCCCGCGGTTGCCCATCCTGATGCTGACCGTGCAGGATGCGGAAGAGCAAAAGGTGAAGGCCCTGGAGCACGGCGCCGACGACTACATCACCAAACCGTTCAGCATCCGTGAATGCGCGGCCCGCATCCGCGCCGCCGTGCGCCGCGCGCAGACGCCCATGCGGCGGGAGGACGCGCCAATCCAGATTGGCGAAATTCAGGTCCTGCCGGCGCGCCGCGTTGTGACCAGGGCCGGCCAGCCCATCCACCTGACGCGCAAGGAGTACGACATCCTGTATTACCTGATGACCCACGCCGGCCGCGCCGTGACCTATGGCAAGCTGCTTTCTTCTGTATGGGGAGCGGAGTTTCGCAATCAGGTGGATTATCTGCGCACCTTCATCCGCCAGTTGCGCAAAAAGATTGAGGACGACCCGTCCAATCCGCGCTATCTGCTCACCGATGCCTATGTCGGCTATCGCTTTGTGGAGCAGATCGCCGTGCCCAAATCCGACACGCAGCAGCCAGCGGCGCAGAACATACCCGCGGACATCACCGTGCCCAGCCCATCCTGAGCCGGGGTGCAGTCAAAAAATTGTCCGCGCCCAGTGCGATCAGGAGTGGTGCCTTGCCAGCAGCAGCATGGCCAGAAAGAGCAGTACCGGCACCAGCGCCAGCACTACGTACACCAGTGCTTTGCGCGAGATGCCCGTCTTTTTGCCCTTCCACTCCAACAGCTCGTCCCGCTCGGCGACGCCCACCTGGTCCAGATGCTCCAGGTCCCAGGCAAAGGCATGTGCCGAGGCATACCGGTTCTTCGGTTCCCGTTCCAGCGCACGATACAGCACTTCCTGCAGCTCCGGACGAATGCCCGGCTCGGCCTGATTCGGCGGATACGGATGGTTCTGCAGCCGGTCATTCATCACCGCCAGCGGTGACGGCCCGGAGAACGGTGTTCTGCCGGTGAGCATCTCGTACAGCATCACGCCCATGGCATACAGGTCCGAGCGCGCATCGCCGCGCTTGCCCTTCACCTGCTCCGGCGCGATATATTCCGGCGTGCCCAGCGCCTGCGTGTATCCGGTATAGGTCAGCCGTTTGGCGCCTTCCAGAGAAGCAATGCCAAAGTCGATCAGCTTGATGTGGTCGTGCTCGTCGACCATGATGTTTTCCGGCTTCAGATCACGATGCACCACGCCATGCTGGTGGATGTACTCCAGCGCATGCAGAATGCCCAGTGCAATCCGGAGGGCACGCTCCTGTGGCAGCTTGCCCTCCTGCGTCAGAATGTCGCGCAGCAGCAGCCCATCGCACCATTCCATCACCATGTACAGGCGCGAGCGGTGGCCATCGGGATAGATGTGCATCACGTTGGGGTGATGCAGCGCCGCTCCGATCTCCTCTTCCCGCCTGAAGCGGTCAAACCGGACAGGATCCGTTTCCAGATTCGGGTCCGGCACCTTGATGGCAACCGTACGGCCGTCCCGCAGGTCGGTCGCGCGAAAAATGACCGCCATGCCACTTTGGGCCACCAGCGCATCGATGCGGTAATGGTCCAGTTCCTGCCCTGCTTCCAGGTCAACCAGAGGACTGATCAAAGTTATCTTCTCCACTCCCGGCTATCGTGTTCCGGCCATCGCGCATCCTGCGCAACAGCTCTTCTGGCGGAAATGCACTCCAAGTATATGTCCGCGCGCCCTTCCCATCACCGCATTTTTATTCTTCGTTGTACACGATGAACTCGGGATAGGCACTGCCGCCCAGCTCCTGCAGGTCCATGCCGATGCGTTCTCCATGCGGCGTTACGCGCTGCTCATCCAGCCGGTCAATAAGCCAGTTCAGGCCATAGATCATCGGCAGCATAACGCCCAGCAGCGTTGCAATGCCAACCACCTGCGCCAGCAACTGACCATCCCTGCCGCCTGCCAGCGCGCCATCGACAACGTGCGGAAAAATGCCCACCGCCAGCAGCCCCCAGATTCCAGCCACGCCATGCACAGAGATCGCTCCTCCCGGATCATCGACCGCCATGTGCATTTCCAGCAGCACCACGGCCAGCGTCACCAGCCCGCCCGCCACCATTCCGGTAAGCACCGCTCCCAGCGGAGAAACAAAGCAGCAGACGGCGCTGCTGCTGACCAGTCCCCCCACCCAGCCATTGGCGCACAGCGAAGCATCCGGTTTGCCAAAACGCAGCCGCGTGGCCAGCACCGCCGTCAAAAAAGCCGCCAGCGCGCACAGCAGCGTATTCAGCATGGTCGCCGGAACCTGTACCGCAGGCGCGGCCATGAACAGCATGGCGCCAACGCTGTTCAGCGCCATCCAGCCCGGCAGCATCAACACACAGCCAAAGAGCACATACACCATATTGTGCCCGGGAATCGCCGTCGGCAGACCACCCTCTTCCGGATACTTACCGCGCCGCGGCCCCAGAATCCACACCATGGCCAGCGCCGTCAGCCCGCCCAGCACCTGAATGGTGGCCGCGCCACCCGCATCCAGAAAACCCTGGCCCAACCCGAGACGCACCCCCATCTGCGCCAGCCAGCCTCCGCCCCATGCCCAATGCGCAAACAGCGGATACGTCCAGCCGCCCAGCACCAGCGTGGAAAAACACAGCGAACGCAAACGCCAGCGGCCAGCCGCAGCGCCAATAGGAATCAGCGCGGCCAGTCCCACCGTCATTGTCTGCAACAGCAGAGCCAGCACCGCAGGCGACAGGTTCACCACCAGCCCGCGCAGCAGCAACGGCCCGCGCGCCAGCCAGTCCCATTCCCGGCCATACAACAGAAACGAATGCGCAGGCAGCCCGGCATATCCCTCCCAGGAAAATCCAAAGAACAGATACGCCAGCGCCGCGACCGCAATGGCCACCATCGACGACAGCACCGCATAGGCCGCGCCGCGCACCCGGCCAAAGCCGCTGTTCAGCAGCACCAGCCCGGCCAGCGCCAGCGGCACCAGGGGAAGCAACACAATACAGAGAAGGAATTGCGGGGCAGGCATCATCGCGGCCGCTCCGGCTGGCCGTGCATGGCCAGAAAAATCAGCATCAGACTGCCCAGTTGCAGGCAAAGCCCAGCCAGCACAAACACCCAGCGCAGCACAGGATGCGAAAACAACGCCACCGCGGTGACCGCAATCACCCACCCTGCCGGCAGCAGCAGAAACCCTGCAAGCTTCATCCTTCCGTCTCCATCGTACCCAGTGGAAGTGCCTATGATTCCGCTACAGTTGCAGGGGCCCGGTGTTGGAAATTGACAGGTGGCGAAATCACGGCGATGCACCCAGCATACCTGCAAACCAGGCAGAACCGTGCAGCTTCTTTTTGCGGCCATTCCGCATTGTGGGCGATGGCGCGGGAGGCAAGCGGACAACCTGCCGATCAGGCGAAGCTGGCTTTGCGCACCGTCTGGCGAAAGTCCTGCCCTTGCAGCTCCACCACCACGCACATCTCCTGCAGGCGCGAGCGCATGCGCTCGCCGATGCGGTCGCCCAGCGTCTCCTCGCGCGCAGCAGCCCGCGCCGCGGCAAAGGCCTGACTGCCGGCCGCCAGCTCTGCGCCCAGGGGCGGCTGGTTGGCGTGATTGGTGGTGATAATGGTGGTGCGCTTGTCGTTGTAGCGCGTGTTCAGGATGTGCGCCACCGTGTCCCACACCCAGTCCGTCGGCTTGGAAGCGCCCAGTTCATCGAGCACCAGCACCTCGGCATCAAAGACCGGGGCCAGAATCTCCAGTTCCGTTGCCGCCACCTGCCGGTTGTAGGAGTTCTGGATCTGTTTCAACAGCTCGCGATAGTCATAAAACAGCCCGGTGGCTCCTTTGTCGGCCACCAGCGCCTGCAATATCCCCACGGCCAGATGCGTTTTGCCGACGCCGATCGTGCCCGTCAGCAGCAGCCCGCGTCCGTCCGTTTCCAGCGGATAGCCCTCTGCAAACTTGCGCCCGGTCAGCAGCGCTTTGGCCAGTGATCCATTCGCTCCCTGAAAATGCGTCTCAAAGCTGTCCAGCGTGCAGTGCTCATAACGCTTCGGAATCCGCGCCCGGCCCAGCAAACGATGCGCCCGCTGCGCCAGACGGCACTCGCACGGCTGGGCAAACTGCTCACCGTCGTCACGCCGCACAATGCGCATGCCGGTATCGTCGCAAATGGGACAAGGTTGGGGCATTTTCCTCACATTCCACAGCGGCCTGGCCCAAACCTGACCCAAACCAAACCTGACCTGACCTGACCCGGAACCAAAGCATACCGGAATTTCGCCGCCCAGGATGGCCTGCTTTTTAGTATCGCAGCCTTCCCCCGGAATTGCCCGCTGTGGGAATCTCCGGTAAACTGAGGAAAGCGTTTGTGAAAGGTTTTAAGGTAACAGCCATGCCGAAGCAAGGAATTCATCCAAGCTATAACGAAATTCACGTCAAGTGCGCCTGCGGAAACACGTTCCAGACCCGCTCTACGCACAAAGGCGACATTACGGTCGAAATCTGCTCCGCCTGCCACCCGTTCTTTACCGGCAAGCAGAAGCTGGTCGACACGGCAGGACGCGTTGAGCGCTTCCGCCGGAAGTATGCGCAGTCGGACGCTGCCAAAGCGGCCAAGTAAGCTCCGCGCCTCAGGCAGATTCCAGGCAAGTTCCAGGCCTCCGCTGCGGCGGGGGCCTTTTGCATAACCGCGGAAAAGCGATGAAGAAATACTGGGACAATCCGGCACAGCACTCCATGCCAGCGCACGCTCGTGTGCCGGCGGAGTTCTCCATTGGCGGGGTGCGCATTGCTCCGGCCACCGTGCTGGCTCCCATGGCCGGGGTCACGGACACGGTCTTCCGCCGCTTCATCAGGAACGCCAGCGCATTTGCGGCAAACCGCGAGGACAACCTGGCGGCCGCGGTGGAATCTGCCACCAGCAACCAGCAGTCGGGCTGCGGGCTCATCATGACCGAGTTCACCTCGGCCGATGGCCTGTCGCGCATGCGCGAGAGTAAGCGCAAGCGCTACCTGACGTACTACGATGATGAGCACCCGATCTCCGCGCAGCTCTTCGGCTCCAATCCGCAGACGCTGGCCGAGTCTGCCCGCATCGTGCAGGACGCGGGTTTTGACGCCGTGGACCTGAACCTCGGCTGCCCGGCCAAGCGCGTCGTCTCCTGCAACGGAGGCTCCGGCCTGTTGCGCGATCTGCCGCTCATCGGCAGAATCTTTGAGACGGTGCGCGCCGCCGTCACCATTCCCTTTACCGTCAAATTCCGCATGGGCTGGAACGACCAGCAGATTGTGTGTGTCGATCTGGCCAGACTGGCGGAAAACAGCGGCCTGAATGCCGTGGCGCTGCATGCCCGCACGCGCGAGGACGGCTACTCCGGCCAGGCGCGCTGGGAGTACATTGCCGCCGTGAAGGATGCGGTGAAGATTCCCGTCATCGGCAACGGCGACATCCGCACGCCGGAAGATGCCTGCGCAATCGTGGAGAAGACCGGCTGCGACGCCGTCATGATCGGCCGCGCTGCCCCGGCCAATCCGTGGATCTTCCGCCAGATGGCCCAGTACACCGCCACCGGCAGCTATGACCGGCCCACGGAGATGGACCGCTACCACATGATCCGCACCTACTTCCTGATGCTGCTGGAAGAAGGCCAGTTGGAAGCCAATGCCGCCACGCCGATTGCCCGCGAATGCGTGGGCAAGATGAAGCAGTTCGCCAGTTGGTTTACCCACGGCGTGCCCGGCGGGGCGGTTCTGCGCAAGGCCATCTACGAGGCCAAAACCGGCGAGGCCGTGCTGAACGCCGTCGAGCAGTTCTTCACTGCACGCATCTCCGGCGCGCCCCTGGATGAGGCCGCAGAACAGGCGCAGGCCGAAGACGAAATCCTCGCCTCGACTGCCGCTTACTGCGACTGATCCCCTGCCAGACAGGTAGCACGAACACACGGACCGCTAGGCTGCAGCAGGCAGTGACTTCCGTCACTGCCGCGCGCCACTCCACAGCGATACCAATGCAGGCAGCCATGCTCTTCCACGACCGCAAAGACGCCGGGCAGCAACTGGCCGGGCAGCTCCGCGAATATGCCGGGCGCAAGGACGCGATCGTGCTCGGCATTCCGCGCGGCGGCGTTGTGGTGGCGCGGCAGGTGGCGCAGGCGCTGCATCTGCCGCTGGACGTCTTCCTCTCCCGCAAGCTGGGCGTGCCCTGGCAACCGGAGCTGGCCTTTGGCGCCATCACCACGGACGGCGACCTCGCCCTGGACGAGCAGAGCGTCCGCGAGCTGGGAATCACGCAGGCGCAGATTGCGGACGCCGCCCAGCGCGCTCTCACCGAATTGCACCGGCGCAAAGCTCTCTATCGCGGCCAGCGCCCCTGTCCCGAACTGCGCGGCAAGACCATCATTCTGGTGGACGATGGCATTGCCACCGGCGCCAGCATCACCGCCGCCCTCCAGGCCCTGCGGCAGAAGCATCCGGCAAAGCTGGTGGCCGCCGTTCCCGTGGCCCCGGCCTCCACCTGTCTGCGGATTTCCACCCTGACCGACCAACTGGTCTGCCTGCACCAGCCGCCTGTGTTTGAGGCCGTGGGCCAGTTCTACCGCAGCTTTCCGCAGGTGAAAGATACAGAAGTACTTAGCCTGCTCAGCAGTGCTCCCACAGGCCCGCCTGCCTGATGTTTTGCCGCAAACTCTGCCTCCATCCGGAGGCAAAGTTTATGACTTACGTTAATGCAATCAGTTACAATTTAGTTAACTCAGGACGAATCATCCAGTTGCTGCTTCTCCCCCAGGACAGGATTCGAGGACGGGATCATGCTTTTCCGAAAACCGCTTCTGGCAAGCCTTTTAATATTGCTCTCCCTCGCACTTCCGGCCGCGCACGCGGCAGACGACGGCGTTTCCCCCGGCCCGGCTGTGTATCGGCTGCATCTCTACCAGTTGCACACGCAGGAGCGCATCAACATCGTCTACCGCATTGGCGACCGTTATCTGCCCACCGCCGTGTCGCAGCTCGACTACTTTCTGCGCGACTACCGCACCGGCACGGAAA
This sequence comes from Edaphobacter aggregans, assembly GCA_022736715.1. GTDB lineage: Bacteria > Acidobacteriota > Terriglobia > Terriglobales > Acidobacteriaceae > DZDJ01. The sequence goes on from DZDJ01000019.1 coordinate 17,415, forward strand.
AGGACTACGATCTGCGCGAGTTCGATCTGCTGCATGACCTGATGGTGCGGCTGGGCCGCCCCGACGGCGAGATCGACATCGTCTGCGGCTATCGCACGCCCAAGACCAACACCTATCTGCGCGAGCACACGCAGGGCGTTGCCCGCCACAGCCAGCACATGGCGGCCAGGGCCATCGACATCCGCGTCCCCGGCGTCTCCACCGCGCGGCTGCGCGATGCCGCGCTTTCGCTGCATCGTGGCGGCGTGGGCTATTACCCGGCCTCCGGCTTTGTGCATGTGGATGTGGGCCCGGTGCGCCGCTGGTAGCCGCTACTGCGGATACGGCCGTCCTTTGGCCAGCGTGGCATTCAGCGCCCGGTCGTGCCCGTAGAGGTCGTGGAAGAAGTGGACATCGCCAGCGCTGTCCACAATCACCGTCAGATACACGATGAGCACTGGCACCGGCTGCGGCAGATTCACCTGCCGATTGTCCGGGCCGGACTGCATGGCCTGCTCAATGCTCTCGCGCGTCCACTCCGGACGGCTGCGCAGCAGCCACTCGGCCAGTTCCACCGGTTTCTCGACGCGCACGCACCCGTGGCTGAAGTCGCGCCGCGACTGCGCAAACAGTTGTGGCGCAGGCGTGCTGTGCAGATACACGTTGTACTCATTCGGAAACATGAACTTGACCAGTCCCAGCGCGTTGGCCGGCCCGGGACGCTGCCGCACCAGCAACCGGCCGGAGCGCATTTCCGCAATCATCGCTTCGCTGACGGGTCCGCGGCTCACCACGCTGCCGCTCTGGTCCGTCACTTCAAAGTCCTTCTTCGCCAGGTAGTTTGGATTCCTGCGCAGATCGGGCACAATCTCTGCCCGCGTAATACTGAGCGGCACATTCCAGTACGGGCGAAAGATGATGTACTTCATCTCGCCGGTAAAGACCGGCGTCTGGTGGCGCACGGCCTTGCCCACCACCACCTTCATGCGCAGCACCACCTGGTGATCGGCTGAGATCACGCGCAGCACAAACTCCGGCACATTCACCACCACCGGCGGCTGCGGAAAGTTCGGCGGCAGCCAGCGCCAGCGCTCCAGCGCATCGTCCAGTTGCAGCAAACGCTGCTGCAGCGGAACATTCAGTTGCCGCAGCGTCTCTTTGCCGATGCGGCCATCCGGCTCCAGCCCATGCCGCTGCTGAAAGCGCTTTATGGCCTCCACCAGCGTTCCGTCGTAGTGGTTGCCTGCCGTGTCCACCACTGCCTCCGCGGGCAGGTCCCCCACCAGCCGCAGCCGCTGCGCCAGCAGAGGAATGCCAGCGTAAGTATCTCCGGGCGCCACGGTTTTGCTGATCTCCGGCAGCGGCGCGCTGTGGTCTTCGGCGGCCAGCTTCAGGTAGTGCTGCAACGCAGCCTCCGTCCGCTGATATGCGGCGTATTGCGGTTCCACCTGGCCGAGCACCGCAGCCACATTGCTGGCCGCGACCACCTGCTGCAGCAGAAACTGCGCCAGATCGTACTGCCGGTGGTCCACTTCCATATCAAACTGGAAATGCCTGGGATTCACGCGGCCGCTGTGCAGGTCTGCAAGATAGCGCATGGCGCAGATGGTCAGCGCGGCATCCGCTTGCGCCACCACATCGGCATTGCCGCGCGACGACTGCAATGCCGCCAGCCGCTGCGGCCAGCGCGAAGCATCGTAGTCCTCCGGATTCAGCCCCTTCTGCTGGCTGCCCTGGAAGGCCGCGATCATGGCCGTTGCCTGCGGAGTGAGCACCCCCTGGTGCAGCCACACCGGATGGTACTGCGCCGCGGCATACAACTGCTGCACGGCCTGCTGATCGTGAGAAAAGTCCGGCCAGCGCAGTGCAGCCAGATGACCGCCCGCCGCAATCGCCTGCAACTGCGCCGCGACGGCGGCCGCATCAGGAACAGGGGTTGCGTGCCGGGCAGCGGAGCCTCCATGCCGGCTGCAACCCAGCGGAAGCAGCAGAAGAAGCGCCAGAACCGCAACGGGAAGATCCACTCTGCGCCGGACAAAGAACATGCCCCATTAAACCACTCCCGCTTTTTCCGGACAGGAAAGATTGCAGCGGGAGCAGCAACCGGGAAAGAAGAGGCGGGAAGGATGTGTTGCTCCCATGCCTCGTCATGAGACCTGGGAGCAACCTCTATTGTGGATGAGGAATGCGGAAAGCCCTGCTACGCGGCGCTCTTCTCGAAATAGGCTTCGATCTCTTCGAGCGTTTTGCCCTTTGTCTCTGGCAGGAAGAATGCTGCCGTGATGAAATACACCACCGTGCAACCGGCCCAGAAGAGAAACATCCCGTAGTAGCCGTAATTGCCCACCACCGGCAGAAAGACCGCCGCAATCACCGTGGACGCGCCCTGGTTCAGCAGCAGCGCAATGCCCATGCCGGTGGAGCGGATGCGCATCGGCATCAGCTCTGACAGCGTAAGCCAGACCACCACCCCCGGACCCACCGCATAGGCGGCGATAAACAGCGCCAGGCACAACGTGATCAGCCAGCCGGTATTTTCTGAAGGGATCGGCCCATAGAACGCGTGTTCGATGGTAAGCGGCTTTCCCTTCGCGCCTGCCTCCGGCGCAATTTGCAGCACCGGATTGGCGTCATCGCTGGAGACGCTCACCATCTGGCTGCCGCTGCCGTAGGAGTAGACCACTGTCAGCATCATCGGCTTCTGCGCATCTCCGGCCGCGGCGCTCAACCGGCTCAGCGGCAGCGTCACCCGGTCAGTCGACTGCGCTGCAGCCAATTCGCTCCGCACATCCACACGCTTCGACTCAAAACTGAGAAAGAGCACCGCGCCAGCCACCAGTGAAAGAATGATTCCACCGGTGCCCAGCTTCAGCAGAAATTTGCGGCCCTTGCGGTCCACCAGCAGAACAGCCACCAGCGTCATGGCGCAGTTGAGCAGCTTCACCACCACATCACCTTGCGTGGCGTGCGTGGCGCTCATGCCTGCGTGTCTTAGGATGACGACAAGAAAACCAAGGATGGAATTGATTCCAGTCGTCTGATTGCAGGCGAGAATAATGCAGGCCAGCACAAACGGAATGACGTATTTCCGCCGCAGCAGCGAGTCCTGCTCCTTCGACTGAACCCCAGCCGACTGGGCCGCATCCGGCTGCTCATGCAGCAAGGTCTGCATCTTGCGCAGCTCCGCTTCCGCTTTGTGCGCCACAAACAAGCGCTGCAACGAACGCAACGCCTCCGCCGCTTTGCCGCGATGCAGCAGCCAGCGCGGCGACTCGCTCAGAAAAAATGTTCCCGCAAAGAACATCAGCCCAGGATAGACCACCGCCAGGAACATGCCGCGCCAGGCATGGTTCTCTGCCGCCAGAATCAGCGTTGTATTACCGTGGGCCAATGCAATCACCGCCTCGGCCTGGCGCGTGTAATACCAGCCAATGAGCGCCGCCAGCGCAATGCCAAACGTCAGCATGAACTGGAAGATGGCCGTTCCGCGGCCACGATTGTCCGCGTCCATGGATTCGGCCAGGTACAGCGGCACCACCACGGCAATCACGCCGCCGCTCATGCCCTGCAGCAACCGCCCCAGCAGCAACGGCACAAAGCCCTGCGAAATGACGATGATCACCACGCTGGCGACAAACATCACCCCGCTGACCACCATCATTTTGCGGCGGCCAAACCAGTCTGCCAGCACACCGGCCAGCGGCGACGACACCATGCTGCCACCCAGCACCGCTGCTACGATCATCGAGGTCTGCGCCAGCGTGAGCTGCACCGTTTTGCCCAGATACAGCAGCGCCGCGGCAATAATTCCGACATCGATTCCATACAGCAGTCCGCCGAGGCCTGCGATTGCCAGCAGCAGCAGCCGGTACCAAACATTGCTCTGCGCGCCGCGGGCAGGAAGTGCAGTTTCTGAATTGGCCATGTCCGGGAGAGAAATCCTGTCGTAAGTAGATTCTGCAACGCCTGCGATGAGGGTTGTCTTTAGCGTAGCAGCCGCAGTGCGTTCTCGCGATAAATACTGCGCAGCACCTCTTCCGGCAAATGCAGACCATAGATGCTCCAGCGGCCCTGGCGCGAGGCATGCGATGGATATTCAAAGTACTCGTCCGCCGTCTCCAGAAAGCGGAAATAGAGGCGATACATCTTCTCTTCCGGCAGCAGATCGGCGCCGAACAGGATGCGGTCCGCAAAGCGCAGAAAGAACTCGCGCGCCGCGTAGGGCTGCCGCCCCAGTTCCGAGGCGCGCGCGCTGATGTCCACCATCACGTTGCTGTGCGCGGCCAGCATCTGCGTGGCCCGCGCCAGATGCTCTCCGCTTTCGGCCACATGCGCAGCCACAAAGGTGGTCTTCGGATGCCGCGCAAAGACGCGGTTACGTTGCTCCAACAACTCCACCTTGGAGTACTGCGAGCCTTGAAAACCCCAGTCCGGATGCGCCGCCAGTTCCTCATATCGCTCATTCTTGTTGTCGATTGGCAGAAAGAATGCGTCCGGATCGGCCGTGTGGAACATCACCGGAATCCCCAGTTCGGCGGCCTTGTCAAAAATGGGCGCCAGCCGCTCGTCGTCAATCCGCAGCAGCTCGCCCGCGCCATCGCGCACGCTCAGGCCCAGGTCCTTCCAGAACTTGATGCCCTGCGCGCCCCGCTCCACCAGCCGCTCCAGCCGCTCGCAGGTGACTGCGGCAAAGTCGGCACGCTCCACGCCCGACCAGTCCATCCAGCCGATGGTGGCAAAGCGCTTAGCGTCGGCAGAATGAAATTTATCGATCATGCGCAGCGCGGCTTCGCCCGTCTGCATGGTGATGTTAACCACGCGCTCCACGTTGCAGGCATCCATCACGCGCAGCACCTCGGCTGGCTCCGTCGCGTCCAGATGATTGTGATAATCGATGACCGGAAAGCGTGCCCGCAGCACGTCATGCTCCGGCGTCACCAGCATCGACTGCGGCTCAAACTCGCTGAGCGGCAAATCCACCTTGGCCTTTGCCGTCACCATGGCGACGAATTTGTCCTGCTGCTGCGTTTTCTTGTCCTGCTGCTCCGGTTTTTTGTCCGCTTGTCCCGATGCTTTAACCTGCTCTTCTGAAGCCGCCATCCCCGTGTTCCTCCTGAAATTCACACCGCCCGGTACATCTCCGCACAGCTTTGCCGGGTAGCACCAGCCCTGAAAGAAATATAAATCGAAATTAAAATGAAATCATACGAAATTTATAGAAACAAAACAAACATGCGGCGGGCAGACACACGCAAAGCTCTGCGCAGCTTCGCCAGCAGGCACATCAGAATGACTCGTTAAGGCAAAAGCAGAGTTGCTGTGAGGTGTATGTTTTTTGAAGCGAGTGCCTGGCCGCGCCGATTCAATGCCTGCGGCTTCGTCTTACACACTCTCTCTGCTTTTGCTTGATAGCGGTTTCCCGGTTGGTGTAGAGGGAACGTGGTGCCCTGATAATGGCTTTTTCTCAGAAAAAACCATCCTGCATCTCCCTGGAAACTCCATGAAAACTGGGGAATCGCTATCAGACGGGCCTTCTTTTTCAGGCATTTGCTGCGGATGCGCGGCGTGGCAACGCAGCGAATGCCTTTGCGTCGGCCGCATCCGCTACATCTCCTGCGGGTCCCAGACCATGGCATCGAAGCTATGACTTGCGGAAAAGCCAACGTGTTCATAGAGTTGCACGGCGTTGGAGTTGTCCTCCGTCACCGTCAGGGACAGTACAGAGAAGCCGCGCGCCTGCAGCGTGACTGCGCAGCGCTGCAACAGCAACCGCCCCAGCCCCAGTTTGCGGCTGCCCGGGGTCACACAAATTTGTGTGATGTGGCCCACGTCGCCGCGCACGCGGGAGCAAAGCAGCAGCCCCTCCAGCGCGCCGGTGCGCTTGTCTGCCAGCACCCAGGAGGAGTCCGGATCGAACTGCCCGCATCCGGGGAAACGCACAATGTTGTGCAGGAAGCGCAGCGACCCGGAGACGGAGCGGTACTGGTTGTTGATGCGGCTGTCCAGATGCCCGCGATAGGCCAGCGTGATCAGTTCCCCTGCCGACTGAAAATCCGTACTCTGCCACTTGCGCAGGTGCAGGTGCTGCGGAACCGGCGGTTCCGGCACCTGGATAAAGACAGCGCCGGATTGCAAGTCGCATTCCAGAAACAGGCGCCGGTAGACGCGGAAGCCCGCCTCCAGAAAGAGCTCCGCATGTAGATGGCTGGGATGCAGCAGGAGCTGCGACTCAATGCGGTCGACGCCCGGCGTATGCTGGAGTGTTTCCAGCATGTGCGTCAGCAACCGCCCTTCCACCTCGGCCGGGGCCTGCGAAACGCACAGTGGCGCAGAGGCAAAGACATCTCCGATGACCGCCTTGCTGCCCTCATGCACGCAGAAGACATAGCCGCAGATCTTCCCCTGATCCATGGCCGCGTAGCCCGGCAGCACATGCGAGTCCATATACTGCAGCAGCAGATTGGCCGAGCCGCGATAGTCCCAGCGCATCTGCGTGCTCCACTGCTGGCTTTCTTCCTCAATCAGCGGCCGCAGTTGCCGCGCGGAAAAATGCCGCAGATCCAGAATCTCGAATTGGACGGTTGGAGTCATCTCGTCGTTTGCCGCCAGCGAAGCCTGCGGTGGAGCTGTCGCGCGGCGCTCCGCCACTAAAATGCTCTGCGCGGAGTGTACGGGAGCCGGGGTGCAAATGAAAAGCCGGGGGCTGCCGGCGGGCAACTCTCTGGTTACTGCGGTGCCGTCACCCGCTATTTCGCAGCCACCCGATAGACGGCCAGACCCCGCCATTGATACAGGAAGAGCGGCTCGTAGGTGCGCCCGGCCAGCAGCTCCGGCAGTTTGGGGACATCCTTGATGTTGACGACCAGAATGTGCTCCCCGGCCGGGATGGTTCCGTCCTCGTAGTAGACCACCGGCTGGTTGCGGTAAAAGGCCAGTCCGTAATCCAGATCGCGGCGCACGTGGTAGACGGCCAGCGTCTGCACCTCTGGCGCGTCCTGCTGAATCTCCTGCGCCAGCGGGCGCGCGGAGTAGTTCAGGTCCAGCAGGCGGCCGTTGAGCCTGAGCAGAAAGAAGAGCAGCACCACCACCGGAATCAGCGTGGCGGTGCGCACCTTCTGCACGCCATACTTCGTCACAATCACAAAGATGATGACCGCCATGGCCAGCGCCACCGCCCCGGCGGTAATCAGCGCGCGGGCCTGCGGCACAATCTTTTCATACACCATGTACTGCGGGCTCAGCAGCAGCACAAAGGTGAGCACGCCACCGGTGAGCGAGTGCGCAATCAGCAGCCAAGGGCGCAGGCCCTTTTCGCGGATGCGGTTCAGGTAGTCCCCGGTGAGAATGGTGATGGGAGGAATTGCGGGCAGGATGTAGCCGGGCAGCTTCGACTCCGAAAAGGTGAAGAACAGCACCGGAAACAGCGCCCACAGCACCAGAAACTCCGGGAAAGCGTCACCGGCGCGCGGCAGCCCCAGGTAGCGGCTGGGATTGCGGCGCACCCTCCACTCCGCAACGGCGATCCTGACCGAATCCACCAGCGCCGTCATCGAAAGCACGACCCACGGCATCAGGGCCAGCAGCAGCACTACCAGGTAATACCAGATGGGCTGCTGATGCTCGAAACGGTTGGTGGCAAAGCGCTCCAGGTTGTGCTGCAGAAAGAATTCGCGGAAGAAGGTGGGATTGCGGCGCTGCACAGCTATGAACCAGGGCAGCACCATGGCCAGATACAGCGCCACGCCCGGCAGCCAGATGGTGCGGCGGAGCAGCGACCACTCCCGCCGCAGCCCGGCAAACAGCACGATGATGCACAGCGCCATGAAGGGAGCCACCGGCCCTTTGGCCAGCGTGGCCGCACCGATGAAGAAATACAGATCGAAAAGCCAGAACTTGCGGTCCGTCTCATACCAGGCATACCAGCCCAGCATGCCGATGCAGAACGGCGCAGCCAGTTGCATGTCCGTGGAAGCACCGCGCGCGAAACTCAGAATGCCGGCGCAGGAGGCCGTGATGAGCGCCGCATCCAGGTGCCCGCCCGGACGAAAACGCCGCATGTGCAGATAGATGAGGGCCACCAGCATGAAGGCGAAACTGGCCGAAGGCAACCGCGCCGACCAGTCATGCACTCCGAACTCCTCAAAAGTGAACATGGCCCGCCAGTAGTAGAGGGCTGGCTTTTCCAGCCAGGGCTTGCCATAGAGAATCGGCGTCACAAAGTCGTGCCGGGCCAGCATTTCGCGGGCCACCTGCGCATAACGGGGCTCGTCTGCGCCGACCAGACCCAACTGTGCACCGCCAAAGTGCGGCACCAGCCCAAAAAGGAAAAAGTAGGCGGTGAAAACCACCAGAACCACGATTTCCCAGCTCAATGCAAAGGTAGGCCGCTGCCAGATCCGCGAAGGAACTGGCAAAGATGGAGTTTCGTGCTGCGTGGAATCACTCACTGTCGACTTATTCCAAACGTACCCCGAAGATCCAGAGAGGTCCGTTGCATCCCCCCGAAGATTCAGGTCTTTCATACCCAGAAGATTCAGGCTATCAGATTGGCGCCCGGCAGGCAGCATCAACCCACGCCAAAGGTCTCCGCCACGGGACACCGCTGTTGTTGCAGTTCGGCGCGCAGACGCACCAGAATATGCTCGGTCACCACCGGCAATGGCCCTTCCAGCGTGCAGCCGCTGGCATTTTCGTGTCCGCCGCCGCCAAAGCGCTCGGCCACGCGCGCCACATTCACCACACCTTTGCTGCGCAGGCTCAGGCGGAAGCGGCGGTCCGGCAGTTCGCGCAGGAAGACGGCCGCCTCCACTCCGGCAATGCCGATCAGGTAATTCACAATGCCTTCGCAGTCCTCTTCCGCAGCGCCGGTCTGGAGCATGTCCTGCTGCGTAATGCAGGTCCAAGCCAGCCGCTCCTCGGTGTGCAGCCTGGAGAGTGCCGCGCCCAGCAGGCGAATCTTGGAGGCGGGGTTGGAAAAATACACATCCTGCGCAATGCGCCCGGCATTGGCGCCAAGCTCCACCAGGTCGTGCGCCAGCGAAAGCGTGCTGCCATTGGTGCCGATGTAGCCAAAGGAGCCGGTGTCCGTCAGCACCGCCGTGTACAGGCACGTGGCCATGTCCCGCGAAATGCGCACGCCGGAGGCATGCGCCACCTGGTAAATCATGGCCGCAACGGCGCAGGCAGTCGTGTCGATCCAGTTGAAGTCGGCAAAGCGCCGACCGCTGGTGTGGTGATCAATGTTGATGAGGAACTGCCCGGCAAGGCCGCTCAGCCGGGTGCGCTCCACGCCATCGCACTCCAGCAGAATGATGGCGTCATAAGCACGGTCAATTCCCGTCCGCTGCTGAATGCAGTCCACACAGGGCAGCGTGCGGTAGATGAGCGGCACCTGGTCCGCCAGCACCACATCTACCTGCTTGCCCAGTTGCTCCAGCAGCATGGCGCAGCCCAGCGAAGAACCGATTGCATCGCCATCCGGACGCGCATGCGACGTCACCAGAAAGCGGTCCCGCGTATCGATCAGGTCCAGCAGCTCCGCAATGGCAACTTCATGGCTCATGGCGCTACCGACTTGCGGCCTCCGCAGAGGTTTTCTTCTGACGCTTTTTCATCCTGCCCAGTAGTTCATCCATGCGGGCAGTGATCTTTTCCGAGCGGTCGATCTGGAAGGCCAGCTCCGGCACATGACGCACGCCCAAACGCTCCAGCAGCGTATGCCGGATGTATCCGCGGGCCGCCATCAGCGCCGCCAGCGTTTCCTGCTCTTCCTTTTCCCCGCCCTCGACAGCAATAAAGATGCGGGCCGATTTACCGCCGGGGGCAAGCACAACCTCGGTCACGTGGCAAAAGGCAATGCGCGGATCAGAAAGCTCGCCTTCCAGCATGGCCCCGATCTCTTCTTTAAACGTTTCCGCTACGCGGCCACGATGATATGTTCTGGCTCTTTGTTCTGGCATTAGGTCTCACTACAAAACGTCTCAGTCCGGTAAACCGTAGAGAATATCAGACTCTGCACGGGAATGCGCGTGTTACTCTGGCAGAATTTCGCAGTAGCTGTCGCAAATCTCTGCGCCGCAACCAGTTGCAAGCCGATGTGCGGCCGATTCCACCTCCGCCAGCAGCCCGGTCAGATACTCCCGCGAGCTGGAAATAGCGGCAACGCCCAGCGTGGCGCGGTTCCACACCACGGCCTCGTCCAGCTCGGCGATGGAAATATTGAAGCTGTGGCGCAGCTTGTCCTTCAGGCTGCGCACCACCTGCCGACGGTCCTTGATGGACCGCGCATGCTCAATCTGTACTTCGAGGATGAGCTGGCCTACCGGCATTGCGCCCCCTGTGCCATCGCCGCGGTTCGTCTGTCCTGGACATGTCCGTTCCGGGTCCCCGTGTCCCGCGTGCCGCCAGTCAGCCCCCCGCTCTGCATTCTATGCCCGGGCGGCCGCTTTATGGCGTTTTGCCCGCGCCGGGTTATGGGCGAAGACCCGCCCCTGCTCAGAAAAAATAGCCATACCAGCCGGCACTGCGTTTCGCAACGTCAATGCTGACCGGTATGGCCTCAGGAGGCACATCTACTACTTCGTTGTCCCGGGAAAGATGCCCGGATACCATCTGACTGCGTTGTCGTGATAGATCTTTTTCAGAACAGACACCGGTAAACCCAGTCCCTCCATCTTTTTGTCGCGATAACTCACAACATCGCTCGTGGCCAGATAACGCCAGTCATGCGCGTACCCTTCGGCCATGTCCTGCACCGTCTCCTGCGGCGTGTCTCCTACATCCGGCAGCGTGTTGTCTGTTCCGTAAATCAACCGGTCCTGATATTTCGTAAGGAAGGCAATTGCCTTTTCCCGTGGCAGCATCTCAAAGTAGGGCATGCGCGCAGCCATGTCCACGGCAAAGTTCGGATAACGATCCAGGCGCGCAGCCAGTTCATCCAGATTCGCCTCCATGCTGCCCAGATGCGCCCCCACGACGCGCAGATCCGGGTTCCGCTGCAGAATATGATCGCGCGCGCGCAGAATTTCCTGCTTGGAGGGCGCTCCCGGCTTGTTGTACATGTACAGCTCCGGGTTCTCCATATAGTAGTGATAATCCGGCGCACTCGGATTCGGCGGGGCCCAGATCGTATCCGGGTCCGCCACATGCGCAATCAGCGTCTTATGGTGCAAGGCAATGTCCTGGTAAATCGGTTCCAGCGCAGCATTGTCGGGCATCACATAGTTGCCGTGCTTGTCCTTGATCTCCATGCCGATGTTCTTCCAGATTTTGACGGCGATGGCGCCGTCCCGGAAGTCCTGATTGATCCCCTGAATTGCGTGCGCAGCAAAATCCGGGCGATTGAAGCGGAATGGGTTGAAGGTCGTGCACAGCGCAATGCGTCCGCCGCTGGCGTGTACCACTGCCCAGGCCCTTTGCCGTTGTACCGCCATGGACGCAGTGTCCGGATCGCCGTGGCCCGCATCATCCACCACCAGAATGTCCAGCAGGTGCAGATGCAGCTTCTGCAACAGCGTATACAGCTCTGGCACCGGCTTATACAGATGCGTGTGCGCATCGATCGGCTCCAGCGCAGTAAACTGCCGCAACTCAGCGGCAGTGAATGGGCCATTCACCGCCGGCCCCGCAGCAGCGGCCGCCGGTACGGTTGCAGTGGCACTGGCATCCTGTTTTCTACAGCCAGAGACGAACACAAGCAGTACAGCCAGACAAGCAATCCTTTTCATAAATCCTCATAATGATTCTGATAGCGGGCGGGCCGGAGGTCCTCCGGTCGCACCCTGTTCACACCCAGGTTCCAGCACGCCCCAAAGCAAACTGTCCCGAAGAGTTCTCTTCGGGACAGTGGAGGATCAGGCCTGCGCCAACGGCTGATCCGTAATTTCTTCCTTCTTTGGGTCCCAGTAGAGCTTCTTGCCGCTCCAGTAGGACTGTGTTGCCATGATGCAGACAATCGAATGCGAGAAGCCATTGTCGACCGTCGAGTTGGGCTCCGTGCGGTCGCGCATGGCATACAGCCAGTTCAGCACGTGCGATGCGTCATCATCATCCGGACCCCACGAGTTCGGCTCAGGCGCTCCCGGCACGCGCACCACCTCGGCCTTGTATCCGGGCGGCGGCGTCTGCAGCGGAACGCCGGTGTACAACACGCTGCCGGGCTGGGAACCGGGATCGTATTCTTTTCGTCCGCCTTCATCCGTAACAACAAAGAGCGACGCGCCTTCGCCGCCATAGTTTTCAATGGTTCCGTCACGTCCCTGAATGCGCGAGAAGCTGCGGTAACTGTTGCCAAAGGTTGTCTTGTACGTATACAGAAAGCCTTTGGGATACGTAATGGCGGTCACGCAGGTGTCCGGGTTCTCGCGCTCATCCGGCCAGATAAAAATGCCGCCGTTGGAGACCACGCTCACCGGATACGCCTCATCCGTCCATAAATGCACCAGATCACTGCCGTGGCTCAGCCACTGATCAAAGATGCCGGAGGAGTATTCCTTGTACAGGCGAAACTCCAGATAAATATGCGGATCGAAGGGACGATGCGGTTTGCCCAGCAGCCAGCGCTCCCAGTCCGTGTCTTCTTCCTTCAACATGGATGGCTGGTCATACATCCATTTCTTCCACTCCATGTTGACGTCCATCAACCGCTCCGGAGAAATGCCGGTGTCCACGTCCACAAAGCGCCAGCGCTCTTCGTTCACGTGCCACTCCTGCTCCACGTTCACGACCCTGCCAATCCTGCCGGCACGGATCAGATCGCGCACAGCCAGGTTGTACGGCTGGCCACGATGCTGCGTCCCCATCTGCACCACCTGCTTGGACGCCTTCACAATGTCCCGCGCCTGTTTCGCCTCAGAAAGCACGTTGGCAAAGGGCTTCTCCACATAACAGTCCTTGCCTGCCTGCACGACTTCAATGCACAGCTTGGCATGTTGGAAGTCGCCAGTGGCAATCATTACGCCATCAATGTCTTTGCGGGCCAGCATCTCTTCGGAGTACTTGTAGAGTTGCGGCTCCTGCCCAAAAACTTTCTTCACCTGTGCCGCGCGCCGCTCCCGCGCCAGGCTCCAGATGTCGCACACCGCCACCGTTTCCACCGGATAGTGTCTGGAGGCAAGCTGCACCATGTGCACATGCCCTTCACTGCGGGAGCCGCACCCCAACTGCCCCAGCCGCACACGGTCATTGGCCCCCAGCACCCGCGCATAAGAACGTGCACTCATGCCAGTCGCCACCGCCGCCACGCCAGCCTGCTTCAAAAACGTTCTGCGATCGATCTGTAGTCCTTCTGTTTCGCTCATCCTCTCCCCCAATAGCAAAATCAACAGCATCCTGCCTGCGCGTTGCCGGTCAGGCCTTCTGTGCAGCCAACATGTCCTTCAGTTCCGCGGCAGATTCCGAATCCAGATACACCGTGCAGTCCGGATGCGTCCGCAGCAGGGTTGCAGGGCATTCCGTGGAAACCGGCTCCGTCAATGCGCGGTACACAATATGCGCCTTGCGCGGCCCGGGCACGGAAGTAATCAATTGCGGAACGCGAAAGAGCGTTGGAATGGTCAGCGTCAAGGCGCGCTCCGGCACCTCGTCCACGCTCTTGAACCATCCCTCAGCAAACTGCTGTGCCCGGCAGGCCGCGTCCAGCGTGACGATCTTCATGTCCAGCGGATCGTTGAAGTCCGCTACCGGAGGATCGTTGAATGCCAGATGCCCGTTTTCGCCAATACCCAGCAGACAAAGCTGCGGACTGGCTGCACGCAGTTTGGCCGCATAATCACGGCAGAACTGCTCCGGATCCGGCGCCAGACCATCAATCTCGTGGAACTCCTTCATCGGCACACGGCCGGTCAACCGCTCCCGCATGTATCCGCAAAAAGAAGCTGGATGATTTGGCTGCATCTTTTCGTACTCATCCATGTGAAAACCCACCACCCGCTCCCAGGGCAGCCCGGAAAGCGCAGTCAGCGCCTGCAACGTTGGGATCTGCGATGCGCCGGTTGCAAAAATCACAGCAATATCGCCATCGTTTTTCGCCAATCGCTGCAAGGCAGCCGCCGTTGCCTGCGCCGCTGCTGCGCCGGCCGTCTGGCTGCTGTCATAGATCTCCACCTTGAGCTTGCCTGCCTGAAAATGCTTTCCCTGTGCCACTTCTGTACTCATCCCTTTTCCTTTGTCTGCCGTGCAACGTGCTTGCGCGCTGCAACCACTCCTCGGACAACCCATCCCTGCCACTTGTCAGCTGCTTCGCTACCGCAACCAAGAATCTTACATATAACATTCGATGTTTTTCATATTAATTTCGAATGCTTTCATTTTGACAAAAACTACCATGCGTTATTGACCATGTCAAGATGACCTGCCGCCGTCCCCCGCCAGCAACGGTTCAATTGCCAACGTTGTGCGGCCGGAAAAGGCGGCTCAGGCCGCCAGCGAAGCGTCCTTCACTGGCCGTGGCCGGATCAGCGCCAGCACGGAAAGCGTGCCCAGCAGCGGCAACAGCCCGGCAGCAAGAAATGCCGGGCCATAGGAGAAACGATCCACCAGAATGCCCACCAGAACGGTAAAGGCCGCACTCAACAATCCGGCGGCAAGCCCGCTGAGGCCGGTAACCGTGGCAACCACATCCTGCGGAAACAGATCGGAAGGCAGCGTAAGTCCCATTGTGGACCAGCTGGCGAATCCCCACAAAGCCAGGCAGATCAGGCCCAGGGCCCAGTACGGGCTATGGACTCTGGCGGCTGGAATGCCTGCCAGAATGGGAATGCAACTCAGAACGCAGACCCAGATTCTGGCCTTGATTACCGACATGCCATGGCGAATGCAGTATCCGGAGACCCAGCCCCCTGTGAAGTTGCCAATATCGGCCGCCACAAATGGAATCCAGGCAAAGAGCGCAATTTGCTTCAGGCTGAATCCGCGCGCGTCGCTCAGATATTGCGGCAGCCAGAAGACATAAAACCACCAGATGGGGTCCGTCAATGCGCGGCCCAGCACAATACCCCATACATTGCGGTCTTTTGCCAGCACAAGCCAGCGACGCACGCCCCGCTCCTGCGACGCCGCGGCGGCATCCTGACCGGCATGAATCAGCGCCACCTCTTCCGGCGTCACATGCGGATGCTGGGCGAGCGGCCGGTATACGCGCAACCAGACCACCAGCCACACCAGCCCCAGTGCTCCTGCCGCTACAAAGGCCCATCGCCAGCCCACGGCCAGCGCAATCCAGGGAATGGTGAGCGCGGCCAACGCGCCGCCAACACTGGAACCACTGTCAAAAATGGCCACCGCCAGACTGCGCTCTTCCCGCGGAAACCATTCCGCCACAGCCTTGCTGGCGCCCGGCCAGTTAAAGCCTTCGCCAATTCCCAGCATGAAACGGAAGAATGCAAATCCAAAGACCGTGTGCGCAAAACCGGTGAGAATATTCATCACCGACCACCAGAGCGCCGCTACGGCAAGTCCAATGCGCGTGCCCACCGCATCCAGAAAGATGCCACCCAGCAACCAGGTGACGGCATAGGAAAGCTGGAACGCCCCCAGAATGCGCCCCAGGTCCGCATGTGTCAGGTGATATTGGCTGGTGATCAGCGGAGACAACACCGAAAACGACTGGCGACTGATGTAGTTCGTAACCGTGGAAAAGAACAGCGTCCAGACGATCCACCACCGCACGCGCCCGGGGCGCTTTTTGTTGCCAGACGACACCGCGCCCTCACTTACTTTCTGCATTAGGCTCAACCCTCGCTCCGTTGTCTCTTCTGGTGACGGCCATCCTGTGGCTAGAGCCGCCAGTGCGCGCGCAGGAACTGCTCGCGATGCGCAGCTTCACGAAAGGCCTCCGTACCTCCGGGACGCGTTGTGGAAAGCGCGCCCGTTACGTTGCCAAAGGCCAGGCAGGCGGGCAGACCGGCACCGCGCAGCCATTGGTGCAGGAAACCGGCGTTGAAGCTGTCTCCAGCACCAACCGTATCCACCACAGAGACCGCAAGGGCAGCGGCTTGAAACTGCTGCTGGCCGCAATACGCAAGCGCCCCCTGGCTGCCGCGCTTGACGACCAGCAGCGGCACCGATTCCGTCATCTTCCGGATTGCCGCATCGGCGTCCGTCAACCCCGCCATCTTCCTGACTTCGCGCTCATTACAGAGCAGCACATCCACATGGCGCAATGTTTGGTGCAGCACCTCGCCCCACTCATCGGCCGGATCGTCATTCGTATCCAGCGAGGTCGTGAGCCCTTTCGCCTTCATCCGGGCATACAGCTCCGGGATGTGCGGAACCAGCCTGCGATGCAGAAACAGTGAGGAAAGATGAAAGTGTCCCGCCGCCGCCAGGTATGCTTCGTCAAGATCCTCCAGCCCCATTTCCTCCATCGCGCCAGCGTAAGTGAGAATGCGCCGCGTGCCGGTGTTCCGGAAGGGCAGCAGAAACGTGGCTCCAGTCGCTTTGCCGGAAGCGGCATGCACAATGCCCGTGGTGTCGACTCCAGCCTCTTCCAGCCGCTGGCAACAAACCAGCCCCAGCGGATCCGGGCCAACGCGGGATGCAAAACCAACCCGGCTGCCGAGTACTGCCAGATTATGCGCCAGAATGGCAGAGGAACTGCCCAGCGTCATCGTGAAGTCGCTGGCCAGCACTTCCTGCTCTTCCGGCAGAATGTCCGGCAGGCCATACAGGATAAAATCCAGGTTGAGTTCGCCTGCGATCGTGATATCGAACCTGCACTGAGGATGGCTTCGCTTGCTGCATCCATCCTGGCTGGAAATTTCCGTTCTTTGCTCATCCAAGCGGCGACTTCCCCCATCTTATAAATAACGATTTCCCAACGGTTTCTGTCGGTCTTGTTTTAACGGTTTCTGACGGTCTGAGGGTACGCAATACAGATACCCCCATTGCGTTCGAATCAATTTCGAACATGGTAGCATAAGGTTTTTTATATTTACATAATTACTATGGTATTCTTTCGATTGCATTCGAATATGTGGAAGGTGCAAGCGGTGTTGCGAAAGGCCGCCTGTGACATTCGCAAGCCGGTACGGATATCCGGCGGGAAGCTTTTGTATTTGCAACCTTTTGTGTTTGCAACTAAGGGGTCACATGAAAGTAAGTCTGGAAGGCACAGTCAGGGCTGTCCATCACACCCTGTCTGAAATTTTGCAGCAGCCAATGCTCTGGCCTGTTACTTTGGAGAAAATTTCGCAGGCCATTGAGCAGCACCACCTTCGCCCAATGCTTTCCCAGGCGCGCGTTCTGCTGACCGGTGCGGGCACATCCGCCTATGCAGCCACGGCGATTGCCACGCATTGGCCGCGCGCCGTGGCCGTTCCCTCCACGGATCTGCTGATTGACACGGAGCGCTACCTGGCCGATGTGGATGTGGTGATCTCGATTGGGCGCTCCGGCAACAGCCCGGAAAGCATTGCCACCGTCAGGCGCATCCACCATCTGCGGCCCGCAATCCAGCAACTGGCCATCACCTGCAACGCGGAGGGAGCGCTGGCCAAGTCTCCCCTGCTGCGCTCCATCATGCTTGATCCGCGCACAAATGACCAGAGCCTGGTGATGACGAGTTCTTTTTCCAATCTGGTGGTGGGCGGACTTTGCCTGGCACCCCAGCCTGCTATGGAGGCCGTGCTGCCGGTTGCCTGCGCCAATGCGCAAAAGCACATGGACACCATCCAGCAGTCTGCCCGGCGGGTGGCTGAGTTCGTCCAGGACCGCATACTGCTGTTGAGTTCGTCGCCGTTGTTTTCCTGGGCACAGGAGGGCGCGCTGAAAGCGCTGGAGATGACCTCGGGAAAATTCCCTGTGCTGGCAGAGACCTACCTGGGACTGCGCCACGGGCCCATGAGCTTTGTCCGCCCCGGAACAGTCGTTCTTTGCCTGCTTTCCAATGACCTGCTGCGTCGGCGTTATGAGATGGACCTCGTCAGGGAGTTACGGTCGAAGGGGCTTGGCCACCTGGTTGGCATTGGCGCAACACAGAGCGAGGCCGGGTTGTTTGCAGATGTCTGGCCGGCTGTTCTGCCCAATGCCCATGACATGCTGCGGACGCCGTTTGAAATCCTGGGCCCGCAGATGTTCGGTTATCATCTGAGCCTGAATGCGGGACTGAATCCCGACAATCCCAGCCCGGACGGCATTATCAATCGTGTGGTGCAGGGGGTGGCGATTTACGAGGACCTGCCGCACTAACCGCGTAGGCATCGCACCGCAGATGCCTTGCTTGATCGGGTGACAATGATGTCCCTCAGGATGTGTTTTCGGAAACCAGGTGTTTTGGCAGTGCTGGCCATGCTGTTGGCCGGCGGGCCCGCTGCACAGGCAGCGGCCAGGCATAGCGCACCGCAAACAGATGGACATTGGGTGGGCACGTGGGCCTGCGCGCCCATGCTGCAGGCAGACCCCACCGAGCAGCAGCCACTCTCCAATGTAACGCTGCGGCAGATCGTCCATGTCAGCCTTGGCGGAAAGACGCTGCGGGTGCGCCTGAGCAATGAGTTTGGAACCAGGCCGCTGTACATCACCGCAGCGCATCTGGCGCTCAGCGCTACAGGCGGCTCCGTCGTTCCTGGCAGCGATCATGCCCTGACCTTTGGCGAGCGGCCTGCCGTTCAGGTGCCTCCCGGCGCAATTCTGTTCAGCGATCCGGTGGCCTTCGTAGTCCGGCCAATGTCCAATCTCACGCTGAGTTTGTATCTTCCGGCACAGCAGGTGAGCGGAATCACCTTCCACGAAGACAGCCAGCAGACCAGCTACATCGCCAAAGGCAATGCTGTTGCTTCCACCGCGCTGAGCAATGCCGCCCAGACCACTTCCTGGTTCTTTTTCGATGGCGTGGACGTGTTGTCCCACGACCCCGGCGCTGGCGCCATTGTGGTCCTGGGCGACTCCATAACGGACGGCGCCTACGCCACGCTCAACCAGAACCGCCGATGGACTGACGTGCTGGCCCGCAGGTTGCAGGCGCATTCTGCGACAGCACATCTGGCCGTGCTGAACGAAGGCATCGGCGGAAACCGGCTCTATAACAATCACTACGGAGAAAGTGCGCTGGCGCGCTTTGACCGGGACGTGCTTTCGCAAAGCGGCGTCCGGTATCTGATTGTGCTCGAAGGCATCAATGATATTGGCCACCTGGTGAAGAAGCCGGTCGATGTCATTGACGCGCAGCAGTTGCAAATGGCGCTTTACCAGATTGCAGGCAGGGCGCGCACCGCCGGCATCCGCGTCTATGGCGGCACGCTGCTGCCCTACGGGGGTGCAGGCTACTATTCCGATGCGGGAGAAGCCATTCGCGAGGCCGTCAACCAGTGGATCAGGAGCAGCAGAAGTTTTGACGGCGTAATGGACTTCGACAAACTGATGCGTGACCCGGCGAATCCCCGGCAGTACCAGATGCAGTACAACCATGGCGACCACCTGCATCCAAATGATGCCGGGTATCAGCGGATGGGCGATGCAGTTGCACGGCAGCTTTTTCCGTGACACGCCAGTGGGAATGCGCGCACGCCCCACCGAAGCCAGGGCAGACCCGAAACCAGGGCAGCAGGAAGGGTGCGCAGCAACAGCTCCAGTGCCAGGACCACCTGTCGCCATGGAGTACAAAAATTCCCAAAAAACTGTAAGCTAACAGAAGCAACCGCAAATACTGCATGACAAACTGGTGCGGCCGTTGTATTTTGTTATGCGTTCAGGCTGAATAATTCAGGAGCAGGATGACAGGATCCTCTAAAGTGGAAGAAACCTCCGGCGGCATCATGGCGGACGAGCGCCGCTCCATCATCATGCAGATCGTCGGTTCCGCAGGCCGTGTGCGCGTGCAGGATCTGGCGCGCCGCTTCAGCACCTCTTCCGTCACAATCCGCAATGACCTGAACGAACTGCAGAAGCGCGGACTGCTGCTGCGCTCGCACGGCGGCGCCATCAAGCCCGACTCCCGGGAATACGAATCGCCGTTCCAGGACCGCATTCAGGCGCACATTGAAGAGAAGCGCCGCATAGGCGTGCTGGCAGCCAGCCTGATCCATGACGGAGAAACCATCATTCTGGACTCCGGCACCACCACGGAAGAGATTGCCCGCCAGATTAAGAACCGGAACCGGCTGCAGGTCATCACCAATGGCGTCAATATTGCCAATGAACTGCTCGGTTCGCGCGGTGTGCAAACGGTCATCCTGGGCGGAACGCTGCGCAATGATTCGGCCTCCATCGTCGGCCGCTCCACGGAAGAGATGCTCAGTCAGTTTTCCGCAGACAAGCTGCTGATGGGCGGAGCCGGGTGCGATCCGGAATTTGGCGTCAGCGGCGCCAATCTGGAGGAAGCAATGGTGAACAAAGCCATGCTCACGATTGCGCGCGAAGTGATTCTGGTGGCCGATTCCAGTAAATTCGACAAACGCAGCATGTCCCGCATTGCCAGCTTTGCTGAGATCCATACCGTCATCAGCGACACGGCAATGCCTGCGGAGGTGCAGGAAAAGATTCGCGCCTTTGGCTGCAATTTGCTGCTGGCCTAGCCGATTATCTTCCCGGCAGGCATGGCACTGCTGTTCAGCAGCGCCATGCCTGCCATAACACGCGGCTCTGCCTACAGCCTGGCTTCTGCTGGCCGACATCCGCTGGCATACGACTCCACCACCTGCCGAATGCGGTCCAGCGCAATCGCCTTTGCCTTGCAGGCAATACGCCCGGCACGCACCGCCACATATTGGTCTGGAAGATACTGGCTCAGCATGTTCTCTGGAACTCCCGCCTGCTCAAGATTGTGCAACAGTGTGCTGACGGCATTCCGGGCAGCCGAACCGGTCCAGTAATAGCGGATGCGATCGCTGTAGCTGTAGCGGCGCAACAACTGCTGTGTCCGCGCATCGCCGTGGTAGTGCGCCTTCCAGTACTCCGGACGCCGCAGCATCTGATCTTCCATCACCTCAACCAGATGAGATGCCTGCGCCGGTGGCACCAGTTCCTCTTCCATGGCGGCCAGCGCAAACAGTGCCTCCCGCAAAGCAAAGGTCAATGCCGGGCCGACTTTGAGAACGGCAAACCCGTCCTGCACCAGTTGCCGGTACGCCTCCGGACGCTGATAGTCCGTGGAGTGCGCCTCAAAGACCAGAGAAGGAGTGGACCGCTGCCATTGCTGCAGAGGCACGGTCTTTTCCGGGAGATAATCCACCACGCTGTCGTGGTTGAACTCCACTCCCGGCTGCACCACCACAGCAAGAATTCTGTTCCACGCAGATTCCAGCCCCGCCTGCAAAAAGGCCTGCTGGTGCTGCTCCAGCATCTGCCGCACACTTTCGGCCGTGGTGATCTGCATGTGGCTGAGCGACTCCGTTGCGCCGCCTGGCACGGGCACTTCTGTGCCAATCACATAGCAAATCTCGCGCCCCTCTGCATGAGCCTCCGCCATGGCACACAACCGGGCGGCACGCTGGGCCACCACTGCAACCGGCAGTGGCACCGGATCATCCGCACAGGACATGCTGGCATCGAGATGAATCTTGGTAAAGCCCGCACCGGCATAAGCCGCCACCATGGCTTCCGCATGACGCATGGCCTCCTCGGCAGGCAGGTGCTGCCAAGGATTTGGTCCCAGATGGTCGCCCCCCAGAATCAGACGCTCCTCTGGCAGGCCGCACTGCTGAGCAGTCTCCAGTACGAAACGGCGAAAATCCTCCGGCTGCATGCCGGTATAGCCACCAAACTGGTTCACCTGATTGCTGGTAGCTTCTATGAGCAGGAATCCGCCATCCTGCAGCGCCTGCTGCATGGATGCTTCCAGAACCCACGGATGGGCCGAACATACGGAGTAGATTCCGACAGGCTTCCCCGCTGCACGAAAGCGGGCCAATTGCATCAAAGGATGAGACACCCGAAAACTTCCTTTCTGCTGAAAACGCACTACATCAGAGTTCACTATAAAAGAAAGTATTGCAAATAAAAAGAAAGCATATCGAAACAATTATCTGTCTTCTGATTTTCATCTGCTCCTGCTCCGTCTGGACGAAAGCTCTTGCAGGAATTTAAACTCAGACCATCCACCTTCGGGGCTCAATCGCGAACACAGGCGCGGCCCCAGATACTGTTCTCCGAGGAGTCAATGAAATTAATTCGTTATGGAAATACCGGCGCCGAGCGTCCTGGCATGCTCGACTCGCAAGGCACATTGCGCGATCTCTCCGGCATTGTGAGTGACATTGCCGGCAACGTGCTGCTTCCGGAGTCTCTCAAAAAGCTGCGGCAACTGGATCCGCAAACCCTGCCCGTCGTGGAAGGTGCGCCGCGCCTTGGCCCCTGCGTGGGCAACGCGGGCAAATTCCTCTGCATTGGACTGAACTACTCAGACCACGCGGCAGAATCGGGCATGGCGGTGCCGAAGGAGCCAGTGCTGTTTATGAAGGCGACCTCCTCCATCGGCGGCGCCAATGACGATGTCATCCTCCCGCGCGGCTCGGAAAAGAGCGACTGGGAAGTGGAACTGGGTGTGGTGATCGGCAAAGAAGCAAAGTACGTGGAAGAGGCTGATGCGTTGTCCTGCGTGGCGGGCTACTGCGTCATCAACGACCTCTCCGAGCGTGCCTTTCAATTGGAGGGCACAGGGCAATGGGTGAAGGGCAAGAGCGCTGACACCTTTGGTCCGGTCGGCCCCTGGCTGGTGACGGCCGATGAGGTGCCCGATCCACAAAACCTGCGTCTGTGGCTGGAAGTGGATGGCCACCGCTACCAGGACGGCTCCACCAGCACGATGGTCTTTGGCGTGGCGCACCTGGTGAGTTATCTGAGCCGCTTCATGAGCCTGCAGCCGGGCGACATCCTCTCCACCGGCACGCCACCGGGCGTTGGCCTGGGGCAAAAGCCGCCGGTGTATCTGCGCGCGGGCAATGTCATCACGCTGGGCATTGACGGACTGGGCCAGCAGCGGCAGAAGGTGGTCGCCTACAGCGGGAAATAGTCGGCGCAGGGCGGACTGCCACCATTATGGCGGCCCGCCTGCACCGGCCGCAACACAGCAGTTTTTATCGGCCATAAGAATTTCTGTTTGGACTTTCGTCCCTACTCTGCGCGATGCTCATAGATGGACTCGGTTCAGAACTGAAGCATCACCGCAGAGACAGAGCAGAAGGAAGATACCCATGCAGGACTCCCCGTCGGTACATCATGCCCTCACCCGCAAGCAATGGCTTTTTGTTGCGTTTCTGCTGGCCCTGGGACTGCTCCTTTCGTATTGTGTTCTTCGCTTTGTAGATGCGCCTCCGGCACGGCAAAGCTCGCTGCACCTTCCAGCGCACCCGGCAGCGCACCCGGCAGCAGGTCCGGCAGCAGGCCCTGCAGGAGCGTGCGCATGAACAGTGGTCCCCGTCCTGCCATGTCGGCGAAAGCTGCGGATGCCACCCGGCTGATCCGCGCACATACGTATGCCTCATTTCTGGGACTGGTGGTATCGGCCCTGTTTGGGCTGATGGTGTCCATCAAGTTCCACGTACCCGGTTTTCTGGGCGGGCATGGCTGGGACACATGGGGCCGTCTGCGTTATGACCATACGCAGGGAATCCTGTATGCCTGGCTGGGAAATGCATTCATCGCCTTTCTGTACTACGCCGTTCCGGTTCTGACGCAGCGGCGCTTTACCAGCCAGCGTCTGGGCTGGGCGATCTTCTGGCTCTGGAATGTGGTGGCCGTGCTGGGTGGATGGAGCCTGGTGCTGGCCGGCGCCAGCCAGCCGCTGGAGTGGGCCGAGTTTCCGCTGGCCATTGCCGCCGTGCTGGAGCTGTGCCTTTTTCTGCTGATTCTGCAGTTCGGCATTCCTTTCTGGAAGTGCGGCTTCTCAGAACTCTATGTTGCCGGATGGTATCTGCTGGGCGGCCTGACCTTCACCTTTCTGGCCTACCCGGTCGGCAATATTCTGCCGCACCTGCTGCCGGGGGCCATGGGCGCGGCCTTCAGCGGTTTGTGGATCCACGATGCAGTGGGCGTCTTCGTCACGCCGCTGGCCACGGCCGTTGCCTATTTCGTGATTCCGGCGGTGACGAAACGGCCGATCTACAGCCACTTCTACTCCATGATCGGCTTCTGGCTGCTGTTTCTGGTGTATCCGCTCAACGGCATCCATCACTACATCTACACTTCGCTGCCGATGGCGGCGCAGCACGTCTCGGAAGTCGCCTCTATCTATCAGGGGATTGACGTCATCATTGTAGTGACCAACCTGCTGCTGTCGATTACCGCCTTCAGCTCGCCCAAGGTGATTGAGGACGTTCCGCTGCGGTTTATCTGGACCAGCGCGGTGCTTTACCTGGTGGTGAGCATTCAGGGCTCGATGCAGGCCGTCATGTCCTTCAGCCGGTTTGTGCACTTCACGGACTGGGTCATCGGGCACTCGCACCTGGCCATGATCGGCTTTGCCTCGTTTGCCGCGATGGGTGGACTGGCGCACATCTGGCAGCGGCTGCCGAACGTGCGCTACAACCGGCGCGCGCTGGCGTGGTCCTACTGGCTGATGGTTCTGGGACTGACGCTGATGGTGCTCGACCTGACCAGCGCGGGGCTGGTGCAGGCCACCCTGTGGCAGCGGCATCTTCCCTGGATTGCTTCCGTCCGCGCCTCAGAGCCTTACTGGGTGTTTCGCAGCGTGGATGGCCTCCTGCTGCTGGCCGGGTTTGTTGTTTTTGGCGTGAGCTTTGTGACCGGACCTAAAAACAGCAGTGCCGTGCTGAGCACTCCACTGGCAGAAGACCGCGCGCCCAGCAGGCACCGGGCAGATCGCTGGATCGGCACTGCCTATGGAGCCACCTTCGGCGCCGGGTTGCTGTTCTTTGTGGTCTCGTTTCTGGCGCTGGGCGTTGCGCCTGCCATTGACCTGCATGAGCTCATTGCACGGACTACGCCGCCCAATGTGCAGGCAGAGCTGGCGCTGAGCCCGCAGGAGCAGCGTGGGCAACAGATTTATGCGCGCAACGGCTGCGCCTACTGCCACACCGAGCAGGTGCGCTTTACTCAGGCCGACGAGTGGCGCTATGGGCCGCCGACGCAGGCCTGGGAGACGCAGGACCAGTATCCGCAGATGTGGGGTACGCGCCGCATTGGTCCGGATCTGGCGCGCGAGGCCGGTAAACGCCGCGAAGACTGGCAACTGGTGCACCTTTACAATCCGCGCTACGTGGTGCCGGACTCCATGATGCCCGGCTATCGCTGGCTCTTTCACCACAACCCGAACCAGCCCACACAGGATGCGCTGGCTCTGGTGGCGTATCTGAATACGCTGGGCCGCGCAGCACAAAAGGCCGCGGCGATGGCGCATCCGGCCACGGCCGCCCGGCTGGAACCACGCTCTCTGGAACCACGCTATGCGATTCCACTGGCGCAGCCCGTCAGCGACCTGGCAGAAGGCGCAGCCGTCTTCCAGGCCAACTGCGCTGGCTGCCACGGAGCAGACGGCAGCGGCAACTCTCCCGGTGGCCGCGCGCTGCGGCCAGTGGCCTTCAACCTGGCCGGATTCCGCCTGACGCCGGAGCGGGTGTGGCAGGCGCTGCAGGAGGGCGTGCCGGGAACCGCCATGCCCGCGTGGCGCAATCTTCCCGGAACCGAGTTCCAGGCCGTGGCCGACTATGTGCTGGCGCTGAGCCACACGCCCGACCTGCAGCCGGATGACCAGGTGGCCCCGCCAGCAACACTGCAGTTAGCGGGTCAACGCATCTTCAACACGCACTGCATCGCCTGCCACGGAGAAACCGGAGCAGGCGATGGCCCGGAGGCCAGCAGCTATCTGCCGCGACCAGCCAACTTCCAGCAAATGCTGGTCTCTTACTCGGGCGCGGCGCAGGTGATCCGGCAAGGAGTTCCGGGCAGCGCCATGCCTGCCTGGCCATTGCTGACACATGCCGAGATTCAGGCCGTTACATACTACATGCGTTCGCTGTACCATGAACCGGCAGGGGCGCCCGCCGCGCCCAGCCCGACCCAATCCGCCGGCATGGAGGGAATGCAATGACCGTCTGGCCCATGATTCTTGCCACCGTCATCGTGCTGTTTTTTCTTATGTGGAGGGCGCGTTCCCGGGAGTTCCGGGAGCGCAGTGAACGCCCGAAATTTCACTTTCTGGAAAACCTGGGCCTGGGAGCGCATACGGATGTGGCCGCAGACCCCACAACCAAGCAGGAGGAGACAAACCATGAAGAACGTGACTCGTAGGTCCTTTGTTTCGCATGCGGCCGCAGGGATGGCCGCCTTTGGCCTGCTGGGGGGAACGGCGCGCGGCGAAGAAGCGCAGCTCGTTTGGAAGCCCTCTGACTGGAAGCTGGCCGCCTTTCACAAACTGGCCAGTGATCCGGCGCACGTGAAGCAGGTGTATGACATCGTGCAGATTGGCGGAGGAAAGTTCCTGAACAACATCAAGAACTCGCTCAATGGACTGCACTATGGCTTTGGCGTTCCGGAAAAGGACATCCGGATTGCGGCAGCGATGCATGGCCCGGCGAACATGCTCAACTTTGACGACACTATCTGGGGCAAATACCAGATTGGCGCATGGCTGAAGGTAACGGACCCGGCCACCGGCAAGCCTGCGGAACGGAACCTTTTCTACAAGAGCAAGAGCGGCCTGAAGAACGAACCGGCCTCAGCCAATCCGGATGACCGCAAGTCGTTTTATCAGGACACCAGCATGGAAGCCCTGCAGGCGCGCGGCGTGCAGTTCCTGTGCTGCCACACGGCCATGGAAGAGCAGGCGCGCATCCTGGTGGAGCGGAACAAGCTGTCGCAAACGCCAGAGGAAGTGGTGCAGGAGATGCTGGCGCACACCATGCCGGGCGTGCTGGTGGTGGCCGCGATGGTGGCTGCCATTGCCCTGCTGCAGACGAATGGCCACTATTCCTACATCACGGTATAGGCAGCACAGGACAGGACACACACCACTACGGGAAGAAAGCCGAAGGTTGATACTCATGACGGAACTTCTAAGAACACTTGCTGCTGCTCTGATGCTGGCCGGCGCCGTGGCGGCCAGCGCACAGGCGGTGCCCCCCTGGAGCAAAGGCGCGAACGATCCGGCTGCGCAGAAGGGCTACCTCTTCCATGTGCCGGACGTGGACAATGTGCCGGACCTGCATGGGAATCCTTGCGATGCGAAGCTGGTGCTCTTTATCGGCGGCAACCAGTTCTTCGTGCTGCCGCAACTGGTGGCCGCGTTTGAACAGCAGCACCCGGAATTGCAGGGGCGCATCTTTTACGAGACGCTGCCGCCGGGAATTCTGCGCCGGCAGATTGCGGCCGGCAATACGCTGACTCTGGGGAATCTGACCCTGCAGGTAAGGCCCGATGTGTATGAGGCCGGCCTGCGCGTGCTGCGCCAGATGCAGCAGCAGGGGCAGGTGAAGAATGTTGTACCCTATGCCACCAACAATCTGGAGATCATGATTGCGGCCGGCAATCCTAAAAGAATCCACTCTCTGGCGGACCTCGGCCGCGCGGACGTAAAACTCTCCATGCCTAATCCGGAGTGGGAAGGCGTGGCCAACCAGATCGCTGCGTCGCTGCGCAAAGCTGGCGGCGATGCCCTGTACCAGAACGTGTATCTGCAGAAGGTGAAGGAAGGCAAGACGGTGCTGACGGAGATTCATCACCGGCAGACGCCAATGCGGATTCTCAGTGGACAGGTGGATGCTGGCGTTACCTGGGCCTCGGAGGTGCGCTTCCAGGAGCAGATCGGGAATTCGATTGAAGGAATTGCGGTCCCTGCCAGCCAGAACACCACGGCGATTTATGCCGGCGGTGTGATGGCCGGTGCGCCACATGCGGAGGCGGCCGCGCAGTGGCTGGCCTTCCTGCAAAGCACTACCGCGCAGAACATCTACCACCAGTATGGCTTTCGCTCCCTGCAGGAGCCATCACAGTAGCGTGAGGCGGAAGCAATGAACAGAGCACACTTTTCCGGATGGCAACTGGTTTCGCTTGGACTGCTGGCAGCGTGCCTTTGCAGCCTGAACATTGGCTGCAAAGGCCGCACGGCCTCCGTCCCGGCCTCCGTCCCGGCCGCTGCCACGGCAGACCAACCCGCCACAGCGCAGACAGCGCTGGTGCAGGAAGGCAAACGCATCTTTGACGAAACGCCGAAGCATGCCGGCGACTTTGTGGGCAACAAACTGGCCTGCAATGACTGCCACATCCAGAGCGGCACGGCAAAGTATGCCGCGCCAATGATCAACCTGGCCGGACTCTTCCCCATGTACAACAAACGCGCCGGGCATACCATCTCCTTGCAGAACCGCATTCAGGAATGCTTTGCTCGCAGCGAGGCCGGCAAACCACTGCCGGAGGACAGCCGGCAGATGAAGGCGCTGGTGGCCTACATCGAGTGGCTGTCGCGCGATGGTGTAAAAGGCAGACCCTATGAGGGGCGCGGGTTTGTGAGGCTGCCAAAGCTGACCGGCAATCCGGTGCGCGGCAGGATTGTTTACGCTTCCCAGTGCGCAGGCTGCCATGGCAGCGATGGAGCAGGTGTGCCGCCGGTGCTGCCAGCCGTCTGGGGACCGGACTCGTTCGACGATGGTGCGGGCATGCACAATCCGGAGAAAATGGCGGCCTTTGTGATTCACAACATGCCACAGAACAACCCGGGAACGCTGACGCCGCAGGAGGCCTTTGACGTTTCCGCCTACATCCACACCATGCCCCGGCCCAGGTTCAATGAGGCCTATAAGAACTACTAGAGCGGTTCTCCAGTTTTCGTGGAGTTTCCAGGGACATGCAGGATGGCTTTTTCTTGAGAAAAAAGCCATTTCAGTGCATCACGTCCCCTCTACACCAACTGGAAAACCGCTATAGCTGTGAGGCTTCAACGAATTCCTGTCTGTGCCATAAATAGGTTCTGCAGTCACTTATCAGCAGGGTTGTATTTTTGGAATTTATTTACGGCAACCGCTACAGGCGCAGCTTCGCTGGATTGCGGCAGGACGCGGCCCCGGCCCGGATTCTTCTACCGGTGGCCGCATCCCGTCATTTCGCTGCACTGCCACACATTCGGCCGCGCAGGCGGTGGACTGCGTCAGATGTCCAGGTTCTTTACATCCAGCGCGTTTTCTTCGATGAACTTTCTGCGGCTTTCCACATCTTCGCCCATCAGCGTGGTGAAGATTTCTTCCGTGGCGGCAATGTCTTCGAGCTTCACGCTCAGCAGCGTACGCTTCTCCGGATCCATGGTCGTTTCCCAGAGCTGCGAACTGGTCATTTCGCCCAGCCCCTTGTAGCGCTGCACCTGGTATTCTTTGCGGCCCTGCTCGATCACATGCTCAAACAGCTCACGCGCCGTCTTTTTCTCGACCGGATCCTGTGCAGCGCGGCCGGTCTTCTTTGCCGGCCTGGCAGCTTTTGTTTCCACTGTTTCGTCTGCGCCTTCGCCTTCGGCTTCCGCTTCTTCCGCCTCCGCCGCGGCCGACTTCGACGCATACTCGATCACAAACGGCGGCTCCAGCTGCTCCTTGATCTGCGAATGCTTCGCCATCATCTGGCGATACTCCGCCGACGAAGCCAGCGTCCAGTCCACCCGGCGGTCCGCCCCCTGCGCATCGGTAAAGCTCACAGAAAACGTCTGGTGCTCTTCATCAAACACCGGAGCGTGCACCACCTTGAACTGATACTGCCTGGCCATCTTTTCCAGCTCGTCGTGCAACTGCCGGATCTTTGCCGGAGGCGCATCCACCGTGCCTTCAAAATCGGCGCGCTTCACCAGTTCCAGCCTGGCCAGCAGGCTGGTCACCTGCTCGTTGCGCAGCCGCTTGTCCACCTTCTCAAAGAAGCCCAGATACTCATTCAGCTGCCCCATGAACTTGGTCAGCGCCGCGCCTTCAATCTTTTCCGCGCCTTCACCGTGGCGAACAACCATGCCATCGGCGGCGCGCTTCACCATCACGCGCACAAATTCGCGGTCGTCCTTGATGTACTGCTCAAACTTGCCCTTCTTGATGCGATACAGCGGCGGCTGCGCAATGTACACGTGCCCGCGCTTGATCAGCTCCGTCATATGGCGGAAGAAGAAGGTCAGCAGCAGCGTGCGGATGTGCGAGCCGTCCACGTCAGCGTCCGTCATCAGGATCAGCTTGCCGTAGCGCAGTTTGGAGGGGTCGAAATCCTCTTTGCCAATGCCGCAGCCCAGCGCCGTAATCATGGCGCGAATTTCCTCATGGCCCAGCATTTTGTCGTACCGGGCCTTCTCCACGTTGAGAATCTTGCCCTTCAATGGCAGAATCGCCTGGAAGCGGCGGTCGCGGCCCTGCTTGGCAGTGCCACCGGCCGACTCACCCTCCACCAGATACAGTTCGCAGCGCTCCGGGTTGCGCTCGCTGCAATCGGCCAGCTTGCCCGGCAAACCGCCGCCATCCAGAGCGCCTTTGCGGCGCGTCAGGTCGCGGGCCTTGCGGGCCGCCTCGCGCGCGCGGGCCGCGTCAATCGCCTTGTTGATGATCTTGCGGGCCACCGGCGGATTCTGCTCCAGAAACATGCCCAGCTTCTCATTCACAAATGCCTGCACCGTGCCGGCAATGTCTGAGTTCAGCTTGCCTTTGGTCTGGCCTTCAAACTGCGGCTGCGGCAGCTTCACGCTGATCACCGCTACCAGGCCCTCGCGCACGTCATCGCCGGAAAGGTTCTCTTTTACATCCTTGAACAGCCCCAGCGACTGCCCGGCCGCGTTGATGGTGCGCGTCAGCGCCGTCTTGAAGCCGGAGAGATGCGTGCCGCCATCCACCGTGTTGATGTTGTTGGCAAAGCTGAAGACCGTCTCCGAGTAGGCATCGTTGTACTGCAGCGCAATGTCCATCACCACGCCATCGCGCTCGGACTCCATGCAGATCGGCTTGTCATGCAGCACGGTCTTGCCGCGGTTCAGATGCTTGATGAACTCCGCAATGCCGCCCGTGTACTTGAATTCCGTCTTCTTTGCTTCTCCCGTCTTGGCGTCCGTCGTGCGCTCGTCCGTCAGCGTAATCTCCAGCCCTTTGTTCAGGAAGGCGAGTTCCCGCAAACGCTGCGCCAGCGTGTCGTAGTTGTATTCCGTCACGGTGAAGATCGTCTTGTCCGGCAGAAAATGAATCTTGGTGCCGCGCTTTTTGCTGGTGCCCGTCTGCCGCAGGGTGCCCAGCGGAATGCCCTTGGAATAGTCCTGCTCCCACGTGTGCCCTTCACGCCAGATTTCGACATCGAAGGCCTCGCTCAGCGCATTCACGCACGAAACACCCACGCCATGCAGACCGCCAGACACTTTGTAGTTCGAAGCATCGAACTTGCCCCCGGCGTGCAGCTTCGTCAGCACCACCTGCACCGCAGACATGCGCTCTCCGTTTGGCGTGTCCATTTCATCCACAGGAATGCCGCGGCCATCGTCGATCACAGTAATCGAGTTGTCGACATGGATGACGACATCCACCCGGGTCGCATGACCGGCCAGCGCTTCATCCACGGAGTTGTCCACCACCTCATACACCAGATGATGCAGCCCCATCTCCCCCGTCGAGCCGATGTACATTGCCGGGCGCAGACGCACTGCCTCCAGCCCTTCCAGGATCTTGATGTTGCCGCCTGTGTACGAGCCGGAAGAACTTTTCGCTGTCTCTGCTGATTGGGAACGATCTGCTTCGGGATCAAGAACTGCTGCGGGGATCTGTGCTTCTTTCGCTGTCATGGAACTCCGACTCGGCTGATTTTCTCCGCTGCTCTACCCGTACATCTCCGGATATGCAAACCACCTTCTGCAAATCCGGAAGTAGTTGTAAAGTCAACAGGTTTGCCGCACAACAAGGGATGGCTGACGTACACCTTATCTGCCTTTAAGTGTACCATGCCCGGCCCTGCGGCCTGCGTGCTTTTCGGGGCCTCCGCGCCAGGGGATGGAAGCGCCACTCCGGTCCAAACCGCACCCCGGCGGCGCCCGTTTCTCCCGCTGGACAAGCCGTGCAAGAGGAAAAAGTCCTGCGGCCCTCCGCGCTGCCCCGTTTTCCGGAAATTGTCAGGTCTGGGCGACAACCCGGCCGATTGGATACAGGAAAACCGTACTTGGTTCTTTTCAAAAAGTTAACTACTTTACAAATAACTACTTCCATTACCTTAGTAATGGATAAAGATAAATAGTTTCGTAATTAACTGAAAACAATAGACTTATCCATGATCCCACTATACTCTGGATTTGTCTCGGAACGCCAGAGAAAAAATTTTGAAACTTCAAAGGAGTTACTCATTATGAAACATATCGTCCGCGCCTTCGTCCTCTCCCTCGTTGCAGTCGGAGCCTTCGCCAGCACCCACACCAACGCCAATGCCTCCGCCAAAGCCCAGATGGTCTCCATGCAGAGCGCTATTCCACTACCTGCTTGCCCTCCAACCGGCACCAACACTTGTGGGATTGGCGAGTAAGGCGACTGTTTTCTCTGGCGCTCCCCCAAAATAGTCATTGTGCCCTGCCCTGATTCGAGCTATCCTGTGAGCTCTTGGGGCAGGGTATAGCCATGATGGCAGCATCCGAACTCGTGAAGGTTTTATGGGGCGCAGAGCCTGTTCTTACTGCTCTGGCTTTTATCATCCTGCTCAAACGCAAACAAATCTTTCGGTATAAATACTTTTCGCTCTACCTTGGTTTTCATACGCTGTTGTCGAGTGCTCTGATGGCGCTCTACCAGGTTCCTGCGCTTTGTCCCGATCGAGTGCTTGCCTACAAAATTTACTTCTACACATATTGGTCTGGTTACGTAGTAGAAGCGGTGCTCATTTTCCTCACTATTCAGAGCATGTTTCGCATGGCGATGGAGCCATTGGAGGGCCTGCAACGCCTGGGCCTGCTGGTTTTTCGTTGGGCGGCCAGTATTTCCATGATTCTGGCTGT
>DZDJ01000020.1:0-8301 GCA_022736715.1 Edaphobacter aggregans
TGTCCAGTCCCAATGGCTCCCAATGCCGCTGCCAGCATTACCCATCGCCATTTCCTGGATTGAGTCCGTAAAGTTCTGTAGAAGCTGAGAAGTGGCGAGCGAGAGCGAGCCACTTGCGGCGGATCCTTAGGATGTTGTTAGCAGAACGACATTCCAGAGGAGGAACGACCGAGATGGCTCGCAAGGGACAAGGTACTGAGATTGTGGGTGGATGGCAAGCAGGTATTGGCGGAGAAGACTTTCTCCGCGATCTGGTACAGCGCACGGTGCAGCAGGTTCTGGAAGCGGAGATGGCCAGTCAAGGCAGCGCATGCGCGCGCCGCTTCGCGGTCGCAGAGCCTTGACACCGGCCTCTACGCCTTGGCTTATCGCCACCCATCAGCCGATCAGGGATCGATGACAACAACCTGTTGAGACTCCACAGCCAGAGGATGTTCAGAAGAAAAAGCTTCCGATTGGGTCGGGAGCTTTTCTGTATTTTGCGGGCCGTTTACACTGGCTGGCCAAGCACATCAGCAAATGTAAGGTGCCCTGCCGGGCTGCCGGAGCTTTCCTTCCACGCCAGAAAGAGCTTGCCATAGCTTTGTGTAATGCAAATGGCAGGGTCGATCCCCAGCAGCTCCAGCGTGCGGTCAATCCACTCGATTGGGCCCTCCAGTTCGGCGTAATTGCCAATGGGGGTTTCGTCCAGCACCAGGTGACCAACAGAATCGGACCACTCGGCGCGCCATTTTTCGTAGCGGAAGACCGGCTCATAGCCGAGCTGGGCAAGGATGGTGGCCGTCGCGCTGCCATCCGCCAGCAGAGTTTCAGTCTCTACCCGGTGTTTGTATTGGGCCGGGGTTTCCGATTCATTCAGTGGGCGGGCTTTGTGGGTCAGCACCCACTGGTCGCCGTACTGGCGGATGCGCAGAATCTGTCCCTGCTCGCGCAGGGTGCGTGCTGGCGTGTCATAGAGTGTATTGTTTTCAAAGGTGCGCGGCGTGTCGAGATGGAAGCCGAGGCTGGTGAGGCGAGATTCAAAGGTGGCGGTGTCAGAGATAGGGAATTTGAGCTCGATCTCGACCGTGGTCATGGCAAAAGTATAGGGCAGAAGCTGTGCCCGCGGGGTGCGAAATCTGCCAAATCTGATGCAAATCCAGCTAGGATTAATAAGGAAACAGGGAAAAGTATTGAAGACATTGCACCTACAGATCGATCCGGCGCAGACCGCATCCGCGCCTGCACAAGCCACACTGGCACAGGCTGCGGAGATTCTGCGCAGCGGTGGCACGGTGGCGTTTCCTACGGAAACCGTCTATGGACTGGGGGCCGATGCGTTGGAAGAAGCGGCTGTCGCCAGAATTTTCGCCGCCAAGGAGCGCCCGAACTGGGACCCGCTGATTGTGCATGTTGCTGATCCGGCGATGCTGGAGCGTGTGGTGGCCGAGGTGCCGCCCAGGGCGCGTCGGCTGATGGAGAAGTTCTGGCCCGGCCCGCTGACGCTGCTTTTGCCCAAAAACGCCGCCGTGCCCGATGCCGCGACCGCCGGACGCAGGCTGGTAGGTGTGCGTATGCCGCAGCATCCGGTTGCGCTGGCTCTCATCCGCGCTGCCAACCTGCCCATTGCAGCGCCCAGTGCCAACCGCTTTGGCCGCACCAGCCCAACAACGGCGGCCCATGTACTGGAAGATCTCGACGGGCGCATCGACATGGTACTGGATGGGGGCGCAACCTCCATCGGGGTGGAATCCACCGTGGTGGATGCCAGCGTGGAACCGATGGTGATTTATCGGCCCGGCGCCATCACGGCCGAGATGCTGGCGGATGTTGCGGGCGAGGTTATCCATTATGTTGCCCCGATTCATCTGGTGGCGCCGGCATCGTTGCCTTCCCCGGGAGTGGGAATTCGGCATTACGCACCGCGGGCGCAGCTGGTGCTGGTGGAAACACCAGAGGAACTACGCCAGCAGGCCGCTGCCTTTGCGCGCGAGGAGGAACTGGTCGGCGTTATGCTGCCGCGCGGCTGGGACCGCAGCCCGCTGGATGCGGTTGTCTATGAATGGGGTGAGTGGCAGGATGCCGATGCGCTGGCCCGTGCATTGTTTACCGGATTACGCGCTCTGGATGCGCACGGCGTCACCATCATCGTGTGCCCGCTGCCATCTGCGGAAGGGGTTGGCCTGGCGATCCGGGACCGTCTGCAGAAGGCCGCCAGAAAGCGCTGATTTTCGTTAGCCGACAAACGGCGGCTGGTTTTCCCCGGCCTTGTAGATGTATTTGATGGAAGACTTATAGATGAGCGTGCGCTGCCGGTTGATGCGGCGCAACTTGACGGAGTTGCGGTCGTACCATTCGATGACGCCCTCCAGTTCTTCGCCATCCTCCAACACCACCACCATTAGCGTCTGCGTCTGCACCTGCTTCTGAAAGTAGAATGCCTCGGCATGCGTGCTTTCCTGCGGGGCGTGCGAGTCGTGGATCAGCGCATGTGTCAACGGATCACCATTGTGGTGCAGCGGGTCGCGGCGTGTGGCGGCGCTGGCTGGTCGAGGCGGGCGAATCAGTTTTCGTGTCCCCGGAAGGCGGGCCGCGCCCTGCTGTGCTTCCGCAGAAACAGGTTCATCCGTAAGAATCATGTTGCTCATAGGCAGAATTTTGTAACCAATGCAAAAATGCGGAGTGTTACAGCGTAAGACGACTCCACACTGAGAAAAGTCGCTGCGTGTTTCAAAGACTTCTTTGAAAGAATTTCCTTGATTCTACGCGTTTCTTTGCCGATTTCTATACTTATGTTGATGCAAAGCGGCTGAATTTGTTTCAAAAAAGGAAGAAGCGGAGGCAGAGGACCCGTGGAAGATTTTCGGTTTCCCAGCCAGCTTTCACGCTAAGCACGAACCAGCTTCGCGGCGTAGGCATCCAGCGAGAGTGACCGGAGCAAGTTGCGGCGCATGCCGGACTCCACCTGATCCAGTCCACGCGAGGCCTCTTCAATCCATGCAAAATTGAGTTGCGCGGACATGCGCTCCAGTTCGTCCTGCAGGTCCACGTTGCGGATGAGCCCCGGCGCGCCGGAGTGCAGGAGCAGCAGATCTTCCAGCAGCGCGCTCAGGGCCCGCAGCAGCGCCATTGTCTTCTGCTGGCCTTCCGCTCCGGCCCGGTAGCTCTCTGTCATCTTGAAGAGCGCCGAGTGGTCAGGACCGTTTACCGCGTTATGCAGAAAGACCAGCGCATCCAGGCGGCTGGCAAGATAGCCGGCCAGGTCAAAGCCCAGCGCCCGGCCCACCGCCCCCTGCGCCAGCCTGGCAACCAGAGCGCGCTGTGCAGGCTTCCATTCTGCGCGCTGTTTGGCCAGCAGTGTTTCCAGCTCTTCCAGCGGCAGCGCTCCAAGCCGAACCATGCCGCAGCGGCTGCGAATGGTGGGCAGCAGCTCGCCGGGGTTTTCTGCCAGCAAAAAGATGTGCGCGTATTCCGGCGGCTCCTCCAGTACCTTCAGAAGGGAATTGGCCGCTTCCTTCATAAAGGCGGTTGAAGTCAGGATGTAGATTTTGCGCGAGGCTGCAGCCGGCTGGTAGTACGTGCTCTGAATCAGAGCACGTACCTGTCCCACCTTAATGAGCAACTGTGGCGGATCGGGTGGAATAATCAGCACATCCGGATGCGTCTGGACCAGTATGCGCGTTTCTTTTTTGTCCGTCTCACGAAGCTCTTCGCGCGCAGCCACCGCGTCCTCAATCTTTGTTTCCAGGTTCTGCGCCTCCGCAATGTGGATGCAGGTGGAGCATGTGCCGCAGAAGCTGGCCAGTCCGTTTTCCCGGGGCTGATGCTGGCAGTTCATCGCCTGCGCCAGCATCAGGGCCAGCGTATATTTGCCCGCGCCTTTGGGGCCAGCCAGAATGAGCGCATGCGGCATACGGCCGGACGCAATGCTGGCGCGAAGCTGGGTGACGGCTGCCGTGTTGCCGAGAAACGCAGAGAAGTCCACCTAGAAAGAGTAGCAAAGCCTCGCCGGGAACGAGCAGCAAACGTGCGAGAAACGGCATCCGGATGGGGTCTTTGGGTCGTAGAGGGCTTTCGGAAGCAGGTTGATGCCTTGTTCAGACAGGAATGCCGAGGGAAGGCCGGTTCCGGTCCGCAAGCCGCTCTGCAACGATCGTGCAAATCTGCTGGTGGATGTCTTCAATGCTGGCGTCGCCTGCAATCGTAACCACTCGCAGAGGCTCACGTTCGGCAATGGCGTGGTACTGGTCATAAACGCGGCGGTAAAATTCGTTATTTTCCCGCTCGAAGCGATTTTCATCCGGCCCATTGGATTGTTTGCTGGCGTTGCGCTCATTGCGCCGGCGCGCGCGTGCCAGCGAGGCCTCAAAATCCGGCAGCAACAGCAGCGTCAGGTCCGGTTGCAGGTCTCCGCAGATTATTTGATGCAGGTCCCGCACCGGGGCGGTTCCAAGCTGTCGGCCCCCGCCCTGATAGGCCTCGGTCGAATCCGAATAGCGGTCACACAGCACGATGCTGCCTGCATCCAGCGCTGGCTGAATGATCTCCGCAATGGACTGCGCGCGATCGGCAAACATCAGGGCCAGCTCCGTCATGGGGGCAATGCCCGTGGTTTTGGAGTCCAGCAGCAGCGAGCGCACTCGGTCTCCCAGCAATGTGCCGCCGGGCTGCCGCGTAGTCACCACACTCCGCCCGTGTGCCTCCAGCCATGCGGCCAGGCGCTTGAGCTGCGTTGTTTTCCCGGAACCGTCCAGACCCTCAAAAGTAATGAAATAGCCGCGCGCCATGAGAAAAGTTTAGCAGGCCGGTAAATGCCAGGACCGGCCATGGCAAAGGCGTCAGGGGGTTGTCCGTCTGCTGGGCTGCACATCCACCAGGGACAGCTCCAGGCCGCCAAAGTCCGGGTGAGTGTTTTCATTCAGCCGATAGGCCAGGTCGATCTGCGAGCCTTCTTGCAGCCCCATCGCCAGTATCTTTTCCGCCCAGTTCCAGCCCAGCGCGTTGAAGGCGGCTCCGCCGGGCCCTTGCGAAAGCCGCAGCCGCACATGGCGTTCTTTCATGATGCGGACCGGCGACCGCAAAGAAACGCCGCGCGCCGCAAAGACCGGGTCGGCATTGCCCATACCCAATGGCTCCAGCCGCTTCAGCCATGCGTAGAGCGTGGGCGTGATGCGCTCCAGCGGCAGTTCCGCATCACAGGAGACTGCTGGCTGCAATGTCTCTGGCGTAAGGTGGTGCGCTGCATAGTCCTGCAGCCGCCGTCGCAGCTCTGGCACGCGTTCCGACGGCAGTGAGAAGCCGACAGCATGTGCATGGCCGCCAAAGCGGGTAAACAGACCGGAGCAGCTGGTGACGGCATCCAGCAGATGAAACCCGTCAATCGAGCGGCCGGAGCCGTGTGCATGGCTGTGGCCCTGTTCGTCGGTTTCGTGGGTCAGCACCAGAGCCGGGCGATGCGTTCGGTCCACAACGCGCGAGGCCAGAATGCCGATGACGCCGCGGTGCCAGTTCTTGCCGGATGCGTCGCTGGATGCGCCACTGGATGCGCCGTCGTCCAGCACATAACAGAGGGTCTCCGATGGCTGCTCCGCCAGCTGGGCCTCAATCGCCTCCAGCGCGGCGGCCTCCGTGGCGCGGCGCTCTTCATTCAACTGGTGCAGCTTCTCTGCAAGCTGCTGGGCCCGTTGCGGCTCGCGGGTGGTAAACAGCTCCACCACATCGCTGGCCACATCCATGCGTCCGGCTGCATTGATCCGCGGCGCCAGGCGAAAAGCGACGTCAGTCGCGGTAAAGTGCCGTGCGGGATCGAGCTGCGCCAGTTGCATCAGGCTGCGCAGGCCGGGCTGCACCGGGCGCCGCAACTCCTGCAGGCCGATGCTCACAATCATGCGATTTTCCCCCAGCAGCGGAACCGCATCGGCAATGGTAGCAATGCAAAGCAGCTTCAGGAACGAGGGCAAAATCCGCGCACAGGTTTCCGCCGGTTCGTGCTGTTGCAGCAGTGCCTGTGCCAGTTTGAAGGCCACGCCCGCGCCGCACAGAAATTTGCACGGATACGGGCAGCCGGGCTGGTTTGGATTCAGCACCGCCAGCGCCTGCGGAATACCATGTTCCTCCGGCAGGTGGTGGTCGGTCACAATCAGATCCAGCCCCAGCCGCGCCGCCTCCTCTGCCGCGGCAAAGGCGCGAATGCCGGTGTCCACGCTGATGACCAGCCGGACGCCCCCGGCATGCGCTTCCGCCAGCACGTTGTTCTGCATTCCGTAGCCCTCGCGGATGCGGTGGGGAACGTGATAACGCACCTGCGTCGCACTACCCAGTGCATGGGCCACACGCTCAATGGCCGTCTTCAGCAGCACAGTTGCCGTAGTGCCGTCGACGTCGTAGTCGCCATAGATCAGGACAGTTTCCCCGCGGGAGATGGCTTCCTGAATGCGGCAGACGGCGGCCTCCATGCCCAACATCCGGTACGGATCGCACAACTGGCCGATGGCTGGTGATAGAAATGCGGCTGCGTCCGGCGCTGTCCGGATTCCGCGTGCCCACAGCAGTTGCGCCAACAGTAAAGGCAGTCCGGCCGCGCGTGCCAACTCCTCTACGGCCGTTGCCTCCAACACAGGGAAGACCCAGCGGGAGGGCAACGGCGATTCCTCCGGCTGGGTCTGCATGGTTGTGCTTTCGGGAGCGGTCTCCGGCTCAGTTCTCATCGTCCTCGCGGTCATCCACGATGATGCTGCCATAGTCGTCCACGGATTCCATCAGTTGCTGGAACTGGTCATACCAGGGGGTAGAGGTCTCACAAAGAAACAGGACCCCCTGATGCGCAAATCCAAGCTGCAGATAGCCGATTTTGCCCACGTAGTTGGCCAGGTATTGCGCCTCTTCCATCTCCGGGGACTCTTCTTCGGGGTAGTTCTGGTCGCGCAGTTGCTCCAGCAGCAGCTCGACATCGGCCTTTTCCAGCACAATCTCGCTCATGGTCAGGAACGGCGCGCCGGAGGACTTGGCGAGTTCGACAAAATCCTTCCAGCTGTCCGGGTTGTCCTCTTCAAAAAGAACGCTGGGGACGTCCTCTGTGATGTATCCACTAAAGCGGCTCATGCCATGTCCGGCAATAAAGGCCACCATATCGTCTTTGAGGGAAAGTAAATTATCTGGCTGCATATTCAACAGTAATTATCAGGGGGTAGCGCCGAAGTGTCCAACATTGATTTGCACAAACGCTCAGTGAAATAATGCAGACTGGGCCGCGGTTTAAAATCAAAGCAGAAAAGCGGATTCACAAGGAGCAGGAATTTGGCAGCTTTTGAGCATCACGTCTTCGTATGCACCAATCAGCGCGAACCCGGCAGCGCACGCGGCTGCTGCTCGCAGGATGGCAAAGGGGCGCTGCACACCGCGTTCAAGGACGCAGTGGCTGCGGCTGGCGTGAAGGCCATTGTCCGCGCCAACAAGGCCGGCTGCCTGGACCAGTGCGAGCATGGGCCGGTGGTGGTGGTCTATCCCGGGGCCGTCTGGTATGGCTTTGTGCAGTTGGAAGATGTAAATACGATAGTGCGGGAGCATCTGGTGGCGGGACGTCCGGTGGAGCGGCTGCGGCTGCCGGAGGAGTGCGTCAACACACCGCGCTGTGCGCATAAAGGCCCGGCAAAAGGCTAAACAGCGCGCAGGTTGCGGAGAGACAGACCTTCTGCCCAGCGTGCTATATTCGATAGGGAAGACGATGATTTTTTCGAAAGAGTATGTTGGCTACCTGGCCCGGCAGACAATAAAGCAGATCATCAGCGCCAAGATGATCAAGACCGACAAAGAAGGTCTGGTGGTCGAGCGCGTCAATGCCGCCATGCAGGACGAGTTGATGCTGGAAGACCGCATCAATGAGGAGGTGCGCATTATTTTGGAGGCGTACCAAGAGGACATGCGCAAAACCGGCGCCAGCTATCCGGAGATGTTCAAGAAGGTCAAGCAGGAACTGGCCCGCAAGTACAAGGCGGTGCTATGAGGATTTCGCGCGACAAGCTGAACAAACTTGCCCACACCGTTGCCGACGCGCTGGCGGAGATCGAGGAGTGCGATTTTCTGGAAGACCGCAACACGATCCGTCAGGAGGCCCGCCGTATCCTGGAAAAACTGCTGATGGATGAGCTGAAGCTGGACGCCGCCGCCAAGCAGAAGATCGCTTCGCAGCGCAAGATCATCCTGGAGGGCAGCCAGGAGTGGGACATACTTTACCGCAAGTATTACAACGACGAGGTCAAGAAGCTCGGCATCTGACCGCAGGGCAAAATATGGCACTCATCCTGCACGGATCCTGCACGGATC
>DZDJ01000020.1:8401-49775 GCA_022736715.1 Edaphobacter aggregans
ATCCTGCACGGATCCTGCACGGATCATGGCAGAAACTGCTATACTGACCGGGGTGCTGCCAGTTTGTAGTAACTCCTTCCAGAACGGCGCTATGGTGTAACTGGTTAACACGCTGCCCTCTCAAGGCAGAGAGTTCGGGTTCGATCCCCGATAGCGCTACCAAAATTTTTCCATCCCGGCTCTTCCTTTTTGCATCGGGTGCTGCGTTGCGCGCTGCGCCCGCTCCTCTGCCATACCTGCTTTCCGGATGGGATAATGGAGTTCGTTTGCATTTGCCGGAAAGGACCAGGGACCCGATGGATTTTGAGGTTGCAAAGCTGCAGACGCGCCAGGTGTATAACCTGATGATCGGCATGATTACCCCGCGGCCGATCGCGCTGATCACCAGTCAGGACGAGCATGGGCAGATCAATGCGGCCCCTTTCAGCGCATTCAACTACTTTTGCACAGACCCGCCCATTGTCGGCGTTGGGGTCACGAACCGCCCGGAGGCTGTCACAGTGCCCAAGGACACGGCGCACAACATCCGCCGCACGCATGAGTTTGTGGTGAATGTGGTTACGGAGGACATCCTGCGCAAGATGAACATCTGCGCAACGGATTTTCCCGCTGAAGTGAATGAATTGGAAATGGCCGGATTCACCACCGCGCCCTCCATGATGGTCAAGGTACCGCGCATCCGCGAGGCCCATGCCTCGCTGGAGTGCCGCGAATACACCACGATGGAGATTGGCAACTCGCGCATCATTCTGGGGCAGGTGGTGGCCATACGTGTGGACGACCAGTTCGTTGATCCGTCCGGCCCTTACATCAAGGCCGAGGAGTTGCACACCATTGGCCGCATGAACGGCCTGGGCAACTACGTGCGCACGCGCGACGCTTTCCTGAACGTTCCCCGGATTCCTTACAAAAAATGGCTCGAAGGCGAGCGCGGCGAAGAGTAGAAACAACACAGCCCGTCTTCTGGGAAAAGAAAACGGGCTGTGCTCTCAGAGCTTGATTGGCAAGCAGAATTATGTTCCGGTCCTGGTGGTCTCCAACTGCACCAGTTCCGGCTGCTGCAGCTTGTAGGTGCCGAGCACGGCCACTTTTGGCAGCGGACCGCGCACCATGGCAATCTCGTCGCAGGCATACAGACGCGGACAGTTCTGGCAGTCCTTGTAAATCTTGTCCGGCATGGCAGTACGGTCGGCCATGCGGAAGCCGTGATGGAAGAAAAAGTCCGGAATGCGCGTGAACAGGCAGACTGCCGCCACGCTTTGCTCTTCCGCTTCGGCCAGCAGCGCGCGCAGCAGCATGCCGCCAGCGCCTTTGCCTTTGGCCTCTGGCCGCACAACGATCGAGCGTACTTCCGACAGATGCGGCCCGTAAAGATGCAGCGCGCCACAGCCCATAAAGACGCCAGCTTCGGACTCGACCACCGTAAAGTCGCGGATGTTCTCGCAGATCTCCGCGTACGTGCGGCGCAGCAGCGTGCCATCGTGCGAGAGGGAACTGATCAGGTCGAAAATGTTGGTTGCATCCGGCAGACGCGCTTTACGCGAGTGCATAGGTGCCTCCTGCGGTAGAAATCAACGCCACGCGCTCTTTGGCAGTGGCAAGGGCAGTTTTTACGCGGGCGGTTGCCGTGCCGCCAATCACGTCGTGGCAGTCCAGCGTGGCCTGCAGCGTGACGGCCGGGAAGAAGTCCTCGGCAAACTCGTCGCCAAACTGCTTCAACTCCTCGAGTGGCAGGTCTCCCAGTTCGCAGCCTTTTTCCAGTGCATAGCGGACAGCATTGCCGACCTTCTCATGCGCTTTGCGGAAGGCAACGCCCTTGTGCACCAGATACGTCGCCGCAGCCATGGCATTCAGAAAGCCAAGCTGCGAAGCGGCAAACATCTGCTCGTAACGGAAGCGGAGCGCACGCGTAAAGCCCGGCAGCACGGCCAGCATGCCGCGCATGGTGTCAGCCGCGTCGAAGGCCGGTTCCTGCCCTTCCTGAAGGTCTTTGTTGTAAGCCAATGGGAGCCCTTTGATTAACATCATCAAAGAATTGGACGCGCCAAGCAAGCGCCCGCTTTTGCCGCGGATCAACTCCGTCAAGTCCGGATTTTTCTTCTGTGGCATTGCGCTGGAGCCCGTGGCAAAGCGCTCCGGCAGATCAAGGAAGCCGAACTCCGCCGTGGAGTACAGCGTCAGTTCTTCCGCAAAGCGGCTGATGTGCAGCCCCAGTTGCGCCAGCGTTTGTGTAAACTCCACCGCAAAGTCACGGTCGCTGGTGGCGTCCATGGAGTTGTACGTCGGTCCATCGAAATCCAGCGCTT
This sequence comes from Edaphobacter aggregans, assembly GCA_022736715.1. Lineage (GTDB taxonomy): Bacteria > Acidobacteriota > Terriglobia > Terriglobales > Acidobacteriaceae > DZDJ01. The sequence continues at coordinate 10,708 of DZDJ01000020.1, forward strand.
TGGCGGCAATGGTGCGGTCCAGCGCCAACGTTGCGCCAGCCACGGCCCCCGAACCCAGCGGGCACAGGTTCAGCCGCTTGCGGCAGTCGGCCAGGCGGTCCGCATCACGCAGCAGCATCTCTACATACGCCAGCAGCCAATGCGCCACCAGCACCGGCTCCGCGCGTTGCAGGTGCGTATAGGAAGGCATCACCGCATCACCGGCACTTTCTGCCTGCTCGATCAGTGCAGTCAGCCAATTCTTGAGCGCAGCGGTAATGGCGTCGATCTGTCCGCGCACAAAAAGGCGCATGTCAGTCGCAATCTGCTCGTTGCGGCTGCGGCCGGTGTGCAGCTTCAGTGCCAGCGGGCCAATCTCTTCGGTCAGCGTCAGTTCCACAAAGTGGTGGATGTCCTCGGCCACTTCATTGGAACGCAGCCAGGCATCGCCCAGGGAGTCTGCCTTCGCGGCAATGGCCGCAAGCCCGCGCTCGATGGTTGCCAGTTCGTCCGCCGACAGAATGCCAGCGGCTGCAATCATCTTTGCGTGGGCTGTGCTGGCGGCCAGCTCCTGTGGCAGCAGCCGCCAGTCAAACGGGAAGGACCGCTGCCAGCGCTCGAACTCAGCGTCGAGTGGTTCGCGGAAGCGGCCAGACCACATCTTCACTTCACTACCTCTTTCTTTTGCTGTTGCAGCAGCCGTGCGCGGGTGCGGGCCGGCAGGCCAAGAATCTTGATGAAGCCGGCAGCATCCTTCTGGTCGTAGCTTTCGCCCATCGTGAACGACGAGAGGTCCGTGGAGTAGAGCGAGAACGGCGAAATGCGGCTGACGACGTTGATGTTGCCCTTGTAGAGCGAGAGCTTCACCGTGCCGGTCACATTCTGCGCCGTGTGTTCAAAGAAGGCATTCAGCGATTCGCGCAGCGGCGTGAACCACAGGCCGAAGTAGACAACTTCGGCAAACTTGAGCGCCAGCGACTCCTTGAAGTGCGCCACTTCGCGGTCCAGCGTCAGTGCTTCCAGCTCGCGCAGTGCGTTCAGAATCAGCGTGCCGCCCGGCGTCTCATAGCAGCCGCGGCTCTTCATGCCGACGAAGCGGTTTTCCACCAGGTCGATGCGGCCAATGGCATTGCGCGCGCCGATCTCGTTCAGCAGCTCCACCAGTTGCACCGGCTCCAGTGTCTGTCCATCCACGGAGACAGGAATGCTGTTCTCAAAGCCAATTTCGACGAACTCTTCGCGGTCCGGAGCCTCCTGCGGAGACTTCGTCCAGGTCCACGTTGTCGGCAACGCCTGCTGGTCGGTGGTTTCCAGTTCGCCGCCTTCGTGGCTCACATGCCACAGGTTGCGGTCGCGCGAGTAGATTTTGGCGCGGCTGGCAGCCACCGGCACATTGTGCGCTTCGGCGTAGTCCAGGCAGTCCTCGCGGCTCTTCAGGTCCCATTCACGCCACGGGGCGATGACCTTCAGCTCCGGCGCCAGCGCCTGGAAGGCATGCTCAAAACGCACCTGGTCGTTGCCCTTGCCGGTGCAGCCGTGGGCCACAGCCGTTGCGCCTTCTTCCAGCGCCACCAGCACCTGATGCTTGGCAATTACCGGGCGGGCAATGGAAGTGCCCAGCAGATACTTGTGCTCATACACAGCGCCTGCGCGCACAGTGGGATAAACGTACTCGCGCAGAAACTCCTCGCGCAGATCGCGGACGATGACCTTCTTTGCGCCAGTAGCATACGCCTTGGCGACCACCTCGTCGATGTCCTCCCCCTGGCCCACATCGGCCACAAACGCGATTACATCGTAGCCGTAATTTTCATTGAGCCACGGAATGATGATGGAGGTGTCGAGTCCTCCCGAATATGCCAGTACAACTTTCTCTGCCATGATGCTGCTCCCTCTAAAAAGAATATCTGGAATTGAACCCGAATGCGGGTTCCGATGCGGGGCCGGGTGCCCCAGGTCTCACCCTGGAGACCTGGGAATGAATTTCTCAGCTCCTGCGGCGCGAGGGCAGTTCCTTCACTCCGCCCAGCAACATCAGAATCAGCGCTTTCTGTGCGTGCATCCGGTTTTCCGCCTGGTCGAAGACGATCGACTGCGGGCCATCCAGCACCGCGTCTGTCACCTCCGCATTGCGATGCGCTGGCAGGCAGTGCAGAAACACCGCGTGCGGCGCGGCCAGCGACATCAGCTTCTCATTGACCTGATACGGCGCAAAGATCGGTGCACGCTTGGTGGCCTCGTGCTCAAAGCCCATGCTGGTGCATACATCCGTGTAGATCGCGTCCGCGCCTTCGGCAGCCTTCACCGCATCGTGCGTCAGCGCAATGCTGCCGCCGGTCGACTCGGCAATCTCAATGGCCTGTGCCACAATGTCGAGCTTCGGAGCATATCCCTTTGGCGTCGCCACGGTGCAATGCGCGCCAAGCTGTGCCGCGGTCAGAATCAGCGAGTGGCACACGTTGTTGCCATCGCCCACGTACACAAACTTCAGTCCGCGCACCGAGCCGAACTTTTCTTCCAGCGTAAAGAAGTCCGCCAGCGCCTGGCAGGGATGCTCATAGTCGCTCAGCGCATTGATGACTGGCACGCGCGCGTAGGAGGCCATCTCCGTGATGGTTTCATGCGCGTAGGTGCGCAGCACGACCACATCCATCCAGCGCTCCAGATTGCGCGACATATCGGCCAGCGACTCACGCTCGCCCAGCGGCGACTGCGTCTGGTCCACAAAAATCGCGTTGCCGCCCAGCGTGTTGATGGCCGTCTCAAAAGTGAGCCGTGTGCGCAGCGACGCTTTCTCAAAGAACATCACCATCTGCTTGGCGTCGAGCGCGCGGCGAAAGTCCTCCGGGTGCGCTTTTACGGCGTGCGCCAGTTCCATGATTGCCGTCGTTTCCTGTACGGAAAGATCGGCAATCGAGCAAAGATCGCGGCCCATCAGGGAGTCCGCTGCAGCTGCGAAGCTGTCTTCCGACAAGGCGACAGACGATGTCTGTACGGCCGGCTTTGAGCGCATGGCCTTCGCATTCATAATGATGGTCTTGCTAGCCATTGGCATGTCCTCCTGCCAGCACGGTGCTGGCCTGGCTGGTGGTCTGTTTCAGAATTTCGTCCAGCGCTGTCACGGCAATATCCACGTGCTTGCGCTCAAGAATGTACGGCGGCAGGAAGCGCAACACCGTTTCGCTGGTGCGGTTCAGCAGGATGTGCCGCTCCATCATCTTTGCGGCAACGGCCTTGGCCAGGTCGGCCGAGTTCAACTCCACGCCAATCATCAGTCCCAGGCCGCGCACATCCACAATGGAGGTGTGATGTGTCGCCAGCCCATGCAGTTGCTCGCGGAAGTAGCTGCCCACCTCCGTCACATGCGCCAGCAGGTTCTGCTGCTGCATGTGGTCGATCACGGCAACCGCCACTGCGCAGGCCAGAGGCCCGCCGCCAAAGGTGGTGCCGTGCATGCCCGGAGTCATCGCGCGGGCAGCTTCTTCCGTGCACAGCATGGCGCCAATCGGAATGCCCCCCGCCAGCGGCTTGGCCAGCGTGGTAATGTCCGGCTGAATGCCCAGGTGCTGGTACGAGCACCACTTTCCCGTGCGGCCCATGCCCGCCTGAATCTCATCCACCAGCAGCAGTGCTCCGGTGGAGTTGCAAAGCTCGCGCGCCGTCGCCAGAAACTCCCGCGAGGCCACATGAATGCCGCCTTCGCCCTGCACCACTTCCAGCCCGATCGCGCAGAACTCCTCCGAGAACTTTGCCCTGAGGTCGTCAACATCATTGAACCCGACAAACTCCACTCCCGGCACCAGTGGCCCAAATGGCTCACGGTACATTGCCTTGTGCGTAGTGGAAACCGAGCCCATCGTGCGGCCATGGAAGCTGTGGCTCATCGCCAGAATCTTTGTGCCGGTCTTTTTGCCTTCACTGCGCAGCAGGGCAGAGTGCGCGCGGGCCAGCTTCAGCGCCGCCTCCCAGGCCTCCGTTCCGGTGTTGGAAAGGAAGACGCGGTCCAGCCCGGTAATTTCCGTCAGCCGCAGCGCCAGTTCTGCCTGGCCTTCATGGAAGAACAGGTTTGAGATGTGCAGCAGCTTCTTGCTCTGCGCGGCAATGGCATCTTCAATCACCGGATGCCCATAGCCCAGCGCATTCACGCCGATGCCGCCCAGCAGGTCCAGATAGTTGTCGCCCTGCTCATCCGTCAGATAAACGCCTTTTCCGCCAGTAAAGAGCACCGGATGCCGTTCATAGGTTTGCAGCAGCAGCTTTGCTTCGGCTGCCTGAATCGATGCGAGCTTCATGCCACCATCACCTCCGTTCCATGATTGACGCGCGAACTGCACAAATCGGGGAGTACGTTGGCCGCTTCCGCCGGCAGAATCCGTACCCGCTTCACGCCCTGACGCAGCGCATCCCGGCAGGCGCCCAGCTTGGGCAACATGCCGCCAGAGATGATGGCCGCCTTGGTCAGCTCCGGAATTTCGCTGATGCTCAGCCAGCGCATCACTTCGCCATTGGCCCCGCGCACGCCCGGCACATCCGTCAAAAAGACCAGCGCATCCGCATTGCAGGCCACCGCGCAGGCCGAGGCCATCTCGTCCGCGTTGATGTTGTAGTACTCGCCATCAAAGCCCAGCGCGATCGACGAGATTACCGGCACCGCGCCCATTGCCCAGATGGCTTCCAGCCAGCGCGGATCGGCCGAGGCGATTTCACCCACAAAGCCCAGGTCCGGAGTCGTCTTCTTCTTGCGCGCGCGGAAGGCGTGCCCATCGCCGCCGGCCAGACCAACAGCGGGCTGTCCCAGCGCTCCAAGCGCTGCCACCAGCGATTTGTTCACGCGGCCCGCCAGCACCATCAGCGCCGTATCGCGTGTTTCCGCGTCCGTAATTCGCAGGCCTGCGACGAATTCACTTTTCTTGCCCAACTGCGCCAGCGTGCGCGTCAGTTGCACACCACCACCATGCACCAGCACCACCTGATGGCCATCCTTCACCAGATCGGCCACCGCCTGCATGCAGGTGCGCAGAATCTCAGGGGTTTCGAGGGCCGCGCCACCCAGCTTGACGACGAACTTCATAGGAGTCCTTCCGCTTCGTTCCATCCGCACATCACATTCATGTTCTGCACCGCCTGTCCGGCGGCGCCCTTCAGCAGGTTGTCCAAGCACGAAACGAGCACCAATCGCCGGCCATCCTTTGCCAGTTCAAAGCCAAGATCGCAGTAGCTGGTGCGCACGATGTACTGGATCTGAGGCAGATGCGGCGTCCGCCGCACGCGTACCAGAGGGCTGTCTGCATAAAAATTCTCCAGGCAGGCCTGCACGGCATCCGGCGTCATGGTGTCCTTCAGTCGCAGATAAATCGTCGACAGAATGCCCCGCGGAACCGGCAGCAGATGCGGCGTGAACTGAATCTGGCTGCTGCTCAGGTTCAGCTGCTCCAGCAGTTCGCCCGTGTGCCGATGGCCAAAGACCGCATACGCGGAAAAATTGTCCGCCGCATACATAAAGTGCGTTTTCGCCGTGGGCGCTTTGCCCGCGCCGGAAACGCCGGACTTCGCGTCGCACACAATGCCGTGTTCCAGATCCACCAGTCCGGCGCGCACCAGCGGAGCCAGCGCCAGAATGATCGAGGTCGAGTAGCAGCCGGGATTGGCAACAATCTGCGCCGTGCGAATCTCAGCCCGATGCAGTTCCGGACTGCCGTATACAGCCTGCTGTTGCAGCGCGTCCGCCGCTGCCGGGTCAGCATCGTGCAGTTTGTATACCGCACGGTTGGCCTCCTGCCGCAACCGCCACGCACCGCTCAGATCGACCACGCGAATACCATGCTGCACCGCCTGCGGCGCCCACTCCCGCGACTGCTCATGCGGCGTAGCCAGAAACAGCACCTCCACGCCTCTTTCCGCCAGCAACTCCCAGCGAAAGGGAACTACCGGCAGCGACTCCGCGCTGGCATTTTCCGCCAACTGCGGTTGCAGGTCGGTCAGCAGTACCGGCGCGGTTTTTTCCGCTCCCGGCTCTTCCATACGGCCAAGAAAAACCGGCGTGCGCTCCGCCAGCCGGGGATGGCGCAGCAGCAGCCGCGCCAGTTCGCCGCCGGCATATCCGCTCACGCCTGCCACCGCCGTCTGTACTGTGGCGCGCTCCGCAGTGTTCTGCGTCTTTGCTTCTGTCGAAATGGAAAGAGTGCTCATTGCTTCTGATTCCTGCCGGTATCCTGTTGGACTGCTGTTGGCTGCATTTGTTCCGTGCTAACCGATGTACTTTTCCAGGCGCACGCGCAACCCGGTGGCTTTTTCCATGTCCGGGCAAATGATCAGCACCGTATCGTCTCCGGCAATGGTGCCCATCACCTCCGGAAAATCCTCATAATCCATCGCTGCGGCAATGGGCTGCGCGCCGCCGGTCGTGGTAATGATCACCAGCAGGTTCTGCGCCTGCCTTGCCTCCAGTCCAAAGCTGGAGAGCGTGTCCTGAATGCCCGGCAGATCGTCGTCCTCATCCGCGGCGGAGGGCAGAGCATAGCCGCTGGGCCCTTTATAAATCCGCAACTCGTGAATATCGCGGGAGAGCGTGGCCTGGGTAACATTGTGGCCGCGTTGCGCGAGTTTTTTGCGCAGCTCATCCTGGTTGCTGATCGTGGCGTTGCCCAGAAGCTCCCGGATCACTGCATGTCGTTGCTGTTTCATGCCAAACTGCCTTCCACTGCGCTGCCGTTAAAAGGAACAAAAAGAAATGGCACGGCTATGCCGTGCTGGAGCTCCGTAAAAATGCGCGACATTTTCTGTCGCGCGGCAGTGCATAAAAATACAATTCCATGTATAAATATACGGGAACGCCCTGTCAAGCTCATTTAAGGTTAATTTACGTGGTTTTCTTGCGTATGCGCGAGCATCCCGTGGTCTCTTTATTTAGCTGAAAGGGCTTTTCAAGGGACGACAAAGTTGAATATTTCGTTATTTCTTTCTGTTCAGTGGAGAAATAACGGAAGTATAGTGGACTATGGGCTCCCTATATTCCCAGAAAATGAGCGATGCTATGAGCTACTTGAAGAGCCAGTCATCGCCAGGTGCAGTGTCTCTTTCGCAAGAGGAGCAGGCGGCAGTGTTGTCAGGGCCAGCTGTGCAGGGCGGTAATCTTTTGGATTCACGTTTCGATCAGGACTCCTGTGGTGTGGGTTTTGTTGCCTCGATACAGGCCAGGCCAAGCCATACGATTCTGGCGCAGGCGCTGACTGCCCTTGCGCGTCTGGCGCACCGCGGCGCCATTGCCGCCGACGGCAAAAGCTCGGATGGCGTGGGAATTATGACTGCCGTGCCGCGTGCTCTGCTGCTGAAAGAAACTGGCCTGACCCTGTCCGATGACCAGTTGCTGGGGGTTGGAGTTCTGTATCTGCCACGTGTGGAAGGCGACGCTACCGTAGCTGCGCATGCGGAAGAGATCTTCTCCAAATGTCTGGCGGCGCAGCAGTTGACTCTGCTCGGCTGGCGCGAAGTTCCGGTGAAGCCGGAGGTTCTGGGCGAGATTGCCCTGAGCACCATGCCGGTGCTGCGCCATGCGTTGGTGACGGTGGAGGCCGGAACCAGTTCCGACGCCTTCGAGCGCAGGTTGTATCTGGCGCGCAAGCAATTTGAGCGCAGCATCGAGAAAGGCGAAGTGAAGGGCTACATCTGTTCACTCTCCTGTCAGACGATGCTCTACAAGTCCATGTGTTCGGGCCGGCTGCTGCCGGAGTTCTTCCCCGAGCTGCAATCGCCGGAATTTGTCACCCCGTTTGCCATCTTTCATCAGCGTTACGCCACGAACACTCTTCCCACCTGGGACCGCGCACAGCCGCTGCGCACCATTGCGCACAATGGAGAAATCAATACAGTCTGGGGAAACCGCGCCCGCATGGCCGCGCGCGACGCCACGCTGCCTGCTGAGTGTAAGCCGATTCTGACCAAGGGAGGCACGGACTCCACCAGCCTCGACGAGACGATCGAGCTGCTGAAGCACAATGGCCGTACGCTGGCCGAGGCGGTGCGCATGTTGTTGCCGCCAGCGGTGACGCGCCGCTTTTCCCCTTTTCTGAAGTACCACATGGATTGCGCCGAGCCGTGGGACGGTCCGGCAGCGTTGGCCTTTGCCGATGGCCGCTACGTTGGCGCGGCGCTGGACCGGAACGGTCTGCGCCCCTGCCGCTACGCCATCACCAGCGATGGTCTGGTGGTCGCAGGGTCGGAAGCCGGGCTGGTAGATCTGGACGCGAATGAGGTGGTGCACAGCGGCCGCCTTGGTCCGGGGCAGATGCTGGTTGTCGATCTGGAGCACAAGAAGGTTTACGAGGACGAGGAACTGCTCGATCTGTTCGATGCTTCGGCAACGGCATATGCCAGGCTGGCGGAGGACGTTCCGCTGGAAGCCGTGGCGCTGCCGGTGGAGCGCACTGCCAGCGAGTTGCTGCCTGCGCAGCGTGGCTTTGGCTACACGCGGGAAGAAGTCCGCATGATTCTGACGCCGATGGCGGTGGACGGCAAGGATGCCGTCTGGTCCATGGGCGACGATACGCCGCTGGCCCCGTTCGCGCGTTCTCCGCGGCCGTTGTATGCCTTTTTCCGGCAACGTTTTGCGCAGGTCACCAACCCGGCCATTGATCCGCTGCGCGAGGCCTGCGTGGTTTCGCTGCATTCGCGGCTGGGCCCGTGGCCCCATTTGCTGGATAAAAATGCACCGCTGCCCGGTTTGACGATTCCGTCTCCACTGCTCTCCCTGGGCCGTGTGGAGGCATTGCGGCAGCACCAGCATCCCCATGTGGATGAGCTTCCGCTGGCCGAGCTGTCCTGCGTCTTCTCTCTGGAATCCACGCTGATCGAAGCGCTGGACGCCATTTGCGCCCGTGCGGTGGAACTTGTCCGCGGTGGCGCGCACATTCTGTTGATTACCGATCGTTGTGCCAGCGGAACGGCGCTTCCCATCCCAATGGCGATGGCAACGGGCGCGGTGCATCAGGCGCTGGTAAAGGCCGGTCTGCGTACCTTGACGGGACTTCTGGTGGAGGCGGGCGATTGCCGCGATATTCACCATCTGGCCGTGCTGATCGGCTATGGCGCAGGCGCGGTGTGCCCGTGGCTGGCGCTGGAAACGGCCCGCAGCCTGGCTCCGGCTGGCGTTGATCCGGAAACCAGCGAGCACAAGATGCTGCATGCACTGGATCTGGGACTGGCCAAGGTCATGTCCAAGATGGGCATTTCGGTGGTGGACAGCTACCGCGGGGCGCGTCTCTTCGACATTCTTGGTCTGCATCAGGATGTAGTGGGCCGCTGCTTCCCGGAAACTCCGGCGCCACTCTCCGGCATCAGCTTTGCCGAGATCGAAGCGCAGTTGCGCAAGGCCTGGCAGCCGGAATTACAACCGGAAGCTGCGGCCGCAGCCGAGCTGCCGGATTATGGCTGGATCCGTTTCCGCAAGGCGGACAATGCGGAGCCGCATGCCTGGCAGCCGCCAACGGTAAAGGCATTGCAGACTGTGGTGGGAACGGCCCGTGGCGTTGCCCCGGCAGCCGATCCTGCGGCTGCGTTTGCCGTTTTCAGCCAAGCGACGGTGACCAGGGAGCCAACTACGCTGCGCGATCTGCTGGAGGCCCGTCCCGCCGGGCCGGAACTGCCGGTGGCCGAGGTGGAAGGCCCAAAGACGATCGTCAAGCGGTTTATCGCCAGCGCCATGTCGCTCGGTTCGCTCAGTCCGGAGGCGCACCAGACGATCACCATTGCCATGAACATGCTCGGTGGGCGCTCCAATACGGGCGAAGGTGGCGAAGACCCGGCAGCGTACAGGCCGGAAGCGGTGCCTGCGGGCGTCAGTGCTTCTTCGCCGGATGGTGTGCTGGCGCAGAGCAGTGCTGCGGCAGGTTCGGCAACGGCAGTGGCGGAGCCGGTTCTGGCCCCGGCAGTGCATACGCTGCTGAACAACAAGATCAAGCAGGTTGCCTCTGGGCGCTTTGGCGTGACGGCAGAGTATCTGGCGCATGCGGAAGAACTGGAAATCAAGGTGGCCCAGGGGGCAAAGCCGGGCGAAGGTGGTCAGTTGCCCGGACACAAGGTGACGGAACTGATTGCGCGCCTTCGTCATGCGCAGCCGGGAGTTTCGCTCATCTCGCCGCCGCCGCACCATGACATCTATAGCATTGAGGACCTGGCGCAGTTGATCTACGATCTGAAGCGCGTCAATCCGCGTGCAGCCGTGGGCGTCAAGCTGGTCTCCGGCTGCGGCGTGGGCACGGTGGCGGCTGGAGTGGCCAAGGCGTATGCCGACTACATCGTGATTGCCGGTCACGTGGGCGGAACTGGCGCTTCGGCACTGTCGAGCATCAAGTATGCCGGCAATCCGTGGGAGCTGGGTCTGGCGGAAGCGCAGCAGGTGCTGATGGAAAATGGCCTGCGCGGACGCGTGCGCCTGCGTACGGATGGCGGTCTGGCAACGGCGCGGGATGTGCTGGTTGCCGCTCTGCTGGGCGCGGATGAGTATGCCTTCGGCACGGCGGTGCTGGTGGCTCTGGGGTGCGATATGGCCCGGCAGTGCCATCTGAACTCCTGCCCGACGGGCATTGCCACCCAGAAGCCGGAGCTGCGGGCGAAGTTCCGCGGCAAGCCGGAGCATGTGGTGCGCTTCTTTGAGCAACTGGCGGGCGATATTCAAAACCTGCTGGCACGCTATGGCCTGCCGTCGCTGGAAGCTGCGATTGGCCGCACCGATCTGCTGGAGCAGGTGCGCTTTGATGCTGGCCTGAACCTGCAGCCGATGCTGGCGCAGGTGGGCAGCGGCCCAACGCGCTGTGTGCAGGAGCGGAACATCCGTCCGTCTTCGCGCCTGCCGCTGGACGAGGCCTGGGTGGAACCGGCGGTTGCGGCAGTGCTGGAAGGCAGGCCCTTCGTGGTGGAGTCCACCGTGGCCAATCAGGACCGCAGCCTGGGCGCGCGTCTGGCCGGGGAACTGTCTCTGCTGAAGACCAGCCGGCACAGCCACGAACTGACGGCGACTCCGAATGTGACGATGAAGCTGACGGGCATCGCCGGGCAGTCCTTTGGGGCCTTTGCGGTGGAGGGCATGCACCTCATTCTGGATGGCCAGGCCAATGACTTCGTGGGCAAGGGGCTTTCCGGCGGTGAACTGGTGCTGCGGGCGCAGGGCCGTGCGGCGGAGGACAGCGGTCAGCACGTGATTCTGGGCAACGTAGCGCTGTACGGCGCCACTGGCGGCGCGTTGTATGCCGCAGGCCGTGCAGGCGAGCGCTTCGGTGTGCGCAACTCCGGCGCCAATGCTGTAGTGGAAGGCGTGGGCGACCATGGCTGCGAGTACATGACGGGCGGCACAGCCGTCATTCTGGGCCGCGCAGGCATCAACTTTGCCGCTGGCATGACGGGCGGTATGGCCTTCGTGTATGACGACGATGGCAGCTTCCTGAGCGAGGGCCGTTATCACAAGGACTTCGTGACGCCGGAGCAACTTGATGCACTGGATGCTGCCGAGCAGGAGAAGCTCCGCCAGTTGATTGCAGTGCACGCGGAGAAGTCCAACAGCAGCCTGGCGAAAAAGCTGCTGGCAGACTGGCCGGCCTCGGCCAGGGCCTTTGTCCGGCTCGCTCCCAGACCACAGGCATAAACCATCCACCGGTTCCGGGAACAGGCAGCGCTTTCCGCTTGTTCCCGGAGTTGCTTTCCTGTCAAAGAGATGGGTTCCAGCACAACCCCGTGACGTTCCTATGCAAAATCTTCTATAGTGTTGCGCGGAGGACTGAATTGAGATTCAGTCCGTCCAGAATCCGCCTGCCACCGCAGCGCAGGCAGGTTATCCGGAGCCTTCCGGGCAGTGAGGGGACACTGAAACGCACGAGCAATCACGGAGAAGGCGATGCCAGGGCGCAGAGCAGCGGTGCAGAGGCGCAAGGCGGGCTCAAAGGGGACAAATACCAGCGCATTCTGGATGCGGCGATTGAAGTGATCGCAGAAAACGGCTACTTCAATTCTCCAGTCAGCGCGATTGCAGCGCGGGCCGGGGTCGCCGACGGCACCATCTACCTTTACTTCAAAAATAAAGATCATGTTCTGCGCACGGCCATTGATTCCGCGTTCAAGGACTTCTTTGCGCGCGTCCGCGAAGCGCTTGCGCCGGTGAGCGGTGCCCGCGAGCAGTTGCACACCGTGGCGCGGCTGCAACTGGAAACGCTGGCGGCGCATCGCAGCCTTGCCATTGTGATGCAGACGGAGGTGCGGCAGAGCGCGAAATTCATCGCGGAGTTCAGCCATCAGCATCTGGTGGATTATCTGAACCTGGTCCGCGAGATTGTGCGCAAGGGCCAGCAGGAGGGCGTGTTCCGCCCGGAGATTCCGGACCGCGTGGTGGCGCATTGCCTTTTTGGTGCGCTGGATGAGATGGTGAGTTCGTGGGTTTTTACCGGGCGGGCGTTTGATCCGCAGACCACGGCAGCACAGCTACTCGACGTTATTCTGAATGGGGTTGCAGAGAACGACCCTGGAAATGCGGCGGAAGAAAATGGACATGCTTAATCTGCGCACGGTGAACGACATCTTTTTTCATGCGGCCAACCGCGGCGATCAGGTGATTCTGCAGCGCCAGGAAGTTCGGGACAACCAGGACAGGCAGGATACATGGCACGACATCACCTCCGCCGAACTGCGCCGCGCTGTGCAGCAACTGGCTGGCGTGCTGACGCACTGGGGCATTGGCAAGGGCGATCGCGTGGCGCTGCTGGCGGAAAACCGCTGGGAGTGGCCACTGGTGGACTTTGCCGCGCTGGCCATTGGCGCGGTGGATGTGCCGCTGTATCCCACACTGACTGCCGGGCAACTGGCCCTGATGCTGCGCGACTCCGGCGCGCGGGCGGCCTTTGTCTCCACCCGCAAGCAGTTTGAGAAGCTGGCCAGCATCCGCAGCCAGACGCACCTGGAACACATCGTCATGATGGACGAGGATGACCTGCCGGGAGCAGAGCATCTCTCCGCGTTGATGCAGCAGCCCGGCGTGTCGCTCGCCACGGAAGCGCTGGATGCTCTGGCACGCAGCGTGCAGCCGGAGGACCTGGCGACCATCATCTACACTTCGGGCACAACGGGAGAGCCGAAGGGCGTAATGCTGACGCATGGCAACATCGCCAGCAACGTGAACTGTTCCACCTCGTTGTTCGGCTGGGACGAGCAGCGTTCGTGCATCTCGTTTTTACCGCTGTCGCACATCACGGCGCGGCATCTGGATTACGCGCTCTTCTGCTATGGCTCCCGGCTGGCGTATTGTCCGCAGTTCGACAAGCTGCCAGCGGTGATGCAGCAGATTCGCCCGACGATTTTTGTTGCCGTGCCGCGCGTGTATGAGAAGATTCGCGAGGCCGTGGAGCAAAAGGCCTCCGCTGGTTTGAAGGCGCACATTCTCAAGTGGGCCTTGCGCGTGGGCAAACAGCATCAGGCCACAATTCTGCGTGGCGAAGAGCCATCGTCGCTGCAATGGAAGCTGGCGCAGAAGCTGCTGTACTCCAAAATTCGCCAGGCCTTTGGCGGGCAGGTGGTGGACTTTATTTCTGGCGGCGCGCCGCTGGGGCTGGACACGGCGGGCTGGTTTGCCAATGTTGGCATCCGCATTTTTGAGGGCTATGGACTTACGGAGACCTCGCCGGTGATTGCGCTCAACAATCGCGTGGCGCACCGCATGGGCTCCGTTGGCAGGCCGCTGCCCAACATGGAGTGCCGCATTGCCGCGGATGGAGAGTTGGAAGTCAAGGGCCCGGCCGTATTTATCGGCTACTGGAACAAGCCTGCGGCGACTGCCGAAACCTTTACCGGAGATGGCTGGTTCAAGACGGGCGACATTGCCTGCATGGACGACGATGGCTTCCTTTATATTACGGACCGCAAGAAAGAGCTGCTCAAAACCTCTGGCGGCAAACTGATTGCTCCGCAGCCAATTGAAAACAAGTTGAAGGCGCATCTGCTGGTGGGGCAGGCGGCGCTGGTGGGCGACAAACATAAATTTGCCAGCGTGCTGCTCTCCCCGAATTTTGCCGCGCTGGAGCCCTGGGCACGAGAGCGGGACATTGTTTTTCGCGACCGGCAGGAGCTGGTGGGCAATGCGCAGGTGACCGCGCAGTACCAGACCATTGTGGATGAGGTGAACGCAACACTGGCCAACTTTGAAACCATCAAGCGCGTGCGTGTGGTGCCGGAAGAGTGGTCACTGGAGGGCGGCGAACTGACGCCAAGCATGAAGCTGAAACGCCGCGTCATCCACCAGAAATATGCTGCGCAGATAGACGCTTTTTATGCTGACGGGACGGTTGCGCACAAATAGCGGCAAAATTTCCGTAAACCAACAGAGTAAGGGACGAAGGTTTGCAGCCCCCGTCCCTTGTCTGTCTGACGCACTTACGGATTAGCGCCAACGTCCCTGGACAAAGACGTATCCGCCACGACGATGGACCCAGCGGCCGGGCACCCACACGGCGCGCGGTCTGGGCGGACGCATCCAGCGGCCGGGAACCCACACGTAACGCTGGCCGCCCCAGCGGTGATAGCCACCGACCCATACGAATCCTGCGCGCGGTGGCGGACCCCGGCGCTCCACCACCGGTGCTGGCGGACCGATGCGTACTACAATTTGCGCATTGGCCACGCCAACGCTCAAAAACAGACCACAGATTGCAGCCAGAAAAAATTTCTTCATAGTGAGCTTGCTCCGTTCGGCGTCTTCCATTCGCGATGAAAGACGGATGTTGGTATAGAACACTGCCTTTGCAGAGGAGTTGCGGCTGCTATACCTCGATTTGAAACTCTCTCCGCTCCAAAGTATGATGCCGCCGAGGTGAAACAGCGATGTTTGCCGGTCGTGAAAATCCTGCGACAGATTGACGATGAGGATGAGTTTGCAGCAGGCAGAGCAGGGAAGCAGCACAATCGGTCAAAAGTGAGACCCGAAAGTGAAACCCAAGGAGAAGAAGAATGCGAGTAGGAGTGCTGACGGGTGGCGGAGACTGCCCGGGTTTGAATGCAGTAATTCGCGCAGCGGTACGCAAAGGCATTTTGCATTACGGGGACGAGTTTGTCGGCTTTATTGAGGGGTGGCGTGGCGTGCTGGACAACAACACCAGACCGCTGACACTGGAGTCCACCTCCGGCATTCTGCATCTTGGCGGAACCATTCTGCGCACCTCGCGCACCAACGTGCGCAAGATCGAGGGCGGCATTGAGAAGTGTCTGGAGGTGCTGGCCGCCAACAAATTAGATGCACTGATTACGATTGGCGGTGACGATACCCAGGGCGTGGCCAATGCGCTGATTGAAAAAGGCGCGCACTGCGTTGGCGTGCCCAAGACGATCGACAATGATCTGAGCGGCACGGACGCTTGTTTTGGTTTTGACACGGCCGTCAGCATTGCGACGGAGGCTGTCGACCGGCTGCACTCCACGGCAGAGGCGCACAACCGCGTGATTGTTTGCGAAGTGATGGGCCGCGATGCGGGCTGGATTGCGATCACCACCGGCATTGCAGGCGGTGCGGATGCGGTTCTGGTGCCGGAAAAGCCGATTGATATCGAAGAAGTCTGCAAGCTGGTGAAGTACCGCCACGATCACGGCAAGAAGTTCAGCATTGTAGTGGTGGCGGAGGGCGCCAAGCTGCCGGATGCCGAGCAGGCCACTGTCGGCGGCAAAGTGGACTCCTTTGGCCATGTCCGCTTGAGTGGCATTGGCGCCGTGCTGGCCGAAGAGATTGAGAAGCGCACCGGCTACGAGACGCGTTCGGTAAACCTGGGCCACACGCAGCGCGGCGGTACGCCGACGGCGTATGATCGCATGCTGGCCACGCGCTATGGTTCCGCAGCGATTGATCTGGTGCACCAGAAGAAGTTTGGCCGGCTGGTGGTGTTGCGCGGTACGGAAATCACCGACATTCCGCTGAAGGACGCAATCGCCAAAACCCGCACCGTGGGCGAAGACCTGCTGGAACTGGCCAAAGGGTTGCAGCCAAAAGTATAGTGGTCGTGGCATGATCCAAAAGCCAGTCCGGACGGACTGGCTTTTGCTCTTTCCAGCGTGTTGACTGCCGGGAAGGTTCTCAAAAAAAAGAGATGCGCTTTCTGCTGTAAACACCGGAAAATCCGGGGGATGCCCCAAATGTACCTGAGACTGCCGAAGATTTCTCTTGTAGAGACGGCAAGAACCGGAGTACAACAGTCAAAGGTGATTGGGTCGGTTGCAGGCTGTGCCCTCATCTACCAGAAAAGAAAGCGATTGCGAGGTAAGCGAAATGCGGGCAGCGGTGCAGGTGATGTTGCGCGAGGTGATGGACATCCGGCATGCCTCGGAGTATCTGGGCATCAGCGCAGATGCGTTGTACAAGTACGCTTCCGAGGGAACGATTCCTGCTTTCAAGCTGGGCAACCGCTGGCGCTTCAAGCGTTCGCTGCTGGACTCCTGGATGGACGAACAGTCCGGCAAAAGCAAAGCCGTCGCACCGGTGGCGAAGGCCAAAGTCAAGCCGGGACAGCGCAAGCCCGTCGCCCGCGCCCGGTAAAAGTTACGCCAGCGTAATTAAGGTAATTTCCGGAGGACACCGGAACCGCATGGGCACGCCTACGGTGCCGATGCCGCGGTTTACATAAAGCTGCATTCCCGCCAACTGAAAATGCCCCATCACATATTTCTTGCCCAGCGGAGGCAGAAAGCGCGGCTCCAGAAACGGAATGCGCACCTGTCCGCCATGGGAGTGGCCGGAGAGCATCAGATCCGCTCCCTGTCCCACCACCTGGTCGGCATAGTCGGGCGCATGGGCCATCAGGATGACCGGCTCCTTGTCTGCGGCTGCCGTATGTGGAATCGCAAGCTCCAGGTCTGGCCGCTGCGTTCCCGGATCCTGCACGCCAGCAATCCACAGCCGCTTGCCATCGCGTTCCATGGCGGTATTGCTGTTGGCCAATACAGGGATGCCATTGGACGTGAGGGCTTCGGTCACTGCCGGAGCGCTGACATTGGCATCGTGATTGCCGAGCACCGCAAACCGCGCCGGGCAGGTGAGGCCGCCCAGAATTTTGCCGCAGTCAAAGGCCTTGCGCTCCCGGTCCAGACGCCTGGCCGGGCCATCGAAACTGACGTAATCGCCGGTCAGCAGTACTGCATCCGGCTGGAGTTGATTGATTTTCTCCACAACGCGGCGAACGAAAAACGGTTCGGTGAAGTCGTCGATGTGGATGTCGCTGATCTGGGCAAGGCGCATACCATGGAAAGGCCCTGCCAGGTTCGGCAGCCGCAGCGTAATGCGCGTCACATCCAGCTCGTGACGCTCGATTTCGGTGGGGTAGGCCACCGCTCCAACGCCAGCAACGGCGGCGAGTCCCAGAAACCTTCGCCGGGAGATTTGCGCCGGATTCCGCTGCGAAAAATCAGTCATAGTTCATCATACCGTTTTGATTGCGCGACTGTCGTATGGGTTGCCGGATGCAACTTTACTGGCGCAGTAGTTACCTTTGAGACGCATGAAACGATAAAATAGGGGCCAATGTTCTTTGCCGATCGTAAGAAAAAAGCACAAGCTCTAGTGAAATCAGCAGATGCAGATGCGCTCCTGATCACGCATCTGCCCGACGTGCGCTATTTGTGCGGGTTTACCGGTTCCAATGCCGCGCTGGCCTTTTACGGCAGGCGCGTTGTGCTGTTTACCGATGGCCGCTACACCACGCAGGCCCGGCAGGAAGCCGTTGGCGCGCGCGTAGTGATTGCGAAGAAGTCTGCCCTGCGCGAGGCCTGCGCCTGGCTGGAAACTGCTGGGGCAACCCGTTGCGGGTTTGATGCCGGTCACACGACTGTCGCCGCGCTGGATGCGATGCGCGAGATGGTTTCCGGCAAGCTGCGGCGCCGGTTCTTTTTGCCGCTGCAAAGCCCGATTGCAAAAATCCGCGAAGTGAAGGATGCCGGAGAGATTGCCCTGATGCGCGAGTCGGCGCTGCTGGGCTGCCGGTTATATGAACATATCCTGGGCTTTATCGCCGCCGGAATTTCAGAAACCGCCGTGGCCGCGGAGCTGGAATACGCTGCCCGGCTGGCCGGGGCAGAGGCCATGTCGTTCGATACGATTGTGGCCAGCGGGCTGCGTTCGGCATTGCCGCATGGGCATGCAACCGGGGCCAGACTGCCGCGTAACGGGTTCTTGACACTCGACTTCGGTGTTATCCTCAACGGGTATTGCTCTGACATGACGCGGACCGTGTATCTGGGCAGGGCGTCGGAAACCGAGCGCGGCGTGTATGATGCCGTGTTGGCCGCACAAGAGGCTGCCGTAGCTGCTGTAGCGCCAGGGGCGACCTGTGGCGATGTGGACGAGGCTGCACGCAGCGTATTGCGGCAGGCGAAGCTCGATCGCTGGTTTACCCACTCCACCGGACATGGCGTGGGGCTGGAGATTCACGAGGGGCCACGCATTGCAGCAGCGCAGCAGCAGAAGCTGGAGCCGGGCATGGTGATTACCATTGAGCCCGGAGTGTACATGGAAGGGAAATTTGGCATCCGAATCGAAGACATGGTGTTGGTGACGGCAACGGGCCATGAGGTACTGACGCCGGCACCCAAAGCATGGACGACTCTTTAGACGGGCAACAGCCCAAGGGAAAGTACACAGAGAACTGACACATGACTGCAGACGAGTTGAAAGAACTACGCGAACTGATTGGATTTCTGAAAGACAACAAGATTGGCGAATTTGATCTGGAGCGCGGTGATCTGAAGGTGCGCATCAAGTTTGCCGGTGAGCAGGCGCAGACGGCCGGTGTGGATCTTTCGCAGTTGACCCGCATGCTGGCAGCCTCGGTTCCCACAGCTCCGGCGACTGTGCCTGGAGCGGCTGCAACGGTGGCCGCCCCCAGTGGTCCGGCCGGGGCAACGGAAGAGGAGGGCCTGCACACGGTGAAGTCACCAATCGTGGGCACGTTCTATGAGTCGTCCTCGCCGGGCGCGCCAGCATTTGTGAAGCCGGGCGACCAGGTGGAAGTCGGCCAGGTGCTCTGCATTATTGAGGCGATGAAGCTGATGAATGAGATTGAGGCCGACGTGGCCGGAGAAGTGGTAAAGGGAGTTGCCGGCAACGGCCAGCCGGTGGAGTACGGGCAGCCACTCTTCGTCATCAAGCCGCGCTGAAGCAGTAACGGCAGGGATGCACCGGGCCGACCGGCGCATAGGTTGAAAGTCATTCAAGCTGGTTTCCGGTCTGCGCGCTTTGCCTGCGCTTCCTCCGGGACAACACATAAGGTAGAAATGTTTCGTAAAGTTCTGATTGCCAATCGAGGCGAAATAGCACTTCGCATCATCAGCGCCTGTAAGGAACTGGGCGTTCGCACGGTTGCTGTTTATAGTGAAGCCGACCGCAACTCACTGCATGTCCGCTTTGCGGACGAGGCGATCTGCATTGGGCCGCCGCGCTCGGCGGAGAGCTACCTCAACGTGCCGGCCGTCATCAGCGCGGCAGAGATTGCCGATGTGGATGCGATCCATCCCGGCTATGGACTGCTGAGCGAAAACGCCAATTTTGCCGAGGTCTGCCGCGCCTCCAACATCAAGTTCATCGGGCCTCCGCCGGAGGCGACGCGGCTGATGGGCGAAAAGGAAAAAGCACGCCAGGCGATGAAGAAAGCCAAGGTGCCGATTTTGCCGGGCTCCGACGGCGTGATCGGCAGCGAAGGCGAGGCCATTGAATGGGCGCGCACCGTGGGATTTCCGGTGATTCTGAAGGCCAAGGCCGGCGGCGGTGGCCGCGGTATGCGAGTGGTGCGCAGTGAAGCCGAGCTGCCGAACCTGTATCAGCAGGCGTCGAGCGAGGCCGCCAATGCGTTTGGCAACGGCGAGCTGTACATGGAGAAGTTCATCGAGCGGCCGCGCCACATTGAGTTCCAGGTGCTGGCCGACGAGCATGGCAACGTGATGAGTCTGGGCGAGCGCGAATGTTCCATTCAGCGCCGTCACCAGAAGCTGATTGAAGAAGCGCCGTCGCTGCAGGTGACGCCGAAGATGCGCGACGAGATCGGCAGGACGATCAGGAAGTCGCTGGAGAACATCGGCTACCAGAATGCCGGCACCATCGAGTTTCTGATGGATGAGGACGGCAAGCTCTACTTCATCGAGATGAACACGCGTATCCAGGTGGAGCATCCGGTGACGGAGATGGTGACGGGCATCGATCTGGTGAAGGCGCAGCTGCGCATTGCCTCCGGCGAAAGGCTGAGTTCGATTCTGACCGAGCCGTTGACGATTCGCGGACATGCCATCGAGTGCCGCATCAACGCCGAGCACCCGGAGAAGTTCACACCATCCGCGGGCAGGATTACGGCCTACAATCTGCCCGGCGGCAACGGCGTTCGTGTGGATACAGCGCAGTATGCCGAAGGCGTGGTGCCGCCGTACTATGACTCGTTGATCGCCAAGCTCATCTGCCATGGCAAAGACCGCGAAGAGGCGATGAACCGCATGCAGCGTGCCTTGGACATGTTTGTGGTGCAGGGCATTCACACCACCATTCCGCTGCACCAGAAGATCTTTGCCGACGAGGATTTTCGCGCTGGCAAGTTCGACACGAAGTTCATGGAGCACTTCTTCGAAAGACAAAAGCAGTCGTAATGTTCCGATGGGAGAGGTGCGGGAGATGAGCGGCAATTGGAAATGGCGGAAGCTGCCGCGCCTCTATCCTATTCTGGACGCGGGACTGCTGGCACAGCGCGGAGTTGCGCTGGAAGCCGTGGCCGGGCAGTGGCGCGCTGCTGGCATCACGCTGCTGCAGTACCGCGATAAGCACAGCACTCCGCAACAGATTCTGGAGAACGCAGCGAAGATCCGGCGGATTTTTGCCGGGACAGACTGCACGCTGATTCTGGACGACCGCGCTGATCTTACGGTGCTGGCTGCCTGGGATGGCGTGCATGTGGGCCAGCAGGATTTGTCCCCCGAAGCGGCGCGGCGCGTTGTTGGCCCAGAGCGCATCCTCGGCTTTTCCACGCACAACGAGGAGCAGGTGCGGGCGGCGGAACTAAGTTGCGCGGACTACGTTGCCATCGGGCCGGTCTTTGCGACAGCCAGCAAAGAGAGTCCTGATCGGGTAGTGGGACTGGAAGGCGTGCGCCGTGCGCGTGCGCTTACCACCAGGGCGCTGGTGGCGATTGGCGGCATTACGCGCGCGAATTGTCGGCAGGTGCTGGACGCAGGCGCGGACTCTGTCGCTGTCATCTCGGAACTGCTGCCGGAGGACGCCGGATTCAGTAAAGTAGCAGAAGACTTTCTCGCCATTTTGCGATAGAAATAAGCCACGTGCACACATCAGAACAAACCTCATCCACTTCCGGCCCGCAGTTTGTGCAGGGACTGGGGCTCTTCAGCGCTACTGCGATTGTGATTGGCTCAATGATCGGGTCGGGCATCTTCATTGTGCCGGCCGATATGTCGCGTAGCGTCGGCTCGCCTGCGCTGCTGATCGCCGCTTGGCTGGTGACGGCGCTGATGACCATCATTGGCGCGCTCAGCTACGGCGAGCTGGCCGCCATGATGCCCAAAGCTGGCGGGCAATATGTTTATCTTCGTGAAGCGCTGGGCCCCTTATGGGGCTTTTTGTATGGATGGACGCTTTTTCTGGTGATCCAGACGGGGACCATTGCCGCCGTCGGTGTGGCATTTGGCAAGTTTCTTGGCGTCTATTTTCCGGCGATCTCCTCGGAGCACTGGCTGTGGCATATTGGCCATGTGCCGGCGTGGCATGTGGGGCCCATGGTGCTGGGCAACATGGAAATCGGCCTGAATACGACGAATTTAACGGCGATTGTGGTGCTGACGCTGCTCACTTTGTTGAACTCATTTGGCATCCGGCTGGGCGCGGTGGTGCAGAACATCTTTACTTCGGCCAAGGTGATTGCGCTGTTTGGCGTGGTGATCTTGGGCGGCCTGCTGGGGCGCAATGCCGCGGCGCTGGCGGCAAACTTCGGCGCAGGCTGGCGCCACTTCTGGCAGAACGCTGGTCTGCATACATTGCATGCGGTGCAGGTGGGTGTTGGCGGGCCGGTTGAGTATGTGGGCCTGTTCACAATTGTGGCCGTGGTGCAGGTGGGTTCGCTGTTTTCCGCAGACGCGTGGAACAACGTGACCTTTACCGCCGGGGAAGTGCGCAATCCGCGCCGCAACCTGCCGCTGTCGCTTGCCCTGGGAACCGGGCTGGTGCTTTTGATTTATGTGCTGGCCAACTTTGTCTATCTGAGCGTGCTGCCGCTGGCGGGCGATCCGCAAGGCCCCACAACGCTGGCGCGCGGCATTCAGTATGCGTCCGGGGACCGCGTGGCCACGGCGGTGATGCAACAGGCCTTTGCCGGTTACGGGGCGAAGATCATGGCGGCCATGATCCTGGTCTCGACCTTTGGCTGCGCCAACGGAATGCTGCTGGCTGGGGCGCGTGTGTACTATGCCATGAGCAGGGACGGACTTTTTTTCAGGGCCGTGGGCCGGCTCAATGCCAAATCGCGCACCCCGGTGGTATCGTTGTGGGTGCAGCTTTTCTGGACATGTCTACTTTGCCTCTCCGGCTCCTACAGCCAACTGCTGGATTACGTAATTTTTGCAGTGCTTGTGTTTTACATCCTTACAATTGGCGGCCTGTTTGTGCTGCGGGTAAAGCGTCCGCAGGCTGAGCGGCCTTACAAGGCGTTCGGTTACCCAGTGCTGCCGGCGCTCTATATCGTCATGGCGACATGGATCTGTGCCGTATTATTGCGCTATAAGCCACAGTACACCTGGCCCGGCCTGCTGCTGGTTCTGCTGGGAATCCCGGTCTATATTTTCTGGAGCCGGAAAGAACGCGTGCATGCGTTGCACGAGGGAGAAAGCATCGAGAATGTCTAATTTGCTGGCAAAGAAATCGATGGACGTCTTGATGGTGGAGGCGCATCAGGAGGAAGGCAGTCATGGGCTGAAGCGGGCGCTTGGCCCGGTCTCGCTGACTGCGCTGGGAATTGGCGGCATCATTGGCGCCGGGATTTTTGTGATGACGGGCCTCGGCGCACAGTATGCCGGGCCCGGACTGATGCTCTCCTTTGTCCTTTCTGGCCTAGGATGCGCCTTTGCCGGGCTTTGCTATGCGGAGTTTGCCGCTATGATTCCGCTGGCGGGCAGCGCCTATACCTATGCCTACGCCACGATGGGCGAACTGTTTGCCTGGATCATCGGCTGGGACCTGACGCTGGAATATGCCATGGGCGCCAGCACGGTCTCTTCCGGCTGGTCGAATCACTTTGTAGAACTGCTGAATATGTTCCACATCAAGATGCCGCTCTGGCTGGCGTATGACCACTGGACGGCGCTGCGCATGGCGCTGGATACGGTGACGCGCAATGCCATGGCGATATCCTATCCCACGCTGGTGCCGGGGACGCAGGCCTATCTGGTGGAGTTGGCCGCGCTCAAGCTGCATCCGTCGCCTGTGATGATGGAAAGCGCGCACCGGCTGCTGGCGGCGCCGCACCTGTTCGGGGTGGAGATCGGTTTCAATCTGCCGGCCTTTCTGATTGCGCTCATCATCACCACGGTTCTTGCTCTCGGCATTCGCGAAAGCGCCAGGTTCAACTCGATCATTGTGGCCATCAAGGTTGCCGTGGTGCTGTTTGTGCTGATTCTGGGCATACACTACATCAATCCGGCGAACTGGGGACACAGCTGGGCGACCTTCGCTCCGCACGGCATGGCCGGCATTGGCGAAGGTGCCGCGTACATCTTCTTTGCCTATATCGGCTTCGATGCCGTCTCCACCACCGCGCAGGAGGCAAAGAATCCGCAGCGCGACCTGCCGATCGGCATTCTGGCTTCGCTGGTCATCTGCACGCTGCTGTACATTGGCGTTTCCGGCGTGCTGACGGGCATGGTGCCGTGGCATGATCTGAATATTGAAGCGCCGGTGGCCCGCGCTTTTCTTGACCGCAACCTGGGCTGGGCGGCGGACATCATCACCTTTGGCGCATTGGCCGGACTGACGAGCGTGATGCTGGTGATGCTGCTCGGTCAGTCGCGCGTGGTCTACGCTATGGCCAACGATGGCCTGCTGCCACGCAAGTTCTTTGCCGAGATTCATCCGCGCTTCCAGACGCCCTTCAAGACCACCTATGCGGTGGGCCTGCTGGCGGCCATCGTCGGCAGCTTGGTGCCAATCGATGACATTGGCAAAATGGTGAACATCGGTACGCTGCTGGCCTTTGTGATTGTGTGCATCGCGGTCATGATCCTGCGCCGGACGCACCCCGACCGCAAACGCCCCTTCCGCACGCCGTGGGTGCCGTTTGTGCCCATCATGGGCATCCTGTTCAACGGATACATGATGTACAAGCTCGGCTGGATCAACTGGGCCCGGCTCATTATCTGGCTGGCCATCGGGCTGGTGGTGTACTTCTCCTATGGCCGCAAGAACAGCCGCGTACAGCAGGCACAGAAAAACGGAATCATCGCAGACTAAGAGCAGACAAAACGAAGCATCGAACGGACACTACTCCGGCATTACCGGCAGCGCCACGCTGTTGACGGCCGCCGGATCGTCCCGCAGCTTCAGATAGAGCAGCGTGCCGACAGGGCGCGGTACGGTGATGGTGCTGTCGGCAAAGCCCGCGGGCACCGGTTGCGCATAGGTAAATTGCGGGTCCGAAGCAACTGAGTCAATCAGATACAGCTCCGAGCCGACCAGCGAGCAGGGCTGCGAAGCATCTTCCGGGCAGCGAACCTCTTTGAGCGACGGCACCCGCACCAGATTGCCCAGCGGCTGCCAGTCGCTGGTGGCCCCGTCCGCACTTACGGCGCGGAACTGGAGCTGTCCAAAGACGGATGGCCCGAAGCTCTTCAACGGGTCAAAGGTGGCCAGCACAGTCTGCGCGTCCTGCAGGGTCAGGCCGCCGTTCTCCATGCTGAGCAGGGCGTGCAGCGAATCGTCCGCCGTGGCCACCTCAATTTTCTCTGTGCGTGGAAAGCGGCTGGGCGCATCGGAACGCAGGAAGAAGGAGAGTCGCGCGTTCAGCGGCAGGTCGCTCTTGCTGGAAAGCCGGATATGCGCGGTTGTGTCTGCAGCCTGTGGCTGCGCGTTGATGCTGAGCAGCGTCACCCGCGGGCGTGGAGCCAGGATGGTGACATCCAGCGTGAGCACGCGGCCGTCCCTCAGTGTTACATGGGCCGTTTCCGTCTCCTGCGCATGAAGTTTGGCCAGTTTTTTTGTGTCGGCTGCGGTCAGTTGCAGATGCTCCTTGCCATCGGCCTCCGTCAGGCCGGCAGGCGTAAAGACAACGCCGTGCATCTCAAGCTGCGTGATCTCGTTCAGGCCCGTTCCGGTAAGTGCGCCTGTGGAATCGCCGGTGTAGAAGGTAAAGCTGTCCAGGTGCGCCGGTTCGGAATAGGTTTTCAGATTCACCTTGTCCGGCTGTGCATCGCCGTATTGCTTCACCTGCAAGGTGAGCGGGCCAGGAGCGGCGTCCTGCAGCGCCACCTGCACCAGCATGCCCCCGGCAGGCGCAGGCCTCCAGTTGGCCGGCAATGTTTTGCCGTGATTGTCGACGAGTTCCACTGCGCTCACGCAGGCCACATCCTGCGTGGCAGCGCCGGGGGTAGCAGAGGTCGGCAGCAAATGCACTTCGCCATCGTGGCCCGCAATCAGCGGAGCGCCTTCATTGGCCGCAACCGTCCATCGCAGCGGACTGCCGCTGTCCAGCGTGTAGGTGGGCCCGGCAAAGGGATCGAATCCCCAGTAGCCATGCACATTGCCGCTGGTGAGTTGCCCCAGGCCGGCAAACTGCAGCGAACTGGTGTTGACAACAAATCCACCATGCACAGGGTCGATTGCGACAGGCAGATCGACTGCTTTGCCAGCCTTGTTCTGCAAGTGCAGCACAAGGTTGTTGGCGTACCCGGTGGCAAACAGCGCCGAGGAGCCCTGCACTGGAAGCACAACCGGGGTCTTCCGCAGGCACTGCACTTCCTTCGGGTCAACCGGCTGCAACTCGGGATAAACCGGGTGCCCGATGGCGGGCAGAGCAATCACCAGCACCGATTTCGGGTTGTGGAAGGAGGGCGGATTGTTGAGCTTCAGATTCAGATCATCATTCTGCGGCAGCGCCAGTGCGGGAATGTATTGATACTGCGCGGTATGAATTTTGCCCAGGATGTGCGCAATGTCCACGATGGAGCCAACATAAGGGCTGTAGAGGCCGCCACCGGCAACGGAGGTGGTGCTGACCGTGCCGATCAGGTTGGCCGCATCGCCGGAGGTCAGCGCGGAGACCATCGAGGTGCTGTGTCCATCGTCGAGCACCATCTGGTCAGAGCCCTGCGTCAGGCAGGAGACCTGCTGCTCGACCGGCTTCTCGAAGCACGCCTGGTTCACCTTGATGCCGAGGCTGCGGGCCAGCAGGTTGGAGCGCTGCTGCAGTTTCTGCGGATTGTCCTCCGAGATGTGCTTTACGGCATCCATATATTTTTCCAGACGCAGCCGCTCGATGCTGGCAGCATTCAGGTCCTGCACAGAACGTACGAATGAACCGGGTTTGCCGCGGACGGCGGAGCGCAGCGTGTCAAAATCGCCGCCCGTCTCCGGCGCCAGGAACAGAATGGCCTGCTGCGCATCCTGCGGCACGGTGACGGTAATGCCCTCGGCGCAGATCTTCCTGTTCCAGGTCTCGGCCTTGGTAAACCACTGCTCCGGCGGGGGGTTGGTGGTGCCACGCAGGAAGGCCGCCACCAGCAGATAATGCGCAGACTGGCCGTCCGGCAGGTCCGGATGGATCCAGAGCTTGTCATTCGGCAGAAGGTTCGGAACTTCGGAAATCGGCAGAGTTTTGCCAGCACGGGTGACATTGACTTCCACCTTTGGGCCTGCCAGATCAAAAGTCGTCCCCTCGGCCAGCGCGCAGCCGCTAAAAGCCAGCAAAAAAGCAATGGATCGCAACCAACCAGTTTTCATACGCATAGAGATACTTTAACCAGTTGGACGCCTGGATTGAGAAAAACGTTTGTGAAAACAGAAAAGCCTTGTCCTCCGTATATTTAGCGGACAAGGCTCTTGCCGGATGGTTACTCAGCGGACGCGCGGGGACATGGTGTCCGAAGCGATCTGGCCGTCTTTGATGTGGACGACCCGGTGCGCAAACTCGGCAATATCCGGCTCATGCGTTACCAGCACAATCGTATTGCCCTGGGCATGCAGTTCATCGAAGAGCGCCATGATCTCGTCGCCGGTCTTGGAATCCAGGTTGCCGGTGGGCTCGTCGGCCAGAATGATGGAAGGTCTGTTGACCAGCGCGCGGGCAATGGCAACGCGCTGCCGCTGACCGCCGGAAAGCTCATTGGGCTTGTGCATCATGCGGCCGCCCAGGTTGACGGACTCCAGCACCGCCTTGGCGCGCTCAATGCGTTCCGCTGCCGGGGTGCCATTGTAGATCAGCGGCAGCTCCACATTGTGCAGCGAAGTGGCGCGGGCCAGCAGGTTGAACGTCTGAAAGACGAAGCCAATCTCTTTGTTGCGGATGCGCGCCAGTTCATCGTCATTCAACTCGCTGACCAGATGCCCATTGAGCCAGTAGCGGCCCTGGGTGGGCGTATCCAGACAGCCAATCAGGTTCATCAGCGTGGATTTGCCGGAGCCGGAGGGCCCCATGATGGCCACATACTCATTCTGCCGGATGCGCAGGTTGACGCCGCGCAGGGCATGCACCTCCTGGTCACCCATTTCATAGGTTTTCCAAAGGTCATCCACCACAATGATGTCGCCCTGGGCCGGGCCCGTGGTGGTGGAGCCAGGTGTGTCCGCAATTGTGCCTACTGTTTCAAGTGCCATCCGCTTCTCCCGCTGCTTGGTAACTGCGTGCAGAGAAATACGCATCTGCTGCGCCACAGGTTCCTGAGAGTGGCCGGTTTCGGCCTGGTTACGGTTACTGTAGCCGAAATCCGGGGTCCTGACGAACTTTCCCGCCGGATTTCCGCGCCTTTTACCCCCGCTGTGCCGGGACGTTCCCGCGCACCATTCGATTTCCATCGGCAACCGGTGAAAATCGAATGGGGGCTTATGGCCGCGTACTTTCTTCGCTAACTGGAGCTGTCCGCGTTGACGTTCATGGGCGTCGTATCCCGTTTGACGCGGGCCCCGTTCTTCAAGGTTCGCAGCGCAGTATACGGCCCGGTGATGATCTGGTCGCCGGCCTTCAGGCCACTGGTGACCTCAATGTCGGTCGTGCCTGTGATGCCCGTCTGAACTGGCACAAACTGGCTGATCAGCTTGCCGTTCTTGTCCCGCACCACAAAAACACCCTGCACTGGCTGCGACTTCGCCGAGGTGGCGCTGGCTGCCGGGGCATTGGTTGGTGCTTCCTTCAGGGAATTAGGATCGCGCAGTGTAAGTGCCTGAATCGGAATGGCTAACGCGTTTGGCTTGTGCGCTGTGACGATCTTTGCCGTGGCGGAAAGTCCGGGGCGCAGCTCGTCAGAGGGGTTGTCCAGCGTGATGACCACCTTGAAGTCTTTGGCCTCTTCCGTGCCTGTGGTGCTCTGGCTGGTGGCAATGCCGGTGGTGCGCAGCAGGGCCTGGTCGCCAACTTCGGTTACGTGCCCTTTGAAGATCTTGCCGGGCAGCGCATCCACGGTCACGTTGGCCTGCTGGCCGAGCGAGACATTCACAATGTCCGTCTCGTCCACTTTGACCTCGGCGGTAATTACCGACATGTCCGCCAGCGTCATCAGCGTGGAGCCTTCGGCGTTCTGAATGCCCACGACGACGGTTTCGCCTTCCCGTACCGGGACGTTAGTCACCAGAGCGTCAAAGGGAGCGCGGCTGATGGTCTTGTCCAGCGAGTCATAGTTGCTGCGCTGCGTGGCGATGGCCTGGTTGGTTTGCGCTGCGGACTGGGCCACTGCGGCTTTGCGCTGGGCGATCGTGGCCACGGCCACGTCGTAGGCGGCCTTCTTGGCGTCAAAGTCCTGCTTGGCAATCAGTTGTGCATGGTAGAGCAACCGGGCGCGCTGGTAGTCGAGCTTTTTCTGTTGCAGATCGGCCTGCGACTCCTCCAGATTGGCCACAGCGGTGTTTTCTGCCGCACGGTTGGAGGCGATGGCGGCCTGCTGGGCCGCTACGTTGGCCTGCGGCTGCACATTTTCCACCGTGGCCACCACTTCGCCCTTCCTGACGTGGTCACCCTCCTTGACATACAGGTGCGTGATGCGGCCAAAGGCCGTGGCGCCAACGTTGACGTAGGTCTTGGGCTTGATCTGTCCTGTTCCGCTGACAATGGAGGTCAGCTCTTCATTGGCGGCCTTGCCGAGAAAGACCTTGGTGACGCCTGACTGGCTGCGGATGATGCTGAAGGCGACAATGCCGCCCAGAGCGATGAGGATGGCTGCGATGATGAGGATTTTTTTCAGGTTCATTGCTGCTTTCTTTTCATCCGGAACCGCCGTCAACAACCGGGCGGGGCAATTTTGACAACTGTTGTGTTTCTATGTGGCTACACTTTACAGTAAATCCAGGTTTGTATTTGTGGGATCAATTCCGCACATCTTTTTTGTTTATCGCCCATGGCCGGAACCGGTTCAGGGCCGGGAAGTAAGTCATTTACCTGTGTTGTAGTTGCACGGACCTGCATGCCGCACCATGATAGCAGGAGCTGATTTGCCTCCCATTGTGGGACTGTCTGCTTGTGTCGCAGACACGCTCTCTTTACAATGAACGCTGTTGCATAGGAGTTCTAACCTGATGATGTACAAGGTCCGTTATTTCGTGCTGATCGCTGTTGTCCTGGTGACTTCCGGCGCGATGGATCGAACCATGCTGGCGCAGGATTCACAGCCTGTATCTGGCGCTCCGGCCTCTGCTTCCGGCCAAGAGCCCAGCCCGCTTAACCGCAAACTCAGCGACAAAGAACGCTTTCAGCAGCAGAAAGCGCTCAAGGAAGAGTTGAAGGGCGAGTATAAAAAGTGGCTCGACCAGGACGTACGCTGGATCATTACCGATCAGGAACGGAAGGCATTTCTGAGCTTGTCGAACGACGAAGAGCGCGACAACTTCATTGAGCAGTTCTGGCGCCGGCGCAATCCTAACCCGGACTCGCCGGAAAACACCTATCGTGAAGAGTATTATCGGCGCATCGCCTATGCGAACGACCATTTTGCCGCGGGCAAGCCGGGCTGGATGACGGACCGCGGTCATATCTACATTGCGTATGGCCCCCCGGACAGCATTGATTCCCATCCCAGCGGCGGCACCTACGAGCGTCCGATGGATGAGGGCGGCGGCGAGACCTCGACTTTCCCGTTTGAGGACTGGCATTACCGCTATCTGGATGGCATTGGCCAGAACGTCAATCTGGAATTTGTAGACACCTGCATGTGCGGCGACTATCACCTGACCATCGACCGTTCTGAAAAGGACGCCCTGCTGCATACGCCGAATGCCGGTCTCACGATGTATGAACAGATGGGAATGGCGAAAAAGTCGGACCGTTTCAATGGGGGGCTGGAGCGCCTAGGGAAAGGGCCAATGGGGGCCATGAACCAGGGCAAGGAATTTGACCGCATCGAGCTGTATGCCAAGATCATGGCCCCGCCGCCGATCAAGTTCAAGGACCTGGATGCCTACATCACCTCGCACAAGGTTCTTACCGGGCCGTTCTTCCCGTTTGAGGTGCGTACGGATTATGTGAAGGTGACCAGCGATACCGTGCTGGTGCCAATTACGCTCCAGATCAGGAACCGCGACATTACGTTCAATACGACGGACGGTGTGGCCCGTGGCACGGTGAACATTCTGGGCCGTGTCAGCACGCTGACCGGGCGCATTGCACAGACCTTTGAGGACACGGTGCAGGTGGATGTTCCGGCGGAACTGCTGCCCAAGACAAAGGACAATGCCTCGGTCTACTGGAAGGCGCTGCCGCTCCGTCCTGGCCGGTATCGTATCGACATTGTCATCAAGGACGTGAACAACAAGGACCACATTGGCACGTGGGCGCGCGGCATTGAGGTTCCGCGGTATGACGATGATCGACTGTCCACGTCATCCCTGATTCTGGCAGACAAGATGGAGCTGGTGCCGTCCAAACAGATTGGCGCAGGCAACTTTGTGATTGGAAACACCTATATCCGGCCGCGCGTCAGCGCGAGCCCGGCGATTCCGGTGACCTTCCACCGCAACCAGAACCTGAACTTCTGGATGCAGGTGTATAACCTGGGCATCAACGACAAGAACAAGACAAACAACGCCACGATTGATTACCTGATTACCGATGTCTCCACGAACAAGCAGGTGCTGAATTCGACGGAGACGAGCACGAAGATCAATCCGCACTCGGACCAGGTGACGCTGGCCAAGAGCTTGCCGCTTGCCAGTTTGCAGCCGGGCAAGTATAAGGTGACAATCACAGTCAATGACGGAATTACGAAACAGCAGGTCGCAGAATCTGCACCATTTACGGTGGAATAGCTGGTGTATTTGGCAGGGCGTGTAGTAAAAGAGAAGCACGGCCACGAACGATACGAAGTAAGAATGAGATGTGGCCGGGTGGAAGCGCACACTGTATAAGCGGTCCGTTCCCCTGCGGTATCGCCTGTTTCTTTGTCTGGATGTCAGGCCGACGGCGCACGAACAAACGACGCAGTGAAGCGATATTGGTTCCAATCCGTAACTCTGTTGTGGGTGTTGGCATTGGCTGCAACAGCACAGGCAGCGTCTCCCGCCATAATCAGCGGTGTCGTGCGTGACGCCCACGGCACGCCACAGATGGGTGCGCTGGTGCAGGTGATTGCAGCGGACGCTTCGCTGGCGGGGAGCGCCTTTACAGACATCCACGGGCGCTACAGCATCCATACGTTGCTGCCAGGGACATATCAAGTGAAAGCCACAGCCGCGCTGTTTCTGCCCACGCTGCGGGAAAATCTGCGGCTGGCGCCGGGCGTCCGCTCCGTGGTGAACCTGACGCTGACCACGCTGTTTGATGCGGTGCAATGGCTGCCCGCGCAGCGGCGCAAAGCGGATGAACCGTCTGATGACTGGAAGTGGACGCTGCGCTCTGCGGCAAACCGCCCGATTCTGCGTATGCTGGAGGACGGCCCGCTGGTGATGGTTTCCACCAGCAACAATGAGAGACAGCGCCCCTCGCTGGAGGCGCGCGTTGCGCTGATCAATGGGGACGGCGGTTTTGCCGATGGCGGCATGCACAATGTTTTTACCATCGACCGCGCGCAGGGCGATGGCAGTAATGTGATTCTGCGGGCGGACCTGGCTACACCGCAAAGCACGTATCCTACAGCCCCTTCGGCGGAGATGGCGGTTGGTTATGAGCGTCAGATCAGCCCCGCGCTGGCCTTCCGCAACATCGTCAGTTACCAGATGCATCCGGAACTGGCAGGCGGGCAGCAGATGCCGGGCATGCAGGCGCTGACCGTGCAAAGCGCCGAGCAGATGCAGATGGGCGACCAGATGGTGCTGGAGGTTGGCAGTGAGATGACCGCCGTGCGCATGGATCGCATGGCCGCCGCAGTGCATCCTTTTCTGAAGCTGACGGTTCACCCGACCAGTTCATTGCTGGTCGGGTATCGTTTTGCCACGGCCCGCGACCTGCAAGGCTGGGACGACATGGATGCGGTCCAACCGGAGATGCCGGTGGCGGTGGTTTCGAACGGGCGGATGATTCTGGAGCAGGG
The DNA here is from genome assembly GCA_022736715.1 of Edaphobacter aggregans. Lineage (GTDB taxonomy): Bacteria > Acidobacteriota > Terriglobia > Terriglobales > Acidobacteriaceae > DZDJ01. The sequence continues at coordinate 43,393 of DZDJ01000020.1, forward strand.
TCTGCACCAGGAGGTCTCCATTGCCCAGAAGACCGGACGCGGGCTGATTCAGGTGGCCTGGTACAGGGACGACATGACGCATCCGGCCATTGCCGGTGGCGGTTTTATGGGAATGCCTGGCGGCATGTCGGTGGCGGGAGTTCTGGCGGACCCCTCGACCAACACCTTCCGCATGATCGGGCCGGGGTATTCGGCGGATGGCATTCGCATCTCGGCCACGGAGCCGCTGACGCCATCGATCTGGGCCGCCCTGGAATTTGCCACCGGAGGAGCGCTGAGTCTGGCTGAGTCGCAGGCGGTTGATCTGCAGTCGGCAGTCGGCGCCATGCAGGTGCGGCGCGCGCAGTCGCTGACAATGGCGTTGCGCGGAGAGATTCTGCACAGTGGCACGCATCTGCGTGCGGCGTACCGCTGGCAGCCGGATGCCACGCTGACTCCGGTGGACGCTTACCATGCCTTCAGCGACCAGCCGTACCTGAGTTTTTATCTGCGCCAGCCGATTCATCTGCGCCGCATCCTGCCGCATGGAGTGGAGGCGCTGGTGGATGTGACCAACCTGCTGGCCGAGGGGTACCGGCCGGTGCTCTCCAGGGATGGACACACCCTCTTCTTCGCCCAGTCACCGCGCACCATCCAGGGCGGGCTGTCCTTCAACTTCTGACCTTGCGCTGGCCCGGCTTCAGCCGCTCCGGGCCTGGTCATGGGAGTAGCGAACCACTTCTACTGTAGAGCTGTACAGCAGGCCGCTTTGCAGCATCTGCTCCAGAGACGGGAGCAGATTTACGATCTGCGTTTCTGTATCGACGATGCTGATCATAATGGGCGCATTTTTAGAGACAGAAAATGTTTTGGCGTGATGGATGCGCGCGCTGGCGCCAAAGCCCTCTGTTCCACGGAAAACAATGGCTCCGGAGAGGCCAAGCTCCTGGCATTTCGCAATCACGGCTTCGTGGAGTGGTTTGCCCTGCCAGCGGTCCGCTTCCGTGCAATGGATGCGCAGCATGCGTGCCGGAAATTCTTCCTTCATGGCCTACTCCTTTTCTTCCGCATCCTGGTCAGCAGCCCGGTGCGCGTATTTGATGATCTCGACGTCGGAGAGCACCACCAGGCCTTCGCCCACCATCTGTTCCACGACGGGCAGAAACTCCTTCAGCTTCGTTTCCAAGTCAATGACAGAAAGCATGATGGAGGCGTCGCTCGACAGGTGGAAGGGCTTTTCCCGGTGCACGCGGCGGTGCGCCCCGTAGCCCAGAATGCCGCGATACACGGTGACCCCGGCAAGGTCGTTGGCGCGCATGGCGGTCACCAGTGCCTCATACAGCGGCTTGCCCTGCCACTGGTCGCTTTCCCCAATGTAGATGCGCATCATTCTGGCTTTGCCTTCGATTCTGACATGCGATGGGGCTGCCGGCCCGGAGGGCTGGGCGGCCTTCGCAATGGAGGTCTCCTGCACTTCGATCAGTCCGTTGCCGGCCATCTCCTGCAGTTTTCCCATCAGAGTGTCGATCTTTTCCTGGGTTTCAACGAATTCAATCTTCAGCGGCAGGTGACTGGAAAGATCCACTGTGCTGGAGGTGTGCAACTGGTGGCCGGAGCCAAAACCGGCAATGCCTTTCAGCGCAGTTGCGCCGGAGACCCCGCGAAAAAAAAGGAAGTCCAGAATGCTGGAGTAGGCGGATGCCCCGTGATAGGTGTCGCCTTCGCTCAGATAAATAGAAACTTTCCATGCTTTTCCAACGGACAACATACAGTCGCTCCTTTGCTGGTTGTGTGCTGGTGCCGGCTGTACTTCTGGCCAGACCGGCAGTTTTGCGGCAATCGACGCTTGTCTGGCAGCAGAACTGTTATGAGACGGCTTTGGCAATGGCAATGCCGCACCAGACGCCCGCCAGCCCCAGCAGAATGCTGAGCACAACATAGAGCGCCGCAATCATGAATGCGCCCAGTTGCAGGTTGGCAAAAGTTTCCCACTCAAATGTGGAAAAAGTGCTGTACGCTCCCACAAAACCGACTGGAACCAGAAAGCGCCAGGCTGGGCTCAGTTCGGCGCGTCTTCCCAGATAGGTAAGCGAAAAGCCAATGATGACGCAGGCGGTGATGTTGATGAGAAAAGTGCCGTAAGGGAACTTGGTTCCCATCCGGTTTGTCACAATGGAGCCAACCCAGAAGCGGGCCAGCGAGCCGAGCGAGCCTCCCAGTGCGATCCAGAAGTACTTTTGCAATTGCCGTCTCCTTCCTTGTTGTTGCTGCCCGGCTCCCTGGCTGGCGCAGCGATTCAAGGGCCTGTCAGATCCAGTCCTGAGGGAAGAAGCTGTGCATTGCCACGTGCATCTGGAAAACAGACACAGCCGCTCCCAGCTTCAGTTTTGTTCTTCGCAACCAGTTGCGGAAACCAGAAGCTGCTAATTTATTGCGGAAAACCTGCACGGAGGCACGACTCCACAAACAGGGTCTCCTGTCAGGAGTCATCAGCTGCTCATCCGGGGAACGGCAAAGACGATGGGCAGCGGTTATGGGTGAACTCCTTCACCACCAGCGATACTATCGTTTGTATGCCCCGCGTTGAGCGGCTGTCAACCATGCAATGTGCGGGCTGGTTCTTTCCGCCGCGTTGGCGTTATTCTACCTAAGGAAGCGCAATCGCCATCTCCACGAGCCGGTCTACTGGTAACGGAAGCCGTGTTCCTGCTCTGGTCTATGGGCGCCATATCAAGACAGAAGAAAGAAGCGGTGGACGTATCCTGATGACCAAGAAGCTCAATCGCTACAGCTCTCAAATCACACAACCAAAATCGCAGGGCGCGTCCCAGGCCATGTTGTACGCAACCGGCCTGCAGGAACAGGACATGGACAAGGCCCAGGTGGGCATTGCCAGCGTCTGGTATGAGGGCAATCCCTGCAACATGCATCTGCTGCAGCTCGCCGAAAAGGCGAAGGAGGGTGTAGCGGCTGCGGGCCTGGTGGGTCTGCGCTTCAACACCATCGGCGTGAGCGATGGCATTGCCATGGGTACCGATGGCATGAGCTTTTCGCTGCAGTCGCGCGAAATTATTGCGGACTCGATTGAGACGGTCATGTCTGCCCAGTGGTATGACGCGAACATCGCCATTCCGGGCTGCGACAAGAACATGCCCGGCTGCCTGATGGCCATGGGCCGGCTCAACCGCCCCAGCCTGATGATTTACGGAGGCACCATCCGCGCAGGGCATGCCGACAACCAGAAGCTGGACATCGTCTCTGCCTTCCAGAGCTATGGACAGTTCCTGACGCACTCCATTACAGAGGAGCAGCGTCAGACGATCGTGCGGCATTCGTGTCCTGGCGCTGGCGCCTGCGGCGGCATGTACACGGCCAACACCATGGCCTCGGCCATTGAGGCGCTGGGCATGTCGTTGCCGTACAGTGCGTCCACCCCGGCCGAAGATCCGCGAAAGCAGGACGAGTGCTTCCGCGCCGGTGCTGCCGTGCGCAACCTGCTGGAGATGGACCTGAAGCCGCGCGACATCATGACGCGGGAAGCGTTTGAGAATGCCATTGCCGTGGTCTGTGCGCTGGGCGGTTCCACTAATGCGGTGCTGCATCTGGTGGCCATGGCGCGTGCCGTGGATGTGCCGTTGACGATTGATGATTTCCAGCGCATCAGCGATCGTACGCCGCTGCTGGCAGACTTCAAGCCCAGCGGTTCGTATGTGATGGAAGATCTGCAGGCCGTGGGTGGATTGCCCGCCGTGCTGAAGCTGCTGCTGGAGGAAGGTCTGCTGCACGGGGACTGCATAACGGTGACCGGCAGGACAATGCGGGAAAATCTGCAGGAGTTGCCGGGGCTTGCCGCCGGACAGCAGATTGTGCGCCCGGTTTCTAATCCGCTGAAGAAGAGCAGCCATCTGCAGATACTGAGGGGCAATCTGGCCCCGGAAGGGGCCGTGGCCAAGATTACCGGCAAGGAAGGGCTGCGCTTTACCGGGCCGGCCAATGTCTTCGACTCGGAAGAAGAGATGTTGCACGCGCTGGAAGCGGGCAGGATCAGCAAGGGCGAGGTGATCGTGATCCGCTACGAAGGCCCGAAGGGCGGACCCGGCATGCCGGAGATGCTGACGCCAACCTCGGCGATTGTGGGCGCTGGTCTGGGCAAGGATGTTGCCCTGATTACCGACGGCCGCTTCTCCGGTGGTTCGCACGGCTTCATTGTGGGTCACGTAACGCCGGAAGCGCAGGAGGGTGGCCCGCTCGCGCTCATCCGCACCGGTGACCACATCACCATCGACGCGGAGAAGAACGAGCTTTCCGTGCAGATTTCGGATGCCGAAATGGAGGCGCGCCGCAAGGCCTGGAGCATGCCGGACTACAAGGCAAAGCGCGGCACGCTGAGCAAGTACATCCAACTGGTGAAGAGTGCCAGCCTGGGCTGCGTGACGGACGAAAGCAACTCGTAAGCAAACTCAGCCACAATCAAAATTGTGCAAGAAAGCCCTGCCGGCAATGGCGGGGCTTTTTGTTTTCAAGGGGATAGATTTTGTCCTCATGAAATAACTTGCAAATTGCAATCTATCTTTGTTAGCGTGACTGCGTGGCTCAGCAGTCGTCAGCAGCGCATTCATTGGAGGGTTCTTCCACGCATCGGTCCGGCTGTCCGGTCAGTATTGCGCTGGAAGTCTTCGGAGACCGCTGGTCGTTGTTGATTGTGCGCGATATGATGGTGCGCGGTTTTCGGAGTTTCTGGCAGTTCCAGCAGGCGGGCGAGGGCATTGCCAGCAATGTTCTGGCAGACCGGCTGCGCAGGTTGCAGGCAGCGGGCATCATCACTGCTCAGGAAGAGGAGCAGGACCGCCGCCGGGTGCGCTACCGGCTGACAGAAAAGGGCATTGATCTGGCTCCGGTGCTGCTGGAATTGCTGGTATGGGGCGCGCGCCATGAGCAGAGCGGTGCGCCCTGCGCAGTGATTGCGCAGATGGCGCAGAATCGGGAGCAGTTGCTGGCAGAGGCGCGGCGGCGGTGGCAGCAGGATGATCCAACGCCGTTGTTGCCGTGGCTGGGGGCAGTGGAAGGTGGTCGTAAATCCGGGAAAGGGAAAAGGGACACTGTATGAGCAAAGTTCGGGTGTTGGTGGGAACGCGCAAAGGCGCATTCATTCTGACGGCAGATGGCAAGCGCGACAAGTGGGAGGTGAGCGGCCCGCATTTTGGTGGATGGGAGATGTATCACCTGAAGGGCTCCCCGCTTGATCCGGATCGCATTTATGCGTCGCAGTCCAGCGGCTGGTTTGGGCAACTGATTCAGCGCTCCAGTGACGGTGGCAAGACCTGGGAGCCGATGGACAACAAGTTTACCTACGAAGGTGTGGCGGGCACGCACCAGTGGTATGACGGAACACCGCATCCGTGGGAGTTCAAGCGAGTCTGGCATCTGGAGCCGTCGCTGACCGACCCGGAGACCGTGTATGCCGGCGTGGAAGATGCGGCCCTGTTCCGCTCCGCCGATGGCGGCAAGAGCTGGCAGGAGCTGCCGGGTCTGCGCGGACATGACACCGGCCCGCACTGGCAGCCGGGCGCTGGCGGCATGTGTTTGCACACCGTCATCCTCGACCCCACAAATCCGGAGCGCATCTTTATCGCAATTTCTGCTGCGGGGGCCTTCCGTACCGATGATGGGGGCAAGAGCTGGAAGCCCATCAACCGCGGGCTGCGTTCGGAATTCATTCCCGATCCGAATGCCGAGGTTGGCCACTGCGTGCATCACGTTGCCATGAACCCAGCGCGGCCGGAGGTGCTGTTTATGCAGAAGCACTGGGACGTGATGCGCAGTGACAATGCTGGCGACTCCTGGCAGGAGGTGAGCGGCGATCTGCCGACGGATTTCGGCTTCGTCATCGACGTGCATGCGCATGAGCCGGAGACGCTGTACGTGGTGCCGATCAAGAGCGACTCCGAGCACTACCCCATGGACGGCAAGCTGCGCGTGTATCGCAGCAAAGTGGGCGGCAATGAGTGGGAGCCGCTGACCAGGGGGCTGCCGCAGAGCAATTGCTATGTCAACGTGCTACGCGATGCGATGGCGGTGGACCGGATGGACGAGTGCGGCATCTACTTTGGCACCACGGGAGGGCAGGTGTATGCGTCGGCCGACTCCGGCGACAGCTGGAACCCGATTGTGCGCGACCTGCCGCCGGTGCTGTCGGTGGAGGTGCAGACGCTGTCATGAGCGTGAGTCAGGTCCGTGTTGAACTGCCTGCGCACCTGCGGACACTGGCGCAGGCGCGTAGGGAGGTTTTGCTGGAGGTGGCAGGCGTGGTGACGCAGCGCAGCGTGCTGGATGCGCTGGAGGCACGCTATCCTGTGCTGCGCGGAACCATCCGCGACCACAGCACGCAGGTACGCAGGCCGTTT
>DZDJ01000021.1:0-26461 GCA_022736715.1 Edaphobacter aggregans
ATAACGGCAGACTATGCGGAAAACGCCTGTTTCAGCGGGGTCCGAGTCCAGGATACGGCAACAACTGGGTGAGAATCTGCAGTTCCAGCATGTCGCGCTGGGCCAGTGGCAGGCTGGCCATCGCCTCCTGCGCCTCATCCTCGGAGGCCGCCTCCACCAGAATGCAGGCACCCGGCTTGTCTGCCCGCCGCCATATCTGGCGAATCACACCCGCAGCATACAGTTCGCGAACCCGCTGCGCCTCACTCTCCAGCAAGGTTGTGGTAAAGGCTTCCAGAGAAAACTGCTCCAGGTTCCGGCTGGTGACGATGAGAAATTGCATGTTGGCTCCTTGCGGCAAATGAGATGAACAGCAGCCCGCTTCTTTGGCCTTTTGCAGAACTACTTCTTTGGTTTCCTGTAAAACGGCGCCGGCACCACTTTTGCCTCCACCAGTTGCCCGCGAATCTGCACGGCAACCTCGGTTTCCAGCGCGGTGAACTCCATGGGCACAAACGCCAGTGCGATATTTTTCTTCAGAAATGGCGCCGGCGAACCGCTGACGATCTCGCCAATCGGCGTGCCGTCGGGCGAGCAGACGGGGTAGCCATCACGGCCAATGCCCCGTTCCATCATCTCCAGGCCCACAAGGCGGCGCCTAGGGCCACCGGCAGCCTGCACTGCCAGCAGTGCGTCCCGGCCCACGAAATTGCCTTTCTCCAGCTTGGCGTAGCGGCCCAGGTTGGCCTCAAAAACATTGATGGAATCGGAAATCTCGTGTCCATACAGCGCCATGGCCGACTCCAGCCGCAGCGTGTTGCGCGCGCCCAGTCCACAGGGCAGGATGCCGAACTCCTTCCCTGCTTCCAGCACCTCATTCCAAACGCGGGTACTGGTCGGCTCGTCGGACGGCACGTAAATCTCAAAGCCGTCTTCGCCCGTATAGCCCGTGCGGGCAATGAGCGTATTGTGCAGCCCGCAGACCATACCCCAGGTGAACCAGTAGTTCTTGATGCTGCTCAGATCCACCGAAGTCAACTTTTGCAGCGTCTCCGCGGCGCGCGGCCCCTGGATGGCCAGTTGCGTGTAAAAGTCAGAAAAATCGTTGATGTGCGTTCCCTGGAAATGCCCCACCTGAGAGCGCACCCACTGCATGTCCTTCTCGCGCGTGCCGGCATTGATGACCAGCAGATAGTCATTCCCGCCCAGCTTATGCACCACCACGTCGTCCACAAAGGTGCCATTGGGATAGAGCATGGCCGAGTACTGTGCCTGTCCGATGGCCAGTTTGGAGGCATCGTTCATGCAGATATGCTGCACGGCGGCCAGCGAACCGGGACCGCGGAACTGGATGTCGCCCATGTGACTGACATCAAACAAGCCAACGCCGGTGCGGACGGCCATGTGCTCGGCGATAAGGCCGGAGTACTCCACCGGCATGTCCCAGCCGCCGAAATCGACCATTTTGGCCTTCATGGCGCGGTGAACGGCGTTGAGTGCTGTTTTGCGAAGTGCGGGGGGTGCGGATGTAGTAGACAAGGCTTTTCTTCCCTCGTGAAATCCAAGAATACAGCCTATGCGGAAACCACAGCAACCCGGCAAGTCAGCAGCAGAGCAGCCCGGAATATCGGCGCTACACGGTCACGGACTCCCGATACTCGCCGAAAACACCGCGCAGCGCCCCGGCAACATCCCCTACGGTGGCGTAGCTTTCCACAGCGGCCACGATGACCGGCATCAGGTTAGCTCCATTGCGGGCAGCATCTTCCACAGCCTGCAGCGCGGCGGCATGAGCGGTCGCATTGCGACGCTGACGCAGAGCGCGTACCCGCTCCACCTGCCTGCGCTCCAGTGCTTCGTCAATGCGCTGGATGGGAATCGGCGGCTCGGTTTCGCGGGTGAACTCGTTCACGCCGACCACAACGGCTTCCCTGGCGTCCACGGCCCGCTGATATTCATAAGCCGCATTCTGAATCTCCTGCTGCACGTACCCCTGCTCGATGGCGCGCAGCATGCCACCCAGATTGGCAATCCGCTGCAAGTAGGCATTGGCCCGCTGCTCCACCTCATTCGTCAGCGATTCCACGTAATAGGAGCCCGCCAGCGGGTCAATGGTCTGCGCAGCGCCGGATTCATAGGCAATGATCTGCTGTGTGCGCAGCGCAATGCGCGCGGCCTCTTCCGTGGGCAGCGCCAGCGCCTCGTCGTATCCATTGGTATGCAGCGACTGCGTGCCGCCCAGCACGGCGGCCATGGCCTGCACCGCCGTGCGGACGATGTTGTTCTCCGGCTGCTGCGCCGTCAGCGTCGATCCAGCCGTCTGCGTATGGAAGCGCAGCATCCAGCTACGGGGATTTTTTGCGCCGAAATGCTCTCGCATGATGCGTGCCCACATGCGGCGTGCCGCGCGAAACTTGGCCACCTCTTCCAGAAAGTTGTTGTGTGCGTTGAAGAAAAAACTGAGCCGCGGCGCAAACTGGTCAATGTCCAGCCCGGCATCGATGGCAGCCTGCACGTAGGTGATGCCGTTGGCCAGGGTAAAAGCTACCTCCTGCACGGCGGTGCAGCCAGCCTCGCGCATGTGGTAGCCGCTGATGGAAATGGTGTTCCACTCCGGCGTGCTCTCACGCGCCCAGGCAAACATGTCGGTAATGATGCGCATGGCGTGCGGAATGGGATAAATATAGGTGCCGCGCGCGATGTACTCCTTCAGGATGTCATTCTGCACCGTGCCGGAGAGCTTGCGCACCTCGGCACCGGTCCGCCTGGCCACGGCAACATAGAGCGCCAGCAGAATGGAGGCCGTGGCATTGATGGTCATCGACGTCGAGATGGTATCGAGCGCAATGCCGTCGAAGAGCCGCTGCATATCCTCAATGGAATCAATGGCCACGCCCACCTTGCCGACCTCGCCCAGCGACATGGGATCGTCGGAGTCATACCCGATCTGCGTGGGCAGGTCGAAGGCCACGGACAGGCCCGCGGTGCCGTTGGCCAGCAGGAATTTGTAGCGGCGATTGGACTCTTCCGCGTCGCCCATGCCAGCATACTGCCGCATCGTCCACAGACGGCCGCGGTACATGGTGGGCTGGATGCCGCGCGCGAAGGGATACTCACCGGGTTGGCCGAGTTGGCGCGCCGTATCAAAGCCGGACAAAGACTCCGGCGTGTAGACCAGTTCCACCGGAATGCCGGAGCTGGTCTTTGCTTCTTTTGCGGCAATTGCGTTCGCTTTTGGACTGGTTGCCATGACGTGCCAGTGTATCCAATCCGGCGCGGCAGCGCATCCAAAGGTCGTTACAGCAGAAAATCTACCGCTTGCGTGCTTTTTTCCGCGCCCGCACGAAGGAACTGAGGCTGAAATAGGCAAACAGCACCGACACTGCGAGGTAAATCAACACGTGATCGTGGTCTGCACCGATGGTATGCAGGTTGGCCCGCAGCTTCCAGGCGTTCTGCGCAAAGAAAACGGAAAAAAGCGCAAAGAAAACTCCGGTAATCTCCAGCCAGAGCACACCCCCGACATGCACAAACGGTCCCCAGATGGCCTCTCCAAAGCGTCGGGAACCACGAGCCAGCGCCTTGCCTTTGGCCTTGTATTCCGGTGCTTTAGAATGGAGAGTGGACTGGGTTGCGGAGACTGTTTTTTCCACAGTTCTGGCGGCATTGACGACCGTCTGCCTAGCTGCGGCAGTGGCGGAAGCACCTGTTGCTGGCGACTTTGGTGCACTGCCAGACGGAGTGCCGGATGCGGTGCTGGCAGCGGGCGCAGTGGCGGCATCCAGCTTTTCGCCAAGAATTTTGGCGGCAAGCCGGGTGCCAATGCCGAGTTTTCGGCCAAGCCGCACCGTATCCATAAAAAAAGTTTAGCAGCAGGATGCGAAATCATTTGCCCGCAAACTGCATCGGTACTAAGGTGGAGAGCAAGACAGGTGTTGGAATGGGCACGAAACCCGGTCGGGCACATGGAGGTGGCATTGAATAAGAAACTACGGAACCTGATTCAGCAACTCGGAGAAGCCATCCATGAAACAGTCTCTGAATCAGAGCACGTTGCCGGAGTGGTCAAAGACATCCGGAACCAGGGATTCGACGTTATGTTGATGCTGGAAGCCACCATCGGTCTGAATGAGGTGGAAGAGGAGCCAGCTGGCGCTCCAGCGCTGGCTGACGAAGTGCCGGAAACAGTTCCGCAGGGGCCGTTTACCTCACAGGACATGAACTTCCTGAAGTCGCTGCGCATCAGCCTGGCAGAGGAAGCGGACAAAGCTGACGCGGCCTGAGGGCAGGTAAGACTCTGCACGGAAAATGGTGCATCCCGGCATGGTAGCCCAGCCACGGTTGCACGGCCACGGTGGCGTATGGTTGCGCGCCCCTTTCAGCGATCTTTTCCCTTAAGTACTGGCTATTTCCCTGCTGGCATCGGCGGATGTTCGTGCTCTTCCGGGGCTGGAGTGTAAACGGCCGGCATGGACTGGCCGCGATGGCAGGTTCCGCACGTTACCTTCTCCGTTGTGCCGTGGTCGGGCAATTGCGACAGATATTTGGCATTCAGCGACGCCGTCATCTGCATCATGATGCGCGCCGTGGTCTTTTCCGGCTTGGCATCAGAAGCAAAATCCATGTGGTGCGTCTGCGGGTCAGCCTCATGGCAAAAGGAACAATGCACGCCCAGCTCGCCTTCAAACTGGTGCATCACCGTCATGAGCTGTTCTGGTGTGGTGTCCTTGGGCAATATCTGCAAATTGGCCGGCGTGGGCATGGGGCCGTGGTGGTGGTGCATGGGCTCCGGAGGGTTGGCCTGCGACCAGGCGCAGGAAGTCGCCAGCAGGGCTGCAAGCGCAATGACAGTGCAAGAAAAAGGGACCTTCAGGATCACGTTTGCCTCTGGTGGGATGCGGAGATATAACATCTACGTTCCGGGTACCACAAAAGTTTCTCGCCAACGGCTGCTTTTTGACAAGACGATTTCAATGCAGTCATTCTTCCCGGCATTCGAGGCAGCCTTCGCAACAGCAACGGCATCTTCAATTTGAGCACGAATACTAATTTCTTATTAGGATTAGGACACTGGCTTCTGTGATACCATCGGCGGTTCCGGTGCCTGATGACAGGTTCCGGGCTGACACAACAACCTCAATAAAACAGAAAAGGATGTCGGGTCATGAAAGATACGTTGGGAGTCTTGCTGGCCGGGGGTGCCGGTGAAAGACTATTTCCACTCACACGCGATCGCGCCAAGCCTGCTGTGCCATTCGCCGGGCAGTACCGCATTATCGACATTACGCTGTCCAACTGCATCAACTCCGGCCTGCGACGCGTTTATATCCTGACGCAGTACAAGGCTCTGTCGCTGAACCGCCACATCCGCGAAGGCTGGGGGCCGGTGGTCGCCAACGAACTTGGAGAATTTATTGAGATCCTTTCCCCCATGCAGCGTGTCAGTGCCAACTGGTACATGGGAACGGCCGATGCGGTATATCAAAATATCTACTCGATTGGTCCGGAGCAGCCCCGGTACGTCATCATCCTTTCCGGCGACCACATCTACAAGATGAATTATGCCCGCATGTTGCAGCAGCACCAGGAGAGCGGCGCAGATGTGACCTTGGCCACTCTGCCGATTGCGCCGGACGAGGTTTCCCGGTTCGGCGTGGTGGAGGTGGCGCGCAACGGAGAGGTGATCGGCTTTATTGAGAAGCCCGAACAGACGGACGTCCGCTCGCCGTTCAATCCGGAGATGGTGGACGCCTCGATGGGCATCTACCTGTTCAATACCGATGTGCTGCTGCCTGCCCTGATCAAGGACGCGGAAGACCCCCACTCCAAGCATGACTTCGGCCACGACATCCTTCCCGGCATTCTGGGAAAATGCAGGATGCACGCCTTCAACTTTGTGGATGAAAACAAGCAGACAGCCTACTACTGGCGCGACGTGGGCACACTGGACGCGTACTACGAGGCCAATATGGATGTCGCATCCATTTCGCCCACCTTCAACCTGTACGATGTAAGCTGGCCGATGCGGACGCGGGTACGCCAGTATCCACCGGCAAAGTTTGTCTTTGGCGAACCGGGCCGTACCGGCATGGCCATCAACTCCGTCATTTCCGCAGGCTGCATCGTCTCCGGCGCGGTGGTGCGCAACAGCGTGCTGAGCCAGGATGTGCGCATAAACTCCTATGCCGAGGTCGATTCCAGCATCATCTTTACCCACGTCAACATTGGCCGGCACTGCCGCATCCGCCGGGCCATTATTGACCGCGATGTACACATTCCGGAAGGCACTGTGATTGGTTACGATCCGGTGGAGGACAAGAAGAAATATTTTGTGAGCCCCAGCGGATTGACGGTCGTCACCCGCGACTATTCCCTTTATGAAAACCCGGTTTCGCCGGAATTTCTGCAACCGGGCGATGGCTGGTGACCCTCGCCGTTGCAAAACTTTAAATATCTTTCGGCACAACTACCAGCCCATTTGCCGCATCCGTTCCAGGATGATCGCGCTATAGCGGTTCATGCGTTCCAGGCGCCGCTTGAGCGGCGCTGGCAGAATAGCCGCGAGCCGCGACGCCTGTTCGCGGCTGATATTTCCAGCTCCGGTCCGATAGTAAAAGCGCGATGCGGCGTCCGCGCCGTAAACGCCCGGCCCCCACTCCACCACATTCAGGTAAAGCTCCAGAATGCGCCGCTTTCCAAGAACCAGTTCCGCCACTGGCACCAGGCAGAACTCCGCTCCTTTACGAAGAATCGAGCGGCCGGTTCCAAAAAACAAGTTCTTCACCAGTTGCTGCGTAAGAGTGGAGCCACCGCGAATGCGGCCGCCCTCCATGTTATTTTCTGCCGCAAGCTGAATCGCATTCCAGTCGAAGCCATGGTGCTGGTAAAAGCGCGTGTCCTCCGCGGCAATCACTGCATGCTGAAGATTGGGTGAAATCTGGCTGAGCTGAATGAACTTGTATCGCTTATGGTACGGCGTGCCGTGCATCCATGCCTGTAGATGACGCTGCAGATGCACTGCGGTGGTTGGCGGATCAATCCACCGAACGGCCACCAGCAGCAACACCGCAACAAGCCAGAGCGCACCAACCGCGATGGCGGTCCATCGAACCAAAGCGAGCAGGAAAAACTTCGGGCGCAAATCCTTCCAGTGGAAGTTCTGGAAGCGGAAATATGCCGTTGCAGTCATGCTTCAAAATCATAACCGGAGCCGGCCGCTGCGAATACGGACTCCTGCAAGCACGCAAGAGATGCACTTCCCTGCCATGCCACTCCAGCTCTATGTCCCTAGCTCCTGATTCCAGCCAGAAAAGCCTGTTGAACGCGGTTGAAGCTGCGTCCGCGCAGAACGGCAGCGACAATTGTGCGGGTGGCGCGCGCGTCACTGAGGCGCACGTAATGACACCCCGCATTCCTGTCGATCGCCATTTCCGGCACGAGCGAGACGCCGACGCCTGCGGCAACCATTCCAAAGAGGCTGCTGAACTGGCCGCTCTCAAAAGCAATGTGCGGCGTAATGCGGGCGTGCGTACAGGTGGCAAGACTGAGATCGCGGAAGCAGTGGCCATCACGCAGCATCACGAAAGGCTCACCGCGCAAATCTTTCAGCGCCAGCGATTTTGCTCCGGCGCGTGGATGGTCCCTGGGCAACACCGCGAAGAGTGGCTCGGTGCGGAGTGGAAATAGTTCCAGATCCTTGTGCCGGAGAGGGAGCGCCAGAATCGCAATGTCAATCGACAGGTTCCGCAGGCTTTCCACCAGGACGGGCGTCGTATCTTCCACGATACGCAGCTTCGCGTCCGGGTATTTCCCCGCAAACGCGGCCGCGAAGCGCGGCATCTGATAGGGCGCAATGGTCGGGATAACGCCAACGGACACACTGCCGCGGACATCAGCACACTTATCCACCACACTGGATCGGGCGGCCTCCATCTGGCTCAGAATGGAGCGGGCGTGCGGCAAAAAAGCGCGGCCAGCCTCCGTAAGGCGAACACGGCGCGCCATACGGTCAAAGAGCTTTGCCCCCAAATCCTCCTCAAGCTTGAGGACCTGTTGCGAAAGCGAGGGCTGGGCGACCTGGCAGTGCTCGGCAGCGCGGCTGAAACTACCTGTTTCCGCAATGGCGCAGACATAACGCAGTTGATGAAATTCCATAGTTAATTCCTATACCAAAGATGGGAAACATCTATTGGAACTATCCATCTCCATGATGCTACATTCATTGGGTTGAGACAAACCAGGATGGCGTCACGCTCCCGTTCGCAGGATTATGTACGCACCAATGCCTGAAACAAGAGCCGGTCTGGTAACGGATGGAAGCAGCCAAAAGGAGGGAATGTATGTCTACCGAAGCAAAATGCCCATTTCATCAAGGGAGTGGCGCAGGCGAATCGAACCGCGACTGGTGGCCGAACCAGTTGGACCTGAATATTCTGCACCAGCACTCGTCCAAATCCGATCCCATGGGCGAGGACTTCAACTATGCAAAAGAGTTCAAGAGCCTTGACCTTGCGGCCGTAAAGAAAGACCTGCTGGAGTTGATGACGGACTCGCAGGACTGGTGGCCCGCGGACTTTGGCCACTATGGTCCTTTGTTCATGCGCATGGCCTGGCACAGTACAGGCACGTATCGCACCGGTGACGGTCGCGGGGGCGGCGGCAGAGGACAGCAGCGCTTTGCTCCGCTCAATAGTTGGCCAGACAACGTCAGCCTCGATAAGGCGCGCAGACTGCTGTGGCCGGTCAAGCAGAAGTATGGCAGGAAGATCTCCTGGGCGGACCTGATGGTTCTGGCCGGAAATGTCGCGCTGGAGTCGATGGGCTTCAAGACCTTTGGCTTTGCAGGCGGCCGCGCGGATGTTTGGGAACCGGACCAGGATGTTTACTGGGGCATTGAGAAGACGTGGCTGGATGACAAACGTTATTCCGGCGATCGCGAACTGGAAAATCCGCTGGCTGCCGTACAAATGGGCCTGATCTACGTCAATCCGGAGGGCCCGAACGGGAACCCTGATCCCGTTGCGGCCGTCAGGGACATCCGCGAGACTTTTGCCCGCATGGCGATGAACGATGAAGAGACGGTTGCGCTGATCGCGGGTGGCCACTCCTTCGGCAAAACCCACGGCGCGTGCCCGATTACGCATATTGGAGCAGAACCGGAGGCCGCTGGCCTTGAGGCTCAGGGCCTGGGCTGGAAGAATGACTTTGGCACTGGCAAGGGCAACGACGCTTTCACCAGCGGCGTGGAAGTGATCTGGACCACGACACCAACAAAATGGAGCAACAATTTCTTTGAAAACCTCTTCGAGCACGAATGGGAACTGACCAGGAGCCCGGCTGGCGCGCACCAGTGGAAGCCAAAGGGGGACGCAGGCAAGGACACCGTGCCCGATCCGCATGACCCTTCCAGGCGCCGCACCCCGTCCATGCTGACGACGGACCTCTCGCTGAGGTTCGACCCGCTTTATGAGAAAATTTCGCGACGCTTCTACGAGCATCCGGATGAGTTCGCCGATGCGTTTGCCCGCGCATGGTTCAAGCTGACGCACCGCGACATGGGGCCACGGACACGTTATCTTGGCCCGGAGGTTCCGGCCGAGGAACTCCTGTGGCAAGACCCCGTTCCCGCTGTCGATCATGCGTTGGTGGATGCAAAGGATATTGCCTCACTCAAGAGCAGGATTCTTGCATCGGGTCTGTCTGTCCCGGAGCTGGTTTCCACCGCATGGGCGTCAGCATCCACCTTCCGCGGCTCTGACAAGCGCGGCGGCGCAAACGGAGCACGCATCCGTCTGGCTCCGCAGAAGAGTTGGGATGTCAACCAACCGCAGCAGTTGGAAAAAGTACTGAAGGCGCTCGCAGGCATCCAGAGCGGGTTCAACAGCGCAGCCACCGGTGGCAAGAAGGTTTCGCTCGCAGACCTGATTGTTCTGGGTGGATGCGCCGGCATTGAACAGGCCGCGAAGAATGCCGGCCTCAGCGTAACCGTTCCCTTTACCCCGGGCCGCATGGACGCGTCGCAGGAGCAGACTGATGTGGACTCCTTCGCCGTGCTTGAACCGATAGCAGACGGCTTCCGCAACTACGTGAAAGGCAAATACAGCGTACCGGATGAGGTCTTGCTGCTGGACAAGGCGCAATTACTGACCCTGACCGCTCCTGAGATGACGGTACTGCTGGGCGGCATGCGCGTGCTGAATGCCAGTGCCGGACAGTCCAGGCATGGCGTCTTCACCAACCGGCCAGAGGCGTTGACGAACGACTTCTTCCGCAACCTGCTTGACATGAGCACGGAGTGGAAGGCAACCGCTGCGGCGCAGGATGTGTTTGAGGGCCGCGATCGCAAAACGGGCGAACTCCGGTGGACCGGCACACGCGCCGATCTCGTCTTCGGCTCCAACTCACAACTGAGGGCATTGTCTGAAGTCTATGGCAGCTCTGACGCGCAGGAGAAATTTGTTCACGACTTTGTTGCGGCATGGAACAAGGTGATGAACTTGGACCGCTTCGACCTTGCATAGCTTCAGTGGACAGCCGCCCGCGTGTTCTCCTCGACCCACCTCGACCTGGCTCCGGATTGTCCCGGTGCAGGTCGAGGTGAGTCGCAGTTTATATAGGCCGGACTGGTGCCGGTTCTGCGCGACGGCGGGCGGGATGTGTCAGGAAATGTCGGCTGTCGCCATTAAGGAAACGCGGAAAGAAACCGCCGACCACATCCGTGACAGCCTGAGGTCTGGGATGAAGACACCGGCGAAGATTGATTCCGCTATTTCTTTTGTAAAAACTGCAATGTGTAGGCAGTTGCCGGATCGAAGGGGTGCGTAATCACTTTCAGATCGGACAACTGGTTGTACATCGTGGTCCAGCGCACAGGATCGAACTGTCCGACCTGTGCTCCGGAGGGGTCATCCCCTGTGATAAAGTTTCCATCTTTCAGCGCTCGCCAACTGAACTCTTCCCATGCGGGATTCATCGCAGGATTCAACCTCGCAATTTCAGCATTGGCCGCGGCCGGATCGCGCAGGTACTCCTTCCAGCCTTTGATGGAGGCGCGGACAAACCTCCCAACAAGTTCCGGGTGCTGCTCAAGAAACTGCCGCGAGGTGAAGGTGACACGGTAGGGGTCGTAGCCTGTACCGCTGACGAGCAGGAACCGTTCCTGTGCCCCCGCCTGACGCGCGAAGAACGTTTCCGAGGTGGCAAATGCCTGCTGGATGTACTGTGGGTCCTGGACAAAGTTTGCGACGCTGAACGTAGCTGGAATTTCATGGACATCTTTCAGATGATAGTGCTTCACCAGATATTCAAACCACGTGCTGCCCGGTTCGATGGCCACGCTGTGCCCGCCCAGATCGGCAAAACTACGAACAGGCGAGTCTGCATGCACCATGATGCCCTGTGGATCGTGCTGCATCGTCGCCACGACGGCAATCAGTGGGTCGCCATTGCCCACGGACTCCAGCATATGGTCGGACGTGCTCATGCCGAACTGCGCGGAGTTGACTGCAACCAACTGCTGCGGACTGACATACGGGCCGCCGGGCTGAATCGTAACGTCAAGCCCTTCTGCCTTGTAGTAGCCCTTCAATAGTGCTGTATAGAAACCGCCATGTTCGGGTTGCGGGTACCAGTCCGTTACCAGCGTAACGTGGGCCAGCCCATTGTCGGTGGAGTGGCGGCAGCCTGCAATCAGAATGCAAAAAAACAGTATGGAGGCAGATCCCCAGTTGCAGTTGAAATGTATGCGCATCGGTTGTCAGCTCGCGGACATAAGGTGGTTCCAGCAGCGTAGCACTTCGGCGAAGTTTTTCAACCAATAATTTTGAATTGCCGAATCTACGCTGGGTGAATGCACTTTTCGGAATTTTCCAGTGCGGCTGACGACATATATTGCACGGGCAATGAAATCCCCTGGCGGAGATGTTTTTGATGGCGTCCATATCTGAAACCAATCGGGCAGCATGAATTCCTGCTATGTCTGCGCAGAAATTCATGCTAAATTTCGATATGGGTTCCAGAAAAACTCAGCCCCCCGGTATAACTGCGGCGGACAAAGATCTTATGGCGGAGCTGTATCGGTTCACGGCCCGCACACTCGACACTCCCCGTCCTGTGCCGTTCGGTGCTGTCATCGTTCACAGCCAGACCGGCGAGCGGCTGGTGCGCGCCACGAACGCTGTGTCGAAGGAGCACGACCCAAGCTCGCATGCGGAGGTCCGCACGGTGAGGCTGGGCTGTAAGAAGCTCAGGAGATGTTCGCTCGACGGCTATACGATGTATTCCACCTGTGAGCCCTGCCCGATGTGCATGGCGAATGCGTTGTGGGCAGGGCTGGATCGCGTCGTCTTCGGGGCCACCATAGCAGACGCAAATCGTCATTGCCGCCAGATACAGATTCCCGCAAAGGAAGTGGCGGGACGATCTGACATGAAATGTATTGTGCAGGGGCCAGTATTGCGCGGACTTTGCAATACGCTTTTTACCCACCCCAATATGCAGAAGGCGTTTGCCGCGTGGAGCAGCCGCAAATAACTCTGTCCAAACAACTGTACGTGTGAGCGAATTACCGGGCCCCTTAGAAAGTGCACAGTAAGGAGCGAAGCGTCAGTATGGGTCAAACACTTGCGGAGTCTCTGCTCAGTTTGCTCGGCGATGCGGACCGTGTGATTACCCGGCCGCAGGCGGTCGAGCGGTTGTCGAAGGATTTCTATTGGTATTCTCCAGTGCTGCGGCAATTGCTGGATGGCAAGACTGCAGATGTGGTGGCGCAGCCAGTCAGCGTAGCCGAGGTACGAAAAATACTGGCGCTCTGTCATGCACAGGATGTTCCGGTCACCGTGCGCGGTGCTGGTACTGGAAACTATGGGCAGGCTGTGCCATTGCAGGGCGGCGTTGTGCTTGACCTTGCACGCATGGACAAGATTGAGGCTATTCAGCCGGATGGTGTCGCTGTTTGCCAGCCGGGAGTCAGGCTTGGAGTATTGGAGACAGAAGCGCGCAAAGTTGGGTGGGAACTCCGCTGCTATCCTTCCACTGTTGCAAAAGCCTCCGTGGGCGGATTTATCGCTGGGGGCTCTGGCGGTATCGGCTCTGTGACGCATGGCGGGCTGCGGGACTTCGAGACAGTTCGTGCGCTTGAAGTGGCCACCATGGAAGCAGAACCGCGTGTTGTGCTGCACGAGGGCGGGGCCGTCCATGAGATTCTACACGCGTGGGGAACGAACGGCGTCATCACACGCCTATGGTTTGCACTGGCTCCGGCTGTTGAGTGGGCGCAGTGCGTGGCGGCTTTTCAGAGCTTTGATGCCGCCTTCAGCTTCAGCGAATTGATTGCAACGCACGAAGAATGGAAGAAGCGCCTGGTCACAACGTTTGAATGGCCAATTCCATCGTTTTTTTCTCCGATCAAACAAATTGTCCCGCAGAACAAGTCGCTTGTCTTTTTTCTCATTGCCGCGGACCAGTTGTCTCTGCTGCAGGCTGCGGTCCAGGATGCTGGTGGCGAGATTACACTTGCTGCGGCCCATCAGGGAATGCGCACCTCGCCGCTGCTTTCCGATTACACATGGAACCACACCACCCTCTGGGCGATGAAGGCCGATGAAGCGTACACCTATCTGCAATGCGGCTTTGACCCAGTGCGTGCCCGCCACCAGTTTGCGCAGCTTAAAGTGCGGTTTGGCGGCGAGTTTCTGCTCCACATCGAATTCATCAAGAACAGCGCAGGCATTGTTGCTCCCGGTGCCATCCCGGTAGTCCGCTTTACGACGGAAGAACGGTTGAACGAAATGATTGATTACTGCCGGGCGATTGGTGTGAGTGTGGCCAACCCGCATGTGAATCACGTAGAAGGTGGTGGCCGGTATCGTGCGGACAACGTGCAATTGCTGGCCAAGTACCGGTATGACCCGAAGGGACTGCTGAATCCGGGCAAGATGCAAACATTTGAAAAGAACGACGTACTGACTGGAGCAGAAAAAGCATGAAGACCTGGATCCCCGATCCCCGCAACTTTGCATACCTGACATGGAAACAAGTTGAAGCTCTGCCAAAAGACAGGACACTGCTGATACTGCCGACCGCCGCAATTGAACAACATGGGCACCATCTGCCGCTGGCGACGGACACGCTCATCAACAATGCTTTGCTCGGAAAAGCACTTTCGCTGTTGCCGGCGGAGCTGCCGGTCTATGCGCTCCCGCCCGTCTGCTATGGGAAAAGCAATGAGCACATTGGCTTCCCCGGAACGCTTTCTGTTTCAGCAACCACGTTCATGGCGGTGCTGCACGACCTGGGTGCGAGCATTGCCGCGTCAGGATTCAAAAAACTTGTTCTCTATAATACGCACGGTGGCAATGCGCCGCTGGTCGACGTGATGGCCCGCGATTTGCGCGCAGAATTTGGCCTGCGCACCTTCGCGCTCTCCGGCTCTGGCGGAGCAAAGTTCGAGGGCCTAAGCAAGCAGGAACGGGCGTATGGTTTCCACGCTGGCGAGGTGGAGACGGCTTTTCTGCTGAGTGCCGCGCCAGAGCTGGTGCACACCGGGGCCTACACGGTAAATTACATCGCTGACATTGAAAACCCAGAGCTGTTGCTGCCGGAAAATGCTCCGGCGACGTTTGCATGGCTTACGCGCGACATAGCAATGAGCGGTGTGCTGGGTGATCCAAATCCGGCAACAGAAACGAACGGTACGCGCTGGCTCAACGAAGCTGCTGTGCAGATCGCGGCTGCGTTGAGTGCGATGGCCCAGTATGAGAACCAATACAGACCCTAGTGGCGGCAGAAATGTACCAATCTCAGCATGTTGATTGCGGAAGCGGTGTATGTCTGGAGCGGGGTGTGCCATGTCGTATGTCTGATGGCGTGACACTTTATTCCGATCATTACCGTCCTGTGGCGGAAGGGCCACACCCCACGCTGCTGATGCGCCAACCGTATGGGCGTGACATTGCATCGACGGTGGTCTATGCGCATCCTGTGTGGTTCGCACGGCAAGGATACAACGTGGTAATTCAGGACGTGCGCGGGCGCGGAGATTCCGAAGGTGATTTCTGTCCGTTTCGCCATGAACGCAAAGATGGCGTGGAGACCATTCGCTGGCTGCGTACCAGGGCAGAATCGAATGGCCGCATTGGCATGTACGGCTTTTCGTACCAGGGGATGACGCAACTGCTGGCGGCCGCGGAGCAGCCGGAAGGGCTCGTTTGCATTGCACCCGGAATGACAGCCAGCGATTTGTACCACGGCTGGTTTTACCATCACGGTGCGCTGCGGCTTGCATCCTCCCTGGGATGGGGGTTGCAGATGCTGCGGGCAGATGCGCGCAGGCTTGAGTTGCGTCAAGCGAGCGGTGCGTTGGAAGCTGCCTGGGCAGATCTTCGGAACCAACCACTTATCGCACCCTATGCCTCGCATCCAGCGCTGCAGTTTGATGGCCTGCCCAGCTACGTGCTGGATTGGTTTGAGCATGATGTTCCCGGCGAGTACTGGTCGCAGATGGACATAAGCACGTCCCTGGCACAGATCAACATACCTGCGCTGCATGTCTCCGGTTGGTATGACACGTATTTACAGGGAAGTGTGGCCGGTTTTCTGGCGTTACGCGCAGGCGCGGCCACACAATTTGCGCGGGAGAACCAATATCTGCTGGCAGGACCGTGGATTCATATTCCGTGGGGAGACCAGGTTGGTGAAAATAATTTTGGTGCAGATGCGTTGCTCGATACAAATGCCTTGTTATTGCAATGGTTCAATCATTGGCTCAAAGATACCGGTGAATTTGCGAATAAACCCCGCATTCAACACTTTGCAATGGGAGCGAACCAGTGGCACGATGCGCAGGACTGGCCAACTGCTATGGGGACTCTGCTGTACCTTCACAGCGACGGAAGAGCCAACTCACGCAAAGGAGACGGTGCGCTCTCTTCGTCGCAGCCAGCAGAACAGGAGGCCCCGGACGTCTTTGTATACGATCCGGAGGTCCCGGTGCCTGCGCCGGGAGGGCCAGGTGCTTTAAGTGGTTCGTATAATCAGGCATCTTTGGAATCAGGGAACAACGTCCTTGTCTACACCTCTGAGCCGCTTGCAACTCCATTGCATGTTTTTGGGTCACCGCGACTCACGCTCTACTGCTCGACCTCTGCAATAAGCGCAGATTTCACAGGCAAACTCGTCCATGTGCATCCGGACGGCCGTGCGGATTTTATCTGCATCGGTATCGCGCGATCCAGCTATTTGTTTCGGGAATCGGGTTACGCGGCAGATACGATCCATTGCTGGGAATTTTCTCTTGAGCCCACGTCCTGCGTATTTGCTAAAGGTGACCGCATCCGATTGGAGATAGCCAGCAGCGCTTTTCCGCTTTACGACCGCAACCCATCGAATGATGGGTGTCCATGCAGGATGGATTCGTGGACCTGGCAGCGGTCCACGCAGTTTATTTTCCATGATTCGGCCCGGCCATCGGCGCTGCAACTTCCTGTGGTGGGGGCAAAACCATGACAAGCAAACAGCATGCTGTTCCTCAGGTAATGTTCTCCGGTGTGGGCAAGCGTTATGGCAGCCGCCCAATATTGGGTGGGATCGATCTCAGGATTGAGAAGGGCGAGTTCATCAGCTTCCTTGGCCCGTCGGGTTGCGGCAAGTCAACTTTGCTGAAGCTGGTTTCGGGGCTGAGTCCGGTTACTGAAGGAAGCATCCTTGTCGATGGTATGACGCCAGAGGATGCACGTGAGACTATGTCTTACATTTTTCAGGAGCCCACGCTGCTGCCCTGGCGCACGGTGGAGCAAAACGTCGGCCTGGGACTGGAACTGGATCATGTGGCGCGTGATCGCAGGGCGGAGAGAGTGAATGCGCTGCTGGAGCTGGTGGGGCTTTCGCATGTGGCAAAGTCGTACCCGCGGCAACTTTCCGGCGGCATGAAGATGCGCGTCTCCATTGCACGCGCTCTGGCTACAACCCCCAGAGTTCTGCTGATGGATGAACCATTTGCTGCTTTGGATGAGATGGCACGGGACAGGTTGAACGAAGAGCTGCTGCGTTTACGTGAAGAGCTGCAATGGACGGTGCTCTTTGTAACACACTCGGTTGCAGAGGCGATTTTTCTCTCGACGCGCATCGTCGTCCTTGCCCCAAATCCAGGGCGAATAGCACAGATCGTACCAGTTGATCTACCGTCTCCCCGCAATGCGGGGACGCGCGAAAGCGCAAAGTTCGACGAGCTGATTAGTTCCGTATCAAAATCTCTTCGTGGAGTGCTTGGCGCATGAAGCAGGGCCTGACTACTGCTCTCAATTCTCTTGGTGTCTTCCTGGCGCTGTTGCTTTTCTGGCAGGCCATTGTATGGATACTTCATGTCCCGCTATTTATGTTGCCCTCGCCCTGGCAGGTGTTTCATGCTGTAGTGACACGCTACAACTCACTGCTGGCTTCGCTGCTCATCACCGCGGAGGCCGCGGCGGGCGGGCTGATTGCCAGCACCCTGGTTGGCGTCCTTATCGCACTCCTGTTTGCGCAGTCACGCTGGATACGAAGGATGTTCTACCCATACACTATCCTGTTGCAGACGGTCCCCATCGTGGCAATTGCTCCGTTAATCCTGATGTGGGTCGGGCCGGGGATGCTTTCCGTTGCGCTGGTGGCCTTCATCATCTGCCTGGCTCCTATCATTGCGAACACAACGCAGGGACTGATCAGCGTGGATGAAAACATGGTCAACCTTTTTCGTATGCACAATGCCTCGCGTGCGCAGATGCTTGGCAGACTTCGCCTGCCCAATGCAATGCCCGCGCTGTTCGTCGGAATTCGCATCTCCAGTGGCATTTCTGTGATCGGAGCGATTACCGGAGAGCTGTTTGCAGGATCGAGCCGTGTGGGAGAAGGCGGTCTGGGGTATTCGATTGTGTATGCCATGTCGCAACTGGAGACGGACTACCTCTTTGCGCTGGTTTGTGCGGCGACGGTGCTCGGCTTTGCTTTCTTCTTTGTGGTGATGTTTCTGGAATGGTATTTCCTGCACCAGTGGCATGAGTCGGCAAGAGCCGCCGAAATGGAATAGATCAGGAACAAGAGGTCATAAAGTATGCTTCGTTTGGAATCGGAAACGGGATGGTGGCTAATTACGCATCCAGACCATGCGCATCTGGCAGGTGGCTTTGCTGAAAAATGGGGGAACGGCCAGTTTCGGCCGCCAGAGCCGCGCAAGCAGGTATTACGCGGCATTTACGCGCATGACGATGGCTGGGCCGCCCGTGATGCAATGCCTCAGATCACGCGGCAGGGAAGGCCCAGCGCATTTTCCGTTGAGCTTGTGGGGCATTATTCCGCATTTGAAGAGATAGACCTTGAGGACTATCTCGCTGTACGCGAACGTGCCGTGCTTTTGCTCGCCGAGGAAGACCCCTATGCGGCAATCTTGATTTCCATGCATACTTACAACTTGCTGACTGAGCGCGCTGACCGCTCCACCATTGCTCCCGCGCAGTTGCCGCTGCTGGACGGTTTTCTGGACAAGCAGCGGAAACTGCAACAGGACTTACATGCAGAGGTAGCTGCTGGCAGGAAATTTCCGCCGGAAGAAGTAAGTGCAGCGCGCATCATGGACCATTTTCGATTGTTGCAGGCGGCTGATAATTTGTCCCTGCTCAGTTGCGTGAACTATTCACAACCAGCGACCCTGCTGCATCCACTTCCATTGCGGAATGGCGGTGCAAGTGAGGTGAAAGTTGAATCCATCGGGGACAGAAGTTTCCGGCTCAGCCCATATCCGTTTGCGGAACCATTGTTGACCTTCATCGTTCCAGCAAGACATGTGACAGGAAAGGTATTTCGAAGCGCAGAAGAATTGCAGGAGAAGTATTTTGCAGCAGCGCTGCAGAAGCTGGATGTAACGATAAGCAGCTAGGACGATATGTTTGTGCAGTGCACAAAGACTCATGGCAGCCATAATCGGCTGCCATGAGTCTTTGGTGGATACTACGCCTAGAACAGCAGGCGCAGCGACATCTGAATTTGCCGCGGGCTGCTGATGGCATGGGTAGTGACACCAAGGCCGCCGGGGCAGTTATAGAAGCTCGTATTGGTTTGAGTTCCGCCAGCGGAGCATCCAGTTGGCAAAGGTGTTAGTCCATTGTCCGGCATAGGAACGAAGCCGCCATTCTGGTTTACGTTGTCACCCGGAATGTCGAAGCTGGTGGTGTTGGTCAGGTTGAAGACGTCGAAGGTGTACTTCATGGAAAGGCCTTCGCGCAGATTGGCCACCTTCACCAGTGAAATATCAGCACGCCGCTGGTACGCCTGGCGAAAGATATTGCGCTGACCGGTGGTGAAGTTCGTTTCATAGACGTCATTCGATGGAACGGCCCCATTCAGGCCACCCGGAGCAATCAATGGAATGGTAAAGCAGGAGGCCTTCAGAGCTGGCATTCCACTGCCACTCGTAAAGGCCCCGGAGGCCCCGGTCATGGCAGACTTGGCTGTGCAGCCAGGAGCCAATGGGACGATGGGGTTGGTGATACCATCGGCGACACCGTAGTAGATGGAGCCGACCGCACCGGAATAGTCAATGACGCTGTAAGGTTGTCCACTCTGGATGACGGTGATGCCGTTCAAGGTCCATCCGTCAGCCAGTTTTCCTTTTAAAGAATGTTCGCTGAAGAACTTCGGCACGGTGTAAGAGTAGTTGAAGTTGAAAACATGTGTGCGGTCAAAGTCAGAAGTTGCATAACCACCGCGCAGGTCGAGCGGGTTGTTGCCGTTATAGAAAAGACCCAGCGCGCTCTGTTCATCCAGCGCGTGGGAGTACGTGTAGGAAAAACCGCCCTGGAAGCCGTGGCTCAGGCGCTTTTCAACGTGGACCTGAAGGGCGTTGTAAGCAGAAATACCCGCTGCCTTGTACGTCTCGGATTCTGCCGAATAACCAACATAGGGAACGCGGAGGTCAATGTTGCCGCCCTCATAGGTTGTTTCATAAGGCTGTCCATTGGGAAGGGTTTCGGGGTCGCAACTGTAGTAAAGGCAACCGGTCCCGGCTTTTTGAATGCCATAGCCATAGGTGTATATTTCGCCGTGGATAGGGTGGGAAGCCGAAGCAATGCCTGCCTGATTGAAGGGAACAGGCACAACCTCGTGACGGCCCACATTGCCGACATAGCCGATGTCAACCGAGAGGTCGCTGCGTGGCTGCCATTCTATGTCGAGCGTGTAGTTGATGGTATAGGGTAATTTGTTTGCGCGGTTGTAGTTGGCAACCGCAAAAAGTGGAGTGCCGTCCAGAATTCCCTGCACGTTTGGCAGGTATTTGTTGATGTCAGAGGCCTTACCCGTAGGGGGCGTACCAGGCGTGGTGCCCCAGGGATTGGAGAGCGAGATGGTGCCTGTACATGCCGAAACCGGGGAGTTCGGGCATTGCACCGCATTTACAAATGGTGGGGACTGTGCCACGCCAAACGGCCCGCCAGTGACCTCGCCAGCGGCATAGCCTGGCGACAGATAAGTGAAAAGTTCTCCACGGTCATAGTAGATGCCGGTGCCGCCACGGACGACGACATTGCCGCCGAAGCGCTTCGGCTGCCAGGCCGCGCCGATGCGGGGTGCAATACCCCATTGCCGCCCTGTCAGAGTAGTTTTGCTGACGCCCCGGGTGCCTTCGGCATTGTTGCCGGCAATGATGAAGCCGTTGCTGACGACCTCACCCGAAACTTCATCAAAGGAATAGGACGACGGGTCAAAGTTGGTGATGCGGCCATATTTCTCGGTAAGGCCGCCATTCCAGTCGTAACGGATGCCGGCAGTCAGGCTCAGGCTCGGCGTCACCTGGAACTTGTCCTGCAAGTAGCTGCCTACCTGGTTGGCGCGGTAGTAGCGGTTGGCATTGCCCAGCAGAAAAGTGGTGGTAGTGAAGGCATCATTCTGGAAGGCGATGTTGCCCTGCAGGAAGTTGCTGAAGTCTGCCGTGGCAATCATGCCCTTGTTCGTGCGCTCGTCACGGATGTTGAGCTGCGTGTAGGAATAACTGCTGCCGAAGGTGACAGTGTGCCTGCCCGCTGTCCAGATGGCGTTTGCGGATGGCATGATCCGGTTTTGGAAGAGACCGGTGAAAGAGCCCTGACTCCCTGGGCCGGCTCCAATGGAAACTCCCTGGTTGTATAGCCCTTCCGGATTACTGGCGCCGCTGCCCAGAACATCCAGAATCTGGATGCCGGGAAAATAAGTGGATCCGAAGCTGTTGATGCCTGCATCCTGCGAGGTGAAGGGCTGCTCATTCGTGCCGTAGGCCTTCATGCGGATGAAACCAAGCGTCTGGGTGGTGCTCAGGTTCGGCTTGAGCAACAGAGTATTGGTGAGCGACGCAACCTGACTGCCAGAGTCCTGATGCTGCCGGAAGCCGGCCACGTTGGAGTAGGCAAAAGGCGCCAGCGTCGGATCATGCTGGTAGTAGTACTTTGCCGAGATGGTGTCCCTGGCACTTGCGTTCCAGTCCAAGTCGGCGACGGCCTGGTTCGATGTGAAGTATGAAGTGCCTGGGATGGATGCGTTGTACGGATCGGCGTAAGTGGGGATGTTACTCAAAGCAGAAGGGACAAGATAACTGCCGTCTGCAAACTTGTACTGCATCAGGAAGAGCGCGACAGGACTGATCTGCGCTGGGGTAATGCCCTGGCCGAACTCGTTGTTGGCCACAGCGGCCAGTGCTGCCGGGCTGCGGTCGTCTGTGAGGCCAACCGGAACGGTGAGGCGCGAGATGCCAATCTCGTTGTCGGCCACGTGCAGATGCTGGTATGCGATGAATCCGAAGAGCTTGTCCTTGATGATCGGCGCACCGAACGTGCCGCCAAGGTCATAGCGGTGCAGGCCAGGGTTCTTCTCGTTTGCAGGGATGCTGGCGTCCTGCTTGAAGAAGAAGGGCGCGGCGTTGAGCCAGTTGGTGCCGCGGCGGAAGTAGCCTGTGCCGTGGACATTGTTGCTGCCCGAGGCGGTGCTCATATCGATGTGCGCGCCACTGCTGGAGCCTTGTTGCGCGTCATACATGGAGGCGTTGACGCGAACTTCAGAAATGGACTCCGGAGCAGGGGTCGGCAGCGCGTTGCCGATGGAAAGATAGATGGAGGCGCTGCTTTGAATGACGCCGCCAGCGCCCCCAATACCAGCGCCTGTGTTGTTGATGACACGGGATGAGGTGACCTGGCTGGTGCTCTTGCCGTTGAACAGGTTGCTGGCGTCCACGCCGTTGAGCAGGAAGCTGTTGCTGGTGTCCCGCTGGCCGTTGGCCCAGATCGGCTGGTTGCCGAGTCCGGAGTTGGAGCCAGTGCCGCCGGAAAGCTCTGCATTCACTCCGGGCGCGAGAATGGCCAGTCCAGTAAAGCTGCCCGTGGGCAATGGAACAGCGTTAATCTGCGCGTGCTCCATCACGTAACCGTTGGTGGTGTCCACAGCATTGAGCATGGGCGTTGCGTCGACGGTTACAGAGGTACTGACAGCGCCAACACTCAGCGTTGCATTCAGCGTTACAGTGCGGTCGGCCTGGACAAGAATGCCCGGAAATTTTTTCGTCTCGAAGCTGCCATGCGTGAAGGTAAGCGTATAGGTTCCTATGGGCAGGTTGACGAACTGGTAGCTTCCCGAGGAGCTGCTCTTTGCTGTGCGCGTCAGTCCCGTCTGGTCTCCAACAGCGGTCACCGTTGTGTCGGGCAGGATTTCATTCGTGGTGTCGGCCACGCTTCCGGTAATGCCGCCAAGAGTTTGCTGGGACGCTGCTGGATGGCTGCTGGCGATTGCAAGTGCAATCACAACAGAAGAGAGACAAAAACTACGTCTTATTTTAGAGAACATAACTGAAAGGCCTCCGGATGAACAGAAGAAGCTGACTGGTTACGCGGCCCGGATACACGAATGCTTAGCTACAGAAATGCGCAGCTGGGGAATCTATGGATGAAAGGGTCCCTGGATCAAAGGTTCGTTTTGCTCGGAATCTTTAGAGAATAGCCGAAAGCTGCTTCCCTGCCAATAGAAAATTCGCGGGGGTTTATTGTGCGCCGGAAGCCAGGCCCGTCGATTCAAATTACTGTCCTATGGAAGCAGGGAGACATGAGCCGATACGATACGCCATCCTCCCGGCAACCGTACCCAGACCTGGCTTTGACGGCCACGGGTGATTTTACCGCCGGTCTCGCGTTCGAATTCCAGCGCGATACTGCCAAAATCTGTGCCAAAAGTTACTATTTCCAGCCGTTTCACCATGCGGACAAGGTTGGCAGGCGAACGGCCTTTGCGGAAGGCCGCGATTTCGCTGATGCCATACAGGTTTTCCGTGACTCCGAAGCGCATCGCCTGCGGAGAGGCCCAGAACATGCTGGTGAGAGTTTCAACATCGTTGGTGACAAGTGCAGTTTCGTAGAGCGGATAAAGCTCTTGTAGCTCGGCCACGGTGGCTGGGTCATTGATAAGCATGTTTAGAAGAGGCTCCTTGCAGGCAGAACGATTTTGGGAAGTGCTGCGCTGACGGTAATCTGGGGTTCGTTGACCACCTGGCTCAACCGCAGCTTCATCGCCATGCTGCACAGCAGATAGGCATGGACGGGAGAGAAGGCCCAGCGGTCCACCAACAGATCGATCATGCGGTTGGTCGCTGCCCGTGCTGCACCGAGCGCATCCGGCGCGGATTCGACGGTGATCCATGCATCTGCCGGGGCATCGGGATGCTGCGAACCCGTGGTTTCGATGATGGGGCCAGCCAGAGGTTGATGCTTGTGCAGATGAAAACGCAGCGTCACCTCTGCCGGGCATTCGATGCCGTTGATGCAGACCTCACCATCGCCCTGGGCGGCGTGGGCATCGCCGGCAGAGAAAAGCGCCCAGCGATTCAAAACAGGCAGGTAGAGTTTGGCTCCGGCGCAGAGCTCGCGCACATCCATGTTGCCGCCGAAGTTGCCTGGAGGGCGCGTGCGGAACTCGCCATCCTCTGCGGGCGCAACGCCCATAACGCCGCAGAATGGGCGCAACGGCACAATGGCGGGTGCAAGCGAGCGGCTGACATCGCCATCAAGGTCCCAGTGGAAGAGATACGTCTCGTTGAACCGCTCCTTCAGAAGGCCCAGCCCGCTGATAATGCTCGTCCATCCCCAGCCCTTGTGAGTCACGTCGAGCACATCGATTTCAAGCACGTCGCCGGGTTCAGCGCTGTCCACGTAAATTGGCCCGCTGAGTGCATGGATTTTGCCGCGATCGATGTTGAGGAGGCCGTCGGCCGTCATGCCGGGTTTGACTTGCGCCCCGCTGGAGTCAACGCATTCCATGTGGACGGTGTCGCCCGGCGAAATGACAAGGCGCGGTTCCAGTCCGCGGTTCCAGCGGGAGTGTGTGGGTTCGGCAGAGAGGGAATGTTCGGCCATGGCTCAGATTGCCACACTCATCTGCAGTTCGACCAGTGCGTGCCGTGGCAGTCCGTTGACGCCGATAGCGGCGCGCACGTGGCGGCCCTCATCTCCGAAAATGGCCACAAGAAGATCGGACGCACCGTTGATGACCTTGGGTGAGTCCGGAAATCCAGCGACGGAGTTGACGTAGCCATTGACGCTGACGACACTGCGGATGGCATCGAGCGAACCCAGATGTTGCCTGAGCACCGCCAGTTGCGTCAGTGCGCAGGCGCGGGCGGCAGCATGGCCCTCCTCAATCGTGCGGTCGAGACCGACGGTGCCAGCGATGACACTGTCGCCGTCGATGGAGATGACTCCAGCCAGATATACCATGCTGCCCACCGTGCGCGCGGAAAGATAATTTCCACCCGGCGCAGGCAAATCAGGCAAATTAATGCCGAGGTTCATGAGCTTTTTTTCTGCTTCCATAGAAACGTACTCTAGCATGCGCAGTTTTCCTCCATCGTTTTTTTTGTGGCGCAACCCTGGGAACAATGGGTTAGGATGTGCCATGACCCTAAAATTCTCCTTGGTTCTCTGCCTGCTGGCGTGCAGTTTTTCCGGCGGGGTTTTGGCGCAGAAGCGGAAGGCCCCATTGCTGCTGCATGAGAAACGGCGGTCCATTACCGATCTGGAGATTGGTGGCGATCTTCCAGGGGCGGCTGCCGGAACGACACGATATATTGCATACGACGACCTGCTCAGACTGCCCCAGGTCACCTACACCATCTCTGACGACACAAATTTTGGCGGCCGCAAGACACGGATCACCGGCATCCCGCTGGCAGAGTTGGCCAGGGTGCTCGGAGCAACTCCAGCGGCCGACATGGTGATTGCCATCTGCGGCGACCAGTACCGCAGCAACTATCCGCGCAGCTACATGGCGGCACATCATCCGCTGCTGGTGCTCAAGGTGAACGGCAAATCTCCCGCAGGATGGCCCAAAGATACGGAGAGCGGCAGCTACATGGGGCCATACCTGATTTCGCATCCCACATTCACACCGTCCTTCAAGATTTTTGCGCATGAAGATGAAGCGCAGATTCCGTGGGGTGTAGTGCGCATTGAACTGCGCAATGAACAAAAGGTCTTTGGCGCGATCCGTCCACGCGGCGTCCATGCCTCTGATCCGCTGGTGCAGAAGGGCTATGCAATTGCCCGTCAAAACTGCTTCCGCTGCCACAACATGGGCGCAGAGGGCGGCACCAAGGCCGGCTATCCGTGGCTGGTGCTGGCCTCCTGGGCCGAGACCAGTCCGCAGCGCTTTGAAAATTACGTGCGTGATCCCCAGGCGGTGGACCCCAGAAGCAACATGCCGGGAAATCCAAAGTACGATGCGGCCACCGTAAATGCTTTGCGCGTCTATTTTTCTACGCTTATTCCGGGAGGAATGTGATGGCTGTTCGCCTCGCCAAAACCTTGCTGGTGCTTTCCGTTGCT
Source organism: Edaphobacter aggregans (assembly GCA_022736715.1). Lineage (GTDB taxonomy): Bacteria > Acidobacteriota > Terriglobia > Terriglobales > Acidobacteriaceae > DZDJ01. The sequence goes on from DZDJ01000021.1 coordinate 25,839, forward strand.
CTTTTTTATTCGTTTGTGGTCTTCAACAATACAACCGATTACAACTCGAACCATCTGTTTGTACGGCATGTGCTGATGATGGATTCCACGTTTCCTGGAAACCACGGCATGTGGCGCGCCATCAACACTCCCCTGGTGCACACGCTCTTTTATCTTTCCATCATCCTGTGGGAGATGCTGACAATGGTGCTCTGCTGGTGGGGTGGGATGCGGCTGGCGCGCGCCTGTAAAAGCACCCCAGCGGAGTTTTACCAGGCGAAGAGCATGGCCGTGTGTGCTCTTACCCTTGGTCTGCTGATGTGGCTTGTTGCGTTCCTGAGTGTCGGCGGCGAGTGGTTTCTGATGTGGCAATCAAGGGCCTGGAACGGGCAGGACGCGGCCTTTCGCATGTTTACGGTAACTGGCATCGTGCTGCTGTTGCTTGTGATGCCGGAAGCGGAAATGCAGCCATAAGCCGAACGGCCCAGGCTGCACGTGTCAATTGTGCGGCTCTGGGCGGATTTAACGCAAACGCAGAGATGGGGTGAGACGAAGCCGCAGGCCCTGGTCGGCGCGACCAGCAGGGAGACCAGCAGGGAGCGGGGGCCGGGCACTCCCTTCAAAAAGCGTATACCTCTCAGTAA
>DZDJ01000021.1:26561-49702 GCA_022736715.1 Edaphobacter aggregans
CCAGCAGGGAGCGGGGGCCGGGCACTCCCTTCAAAAAGCGTATACCTCTCAGTAATTCTACTTTTGCCTTATATCCGTTTTCCAGTTGGTGTAGAGGAAAGGGACGCCCTGAAATGGCTTTTTCCTCAGGAAAAAATTGTCCCGCATCTCCCCGGAAACTCCACGAAGACTGGAGAACCGCTATAGAATTCCATCGAGAGCACGATTCCACCATGCCAGAACCCCCAGCGAATCCCGCTACTGCTGCAAAAATGGCCCAGATGCTGGCCATGCTTTGGCAAAAGAACAGGCCCACCGTGGCAGAGCGGGTGCTGCTGCTGCGAGAAAGCCATACGCAACTGGCCACTACCGGCGCACTGACGCCACAGCATCGTACGGACGCCGCCAGCGCAGCGCACAAACTGGCCGGCGTACTGGGCACTTTTGGATTTCCACAGGGAACCGAGGCCGCGCGGAAGATCGAGCACCTGCTGGAAGCCGATCCACCAGCGCCGGACGAAGCAGAAAAATTGCTCGGCTGGCTGCAGGAACTGGAACAGATTCTCGCCGTCGGCTAAAGACTCTTTCGCGCACACACCTTCCTGCGCCACCCGCGAGGGCGAAAGCAGAGATGATGCAAGACGAAGCCGGGGGAGGCCTTGAGCCGACGCGACCAACAGGGAGTGGCGACCAGGCACTCCCACTGCAAAAGGCGCACACCACACAGCAATTCTGCTTTTGCTTTAAAAATGATGGTGGTCCTCTTCCAGAATCAGGGATGGGTCCGCCGACGTCACTGGAGTGGCCGGACGCATCGCCGTCGAGCCCAGCACCTCTTCCGCAGCGCTGCGCACCTCAGAAACGGTCTGCCAGTTGCTTTTGCGAGGACGCTCCGCCACCCACGGCGGCAGCGGCAGTTGCAGATAGACGCTCATCGCATACGCATGACCTTCATACAACGAGCGCATGGTGTGCAACCGCGCGGCCGAGTTGCGGTCCGCGCACAAACGCACCCCGGAGTCCGACAACTGTACACACATCTGCTGGAACTGCTCCGCCGTTAGCCGCTCCACCGGCGGCCGCTTCGGTTTCTGCCCAAAGACCTGGGTCAGGTCGGCAATCGCATGGCGGGCCATGGCAAAAGTCAACTGCGCCTGCCGCGCCGACCGGCCCTGCACGCTGGCGATCAGTACCGAACAGGTATCCAGAATGGCCGTCAGCGAGGCCAGCCAGCTCTGGTTGTCATGCTGCGAGCGAAAATAGCACAACTGCGGATAAGAGATGTGGCTCTCCAGCAGCTCCGCCGCCCAGCGCTCCCACTCCTCCAGCAGCAGAATCAGCGCTTCCGTGCCGCCGTCAAAACTATGCCGCCGGATCAGCTCCGTGGCCGTCGGCGGGGAACCGGCACGCGCATCCAGCAGCGAAATACTGACCTCGCGGCGGGAAAACGATCCATACAGAACCGGCAGATAGCCAATCACCAGGGCCACAAAGCCCAGCCCCATGCCGGCTTCCAGAATTACCAGCTCCCTGGCCCACAGGTTGCGCGGTACCACGTCTCCCAGTCCCAGCGTAAAGATGGTCGTGCCGCTCACATAGAAATCCGTCCGTAACTCATTGAAACCATGAATCAACAAGCCCTGCGGGTCACTGAACGGCGACCCCAGCGCGAAGTATACAAAGCCAAACCCGGCCACCAGAAGCACTGCCCACACCACCAGCAGCATCAAGAGCGACAACGGGCCATAAATGCTGTAGATCGTGTCCCGTACGCGCCGGTCGCGCACGCACCGGGCCGCCAGCGACCAGCACCTCCACGTCAGACCATAGAAAAACCGCGTGATGCGGAACTTCCCCTGCGGACGGCGCGGCAGAATCATTGTCTGGAAGGCGTCCAGCAGCACGGTAAGAATGCAGGCCAGTCCGGCTATCAAGCTCACAACACGCACTTTTACTCTCCCCAAAGCCAGAATGGGCCGGGCCTCCCTGAAAACCAAACGGCGTTGCACATACTTATATCAGTTTCGTCCGCAAGGCAGCCCAGGCCGGTTTTCTGTAATCGATGCGCAAAAAGCGGCCCGGATTTTCCTATCCGTTGCACTGGAGCCACCTTTCCCGGATTGATACCCTTGTTTACCCGGTCATAAATATCGCGGATTCTTTACAAAATCCGTCTGCATCAACTCTGATCCGTGTTCTCATTGGGGAATAAGTCAAAAAGTTCAGAAAATCAGCAGCAACTCCGGGAACGCAGCAACAAAAATATGCTGAAACCATAAAAGTTCCAGGAGCCGGATCTGATCTGGGTTTGCAGTACTAAGGATTTCCCCTATGCCGAAGGTTCTTGTAGTCGACGATGAGCGGCTCGTGGCAGATACTCTCTGCCTCATCTTTCAACGAAGCGGTTTTGACTGCCAGGCGGCCTACTCCGGCGATGAAGCCCTGTTGCGCCTGCGGGAATACACTCCAGAGCTGCTGCTCTGCGACGTAACCATGCCCGGCATCAACGGGTTGGAGGTCGCCTCGGCCGTTGCCAGCCTGTTGCCGCAGTGCTGCATTCTGATGCTGACTGGCCACTACAACAATCTGCGCAAAATTGCCGAGCATGCACTGCAACTGGCGCGTCCGCTGGGCATTGCCACCAAGCCAGTGCAACCGGATGAACTGCTGCGCCAGGCGCAGCACATCCTGAGCGCGGCGTAGCATTGGGCCCGGCGTAGCAGGTTGCCAGCACCGCTGCCTTCGGCCTTACACTGGCTGTTATGAATGAGCTTGGACGCCTGTTGATTGGCCTGGGAGCGCTGCTGCTGATTGCAGGAGTGATTGTGCTTGGCGTTGCCAGGCTCGGCATTCCGCTGGGCCGCCTGCCCGGCGACTTCTCCTGGCGCGGGCGCAACACCTCGGTCTACTTTCCGCTGGCCAGCTCCATTGTCATCAGCATTGTGCTGTCACTGCTCTTCTATCTGTTGAGCCGTTTCCGCCGCTGATTTCCGCTGCAAAAATCGCATTTCTACAATGCCTGCGCGCCGAGTGGCAACCCACATGCTGCGCACTCAAGTGCTAGACTCGCCTTGGGTGCAAGTATATGGCAAGAAAGACAAAACCAGCTCTGCCGCAGGACTCCGCCGCTCCGGCAACAGCGCAGCTTGGCCTGTCTTTTCAGGAGCTGGCAGCGCCTACGCCATTAGCGGCAGGGCCAATGCAGGAGCCGGCCATTCTGCGCCCGCCTGAACGCCGCATCTTCACCGTACAGGCCCTGGTCAACGAAGTGCGCCAGCAGTTTGAGTCTGCCTACGCCGACATCTGGGTGCAGGGCGAAATCTCCAACCTTCGCGCCGCGCCCTCCGGCCATCTGTATTTCACACTAAAGGACAACGAAGCGCAGTTGCCCGTCGTCCTCTTCCGCCGCCAATCCATACTGCTGCGCTTTCGTCCGCAGGACGGCATGGCCGTGCTGGCGCGCGGCAAGGTCTCCATTTACGAGAGCCGCGGCCAGATGCAACTGGTGGCCGAAACCCTGGAACCACGTGGCGCGGGCGCTCTGCAGATTGCCTTTGAACAGCTCAAGGCGCGGCTGGCCGCCGAAGGGCTTTTCGACGCCGGCCGCAAGCGGCCTCTGCCCGCGTTTCCGCGCACCATCGGTGTCATCACGTCGCCCACCGGCGCCGTTCTCCGCGACATTTTGAACGTTCTTGGCCGCCGCCACGCTGCGCTCAATGTGCTGCTGTATCCGGCTACGGTACAGGGAGAACACGCTGCTGCAGAGGTGAGCGCCGGCATCCGCTGGTTCAACGAGCAGGCAGCGCAGGGCCAGTCCGCTGCCCACGTACTCGCCAATGTCCTCGCCGATGTCCTCATCGTGGCCCGCGGCGGCGGATCGATGGAAGACCTGGCGCCATTCAATGACGAATCGCTGGCTCGCGTCATTGCCGCCTCACGGATTCCCATCGTCGCTGCCGTTGGCCATGAGACGGACTTCACTATCGCCGACTTTGTGGCCGACCTGCGCGCGCCCACGCCATCCGCAGCGGCAGAACTGGTGACCGCGGCACAGCACCGCATTGAAGAGCACCTGGCGCAACTGGAAGCGCGCGTCTCCCGCGCCTGCCGTTACCAGTTGCTGCGCGCCCGCGAGCGCTACATGCGTCTTTCCGCGGAAACCACCTTCCGTCGCCTGCAGGACAGCTTTGGTCGCCGCCAGCAGCGCATCGATGAGCTGCGCTTCCGCATGGAAAGCGCCTGGGCCGCCGCTACCGCGCAACACACGCAGCAACTGCGCACGGCCCACGATCGCCTGCTGCGGCAGGACATAAGCCGCCAGGTGATCCGCACACGCAATCGGCTGGAGCAACTGACGCAGCGCCTGCTCTACGCGCCGGAAAAACTGTTGCGCACGCGCAAGGCAGGCTGGCAGACAGCGGCCGCGCAACTGGCTTCGCTTTCGCCGCTGGCCGTTCTCAATCGCGGCTATGCGCTGGTCTTCAATGCGGAAGGCAAGCTGTTGAAGTCTGCCGCGCAAACAACTGCCGGGGAAAATATTACGGCGCGGCTGGCCCAGGGCGGGCTGCGCGCAATGATTCTCGAAAGCAAACCAGGGAAGCAAGAAAAATCATGAGAAAACTTTTTGGAACAGACGGAATTCGCGCGGTCGCCGGGGAAGCGCCGCTGGATGCAAAGACCATTTACGCCATTGGCCTGGCGCTGGCGCACTCGCTGCGGCGGCAAACCGTTGCGCCGCGCCTCATCCTGGGCATGGACACGCGCGAGTCCAGCAACTGGATCGCCGCCGTGCTCACCGCCGGGCTGCAACAGGGCGGCGCCAGGGTGGAAAGCGCCGGCATCATTCCCACGCCAGCCGTGGCCTTCCTGGCGCGCACGCATGGATTCGCCGCGGGTATCGTCATCTCCGCCTCGCACAATCCCTGGCAGGACAACGGCATCAAGGTCTTTGGCGGAGACGGATTCAAACTGCCCGATGCGGTGGAGCTTGGCATTGAGGACGAAATCTTCCGCCATCTGGAAGATGTGACCGCGCCGGACGTGGCCACGCTGCTGCCGCCGCAAGCGAATCCACAGTATAGCGAAGACTACATCGCCTTTCTGCGCAAGGCCGTTCCGGGGCTCCGCCTTGCAGGCAAACGCATCGTAGTGGACTGCGCCAATGGTGCATCCGCATCGGTTGCACCGGAGCTGTTTGCCGCGCTGGGCGGCGAGGTGTTGCTCGAAAACATTCATCCGGATGGCCGCAACATCAACGAAAAATGTGGCGCGCTGCACCCGGAGATTGTGGCTGCGGAAGTGGTAAAGCACAAGGCCGACATGGGCATCACCCTGGACGGCGATGCCGACCGTGCCCTCTTTGCCGACCACTCCGGCAATGTGGTCAACGGCGATGCAGTGATGCTGCTGGCCGCGCGCGATCTGCAAACGCGCGGGCTGCTGGAACTGGACACGGTTGTGGCCACCACCATGTCCAACATGGGGCTGGAGGCCGCGCTGAAGCGCAGCGGCATCCGCATGCTGCGCGCCCCCGTGGGCGATAAATACGTGCTGGAAGAGATGCGCAACACTGGCGCAACACTGGGCGGTGAGCAGTCCGGCCACATCATCTTTGCCGGCCGCAGCACCACAGGCGACGGCCTGCTGACGGCGCTGCTGGTGCTGGATGTAATTCAGCGCTCCGGCAAATCGCTGGAAGAGCTGAAGAGCGACCTTAAGGTTTTTCCGCAGGTAATCGTGAACGTGCGCGTGCGCGAAAAGAAGCCACTCGACCAGTTCCCCGCCATCACCACCGCCATCACCACGGCAGAGCAGGCGCTGGACGGCACGGGCCGCGTCGTCATCCGCTACTCCGGCACAGAAGCGCTGGCCCGCGTGATGATTGAAGCCGAGTCAGAAGAACAGATGAAGCTGCATGCGGAGAAGATTGCCAATGCGATCCGCGTTGAGCTTGGCGCATAACAGCGATCACGCATCGGTGTGCCCGGGTCCCGTCCTTGAGGTCCGGGCATAACTCCACGCTACTTGCAGTCGCGCCAGTTCGGCCCCACACCAACGTGCGCTTCCAGCGGAATGCTTAACTCAATCACATGTTCCATCTTTTCGCGCACCAGGATCTTCATTTCTTCCTGCTCTGCCTCCACCACATCAAAGAGCAGTTCGTCATGCACCTGCAAGGTCATCACCGATTGCAGCCTGCGCTTGCGCAGCTCCGCATCAATGTGAATCATTGCCAGCTTGATGAGGTCGGCGGCCGTACCTTGCAGCGGCGTATTCACCGCAGTGCGCTCGGCAAATCCGCGCAGATTGGCATTGCTCGACAAAATATCCGGAATGGGCCGGATGCGCCCGAAGAGTGTGCGCACCGCCTGCTGCTTGCGCGTAGACTCCAGAATTTCATCAATGAAGGCGCGCACTCCCTGGTAGCGCTCAAAGTATTTCGCAATGTATTGCTTCGCCTCGCGCTGCTCAATGCCCAGTTGCTGCGCCAGCCCAAACGGAGAAATGCCGTACACAATGCCGAAGTTCACGGCCTTGGCGCGGTTGCGCGTCTCCTTGTCCATCGTGTCGGCAGGCACGCCAAAAACCTCCGACGCCGTGAGCGTGTGAATGTCTTCTCCTGCGCGATACGCCTTCAGCAGCAGCGGGTCCTGCGAGAAATGCGCCATCAGCCGCAGCTCGATCTGCGAGTAGTCGGCCGACATCAGCACGCGCCCCGGAGCAGCAATAAACGCCGCGCGAATCTCACGCCCCAGCACCGTGCGCACCGGGATGTTCTGCAGGTTCGGCTTCACCGAGGAGAGCCGCCCCGTGGCCGTTCCCACCTGATTGAACGTCGTATGCAGGCGGCCCGTTTCCCGGTCCGCCTGCTGCGGCAGCGAATCCAGATACGTCGACTTCAGCTTGGCAAGCTGGCGATACTCCAGCACCAGCCGCGGCACCTCATGCTTTTCCGCCAGCTCTTCCAGCACATCCTGCGCCGTGGAAACCACCTTGCCTTTGCCATACTTCATCGGCTTCGGCAACTCCATCTTATTGAAGAGCACCTCCCCAAGCTGCTTGGGGGAATTGATATTGAAGCGATGGCCGGACGAGGCAAAAATCTTCTCCCCAAGATCATCTATCTCCACCGCCAGCCGCGACGACATCCGCGCCAGCACGCCGCTGTCAATCCGCACGCCCACCTGCTCCATGCGCAGCAGAATCGGCACCAGCGGCAGATCAATCTTCTCGTACACCTTCAGCGTCTCCGCTGCCTCAATATCCTTGCGCAGCGCCGGAGCCAACCGGTGAACCGCATCCGCCGCCTCCGGCAGCTGCTCGTCTCCCGTATGCGAAAGCGGACGGTTGCCGAAACGCGCCACCACATCGGCCAGCTTATGGCTGCCATGCGTGGGGTTGATGAGATACGAATACAGCATCAGCTCATCGCGCACGCCTGCCAGTTGAATGCCCTGCGCCTCCAGCACGCGCAGCACAGTCTTCAGATCATGTACCACCTTGGATATGCCTGCATCCTGCAAGGCTGCGCGCAGTGGCTTTGCCGCATCCGAGTGCAACTGCACCCGCATCGCCCTGCCCGGCTCTGCCGCCACTCCCAGCCAAAGCGCAGCCGCCGATTTTGCAGCCTGCGCAGGAGCAGCCTCGTGCAGCAGCAACGAGCCCTGCACCGGCGCCTCCGGCTCTTTTTCCGCCTCCGCTTCCTCTTCCCCGCTGGCAACGCCTTCCAGTGCCGCCGGATCCAGCACCAGCGCAAGGCCATGCTCCTGCGCATGACGAATCAGCTCTTCCACGTCGGCCAGCGCCGGCTCCAGCAGATATTCCGCTGGCCTGGAGTCCACCTCCGGCCCAATTTCCTTCAACAGCGACGTAAACTCCAACTCCGTGAACAGCTCACGGCAGGCCACCGGGTCTAGCGGCTGCGTGTGCATCGCTTCCAGGTCCAACTCCACCGGAACATTCGTATGGATGGTCACCAGCTCTTTACTGAGAAGTATCGTGTCACGATTGTTTTCCAGCGACTCCCGATAGCTCTTGCGCTTCACTTCGCTGGCGTGGTCCAGCGCGGCATCCAGACTGCCAAACTGCTGGATGAGGTCCACCGAACCCTTGTCGCCAATGCCAGGCGCACCCGGCACATTGTCAATCGCATCGCCGCGCAGCGCCATCACGTCGATGACCTGCTCCGGCTGCACGCCCAGCGTCTCCAGCACGCCTTTGCGGTCCAGAATCAGGTTGTCCTTCGCAGGATTCAGCACCACCACCTGATCGTTGACCAGTTGCATCATGTCCTTGTCGCTGGAAACGACATAGACTTTGTGCCCGTCCGCCGCGGCCTTGCGCGCCAGCGTGCCAATCACATCGTCCGCCTCAAATCCTTCATGCGCCAGAATCGGAATGCGGAAGGCCTCCAGTGCGCGGCGAATGAGCGGAATCTGCTGCGCAAGATCGGCTGGCATCTCGGCTCGGTTCGCTTTGTACCCGGCGTACTCCACTTCCTCGAACTGCTGCGTTGCCACGTTGTATTTGCGGACCGTCATCTCCCTGGCCTGCGCGTCACGAAAAACCGGGCCACTCAGGTCAAAGACAGCGGCAAAATACACCGGAGAAAAATCGCGCCGCAGCTTGTTGATCATGTTCACGAAAACATAGGTTGCCGCCGTGGGAATGCCGGAGCGCGTGGACATGGGCCGTTGCCGCTGCATCGCGTGATATGCGCGGAAGATGAAGGCCATCGTGTCGAGCAGAAACACTGCTGGCTTTTCAGCAGGGGGGTGCAAATCGGATTTTTTATGGGCGGCCATCGCTGTAGAGTCTACCAAGGATGCGCCTTGTGCATCACGCAACCAACAGAATCAGGCAAGGAACATGCAGTCGCCATACGAAAAAAAACGATAGCGCTCCGCCACCGCATGGCGATACGCCGCCAGCACCGCCTGTTGCCCGGCAAACGCGCACACCAGCATCAGCAGCGTGGATTGCGGCAGATGAAAATTTGTAAGCAAACCACTGACCACGCGAAAGCGGCTGCCCGGCGAAAGAAAGATGTTCGTCTCACCAGAGTGCGCTGCCAGCAGCCCATCCCCTGCCACCTGCGCGCAATGCTCCAGCGTGCGCACCGTGGTGGTTCCGGCGGCAATCACGCGCCGCCCTTCGCGCAGCGCAGCATTCACGGCCTGCGCCGTCTCCGCAGGCAAGGTGTAGCGCTCAGTGTGCAGATGAATCTCGTCCAGGCGCTGCACCCTCACCGGCTGAAATGTTCCCAGCCCAACATGCAGCGTTATGCGCACAACCTGCACACCACGCTCCCGAATCTGCTGCAGCACACGCTCCGTAAAGTGCAGCCCGGCCGTGGGCGCAGCCGCGGAGCCACGCTCCTGCGCAAACACCGTCTGGTAGCGCTCCTTGTCTGCGGCGGCGTCGCTGCGATGGATGTACGGCGGCAGCGGCATGTGGCCCAACTGGTCCAGCGCACTGTAAAAATCTTCTACCGGAGTAAATCGCAGCGTGCGCCCACCAAACTCGCCGTGTGCCGTCACTTCGGCTTCCAGCAGCGGCGCAGCATTTTCCTGCGCGGCGAACAATAACCGCTCACCCACGGCCACCTTGCGCCCCGGACGCACCAGAGCAGTCCACTCCCACAACGAGAGCTGCTTGGTCAGCAGCACTTCCACACTGCCAGCCGGAGCCTGTGCGCCGCTCTGCGTCCGCAGCCCGGCGCGGCGCGCATACAGCCGCGCAGGAATCACGCGGCTGTCATTCAACACCAGCACATCGCCCGCTTGCAGCAACTGCGGCAGATCGCGGAAGTGCCGGTCAGCATAAGCGCCCGTCGCACGCTCCACCATCAACATGCGCGCGCCATCGCGCTCCGCCAGCGGGGCCTGCGCAATCAATTCTTCGGGGAGGTCGAAATCAAAATCTGAGACGAGCATGCACTTACGATTGTATCTACTGGCTCGACCGCGCAGCGCTATGCCCTTCCGCAACCCAGTGCTGCTCCGCTGCCACCTGCGCACGATCCAGCGCCTGCTGCACGGCCTGCTGCGCCACGGCAAATTCGCTTTCCTCGGCGGGCACTGCTACAGGCAGCGACCAGCAGGTGACCACGCGCGAGAACGGCTTTGGAATCTGAAAGCGGTCCCAGGACTTCAACTCCCACGCGCGCTGCGGCAGCACGCAAAAGGCCCCCACCGTGCCGCCCACCGCCTGCGCCAGCTTGGCCGCTCCAGGCTTGGCCACATACACCGGCCCGCGAGGCCCATCGGCAGTGAAGGCCACAATGCGGCCTTCGCGGTACGCCGTCTCCATACCCAGCAAACCAGCCGCTCCACCGCGCGAACTGGAGCCGCGCACGGCCTTGAAGCCCAGACGCTCCACCGTGCGGGCAATCAACTCGCCATCAAAACTGCGACTGATGAGAATGCCAATGCCAAGATTGCGAAATCGCCATGCCGATGTCAGAAGACCGCGATGCCAGAAGCTGAAAACACCCGGCCCCGGAGCCAGATGCCCCGGCCGCACACCCGGCTCGCACACATCCTCAAACCGCAGCGTGCTGCCGATCAGCCGAATCCACAGACCAGCCAGCCGCGGCACCGCGAAAAGCGCCATCCGTTGTTGCCATGTGTAGTCCGAGCGCACGTTCTGTATTGTAATTGGCGGCCAGGAAGCGGGGAAGCAGGTCAGCGAGTCGGCGAGTCGGCGAGTCGGCAGAAGACAAAACTGGCAGGCAATCCATTCTCTTTACGAAAGAGTGTTCCAGCAGACAAGGCCTGAGCGGAACAGCCCGACGTCACCCTTCACTCCATCCGCTGACTCGCTGGCCCGCTGACTTGCCGACTCTCTTCCTAGCTATACTTCAGCCACCGCAGAATCTCCGGCAGAGTCGGCCGCTTGCCGTACATCAAAATGCCGACACGATAGATGCGCGAGGCAATCCAGATGGCCGCGTACACCGCAGCCAGCATCAACACCAGCGACAATAGAATCTGCCACAGCGGTGGCGTCTGAATGGCGATGCGCAGATACATGATGAGCGGCGCCGTCGGCGGAAAGAGTGACATTGCAACGCTCGTCAGCGAAGATGGGTTCGACATCACATAGCCCATCATCACGATGCAGGCAATCAGCGGCAACACCACAAACATGTTCAGCTGCTGCAGCTCCTGCTCGCTGTTCACCATTGCGCCCAGCATCGCCGCCAGCGAGCTGTAAAAGATGAATCCCAGCACGAAGCAAACGGCAAAGGCCACCAGCAGCACTGGCGGCAGGTGGAAGGAAAATTCTCCGTGCCGCAGCGACATTTCCATCCCGGCCGAAGCCAGCGCAGCGCCGCATCCAATCCAGATGGCAATCTGCGTCAGGCCCACAGAACCAACGCCCAGAATCTTGCCCGCCAGCATCTCATCCGGCTGGATGATCGAAAGCAGCACCTCAAAGACACGCGAATTTTTCTCTTCAATAATCGAGCGGCCCACGTTGATGCCATGCACGAGAACCGTCATGTACAACAGCATCATCAGGGCAAAAGCGCCGGCAAAGGTGGAAAGCGAACTGTTCTCACTGCTGCGGTCCACCTGGTGCAGATCAATATCTACCGGGGTCATCATGTCGCGCGCTTCTGCATCCTGAATGCCGTGCGCTTTCATGTGCTCATCTACAAACGCATCGTGCACCACTTCCTGCAAATGCACCACGAACTGTACGTCCCCAGCCGAGCGGGAAAAGTATTCCCCCTTCGGAGCAGCATTTTTATCTCCGCTGAAGGTGAGCCACAAAAATCCATCCAGCTTCCGATGCTGCACTTCTTTTGTCAGGCGGTCCCGCAACTCTGCTGAAGGCAGATACAGGTCGGCCAGCACTTTTGTCTTCTCGTCCTTCACCTCCAGTTGCTGCTGCACCAGCCCGCCCAGCTCCGCATCGTCGGAAACAATGGCAATCTGCTTTTCGCTGGAGCCGCGCATCGCCAGGTATGCCGGCAGCACCGAAGCGGCAATCATGAAGACCGGAATCAAGATGGTGGAGAGCAGAAATGCTTTGGTGCGCACGCGCTCCAGATATTCGCGTCTGGCAATCAGCAGTACGTTATGCATTGGACTTGCCCCCCACCGTCTCGATAAAAATCTCTTCCAGCGTCGGCTCCATAATTTCAAAGCGCTCAATGGCCGCGCCGCGCATCGCCTCCGCCAGCAGCGCCTGCGCATCCGCGCCATCCTTCAGCTTGATCTCCGCATAGCCGTCATACAGCTTTGCTTCGGCAATCATCGGATTCTGCAGAAACGCGCTCTGGCCTTCATACCGGACCTGCACGCGATTGCGCGGATAGCGCGACTTCACCTCGCGCATTCCGCCAGACAACACCGCTTCCCCCTGGCTGATCAGGCAAATCGAGTCGCACATCTTCTCCACCTGGTCCATGCGATGCGTGGAAAAGAGCACCGCCTTGCCCGCATTCTTCAGGTCCATCAACGTGTCCTGCAACAGCGTGGCGTTCACCGGATCCAGCCCGCTGAAGGGTTCGTCCATGATGATCAGGTCCGGCTCATGCAGCAGCGCCGCAATAAACTGGATCTTCTGTTGCATGCCTTTGGAAAGCTCTTCCGTCTTCTTCGGAATCGCCTCGGTAATCTGCAGCCGCTCGCACCACTGGTGCGCACGCTTGCTGGCCGTCATCACATCCAGCCCGTGCAGTTGCCCAAGAAAGATGAGCTGGTCCATCACCTTCATCTTTTTGTACAGCCCGCGCTCTTCCGGCAGATACCCCACACGCTTCAGACTGTCGCGCTCAAACGGTTTGCCGAACAGCTCCACCACGCCGGAGTCCGGCACAGTAATACCAATCATCATGCGGATACTGGAGGTTTTGCCCGACCCGTTTGGCCCCAGCAGACCAAACATCGCGCCCGGTTCAATGCAAAGGCTCAATTCATGGACAGCTATTTTCTTGTCATACGCCTTGGAGACATGCTCCAGTTTCACGATCGCCATGCAGTCAGGCTTCTCCTCGTCATGCGTCGAAGTGCTTGCAGTGTATCAAATAACTGTACACTCTGAAATTAACCTGGACCAAAAGCATCCGAAAGAATCAAAATACCAGCCTGCAACCAAAAAAATCTGACGGAAAGATTTCTACGGGCTTCCCTCGGAATTCCCGCAGCGCCGCGCTGGCCTGTCCATCCTTGCAATTGCAGCAAATCGGGGATGCGTCCGCAGCGCAGGCGCAGTTCCGCGGTGGTTTCCCCGGCAAGACCCCACTGCTGTTAACATCGCAATGTGCTTAAGCTCGACACACAGGTACAGTTCGTCAAAGGCATTGGCCCGCGCATTGCGGAAGAGCTGGCCAGGAAGGACATCCAGACCGTGGAAGACCTTCTGTACCATCTGCCCTTCCGCTATGAAGACCGCCTGAATCCGCGCCCGCTGGCCGAACTGCGGTCCGGCGAAATGGCCAGCGTCATCGGCGAAGTTCGCGGCTCCACGCTGCTGCGCACCCGCAGCACGCCCATCTTTGAAATGACCGTCGGCCAGGGCACCAGCACCGTCAAGTGCATGTGGTTCCACGGCAGCTACCTGAAGGACAAATTTCAGGCCGGGCAAATGATCGCACTCTACGGCAAGCTGGAAGCCTCGCGCAGCCGCCCCAGCGCACTTAAAATGATCCAGCCACAATTTGAGTTGCTGCCCGGCGCGCTCGAGACCGGCCCGGACGCTGATTTCCAGGTGCTCGAAGTCGGCCGCATTGTTCCGGTGTACGAAACGCTGGGCGGCACCACGGCCTGGGGAGCTAAACTCACCTCACGCTGGTTGCGGCGCGTGCTGTGGGGCGTGCTGGAGGAACTGAAAGCTGAAGAGCTAAAGCCAGCCGCCACACCCGCTGAAACCGCCTATAGGATTCCGGAGACCCTGCCCACCCCGCTGCGCGAGCGGCTCCATCTGCTACCGCGGCTGGATGCACTGCGTATGGTGCACTTTCCCGAGGCCGGCACGCCGATGGCCCATTTGCAGGCCGCCGCCACACCCGCGCACCAGCGGCTGATCTTCGAAGAACTGTTTTATCTGGAGCTGGGGCTGGAGCTGAAGCGCCGCCGCATGCGCGAGCGCACCGGCATCGCCTTTGCCACCGGCGACAACGTGCGCCAGGCGCTCAAGCGCATTCTGCCCTTCCATCCCACGCGCGCGCAGAAGCAGGTCTTCGGCGAGATTGTGGAGGACATGCGCAAGCCCGCCCCCATGCGCCGTCTGCTGCAGGGCGACGTCGGCTCCGGCAAAACCATTGTGGCGCTGCAGGCGGCACTGGTGGCCATGGAAAACGGTTATCAGGCGGCGCTGATGGCCCCCACGGAAATTCTGGCCACACAGCATTACCTTTCCGCGCGCAAACTGCTGGAGCGGGCCGCGGCGCAGGAGGGTGGTAAACCATATAACGTCGTGCTGCTCTCCGGCTCGCTGGAGGCGGACCGCAAAAAGCGCAACCGCCAGCGCATCTTCCGCGGAGAGGCGCAACTGGTCATCGGCACGCACGCGCTGATTGAAGAAAAGGTGGAGTTCGCCAACCTCGGACTGGTCATCGTGGACGAGCAGCATCGCTTTGGCGTGCTGCAACGCTTCAAGCTGATGAAGAAGCCCAACGCCGCCGAACCGCACACGCTGGTGATGACGGCCACGCCCATTCCGCGCACGCTCGCGCTCACCCTCTACGGCGACCTGGACGTGAGCGTGCTCGACGAACTGCCGCCCGGCCGCACGCCCATTGTGACGCGCCGCACCAGCGACGAGCGCGCCGCTGACGTGTGGGAGTTTGTGCGCAGGCAGGTGCAGGCCGGGCATCAGGCCTACGTCGTTTATCCCGTCATTGAAGGCGCGCGCGACGACCAGCCGGAGCTGGACTTTGCCCACGATGAGGAACCAGAGGCAGAAGCTGCGCCCAAACCGGCCTCCACCAAAGTCAAAGGCAAAACCGCCGCAAAAACAGCAACAAAAAAAGCTGCGAAGAAAGCCGAGAACCTGTTTCCGCAAAAGCCGAATCTGAAGTCCGCCATGACCATGTACGACGAGCTGCGCAACGGCCCTCTGGCCGGTCTGCGCATCGGCATTCTGCATGGCCGGCTGGATGCGGATGAAAAAGAAGTGGTGATGCGGCGCTTCCAGCGCGGCGAAATCGATGTGCTGGTGGCCACCACCGTCATTGAGGTGGGTGTGGACGTGTCCAACGCCTCCGTGATGGTGATTGAGCACGCTGAACGCTTTGGCCTGGCGCAGATGCACCAGTTGCGCGGACGTGTTGGCCGCGGCGCGGCAAAATCCTATTGCATCCTGATGACCGGTGGCCGCGTTTCTCCGCAGGCGGAAGAACGCCTGAATGCCATGGTGCGCACGCAGAACGGCTTTGAACTGGCCGAGCTTGACCTGGCCCAGCGCGGGCCGGGCGAGTTTTTCGGCACGCGACAGGCCGGAATGCCCGACTTTCGCGTGGCCAACCTGCTGCGCGACCGCAAAATGCTGGAGCTGGCCAAGCAGGAGGCCGCTCGTTTTGTGCATCAACCAGAGACCGGCCTGAGCAAAGAAGAGATCGCCGCCGTCTGGCACCAGTTGCGCGAGCACTGGCAGCGCCGTTACGGGCTGGTGGAAGCGGGATAGAAAGCGGGAGAAAATTTAGGTTGGGATAGGACCGTTCAGCCACTGGCCATGCGGATTGTTCTCTTCCAGAAAGCTGATCTCCACGTAAATGGACACGGCCTGGTCCTGCTCCGTCTCGGCATAGTAGTTGCCATAGAGGCAGAGTTCAGTCAGGCGCAGATGCGCGGAGCGGGTCAGCTCCAGCCCGGCGGCCACCAGCGCACAATAAAGCTCCAGCACATCGCCCAGCGAGATTTCCACACAAAGTTCCAGCAGCGACCGCGAGGCCGCGCGGCGGCTCACCACAATGCCGCCGCACCGGCTCACGGACTCTGCGAGCATGGGGAAAATGGCCTTCTGTTCCTCGTAACTGTAGCTTTGTATGTGCAGAGTGTGCATTCGTATCCGCCTGTTTGTACTACGCCACACCAGCTACATCGGATGGGAGTGCGCTTTGCTTCACCGGCCCGGCGCGGTACGCTCGTCATGTGACTTTGGTGCAGCATGCCGCTTTGTGGCCTTTCGGCAACATATTTCAGGAAAGCAGCGAACGATGATTGTTGGAACCGGAACTGACCTGATCGAAATTGGGCGCATTCAGGAAAGCATCGCCCGTTATAACGACCGTTTCCTGAAGCGGATCTTTACGCCCGGCGAGATTGCCTATTGCAGCCGCAAAAAGAACAGCGCGGAAAGCTATGCGGCCCGCTTTGCCGCTAAGGAGGCGGCCGCCAAGGCGCTCGGCACCGGCATCAGCCGCGGCGTCAGTTGGCTGGAGATTGAAGTGCAGCGCGAACCCGGTGGTCGGCCCACGTTGCACCTGACAGGCCGCGCCCGGGAACGGGCGGCAGCCCTGCGCGTCACCCACAGCTCGCTTTCCCTGACGCACAGCCGGGAGCTTTCGCTGGCCATGGTAATTCTGGAAAGCCTGCCGTAGTTTCTGCAACTTTAAGTGCTGTATTTACATCCATCTACAAAGGAGCGGACCGGTTACGGGGGGTGGCTTTGCAGGAAGGGCCGGGCAACTTCAGGCTGCGGATTTGATATTCTCTGAAGGAGTGCAGTCCGCCAAACCGACAAAGTCGTAATCAGAACAAAGCAAGGGCTTTTCCATCGAGGAGGCGCATGCCCAGCCAGCAGCAGGTAAAGTGGTCACAACTGAAGATCGGTCTGCTTGTGCTTGCAGCCATTACGCTCCTGCTTGTCCTTATTTTCCTCATGTCGGGCACCTCCGGCGGCTTCTTCGCAAGAAAACTGACCATCCGCTCCTATTTTGAGAACGCAGCCGGACTGAAGGTCGGCGCGCCGGTAAGCCTGGATGGAGTCACCATCGGTTCTGTCGCGGAGATGCGCATTGCGCCGGACCACAAGCTGACTCCGGTGGAAGTCACCATGAGGGTGAGCTCCAAATTTCACAATGGCCTGCGCAGAGACTCCAAAGCGGCGCTTTCCACCATTGGCGTGCTGGGAGACACCATCATCGACATCAACAGCCAGTACGCCAGCGGGCCACTGCTGCAGGACGGCGACGTGCTGCAGACCAATGAAACGCCCACCATTCCGGACGTGATCAAGGCCAGCCAAGGCACTGTGGAGCAACTCAACGTGATTCTGGCCAAGCTCAACACACTGATTGACAACATCAGCGGCGGCAAAGGCTCCATCGGCCAACTGGTCAGCAATGATGCGCTCTACCACAAGGTGTACGACACCATGGATGAGCTGCACAGACTTACCAACAACCTGAATCAGGGTAAAGGTTCGCTGGGCAAGCTGATGACGAACGATGATTTATATAACCGGGCCAATGCCACGGTGGACAGCCTGCAGAAGGCCGCCGCAGAGCTGAACAATGGCCAGGGAACCGCGGGCAAGCTGCTCAAAGACCCCTCGCTCTACAACAACCTGAACCAGGCTGTGGAAAACACGAACACCCTGGTGGCCAACATCAATGCAGGCAAGGGCAGCATTGGTTACCTGGCCAAAGATCCGGCCTTTGCCAAGAAGCTGAATGATTCCGTCACCCAGCTCGACAGCATCCTGATACGCATCAATAAAGGCGAAGGAACTCTGGGGCAGCTGAGCACCAACGACACACTCTATAAAAATACCGACCAGTTGCTGGTGGAGTCCCGCAGCCTGGTGGGCGCCATCCGGCAGAATCCGAAAAAGTACCTTTCGATTCGGTTGAGACTCTTCTAAGTGGCTGTACCTGGCCAAACCGGGCAGACCACGGAACCAGCCGGGCGGCCTGTCCGTATCTATTTATGGCTTTCTGCTGACGGCAGGGGCGTTTCTGCGCCGCGGCGGGCGTGATACCTTAGTTAGCTACGGCCGCATGACGGTGTACCTTCCGCAGCGGCACATGCCGGAAAGATCTCTCCAGCAGCTTTTGTCCGGGGCTTCTTTTCATCCTGAAATTTTGAGGAGACCATGCGCTCTAAACATCTGATTCCAAATCTACTGTTGGCCGGGGTCTGTTGTACCGTGCCTACCGCCTTTTCCCAAAATGCAGTCACCTTCACCTCTGCCGCAACTCTCAACAGTCCCGACGCACTCGCCTTCAGCGCCGGTTCCGCTGGCCCGGCCGAGCCCAAAAAGCCCATCACCTTCGATCTTTCCGCAATCGACAAATCTGCCGATCCCTGCACCGACTTCTATCAGTACGCCTGCGGCAACTGGGTGAAGAACAACCCTATTCCCAGCGATCAGGTGCGCTGGGGCCGCTTCAACGAGTTGGCCGAGCGCAACCGCTGGCTGCTCTACCAGGATCTGCAAAAGGCGGCGACCAGTCCCACCACGCCGCTGCAGGTGAAGTATGGCAACTTCTATGCCTCCTGCATGGACAAGTCTTTGGCAGACAAGCTGGGCGACAAGCCACTGCTGCCGCTGCTGGCAGAAGTGGGCTCCATCCGGGACAAGAAGCAGATTACACCGCTGGTGGCCAGGCTCCAGAGCGAGAGCGGCGTTGCTGTTCTCTTCGAGTTCGGCTCCGTACAGGACGACAAGGACTCCACCCGGCAGATTGCCATTGCCAGCCAGGGCGGACTCGGTCTGCCGGACCGCGACTACTATCTGCAGACCGACGACCGCTCCAAGAAGATTCGCGCCGAATACGTGGAACACATGACTGCCATGTTCAAGCTGGCCGGCGACACTCCCGCACAGGCCGCCGCAGAGGCGGACCGCGTGATGAAGCTGGAGACGGCGCTGGCCGGGGCCTCCACCTCGCGCGTGGACATGCGCGATCCGGACAAGCGCTATCACATGATGACGGTTGCGGAACTGGAGACCCTGTCCCCGAATTTCGCATGGAAGAAGTACTTCACCGACCTGGGTCTCGGCAACCTGGAGTCGCTGAACGTGGCCACGCCGAATTTTTTCAAGGCGGTCAGCCAGCAACTGAGCTCTGCCGGCATGGATACCTGGAAGAGCTACCTGCGCTGGCACGCGATCCACTCGGCTGCCCCGTATCTCTCCGATGCTTTCGTGCAGGAGAATTTCCACTTCTACAACGCCATTCTGGCCGGGCAGAAAGAGATCACTCCGCGCTGGAAGCGCTGCACCGCCCTCACCGACAAGCAAATGGGCGAGGCTGTGGGTCAGGACTGGGTGAAGCAGAACTTTCCACCAGATGCCAGGACCAGCATGACCAGGATGGTCAAATCGCTGGAAGCCAGCCTGAACGAGGACATCAAAAACCTGTCCTGGATGACCCCAGAGACCAAGGAAAAGGCCGAGCAGAAGCTGGCCGCCTTCCGCAACAAGATCGGCTATCCCGAAAAATGGCGCGATTACTCCAAACTCACCGTGGAACGGGACGATCCGTATGGCAACTATCAGCGGGCCGAAGCCTTTGAGTTCCACCGCGATCTGAACAAGATCGGCAAGCCGGTGGACGAGAAGGAGTGGGGCATGACACCGCCGACCGTGAATGCCTACTACGACCCCAACATGAACGATATCAACTTCCCTGCCGGTATCCTGCAGCCGCCGTTCTTCGATAACTCCAAGGACCTGGCGGTCAATTACGGAGCCATCGGCGTTGTGATTGGCCATGAGATGACCCATGGCTTCGACGACGAAGGCAGCCAGTATGATGCGCACGGCAACCTGAAGAACTGGTGGACGCCCGCCGACAAAAAGGCCTTCGACGAGCGCACCGACTGCGTGGTGAAGGAGTACGGCAACTTTGAGTCTGTACCCGGAGCCAGTCTGAACGGCAAACTGACGCTCGGCGAAAATACGGCCGACAATGGCGGTCTGCGTCTTGCCTACATGGCGCTGATGAATGCGCTGGCGCAGGAGGGTACTGCCGCGGAAACGAAGAAGATCGACGGCTACTCCCCGGCACAGCGCTTCTTCCTCTCCTACGCGCAGGTCTGGTGCAGCAACCAGACGGACCAGATTGCCCGGATGATGGTCAAGGTGGATCCGCACTCCCCCGGGAAGTGGCGCGCCAACGGCGCAGTGCAGAACTTTGACGCTTTCGGCAAGGCTTTCGGCTGCCATACGGGCCAGCCGATGATGCCCGCCAACGCCTGCCGCGTCTGGTAATCTGGACCCGTCAACTGTCATTTCGGAGGGTCTTTTGAAAACAGGCCCTCTTTTTCTATCTGAGTCGCTGCCCGCGCCTCCGCCATTTTTCCCGGGGAGGTCCTGACAGGAAAGTGGCACAAACCAGCCTTAGCTTTTACAATTGCCGTAGGTTCGTAACCCCATAGATAACTAGCTGCCGATGCAGCCCTGGGCAAGCATCAGCAGCCGAGGATTAAGGAAACGCATGAAGTTCAGTCACATTGGCCGGATAGCACTGGCCCTCGTTTCATCCCTCGCCCTGGGTTTGGGCATGACAGCATGTGGCGGCTACACAGTCGGTTACGTGTATATTCTGAATGGCCCTGGCGCCAATAATGCGGCCGGCAATGTTATCACGGGATACAAACAGGACAACCTGACGGGCAACCTGGCCCCGATTGTGCGTTCCCCCTTCAGCAGCGGCGGCAGCAACCCCGTCTCCGCGGCCGTGATGCCTGGAGGCCGCTTTCTTTTCGTGCTGAACCAGGGAGCTGGCGGCACAGGAACCGGAATCTGCGGCAGCTCCGGCGGCGTTTCCGTATTCAGCATCGGCGGTGACGGCGTTCTGAACTTCCAGAACTGCTATGCCACGCAGGGCAGCACCCCGGTATGGCTCACGACGGACACTTCCGGCAAGTATCTGTATATTCTGGACCAAGTGGCCCCTTGCGGCGGTACTGGCCAACCGACCTGCACCACGCTGTGCCCACAGGGCGCCAGCACCTGCGGCGACATCACCGCTTTCAGCATCGATGGCGGCACTGGCCAGTTGACGTTGGTCACGAACGCTCAGGTGAAGAACTCTGGTGGCACCCAGCTGACCTATTTCCCGGTTGGCCCGAAGCCGATCATGATGCGCATGATGCCCTCGAACAGCTATATTTTTGTGGCAGATCAGGGTGACTCGACTGTGTTCCCCTATGCCGTGAACAGCAACACCGGGCAACTGACGCAGACGCAGAACTCCACACTGTCCACCGGGGCGCAGGAGATCACCTCCATCACGGTTTCTCCAAACGGCAGCTATCTCTACATTACGGATGGCACAGGCAACAAGCTGCTGCCGTACACGGTCGGCCCCAATGGTGCTCTGCAGTCGCTGGCAGGCGGCGCTGTGGCCAACGACCCGGCGGCCAGCAACCCCAGCTATGTGGTTGTGGACAGCCAAACACAGTTCCTCTACATGATGAACCAGAACAGCACCAACGTAAACAACGCCAACAGCAGCATTACGGCCTACAATATTACGTCAAACGGCCAGTTGCAGGAGATGAATGGCAGCCCGTTCAGCTCCGGCTCCGGCCCGAACTGTGCTGTGGAAGACCCCAGCAACCAGTATCTGTACGTCTCGAATTTCAATGACAAGACGGTGACCGGATACATCATTAACCGTGCATATGGAACGCTGGCGCCGCTCAACCGCGCCACCAAGTTCGATACCACCAGCAATCCGACCTGCCTGGTCATCAGCCAGTACACCAGCGCATAGCCGGAAACTGGCTGGCCACTCTGCAAACAAGGCCTGCATCGAGCAGGCCTTGTTTTTTCAGGGAGGCCCCGGTGAAGTATCATGTGGCAGTGGCACAAACCACCGCCAGCTTTTACAATGCAACTAGAAACAGATTCCGACACAGTCCAGCTGCGGGGAACTGCCCGCCGGCTTGAACCTGTAACCCAGGATTAAGGAAACGCATGAAGTTCAGTCAGTTTGGCCGCGTCACGCTGGCCTCGGTTGTGTCTCTCGCATTGGCTTTGGGGATGACGGCGTGCACCACCGCCCATACCATCGCTTATCTCTACGTCACCGGCTCCAAGTCCAATCCGGGGACGATCAATGCCTATAAGATCGACAGCGACTCCGGCGCACTGACGCCGCTGCCTGACCAGCCGTTCCTGTCCGGCGGACGCAACCCCGTGGCACTCGTGGTTTCACCAAACAATGGTTATGTTTATGTTGCCAACCACGATGACAGCAATGTGGTGGAGCTTGCAATCGGAACGGACGGTAAACTGTATCCGCAGAACATCTACAATACGGTTGGCAGCTTCCCAACCAGTGTTGCCATGGATCCCAGCGGCAAATTCGTACTGGTGACCTTCACCTACCAGCCCGGCTATACCACGGCCCAGCCGGGTCCAGGCGGCATTGAAGTCTTTCCGGTCAAGAGCGACGGCAGTCTTGGCGCCCCGGTGGCCAACGGCTCTCTGAGCTATTTCCCAGTGGGAATGGGCCCGGTCGGCATCAACGTGACCCGTTATAACAACCTGGTTTATGTCGTTGACCAGACAGATGCACAGGTGGTTGGTTATGGCCTGAATGACTCGACTGGTCAGCTCAGCCTGTTGCCTGGCTGCACGCAGACCGGAGTCGGCCCAACTACCTTCAACTGCTACAGCGCAGGCACAACGCCCAGTTCCCTTGTTACCTCTCTGGATGGACGGTTTGCGTACGTGACGGACGAAGCGGCAAACCAGCTGATTGGTTACGTGATTAACACTGATGGTTCGCTGACCGCGATGGTCAACGGCCCGTTCAGCACCGGCCAGTTCCCGGTAGGTGTCACCATCGATCCGCGCAGCAAGTTCCTGTATGTTGCCAATTTCAATGACAACTCCGTGAGCTCCTACGCAATCAATGAGTCGACCGGCAACCCGGCAGCGGTTGCAGCTTCCAGCAACTCCGCCGTGGCCACAGGACCAACCTGCGTCGCAATTGAACCGACACTTGGTATTTTCCTGTATACGTCCAACTTCCAGGACAACTCCGTCTCCGCGAAGCAGCTTGATCCGCATACCGGTGCGCTGATCAATGTCCAGCAGGCAATCTACCCAGCCTCTGGTCAGCCAACCTGTGCGGCAACGGTTGCAGCAGCAGCGCATCCGATACAGACGATTACCCCGGCAACACCAAACTAGAGCATCAGCTCTTCAATACAATAAAAGGCCCACCGAATGGTGGGCCTTTT
>DZDJ01000116.1 GCA_022736715.1 Edaphobacter aggregans
CGAAGCGGCCAACGATTCACGTGATAGTTCGCTGCGTCTCTCTGCCTCCAGTCAGAAACAGGCAGAAGAAATTGAACAGGCCAGTGAGCTGGTGAGCGTGATCGCTTCGAGAGTTGGTGAAGTCGCCGAAAACGCCCAAACCTCCGCAGATGTGGCGGCATCCTCCATGGACGTGGCGCGTAAGGGTGGTGAAGCGGTGCGTCAGACCATTCAAGGCATGGAAGGCATTCGTGAGCAGATTCAGGATACCTCCAAGCGCCTCAAGCGTCTGGGTGAATCGTCACAGGAAGTGGGTGACATCGTGGGTCTGATTACCGACATTGCCGACCAGACCAACATTCTGGCGTTGAACGCGGCGATTCAGGCGGCCATGGCGGGAGATGCAGGACGCGGCTTCGCCGTGGTTGCGGACGAAGTTCAGCGCCTTGCGGAACGTGTGGCTAATGCGACCAAGCAGATCGAAAGCCTGGTTAAGACCATTCAGTCCGACACTCAGGAGGCGATGCTCTCCATGGAGCAAACCACCACCAACGTGGTTGAGGGTGCGCATATTGCCGAAAACGCGGGGCGCTCACTGGAAGAAATTGAGTCCGTATCTTCAAGTCTCGCCGAGCAGATTCGCTTGATTGCGCAAGCGGCGCGTGAGCAGCTGGATGAGGCTGGGCGCATTCGTGAAACCATGAACCGTATTTCGGAAGATACCAACGTTTCTGCAATGAACTCCCAGGTTTCGGCGAATAAGGTTGGTCAGTTGACGAGCTTGGCGACGGAGCTGCAAAACTCCGTAGCTGGCTTCAAACTGCCCGATGCTGAGTGATTGAGGTTTTCTTGATGCTTGCCACGGCCAATGCTGACAAATTCCTAGTTGGAAGGCATTCGGCGTGCTCCTATGCCTTTGGTCAGGCTTCTGCTTTGGTTATATGAATGGAGTCCGCTCGCATGGTTGACGACGCGATGGTGAAGTTTGAGTTCGATGCGGCTCCCCAAGTGGTTCGGGATGAAGTCGCGGCCGAGCCCTTGGCGCTGCTGTGGTTGCACGCACCACTGGACATGGCCTGGAAGCACATCGAGTCAGCGTTTGAACAATTTGTAGCGAACCCCGAAACGATGGATGCGCTGTTTTCGGCGCGCGAGCAATTGCAGTCGCTGCAAGGTCTGTTTGATCTGCTTGATAATGCGGTTGTGCGCTTAAATATGCTTGAAACGCTCAATGTGTTTGATCTGTTAGAGCATAAGCGCATTCAGGCGGATGAGGCGTGCGTTGAAGTTGTCATGTTGGCTCTTTTGCGCTTGCGGGTGTTTGTCGATCTGCGACGCCGTGACCGCCCGGTTACCGAGCTTGCCCTGCTGGATTCATTCAATCGCTTGCGTATGTTGAGTGGGCGTGATGTGGTTGATGCGCGCACTTACATTGAATATGTACGCTTGCTTGAGGCATCACCCGCCTCAGTGCGCATGGCATCGTTGTCCGCATTTCAAGCGAAGGCTAAAAATTTACGTCCGAGCCTGGACAGAAATCTGGTGGCTTGGCTCAAGCATGATCCTAAAGCTCACTTGGCGCTCGCCTCGGTTTTTCATCAGGCTCTGCATCTGTCGCCCTCGCGTGAGGAGGCGTTGCTGTGGTGGAGTGCATGGCATCTTGCGCATGTCATGCAGTTTGCCAGTGTCATGCACGCCAGTGAGCTGAAGCCGCTGCTTGGGCGGATTAACCGCTTTCTGAAGCGCCGGGCTGAGGGTGATGCGCAGCTTCTGTCCGCAGCTGATCTGCTAGGCGTTCTGGAGCTCATACATCAGATCACACGCCTTTTAGTCGAGCACGCGAACGCAGTACCGAGCATTGTGTACATGCTGGATGAGCTGCGCTGGCCAAAAGAGGCGCCTTCGGCTGAGCAGGTTGCGGAAGCGGAAAGTCTATTGCTGGTTGCTGATGGTGAGGTTTTTGTTCAAGCCGCCGACCAGGTTCAGGCTTCGCTCACGCCCCTGCAAGATCGCTTTGACCTTGCTCTGCGCGTTAATGATATCGCGGCGATTTTTGCACTCGCACCTGATTTGGAGCTGTTAACGGCCATTCTCAGTATGTTGCAACTCAGTGAAGCTTCGGGCTTGCTCGCTGAGGCTGCGCAGCGTCTGCGTTCGAGAGAGGCAGCAAATACAGCTTTAAATACTGAGGATTTTGAGGATATTGCCTCGGCACTCATGCGTGTCGATATTGAACTGGCGCGCTTGCGGATGAACTTGGCGGATGGCTCAGACGATGCGGATTTGCTTGGGACGAGCCTTGGGGATGCGACCCACGCGCTGATTGAGCAGGCGCTGGCTGATTTGCTGCGAGCCAAGGAAAAGCTGCTTAATCAAGACGCGCAAAATAATGTCCACGAAGTGGCGGGGTTGCTCAATGGTGTGGGCACAAGTTTTGCCATGCTGGGCTTGCCCGTGTGGTACGCCATGGTGGAAGGGTTGCGTCACTTTATTGAGCACCTGCCAACTTACCAGGGTGCATTTACCGACGTTCAGGATGATGTGGCGGATGTGTTTGCCAGCTTGGAATATGGCCTTGAGAACTTTAGGGATTTCCAGCGCGCACCGCAGTCTGTTCTTGCTTCGGGTCAACGTGCTTTAGCTTTGCTACTGCCCGAAACGATGGGTGCCACGCCACCGGGTGATACTGAGCCTGATGTCGCGCTTGAGCCGTTGGCTCAAACATCCATGACGATCATGGGTGAGGATGACGTACACGCTGTGCCTGTCGATGCACCTGTGGAGTTCCCGCCGACTCAACACATTGCGGCGGTGTCGTCAGCACCTGTTTTGGAGGCATTGCCGCGCCTTGTTCCGGAAGATGTGGATGCTGAAATTTTAGAAATCTTTGTGGAAGAAGGTCGTGAGATTGAAGATGCATTGATTGAGCAGTTGGCTGCATTGAATGCTAACGCAGCGGATCGCGAAGCCTTAGTCGATTTGCGCCGTTCATTCCATACAATCAAGGGCAGTGGGCGCATTGTGGGCGCGACCTTTGTGGGTGAGTTTGGTTGGGCGTTTGAGCATATGTTGAATCAAGCCCTAGAGGGCGAGATTGAGGTGAATGCCCCTCTATTGGCGTTGTTGAGCGAGGCTCAGACTCAGTTTAATCATCTTTTGGATGCGTTGGAAGGCAAGGCTGGCGTGTCGCTGGATGCTGTAAATCAAGTTATGCAGCACGCGAGCGCCATTGCTGAAGGTCAGGTAATCGAGCTTGCACCACCTGTTGCAATACAGCTTGAGCATGTGACTAGCTCGATAGGCGATGTTGCGATGCCAGAGGCTCCCACCCCACGTATCGACCCGCAGCTTTACGAAATTTTCCGCAACGAAGTGGTTGAGTATCTGGATTATCTCGATGCGGTGATTGCACAAGGAGACAGCGAGGGCGGCTTATACGTCGATCATGAGCTTCTTCGCGTGACGCACTCTCTTCTAGGGGGCTCGCGCGCGGCGCAAGCGA
>DZDJ01000117.1 GCA_022736715.1 Edaphobacter aggregans
ATCAGCTCATGCTGGGCGGAAAACCCGGCGCACACACGCATCAACATTGATCGCCGATCGCCCGCCTTTGATCTGGCCATTCAACGCAGTAGGTATTACGGCAAAATGCCTGAATTTCATTTTCCGAACCGGGAAAATGATTGGCAAAATCATTCGACGGGAAGCCCAGCACCACCAAGCCCTGATCTTTGTACTTGCGATACAAGGCTTCCAAGCCCTCGAACTGGTCGGTAAACCCGCACTTACTCGCCGTATTCACCATCAGCACCACTTTGTCAGCATAGGCCTGGCGCAAATTCACGACATTCTCAAGAGAGTTGCGCCAATGTCTCCACCCTCTCCCCAGCCCTCCCCCGTCAAGGGGGAGAGCGTAGTGAGGGGGCAGAGTTAAATCCGCTCGCTGCGTAAGTTCTAAAACTACCCGCCCTTGCGCGGACGCTTCCAGCCACTGCGCTGAATCTGCGGCGAGCGCGACAAAGCCAACGCGCCGGGCTCCACATTCTTGGTAATCGTACTGCCTGCACCAATGGTCGCCCCTGAGCCGACTGTCACCGGCGCGACCAGCTGCGTATCCGAGCCGACAAACACATCGTCACCGATCAGCGTTTTGTGCTTGTTGGCACCGTCGTAATTGCAGGTAATCGTGCCCGCGCCGATATTGCAGCCCGCGCCGATTTCGCTGTCGCCAATGTAACTCAAATGGTTCATCTTGCTACCCGCGCCCACCTGACTCGCCTTGACCTCGACGAAGTTGCCGACATGCACCCCCGCTGCCAGGACAGTCCCGGGACGAATGCGCGCAAATGGCCCAATCACCGCACCCGCACCGATGCTTGCCCCCTCCAGAATGCTGTGCGGGCGAATCTCCACGCCCTCGCCCAGTACCACATCCTTGAGCACACAGCCCGCGCCAATACGCACCTTCGGCGCAAGCACCACCTCGCCTTCCAGCAGCACATTCACGTCGATAAACACATCGCGCGCCGCAATCACTCGTCCGCGCACATCCAGCCGTGCCGGATCGGCCAGGCTCACGCCCTCGTCCATGAGCACGCGCGCCTGATGCGCTTGATACACGCGCTCCAATGCCGCGAGTTGGGCGCGTGAATTCACTCCGGCCACCTCGTGTTCGTCGGTGGCAATCACAGCTTCGACCCCCCCCTTCTCCCCCAGCCTGCCCCCTCGCAAGCTCTCCCCCGCCGGGGGGGAGGGGAGTTTTTGCGCAGCCATGCCGACTACATCGGTCAAATAATATTCACCCTGCGCATTGTCGGCGGAAAGATTGTCCAGCCACACACGCAATCCGCGCGCACGCACCGCCATCAGGCCGGTATTACCTTCGCGGATGTAACGTTGCTCGGGGGTGCAGTCCTTGTCCTCACGAATACCCACCACCTGCCCAGCCGCCGTGCGCAAGATGCGGCCATAGCCACGCGGCTCGGCTAATTCGACAGATAGCAGCGCCAAATCAGCCTGTTGCAAAGCATCCAATAACAACTGGCACGTCGCCGCACGAATAAGCGGCACATCGCCATACAGAATCAGCACCTGCGCATCATCGGGTATGCCCGGCATGGCTTGCTGCACGGCATGACCCGTGCCGAGCTGCTGCGCTTGGTTCACCCAAGTGACGGGATACGCCGCAAGCTGGGTACGCACGGCCGCTGCGCCGTGGCCAATCACCACATGCACTTGCGCGGGTGAAAGTGCATACGCCATCTCCAACACATGCTCCAGCATGGGGCGCGCAGCAATCGGGTGCAGAACCTTGGGCAGGCTGGAACGCATACGCGTGCCTTGGCCTGCGGCGAGAATGACAATGTGTAAGGACATAGGATATAACACCTGTAGGTGCGAATTCATTCGCACGATTAGAGAGGAGTGTGCGAATGAATTCGCACCTACATTAATTAATCCGCCAGCGGCACATGTATGGCGCGCCACAGCCGATAATACGCCTGCGCCGCTTCCGAACGCGGTTGCGCAAAAGTCACAGGAACGCGGCTGACCGTCTGGCGTTCGATCTCGCTGCTGGCCGGAATCCATTCGGGCAGAAGTTCTGGCAACTCAGCGCCGTGCTCCTCAACAAATTGACGATGCAGCCCGCGACGACGATCCACCATGCTCAAAAACGCGCTCATACGCGGCGCCTTGGGACGTGCCGCCAGCGCATCGCGCACTTGCAAGGCTGCGCGTAACGACAAAGGAGCAGGAATCAGCGGCATCAAAATATCATGCGCAGCTTCAAAAATGTTATCCGCCACCAAGCCCAGTCCCGGCGGGCAATCCAGCACCACCTCATCGAACTGTCCCTCCAAACGCTCCAACAAACGTGCCAAACGTTCGGTGGCGTGTTTCATCTCGGCCAGCTCCAGCGACAGATCAGCGTGTTCCGGGCCATTCGGCCAGAGCATAAGATTTTTGTAGCGGGTATCCAGCAAGCGTGCGTCCAAATCCTTGCCCTTGAGCATGCGCCGCATGTCGGCTTTGTGCGCCTTGGGCAAGCCGCCATTGAGCATCCAGGTCGCCGCGCCCTGCGAATCAAGATCAAATAGCAGGGTACGCCGCCCCTGCAAGCTTGATAGCATGGCAAGATTAAGGGCGCTGGTGGTCTTGCCCACCCCGCCCTTGACGCTATACACCGCCATCACTCGCATGGCAATTTTCTGGGAATTCATTTTCATATCCGCATGTTAGCAAAATCCACACGGCTCAAGGCCATAACGCACGTGATAACCCATTATTGGAGTACATGGCTACTCTTGATGATCTGGATCACGACGCAATACATCGGCGGCTTAGCGCAATGGGACTACTCCCGCCCCGCCATTCTCGACGGGCAGTTCTGGCGCGCGTTGAGCGGGCATTTTGTGCATCTCAACACCACGCATTTGCTCATGAACGCACTCGGCCTGCTCGGTATTGTCAGCGTGTTTGGCGAGGCGCTGCGTCTGGCGCGCCCCCTCCTGCTGAGTATAGGCATTGCCCTAGGTATTTCGTTGGCGCTGTGGCTGAGCGAACCGCAACTCATCCATTACGCCGGTGCCTCCGGTGTGCTGCATGGCCTGTTTGCTGCCGGCATTATTTTGGCGCACGACTTGAATCTACGCTTTCGCCTTATGGCCGCTGCTGCGCTGATTGCCAAACTGATTGCCGAAACCCAATTCAATACCGGCAGCGCTGAACTGATTGGCGCGCCCGTGATTCATGCGGCGCATCAATGGGGTGCACTTTGGGGCGCGGTGCTTGCCAGTGCTTATGTCGCTTTTAACTTATTGAACCGGCACGATTTGAGCATGGATTGATGCTAGGAGCCTGTCGGACTTAAGGGAAATCGGCTGCAAATCCGTCTGGACGGTGCATATTTCACCGCTTTTTTGGGCAATAGAACCCACTATTGCCCTGCAAAAGCGGCAAAATCTACCCTCGCCCAGCCAGATTTTCGCTTCGATTCCTTAAGTCCGACAGGCTCCTAGGA
>DZDJ01000118.1 GCA_022736715.1 Edaphobacter aggregans
ACAAATACAGCATCGAAGAAGCCTTTCGTGAATGCTTCTACATCGTCCCGGACTATCAGCGCGAATACGTCTGGACGGACAAGGAGGTGCATCAGCTGCTGGAGGACATCGGAGAGCAGATCGATGCGGGCACAACGCGAGAATACTTCATTGGCACCGTGCTGGTGTCGCCCACCGAGCAGAAGAACCACTACGAGGTGATCGACGGCCAGCAGCGCCTGACCACCTTCTTCCTGCTGCTGTGCGCACTCAAGCATTTGTTCCAGGGTGAACCGCAACGGCAGATGATTGCCGGGCTCATCTCGACCAGCTATGTGGACAGTGACGGAGAGGTGCGCACCAACCTGAAGCTGGAGCCGCGTTACGAGTGTGCGGGCGAAGTGATGGCCAAGCTGGTGGAGCTGGACTCCGATCCGCAGGCCGTGCGTGCGGGCATTCAGGCGGCAGGCATCGCCAGCTTTGGCTCGCTGGAAAATCTGGTCAATGCCTACAGCACGCTGTATCGCTATCTGAAGGACAACTACGATGACGCACCGAAGCTAAAGAAGTACTGGGGCTATCTGGCCAACAACGTGGTGTTCATCCAGATCTCCACCGACGTCAGCAGCGCGCTGAAGATTTTCGAGACCATCAATGAGCGCGGCGTGGGCCTGAACCCGATGGACTTGCTGAAGAACCTGCTGTTCACGCAGGTCAAGCAGGCGCAGTTCACCCAGCTCAAAGACGAGTGGAAGAAGATCACCAAGCCGCTGGAGAAGGAGAAGGAAAAGCCGCTGCGCTTCCTGCGCTACTTCCTGATGGCCAACTACGTCATCAAGAACGAACGCGGCGATGCGGTGGTGCGCGAGGACGAGATCTACGACTGGTTCATCGCCAAGGACAACGCGGCGCTGTGCGATTACGCAGGCAAGCCCTTCGAGTTCGTGCGCAAGGTGATCCGCAACGTCGAGCACTACCTGGCCTTCGCCAATGGCCTCGGCAACGACGGCAAGCCCAGCCTGGCGATGGACAGCCTCAAGCGGCTGGCGGGCGGCGCGTTCAGCTTGCACTACGTCCTGCTGCTGGCAGCGGCGAATTTTCCCAAGCCGCTGTTCGACCACTTTGTCGCGCAGCTGGAGAGCTTCCTTTTCTACTACATCTTCACCAAGACGCCGACCAAGGATCTGGAGCGCAGCTTCTCGCAATGGGCAGATGAACTGCGCGCGATTGCCGAGGCCAGCGATCCGGTGAAACAGAAGGTGCAGCTCAATGCCTTCGTTGCCGATCGTTTCGAAAAGAACATGGCGGGCAAGTCGCAGGAGCTGGCCGATGCCCTCAAGCGTTTCACGCTGTACTCGATGCAGCAGTACCGCACGCGCTACCTGCTGGCGCGGCTGACGCAGCACGTCGAGATGGCCTTCAGCGGCCTGAAGACGCCAGGCAGTCTGGAGCCCTTCACCAAGCTGGAGATCGAGCACATCCTGCCCGACAACCCGAAGGCGGAACTGCGCGCCACGTGGGCAGCCGAGAACCCGAATGCGATCTACGACGACTACAAGAATCGCCTCGGCAACCTCACTCTGCTGGAAAAGCCGATCAACATCGTCGCGGGTAATGACTTCTATACCGCCAAACAGGCCGAGTACCGCAAGAGCGGCAACTACCTGACACGCAGTCTGGCTGAGCTGGTCGACGTGGGGCAGAACACGTCCATTTCCCGCATCAACGCCAAGCTGGAAGCCTTCCCAGCATGGAATTCGGTAGCTATCGAGCGGCGGCACGTGCTGCTCATCGCCTTGGCGCAGGAAGTCTGGAAAACCACAGCCATCGACGTCTGATCACGGGCTGGGCGAAGGAGCTTGCTCCGTTGTAGGCGCGGATACTGAATAGGGAGTGATTGAATGGCACTAAATCTGGCACAGGCCGCCATCGGCTACCTGAAAGAACGGCCCGAAGAGAAGTTTACTGCGCGGCAGATTGCCGAGTGGGTGTTCGTCACGTTCCCCGATGAATGCCAGGAGAAGCGATCCAATAGTCGAGGTGACTACATCAAGACTGATGCTGATTTGGTGCAGCAGCTCGTTGCGGAAATCAGCTCGCAGCGCCCGCGCATGCAAAAGAGACATCCGGAGCTGAAGACAACCGAGGGACGGCCGCGCAAGTATTACTACTCGGAAAAATCAGACAGCGCCGAAGTGGCGGCGGTCGAAAGCGAGGGTGCCGTCCCTGCGGCGGACACGAATCAGCCCAAGATCGATGAGCATGCTTTGTACCCACTGCTCTCCCAATACTTGTGGGAAGAGTTTGGCGTGTATTCCAAGCGCATCGATGAGAAGCGGTCGTCAAACAAACGCGGCCAGAACGGCAATCGCTGGCTGTATCCAGATGTTGTTGGCATGGAGGATTTGGGGGCCGAGTGGCACCAAGAAGTTCGCGACTGCGTGAACCAGTATTCCGACAAGCGCACGAAACTCTGGTCGTTCGAAGCCAAGCTGTTGATCAACCGGTCGAATGTGCGTGAGTGCTTCTTCCAGGCTGTCTCCAACTCGTCATGGGCTAACTTCGGTTACTTGGTCGCGGCAGAAATTGGCGGGCAGGACACGCTCAAAGAACTGCGGATGCTGTTCGCGGCTCACGGCATCGGCTTCATCAAGCTGGACGTGGATAACCCCGCAGACAGTCAGGTGTTGATTCCGGCCCGCGAGCGCGACGAGATCGACTGGGATATGGCCAACCGGCTGGCCACAGAGAATAGGGACTTTCTGGACTACGTGAAGCTGGTGAAGCAGTTCTACCAGACGGGCGAGGCGCGCCCGGCGGACTGGGATGTCCCCGAGTCGGAGGACTGAGCCGTTGGTTTATTCCAGATGGCCGATCACGTCGAGGCGTTCGTCACCGCGTTGAAACACACCAAACCAGCTGTCTCGAGAGTCAGTGCGGGCACGGCTCACAAGCAAGGTGAACCCTTCGCATCCGCGTGTCTTGGCCGTGGCGAAGTCGGTGGTGTCGAATTTTGCCTCGCGCACCAGCGTCGTGGCCACCGACTTCATGGCCGACTCGAACAGGTCGAGCAGGTTGTCTTGTAGGCTGGCGTTGATGTTGCGCGAGGTCACGTCGTCAATGACGGCGTGCTTGAATCGGTTACTCATGATCGATGCTCCGTGGCTGTTATGGATGACATGAACGCGCTGTTCGGCCCCAAAGCCAAGCTCTTCCGCGCGCTGTCTGATCAAGCGTTGGAAAGCAGCAAGGTGATCTCAGCCTCTCGCCGGGTGACGAGCCCAGGCAGTACCTTGCCGCCGCCGTAAACCCACCGGCGCAGCTCCTGCCCCGCAGCGAACCAGTCCCGCTGATTGATCCGCCGTCGCAGCGTTGATGTCTGCAGCCGCCCCGCGCCGAGGTTGAACGTGAAGTCCACAACGGCCGCGAGC
>DZDJ01000022.1 GCA_022736715.1 Edaphobacter aggregans
TCCGTCGCTCTGCGGTGGAGGCGCCTTTTTTTGCGCTCCGGGAAAACAGCAATTTTACCAGCGAAAATCGCAGGCGTTTCCCCGCTTAAAAGTTGGACTCTCCTGTTGCCGCTGATATATCTGTATATGCAATGAAAAAATCAGTCGCCAAAGGGGCCCACAAGGCAGCAGCGGCCCCCGTTGTCCAGTCCCGCGTCAGTCTGAAAGAGTTGGCCGCGCACCTGGGTCTCAACCCGGCCACCATCTCGGTTGTCTTAAACGACGTGCCGGGGCGCTCCATTCCGCAGACCACCCGCGATCGCATCAAGGCCGCCGCGCAGAAGATGAACTACCAGCCCAGCCTGCTGGCCCGTTCTCTGCGTAACCGCCGCACGCAAACCATCGGCATCCTGGTGCCGGAACTGGGCGAAGGCTACCACACGGAAATCATGAGCGGCATCGGCGATCATCTGATGAACGCCGGTTATTTCTACTTCACCGCGCACCACCGCCACAGAAAAGACCTCATCGAAGAGTACAGCCAGATGCTCATCGGCCGCGGTGCGCAGGCCCTGATCGCGCTCGACACCCATCTTGAGCACGCTCTGCCCGTCCCTGTCGTGGCCGTCGCCGGGCACAAGCGCATCCCCGGCGTCACCAACGTCATCCTCGACCATCATCGCGCCGCCGAGCTGGCCCTGCAGCATCTCTACTCGCTCGGTCATCGCAACATCGCCTTCATGCGTGGCCAGCCCTTCAGCTCCGACTCGGACTTTCGCTGGAAGTCCATCCTGCAGGCCGCCAAAAAATTCCAGATCACCATCCAGCCAGAGCTGGTCGTGCAGCTTGACCGCGATGTCATCTCACCGGAGCTGGGTTATCCTGTCGTGCAGCAACTGCTGCTCAGCAAAGTGCCCTTCACCGCCATGGTGGCCTTCAACGATATTTCCGCCATGGGCGCCATCCGCTCTCTGCGCGACTTCAACCTGCGCGTGCCGGAAGATGTCTCCGTGGTGGGATTCGACGACATCAAGTCCGCTGCCTTCAGCCTGCCGCGCCTCTCCACCATCCGCCAGCCGCTTGCGGACATGGGAAGAATCGCCGCGCAGTGTATTCTGAACCGCATCCACGAGACGGCCGTCTCGCGCGACATTATTATGGTGGAGCCGGAACTCGTCGTCCGCGAGTCCACGGCCGCCATCCAGACCGGACATTCCCCGCGCAAAGCGTAGCGGGCATGCCCGGCAAATGCAGATGCACCGGAGATGCCTATGCTGCTTTCCCACCGCATTCTTGTCGCAATTTTCTCTGCCGGCCTGTTTACTGCCGGATTGCCCGGCCCTGGCCTGCATAGCACGGCAATCGCGCAGCCACCGGCCACGCCCTGCACGCAGTCCACGGTGGAGAGCAACAGCTCTGCCGCCTACGCACGTCAGGCCAGAGCATTTCTGCTGGAATTGCAAAAGGCTGTTCAATCCGGGGATCGCAAACATGTGGCCGGCATGGTGCAGTACCCACTGCGCGTCAACGGACTGCCGCATGTGCGCTCCATCCGCAACCGCGCCGCGTTTCTGCGGCTCTACCCCACGCTCTTCAACGCGCCTCTGCGGCAGGCGCTGAAGAACCAGCCGCCGGACTGCCTCTTCCACAACTGGCAGGGCGCCATGATCGGCAACGGCGAGCTCTGGTTCGATCAGACCGGCACAGCCGCCGACGCGCCCTTCCGCATCACCGCCATCAACTACCAGAAATAGGCCCGGTGCGCTCCGGCTCACTGCACTTCCTGCGCAGCCTTGTAGCCATCGCGCGCAATGATGTCGTACTTCAGATTACGGTGCTTCTGGTCCTGCATCCGCAGCGGCCTGCCTTCGTTGTCCACCAGCTCCACTTTGATCTTGCGATACGTGCCATCCATGCGCGTGTTGCTGGGGTGGTAGCTCACCACATACTGGTTGCGGATCGAGTCGTTGATCTGGTGAAAAATATCCGGCAGTTGCCCCTGCATCATCGGAAAGAAGGACAGCCCACCCGTCATGCGCGCAAACGTGCTCAGCTGGTTGTCCGCCTGCAGATAGTTCATCCGCGTAACCGGCCCCATCCGGCCGGAGGCGTCCGCCATTTCGCGGATATACTGCCCCGTGCCGATGGAAAAAATCGTCACATTCGGCGTCGCTTTGACCTTCGCCAGAATCTGGTCCAGGTTGATTTTGCTGAAGGTGTCGCGCCCGCTGGAAATCAGAATGACGTACTTCCGTCCATCCACGCGGCTCAACCGGTCCAGCGTCTGGTACAGCGCGTCAAACATGTTCGTGTCGCTGAAGCCCGGAATCTGCAAGGAATTGATCGCCTGCGCCACCAGTTGCTTGTTCTGCGTAAAGTCCGTCAGAATCTGCGTGCGCATGTCATACGTCACCACGGCAATGTAGTCCTGCGGACGCAACTGTTGCAGAAAATAGTAGGAGGCCTGCTGCATATCGTTGATGAAGTACCAGTTGTTCGCCGCAAACTCCAGCAGCAGCACCGCCGTAATCGGCGTCTGCGTCACCTTCACGCTGGCAATCTTCTGCTCCACTCCGTCCTCAAAAACGCGGAAGTTGTCCGGATGCAGCCCGGTGACAAACTCCTTGTTTTTGTCCAGCACCACGCTGACGTCCACATTCACAATCGGCACATCCACCCGCAGCGAATAGTTCTGCAACCCCGGAGGGTTCTTCACCGGTGGCGGTGGCGGAGGAGGGGGAGCCGTCTCTTCCGGGGCCGTCTTCTTCGGAATAGCCATCACGCCAGTGTTATTGTTCGGTCCACCATCCTCCGGCTGCGTCTGCTGATTTTGCTGATTCTGCTGCGCATTTGGCTGGTTCTGCTCATTGCCCGTCGCGCTGCCCCTCCCATCCTGTCGCTGCGCCACCATCACCAGCGGCGCGGCCAGCAGGCATACCATCATCACCCAGCGCACAGAGCGCAGCAGGCTGAACTTCTTCCTTCCAGCAGACACGTTGTTTCTGAAAGTCTCCATTTCACCAAGCCTCATTCCAGCAGTCTCCAGCCATTCCATCCCGTACAGCTTCCGATTTGGCAGTTTGCCCTGTTGCCAACTACTCTAAAGACGTGTACCGCAGCCTAAGAGCTTCTCTCCTCGCCCTGTGCTTTCCCGCCATCCTCGCACCGTTTTCATGTGCTCAAACTCCGGCCACTGCGCCACCCGCCTCTCCGCCGCAAATATTCCCCCTGTCGCAGGTGCACAAAGGGCTGCGCGGCGTGGCCTACACCGTCTTTCAGGGCACCCAGCCTGAAGCCATGCAGCTTGAAATCCTTGGCGTTCTGCACAATGCCATCGGTCCCGGCCAGGACATGATCCTCGCCCGCCTGCTCGGCTCAAAACCAGAGTACACCGGCGTGGTTGCCGGCATGAGCGGCAGCCCTGTTTATATTGACGGTAAACTCGTCGGCGCGCTCTCCTATCGCATCGGCCAGTTCAGTAAGGAGCCCATCGCAGGCATCACCCCTATCCAGCTCATGCTGCAAGTTAAAAACGACGCCAACGCCCGTCCCGCCAGCGCCGCCGAACAGACACCTGCCCTGCCAGCTCCGGCAACCATTCCCGCCAGCGCAGAACTGGCCTCCGCCGCCGCACCGGCTTCGCCCTTCCAGTCCCCCGGCATTCAGCCCATTGAAACCCCGCTCGTCTTCGATGGCTTCAGCCCGCAGACGCTGCAGCTCTTCGGCAGCCGCTTCACCGCTCTCGGCCTGCAACCCGTCGCTGGCATCGGCAGCTCCAGTCCGGAAGCGGACCAGCCCGAACCCATCGTCCCCGGCTCTGCCATCAGCGCCATTCTGGTGCGCGGCGACCTTTCCATGTCCGCCACCTGCACCGTCACCTACGTTGACCCCAGGCAGCTCCTCGCCTGCGGACACCCCATCACCCAGTTCGGCAACATTTCCATGCCCATGACCAAGGCCGACGTGGTGGCCACGCTCGCCTCGCCGCTGAATTCCTTCAAGATCATCAACACCACCCAGACCGTCGGCTCCTTCACGCAGGACCGCATGACCGCCATCCTGGGGCAGTTCGGCCAAACGGCCCGCATGATTCCCGTCACCGTCACCGTGCGCCCCGCCGACGGCGACCCCGGCCAACCCCATACGCTGCATTTTGAGGTGCTGAACAACCCGCGCCTCACCCCGCAGGCCATGCTGGTTTCCATCTACCAATCGCTCAAAGGCACCAACACCTCCGGCGAGGAGCTCAGCTACCGCATGCGCGGCGCGCTGCAAATCACCGGCCACGCCCCCGTGCAGATGAATGCCCTCATCGCTCCCACCGACCAGCTTCCCGCCGCCATCGGCGTGGCGCTCTTCATCAATGAGCGCTTCACCAGCATCTATGACAATCCCCTGCAGCAACCGGATATCCGCGGCCTGAACCTTACTTTTGACGCTCTGCCCAACCGCCGCAGCGCCACCCTAGAGTCCGCCCGCCTCAGCACCATTGAGGCCCACCCCGGCGACACCATCACCGTCGAGGCGACCATCCAGCCCTATCACGGAAACGCCCGCATCCTGCGCCTGCCCATCACCCTGCCCGCCACGCTCACACCCGGCAAAGTCCGCCTGCTCGTCAGCGACGCCGCTTCGCTCGACCGCCTGACGCAGTCCGCGCAAACCGCACAAGCCCCCCTGCCGCTCGACGACACCATCGCTCTGCTCAACCGCCAGCATCAGAACGACCAGCTCTATGTCACCCTGCTGCAGCCCGCTCCACAGGCCATTGTGGCAGGTGAAGACTTACCTTCACTTCCACTCTCCATGGCCAACATTCTGCAACCTTTACGAGACAACCAACAGATGTCGCTTTCGGGCGAGTCCGCCGTCCCGCTCAGTTCCGCCCTCGTCGGTGACACCTTCAGCGGCTCTCAGGTCCTCACCTTGAACATTCCGTGAAAGGATTTCCACGAGTAAGATTCATGTAGCATCAACGAAGTGGGTTCCGAATGGCAAAACTTAATCCACAAAGGTCCCCCAAAACTACTATGGCACTTATTCACGGTCTTGCGACGCACGCTGCTGGTGCGCAACTTCTGCCCTACAAGTACGATCCAGGCAATCTCCAGCCCGATGAGGTGGAGATTAAGATTTCCCATTGTGGCGTCTGCCACAGCGACATTCACCTGATCAACCACGACTGGGGCATCAGCCAGTTTCCCTTCATCCCCGGCCACGAAATCATCGGCGTCATCACGGAAGCCGGCAGCAATGTTCCCGGCCTCCGCGCAGGCCAGCGCGTCGGCGTAGGCTGGCAATGCAACTCCTGCGGCCACTGTGAATGGTGCCGCCAGGGCGATGAACACCTTTGCCCCCAGAGCCAGCCCACCTGCGTCGGCCGCAACGGCGGCTTTGCCGACGCCATCCGCGTCAACTGGCGCTTTGCCATTCCGGTCCCGGATGCACTGGAAAGCGAAAATGCAGCCCCGCTGCTCTGCGGCGGCATCACTGTCTTCAGCCCGCTACGCAAACTGGGCGTCAGCCCCGTCTCCCGCGTCGGCGTCATCGGCATCGGCGGTCTGGGCCACATGGCGCTGCAGTTTGCCCGTGCCTTTGGTGCGGAAGTCACCGCTTTTTCCACCTCGGAAGACAAAGAAGCCGAGGCCCGCTCGCTCGGCGCGCACCACTTTGTGAACACCCGCGACGGCGCCGCCATCCGCAAGGTGGCCAACTCTCTCGATGTCATCCTGTCCACCGTCAATGCGGACCAGGACTGGCCCGCCTACATTGCCGCGCTGCGTCCCAAAGGACAGTTCGTCTTCCTCGGCGTTCCGCCCAAGCCGGTCACGATTGCCGCCTTCCCGCTCATCGCTGGCGAGCGCGTCATCAGCGGCAGCCCCACTGGCAGTCCACGCGACCTGCACGAAATGCTGGATGTCGCCGCCCGCCACAACGTCAAGGCCATGACCGAGCGCTTCCAGATGGCCAACGCCAACGATGCGCTGGACAAGGTGAAAAAGAACAAGGTCCGCTATCGCGCCGTGCTGGTCAACTAAACCTTCCACCCTCCCCCAAGTTCCCCTCGGCACAGCTTCGGCTGTGCCTTTCCGCTTAAATGCGGCTCCATCAGCTAAACTCAATCTCAGCATGAGACGCTTCCTTCTTCCGCTTTGCCTTGCTGCCGTCGCCGCCACGCTCCCCACTCTTTCTGCCCATGCACAGGGCACCCAGCTCTGGGAGCAGTCCAGCTACAATGATTTTGAAAAAGGCACGGCCCAGAGCGTCGCCATCCGCAGCGATGGCCAGTTGGAGGTTGCCCCGGCCACGGCGCTGGTCGCCACCACACCTTCGCCCTTCGTCTGGTCCATCACTTCTGATGCCGCGGGCAATGCCTACCTCGGCACCGGCTCCGGCACCGGGTCACCCGCCAACATCCTGAAAGTCGCGCCCGATGGAAAATCCATCAAGC
Organism: Edaphobacter aggregans; assembly: GCA_022736715.1. Lineage (GTDB taxonomy): Bacteria > Acidobacteriota > Terriglobia > Terriglobales > Acidobacteriaceae > DZDJ01. The sequence continues at coordinate 6,431 of DZDJ01000022.1, forward strand.
TGGCCGAGTTCAAAGAACTGGCCGTGCAGGCGCTCACGCTTGCGCCCGATGGTACCCTCTACGCCGCCACCTCGCCCGAAGGCAAAGTCTACCGCCTGCCGGCAAATGCCAAGGCCGGCACACAGCCTGAGGTCGTCTTTGACCCAGCGCAGACCACCGAAAAAGCCAAGTATCTGTGGGCACTGGCCATCGACGCCAAACGGAAGCTGCTCTACATCGCCACCGGCGCTCCGGCCGCCATTTACAAAATCAGCCTGGCCCAGCCCGGCGCAAAGCCGGAGCTCTTCTTCCACTCCGACGATCAGCACATCCGCAGCCTGCTGCTCGCGCCCGATGGCACCCTTTATGCCGGATCCGCCAGCAGCGGCATTCTCTACCGCATTCGCCCGGACGGCTCCTCGTTCGCACTCTACGACGCTCCCAAAGCGGAAATCACCTCGCTCGCGCTCGATAGCGCCGGAAACCTCTACGCCGCCGGCGTCGGCGACAACAAGGCCGCCAATCTGCCGCCGCTGCCCGTGAAGGACGCCGCCACCGTCACCGCCACCATCACTTATGTCGTGCCCGGCGCCGAGCGTACCAACAACAACGCCCTCATCCCGGACGGCTCCGACATCTACCGCATCGCCCCCGACGGCACTCCGCAAAAGCTGCTCACCCTGCGCGACGACATCATCTACGCGCTTGCCGTGCAGAAAGACGGCTCCCTGCTCGCCGCCACCGGAAATCGCGGACGCATCTACAACATCGACACCCGGCAGATCGGCCGCTTCACCGACCTCGCGCACCTCGACGCCAACCAGGCCATCGCCTTTGCACCCGCCCGCGACGGCCTCTACGTGGCCACCAGCAACACCGGCAAGCTCTTCACCCTGGCCAGCCAGCCCGCGGCAGGGCCCACCTACACCAGCCGCGTCTTTGACGCTGGCGTCTTCGCCCAGTGGGGCCGTATTGAAACCCGCGGCACCGGCAGCAGTTTTGACCTCTACGCCCGCTCCGGCAACGTGGAAAATCCCCGGCAAAACTGGAGCGACTGGCAGAAGGTGACGCCCAATGCCGGCTCCGCGCCAATACTGGCCGCGCGCTATGCACAGTGGAAGGTCGTGCTCCACCCCGGCAACTCGCTGGACTCCGTCGGGCTCAACTATCTGGCCAAAAATATCGCGCCCGTGGTGGACGAAGTGGTAGTCCAGCCCGGTGCGCGCGTCACCGCCAATCCCGCGCAGGCCAGCCAGAAGACCGTGATGATCAACTTCGCCACTGTGCAAAGCCCCGTCATCACCTTCCAGCAGAACCCCGCCGTGGCTCCGCTGGCCGCGCTCGAAGACAAAGACAGCATCACCGTGCGCTGGCTCGCCCACGACGACAACGGCGACGACCTCACCTACGCGCTCTACTACCGCGGCGACGACGAAACCAACTGGCTGCTGCTGAAGGACAAGATCACCGACACCTACTACAGCTTCGACGCCGACCTGCTGCCCGACGGCGGCTATGTGATGAAGGTGGTCGCCAGCGATCTGCCCTCGCACTCCCCATCCGAGGCCCTCGCCGGCTCGCAGATCAGCCCGCACTTTATGGTGGATACCACCCCGCCTGTGCTCACGCCGCTCGTCGCGCAACTCGAAAAAGCTGGCGTACACGCCACGCTCGACGCGCATGACACCACCTCGCCCATTGACCACGCCGAGTACTCCCTCGACGCTGGCCCGTGGCAGTATCTGGAACCCATCGGCAAACTCTCGGACTCACTCAGCGAGCACTACGACTTCGTCGCGCCCATTCCTCCCGCGCAACCCAACACGCCCAAAGTGGCCAACCCCAACGAGCACGTGCTCACCGTCCGCGTCTACGACCGCTACAACAACATGGCCGCTGTCAAAACGGTGGTCAAGTAGCCAGGCATGCGCTTTGAACTCTTCATCGCCGCCCGTTATCTTCGCGCCAAGCGCAGGCAGGCCGTCATCGGGGTCATCACCGCCATCTCCGTCATCGGAGTAGCGGCCGGAGTTGCCGCGCTCATCATCGCGCTGGCCATCACCAACGGCATGCGCCGCGACCTGCAGAACCGCCTGCTGGGTTCCACTGCACACGTCGAGCTGATGCGCATCACCGGCGACGGCATCCGCGACTGGCGGCCGCTCGTCGCCCACCTGCGGCAGCTTCCCCATGTCACCGCCGACGCGCCCGGCCTCTATGGCCAGGTGCTCCTCTCGCGCGGCGCGCGCTCCGGAGGCGCACTCATCAAAGGCATTATCCCGGCTGAAGAACGCACCGTCAGCGACCTGCTTGGCCACATCACCTCCGGCTCCGCCGCTGCGCTGGAGCCAATCCCCTACGCCGCACCCGCGCCTGTAGCCACGCCGCCCATCGTCATCGGCAGCGATCTGGCAGAGACCGTCGGCGCGCAGGTGGGCGACACCGTGCTGGTCACCAGCCCGCAGGGCGAACTCACCCCGCTCGGCCTCATCCCCAGGTACCAGCGATTTCTGGTCGTCGGCATCTTCCACTCCGGCTTCTACCAGTACGACTCCAGCTACGCCTTCCTGCGGCTCACCGACGCCCAGCACCTCTTCAGCGAGCCGGACCTGATCTCGGTCATCAGCTTCAAGGTGGATGATCTTTACCGTGCCAACGTGATTGGCCAGGAAATTGAAAAAGCCGCTGGACCGGGCTACCAGACCACTAACTGGATGGAGCAAAACCGCGAGCTGTTTCGCGCCCTGCGGCTGGAGCAGATTGTGACCTTCATCGTGCTCGCCCTCATCGTCATCGTGGCCGCGCTCAACATCCTCATCGCCCTCACCATGATGGTGATGGAGAAGACCCGCGACATCGCTGTGCTCCTGTCCTTCGGCGTCCGCGCCGACCAGATTCGCCGCATCTTCCTGCTGCAGGGCCTGCTCATCAGCGTTCTGGGCACAGTTGCCGGACTCATCCTGGGCTATTTCCTCTCCTGGCTGGGGGGCCATTACCGCTTCATCCACCTCTCGGCGGATGTCTACTCCATCGACTATCTGCCCTTTGCGCCTCGCCTGATCGACGGGATTCTCGTCTCCGCCGTCTCCCTGGGCGTCTCCCTGCTGGCCACGCTCTACCCGTCATCCTCCGCCGCCCGCGTACTTCCCGCGGAGGCGCTGCGCTATGAATAATTTGCAAGCGTTTCTCTCCTTCCGCCTCGGGCATCGCCACAAACGCCCTTCCCCAACCACCGTCTAAAATGGTAGGAATAGATATGGAAGGCGAAGCCATCGCCGAGCACTTTGTTCCAGCCCCACCGCTGGACTCCGTTCCGTCCCGTGCTGTTTTGGGCATCCAAAACCTGGCCAAGCGCTACACCACCGGACGAGGGGCTCTGGAACTCTTTCAAAATCTGAACTTTACCGTCGCCGAAGGAGAGCTTGTCGCCATCGTAGGCGAGTCCGGCGCCGGCAAAAGCACGCTACTGCACATGCTGGCCGCGCTCGATACCCCCACCAGCGGCGCAGTCTACTGCAAAACCAGCCACCTCGGTGCCCGGAATGGCAGCGCCGTGAACGTCAGCTCGCTCGATGCGCGCCAGGCCGCCGAGTACCGCAACCGCGAAATCGGCTATGTATGGCAGTTCCACTATCTGCTGCCGGAGTTTAGCGCGCTGGAAAACGTAGCCATGCCGCTGCTGGCTCGCGGAGAAGGCCGCAGGCAGGCCCTGGAACAGGCCCGTACCTGGCTGGAACAGGTAGAGCTGGCCGACCGCGCCGACCACCGCTCCGGCGAGCTTTCCGGCGGCGAGCAGCAGCGCGTCTCACTGGCCCGTGCTCTGGTTACCCGGCCCCGGCTTTTGCTGGCCGACGAGCCCACCGGTGATCTGGACAACCGTACGGCAGAAGTGGTGTTTACTTTGATTCGGAGGCTGCACACCCAGCACCGGCTCACCTCCGTGCTGGTGACGCACAACCTGGCCTTTGCCCGCCGCTGCGACCGTGTTCTGCGGCTGCACGGCAGCCGGTTGCAGGAGGTGTCCCCGGTCGCACTGCCGGCCACGCCATCGGCCTAAACCGGGAACCTTGGCCACGGACTTTGGCCGCGGAAGTGCTGGTACTCAGGGTTGCAGGCGCGAAACTCTTCTGCCGTTTGGAGTTTCGCCCTAGTTTTACACAGGCCAGACGCGCAATTTTGCTGTACTGTGTTCTTACTTTTTTTGCGGGGGTTCCGCAACGCTGGCAAGTCGCTGCTGCTGCTGACAAAAGTGGCGCAACGCATGCCGGAAAGTGGGATGGATGCAACGGCCGCACGGGCCTGCTGTGCAGGCAGTCGTAGAGTTTGGTGGTCTGGAGACGAACCCGACTTCAGCCCATCCGCAACCAACCCGGTGTTTCTGCATCAGATAAGCACCAGCGATGCGGGACGCATTGGGGGAAGCAAGGCTCCGCAACGGAAAAATTGCAGCAGCTTTCGCAGTAAGGGGGAATATGTTCGAACGATACACAGAAAAGGCGCGGCGCGTGATCTTCTTTGCGCGCTACGAGGCCAGCCAGTTTGGCTCTCCGTACATTGAGACGGAGCACCTGCTGCTGGGCCTGCTCCGTGAGGACAAGGCCCTCACCAACCGTTTTCTCCGCTCACATGCCTCCGTCGAGTCCATCAGAAAACAGATTGAGGGCCACACCACCATTCGCGAAAAGGTTTCGACCTCGGTCGACCTGCCGCTGAGCAATGAATGCAAGCGCGTGCTGGCCTACGCCGCCGAAGAGGCGGAGCGGCTTTCGCACAAGCACATTGGAACGGAGCATCTGCTGCTGGGCCTGCTGCGCGAAGAAAAATGCTTCGCTGCGGAGATTCTGCATGAACGCGGCCTGCGTCTGCCGACCATCCGCGAAGAGCTGCAGCGCACTACGCAGGAGAAGGCCCCGGCGCAGCAGCGCAACCGCGAATCCAGCCTGCTGGCCGAGTTTTCCCGCGACCTTACCCAGGCCGCCATGGACTCCCAGTTGGATCCGCTCGTTGGCCGCGACCAGGAACTGGAGCGCGTCATCCAGATCCTCTGCCGCCGCACCAAAAACAATCCGGTCCTCATCGGCGAGCCGGGCGTTGGCAAAACCGCCATCGTCGAGGGCCTGGCCCAGCGCATCTCCGACGGCGACGTGCCCAGCTTCCTTGCAGAAAAGCGGGTGCTCGCGCTCGACCTTTCGCTCATCGTCGCCGGCACAAAATACCGCGGCCAGTTTGAGGAGCGGCTCAAGACCATCATGAAGGAGCTGATGGAAAATCAGAACTCCATCATTTTCATCGACGAACTGCACACGCTGGTCGGCGCAGGCTCGGCTGAAGGCTCGCTCGACGCGGCCAACATCCTCAAGCCCGCTCTGAGCCGTGGTGAGATCCAGTGCATCGGCGCCACCACGCCCGCGGAATATCGCAAGTCCATCGAGAAAGACCGCTCGCTGGAGCGCCGCTTCCAGGCCGTGAAGGTGCCGCCGCCCAACGAAGAGGACGCCATCAGGATCATCATGGGCATCAAGGACCGCTATGAGAAGTTCCATGCGGTCAGCTACACCGATGATGCGATCTCCTTCTCTGTCTCGCACTCCAGCCGCTACATTCCGGACCGTTTTCTGCCGGACAAGGCCATCGACCTCATCGACGAGGCCGGCGCACGTGTCAAACTGCGCCAGACCTCGCTGCCCGAAGAGCTCACCGAAGTGCAGAAGCGCATCAAGTTCATTGTGCACCGCATGGAAAACGCCATCGCCAACCACGAGTTCGAGAAGGCGCGCTTCTACTCTGACGAGGAACGCAAAGAGCGCGAGAACCTGCGTGCTCTGCGCGACAAATACCACCTCGACGACTCTTCCTCCGGCATTGTCACCCGCGAGGACATTGAGGATGTCGTCAGCCGCTGGACCGGCGTGCCCGTCACCAGCATCAAGGAAGAAGAAACGCAGAAGCTGCTTCGCGTGGAGGCAGAACTGCACAAGCGCGTCATCTCGCAGGAGAAGGCCATCAGCGCTCTTGCCCGCGCCATCCGCCGTTCGCGCGCCGGACTCAAGAACCCGGCACGCCCCATCGGCAGTTTCCTCTTCCTCGGCCCGACGGGCGTCGGCAAAACAGAAATGGCGCGCACGCTGGCGCAGTTCCTCTTCGGTTCAGAGAAGGCGCTCATCCGCTTCGATATGTCGGAGTTCATGGAGAAGCACTCCGTCTCCAAACTCATCGGCTCGCCTCCGGGCTATGTGGGGTACGAGGAGGGTGGCCAGCTCACCGAGCGCGTCAAGCGTTCGCCGTACTCGGTCGTACTGCTGGATGAAATCGAAAAGGCGCACCCGGATGTCTTCAACATCCTGCTGCAGGTCTTTGAAGATGGCCAGCTCACCGATGGTCTGGGCAACACGGTGGACTTCAAGAACACCATCCTCATCATGACCTCCAACATCGGGGCCAAGCACCTGCAGAAGCGGCAGGGCCTGGGCTTCCAGTCCGAAAAGGAGGACTTCGTGATGGAGAAGATGGAGGAGCTGGTGAAGGGCGAGGTCAAGCGCACCTTCAATCCCGAGTTCCTGAACCGGCTGGACGAAATCATCCTCTTCCAGTCGCTCACAGACGCTGACCTGATCCAGATTATCGAGCTGCTTGTGCAGCAGCTCAACGCCAATCTGGTGCACAAGGCCATCACCATTTCCGTCACCGAAGAGGCGAAGAAGTGGATCATCGGGAAGACACTCTCCGACCGCAGCTACGGAGCGCGTCCACTGCGCCGCGCACTGCAGCGCTACGTCGAAGATCCACTCTCCGAAGCGCTCATCGCCGGCGGCATCACCGAGCGGCCTGCCTTCCTGGAGGTCTACCTCGACAACAACCAGCTCTTCTACCGTCCGGTGGCGATGGATGGTGCAGAGAAGAACGAGGGCCTGTTGCTCTCCAGCAACTAACCCGTTCCGCAAAACAAGACCAACGCCCCGGTTTCTGCGCCGGGGCGTTTTTTTCAGCGCATCCCGTCCCCACTGCCTCCACTGGCAACTGCTATAGTGGAGTGGTCAGAATTCCAAACTATCTGCGCAGCTATTACTGCTGCCATCGGGAGAACTCCACTTATGAAAAAGTCCGCTTACCTCGGCATCTTCCTCTCCGCCGCACTTCCACTGGCCTTTGCCCAGGGGAACCCCGTCGATGTTCAGACCCCAGCCAGCCTCAACGCACTGGCGCAGAAGCTCCAGACAGAGGCCATGCAAAGCCCCTCAGGCATTGCTGCCGCGGAGCTTGATAAATACTCCGACCACTACACCGTGCTCGCCTATCGCAGCAAGAGCGGCGGCGCAGAAGAACATGCCCATTACACGGACATGTTTATGGTTCTCGACGGCGGCGCCACACTGGTCACCGGAGGCACCATCTCCGATGAAAAAACCGGCCCGGATGGGGAGTCCCGCGGCGCTGCTGTCGTTGGCGGCACGTCGCAGCCGCTGCACAAGGGCGACATTGTGCACATCTCACCCAACGTACCGCACCAGTTGATCATGGCCCCAGGCCAACACTTCCTGTACTACGTCATCAAGATCAGGGAATAGCACTCCTCTCCAGTCTTCGCCCCAGAAAAAGAGCAGGCAGCGATACGTGCTGTCTGCTCTTTTCCCTGCATAAAAAAATGACCCCACACCACAGTGGATGCTATGGGCCCGTTCAGCCCGCGAGCACTCCCGCCCAATGCGATACGTCCTCGAAGGCCACCCCCTGCTCCCCGCCGCCATGCTGCAACGACGCCATCTGCACAGCAAAGTTGCCGATGGTCGAGCTCTCCACGGCGCCCGGAACCACCGTCAATCCTGTGGCCCTCTCCGTCAGCCGGTTCAGCAACTGGTTCCGGCTGCCGCCACCGACGATATAAATGCGGCTGAACTGCCGCCCGGTAATCTCCGTCACCTCGCGGAGCACTTCCGCATACCGTTCCGCCAGGCTATGGAAAATCAGGCCCGCATACACCGGCGCTGCCTCTGGCATTTGCGACAGCGGCGACAATCCATGCCGCCTGCGTTGCGCATTGATGCGTCCCGGCATCTCCCCCGGCAGCAGCAGATCGTCGTCGCTCAGGTCCAGCACCTGATCCGGTGCCTGCTGCAACTTCGCTGCTGCAACCAACTCCGCCACGTCCCACTCTCGTCCCGCCTGCGCCCACGTCTCCATGCACTGCCGCAGCAGCCACATGCCATTCACATTTTTATGAAAGCAAATGCGCCCGCCCACCGCGCCAAGATTCGTAAAGTTCTTCTCGCGCGCGGCCTCGCTCAGGTTCGCCTCTTCCAGCAGCGCGCCCACCAGCGACCACGTTCCGGAGCTGATGTACGCCCAGTCCTCGCCACTTGCCGGAATCCCCGCAATCGCCGAGGCCGTGTCATGACACGCCGGAGCAATCAGCTTCGTCTCGCGAAAGGCCGGCAACTGCGCCAACGCTCCCTGCACCGTTCCAAGCACTGCTCCCGGTGGCACAATCTCCGCCGCAGCGCCCGGCTCCAGCCCGACCGCGGCAAACACCTCCGCCGCCCACGCATGCGACCGGATGTTCACCATGCCGGTATGCGTCGCATTGGTAAACTCCGCCACAGCTCTGCCGCCCAGCCAATGCAGCACATACTCCGGCAAATTCATCCACCGCGCCGCCGCGCCGCCTGCCATCTTGTCCGCATACAACTGATACAACGTGTTGATGCGCAGTTGCTGCGTCCCCGTCAGCGCATACAGGCGCCCGGCAGAAATCTTCGCATGCACAGCCTTCTCTGCCGCTACCGTGCGCTCATCCCGATAGCAGAAAGGCTCGCCCATGCGGCTTCCATCCGCCCTTAAACGGACATAGTCGACCGCCCAGCCATCCACAGCAATCGACGCAATCCCCTCCGGAGCCAGCTCCGCACAGCGCAGCAGGCCTGCTTTCAGCCCTTGCAGAATCACCGCAATGTCCCAGTGCAGTCCGCCGTTCCGCTCCACCGCGGCATTCGGAAAGCGATGCACCATGTGGATGCCGGGAACCCCCTCCTGCCACCGCAACAGGGAAACACGGCAGCTCTCCGCGCCCAGGTCAATTGCCACCAGAGCGCGGAGGTCCTGCGAAAGTGCCAGTGTTTTCGAGCCCGGAGAGCCCTCGCTCATCGCAGAAAAGCCTCCGTCAGCCCGCCATCCACCGGAATCAGATGCCCTGTCGTGCAACGGGCATGCGGCCCTGCCAGAAACAGAATCGCCTGCGCGCAGTCCTTCGGATCAATCGGCTGATGCGTCAGCGTGCGCTTGGCATAGAACTCCGCCAACAGCGTGCGCAGTTCCTCGTCCGTTGCAGAATCCGCGAATGCGATCTTGTACTTCGTCAGCGAAGCAATCACGCGGTCGCGCGGAAACATTGTCGACCCCTTCACCACCGTCGCCGGACTGATGCCGTTCACGCGCACCTTCGGCGCCAGTCCCACCGCCAGCTCGCGCACCAGGTGGCTCAGCGCCGCTTTGCTCACGTCATACGCTTCACTGCCGCGCTTGCTCACCACCGCATTGGCAGAGCTGGTCAGCACCACATTTGCATCAATCCCCTGCTCCTGGAATATCTTCGCCGTTTCGTCCACCAGCAGATAGTTCGCCGTCACATTCACTTCCAGCGTCAGCGCCCACTGCGCATCCGTAATAACGCCATCCGGCGACGACGGAAACAGCGCCGCCGTATTAATCAGGATGTCCAGCGCACCATAGCGCGCCACCACCTCCTGCAGCGCAGCGCGAATCGCCCCGCGGTCCCGAATGTCGATCTTCACCGCCGCAGCCGCCTCCTTACCTGCAATCCTGGCCACATCCGCCGCAGTCGCTTCCGCACCAGCCACGTCCCGGTCCGCCACCACCACATGCGCACCACGCTCCGCCGCCAGCAGCGCCACTTCGCGGCCAATTCCGCTGCCGCCACCCACCACCAGCATCACGCGGCGGCTCAGTTCCTTCTCCGCTGGCTGACGGCGAATCTTCGCCTCTTCCAGCGCCCAGTACTCAATGCGGAACGCCTCCGACTCCGGCAGCGCCACATAGTTCAGGTGCACCTTGAAGGCCGAGGTCGGCGCAGCCGGACCAGCCTGCGGCAGGTCCTTCGGCACCGGCGTATCGCCCAGCGCATTCGCGCCTTCCATCACATGAATCGCATTCACGTAGAACTCGCCCGTAATCCGCGACTCCGTTTTGTTCTTGCCAAAGCTGAACATGCCCACACCCGGAATCAGCACCACCGTCGGGTTCGGATCGCGCATCGCCGGCGAATCCGCCTCGGCAAAGCTCTTATAGTACTTCGCATAATTCTCGCGGTACACCGCCAGCGATGCGGTGATGGACTTCTTCAACTCGTCCGCGCCACTCTTCGGCTCCCACGGCACAAACAGCGGGCGAATCTTCGTCCGGATAAAGTGGTCCGGGCAGCTCGTTCCCAGATATGCCAGTTTTTCCGCCGCCACTGAGCCCACAAAGCGCAGCACCTCCGGCAGATCACAATACGTGCCCAGCAACCGCTGCCTGGCTGAAACCTGGCCACGCACAAACGGCAGCACTTCCATCGCCACACTGGCGCGCTCCTCCAGCGGAGCAGTTCGCCCGCCGTCAAACAGTTTGTCGCCCAGCTTCGCCGCATGGTTCTGCACAAACTGTCCCAGGTGATCGATCATCAGCAGTGTATTCCGGTAACACTCCCGCTGCGTCTCGCCCCAGGTAAACAATCCATGCCCGCCCAGCACCACGCCATCGCAACCCGGATTCCCGGCCACAATTCTGCGCAGCATCATGCCCAGCTCAAAGCCCGGCCGCTGCCACGGCAGCCACACCAGCCTATGGCCGTAGAGCTTGTTGAACTCCTCCATCTTTTCGCGGCCATTCGCAGACGCCGCCAGCGCAATTCCCCAGTCCGGGTGCAGATGGTCCACATGCGCAAACGGCAAAAAACCATGCAGTGGAGTATCAATCGAAGCCGCCACCGGATTGTTGCCGAAGGTGCACAGCGGGTACTTGCCCACCATCTCATCCTCAAGTTGCACTCCACGATAGCTCGCCTCCAGCGCATGCAGCTTCTCCAGATACAGCGTGGCAAAACCGCTGCGCTGAATGCTGCCCAGGTCGCCGCCGCTTCCCTTCACCCACAGAATCGTCTTCTGCTGTCCATCCAGCGGATCAGTTTCCGTCAGCTTGGAGCTGGTGTTGCCCCCGCCAAAGTTGGTAATGCGTAGATCAGATCCCAGCAGATTGCTGCGGTACCGCAGCAGCTCAGCCGCATCCAGTTTGCTGGCAACGGCTTCGTCCCAGCGGTCTTCCAGGTAGCGCAGTCCTACTTGCTTTGTCATCTCTAAAATCCTGTCCCCTCGATGGGTCGTGTTTCCTGTCCGGCCCGCGGCATTCGATTGCCGAAAAGCCTGTCTCTACTTGCTCTCCAGGCCACTCTAAAAGCCGCCTGCAAGAGCCATCTTCACTCGCTAGTACAATAGAGTAACTATTTCTATAGAAGAATTATAAGGTCGAACCCGAAGCCAATGCCACCCACCGCTGCATAAAGTTTGACGCCTCCTTCTCCGCAAACACCACCTGCGCAAATCACCGGCCCATTAAAAAACAAGGGCGACCCGCAACCGGATCGCCCCACTCATTGTTGTAGAAACATCCGCTCGCCTCAGCTCTCACTCCCCCGCAATGCGGACGGCGTCACCATCTTATGGTCCACGTAGTTATACGGCGGCACCGTCTGCCCACGCAGCAACGACAGCCCCAGATTGATCAGGTTCGGGCCATAATTCGCCGCCTCATGCGACACCGAACCGATCACCGGCCCGTCCGCCCGCCGCATCACCTCCACCATCTCCGGAATGCAGTCCTGGCCAACAATCGCCACATGGTTTGTCCGCTTCGCCTCGCGCACCGCCTGTAACGCGCCCAGCGCACTCGTGTCCGTCGCCGCCGCAATCAATATCCTGCGGTCCTTCGGATGCCGCTTCAGAAAGTCCGCCACAAACTTCTGGCCCTTGTCCCGCATGCCGCGTGCATCAAAGCGCACAAATGATTCCACCGGCGTCTCCGGCAAACGCGAGCGCACCCCCTCAAACGCGCCTGTAATGCGGCTCTGTACCAGCGGGCCGGCTTCGACCAGATCCAGCCCCAGCACCCAGTCCGCCTTGCCGTTCCAGTGCGCCGTCGCATATTGGGCCAGCAACTCACCCGCCTCGTACCCCACGCGATAGTTGTCCACACCAAAAAACGTCGCATGCGGATGCGGAATATCAATCGCAATCAGAGGAATCCCCGCCGCGGCAATCTTGTCCGCAATAATCGGGGCCACCTGCTGCTCAATCTGAAACTCAATCACCAGGTCCACCCGGCTGCGCACAAACTCCTCGGCATTCTTCAGCGCCGTCGTCGCATCATACTGGTTGTCCAGCACCAGCAGGTCCACACCAGTGGCTGCCGCCGCCGCTCGCAGGCTCGCTGTCACCGACTCGGAAAACGGCATGTCCACGCTCTCGCTGCCAAAGCCAAAACGGACCTTCTTCGGCCGACTCACCAGCCGGTACAACCCATCCTGCGACTGCGCCAGGTAGCCGCGATGCACAAAGGTTTTCAGGATGCGGTAAACCGTCGTCTTGGAAATTTTCGTGCGCTGGTAAATCGCCTCCAGCGGCATCGGCTGGTTTTCCTGCTGCAGCAGCTCCAGAATGTCGAGCGCTTTGGAAAGGATCGGAATCAGATAAAGGCGTTTCGTCGTTGGCTTCGGCAAATTTGGGTAACACTCCTTCAATCAATCTCAACTCTGGAGCGCAGTATACAAACTTGACTGCCGTTTCGCTATTGAAATCTTCGTCCCGCAGCCGTCGGAACCGGGCCTGCCCTTGCGATGGCGGGCTGTGTTATCGGCGCAGGTCTCGGGCTGAAAAAGAAAGCGGAGGAAGGCCGTCACTTTCCGGTGGCGGGAGCGGCAAATTCTTCGCCGATCCAGGTTTTGAAGGCGGTCATGTTTTGTGGGCGGCCGAGGAAGTTTTTGACCAGTTCGTTGCCAGGTTCGGAGCCACCGGGCTCCAGCACGGCCCGGCGGTAGCGCATGGCGGTGTCACCGCTGAGCAGGTCCTTCTGGTTGAACTGGCTGAAGAAGTCGATGGCGATCACTTTGTCAAAAAGATAGGTGTAGTAGTTGGACGAGTAGCCGGTGAGGTGGGTGAAGCTGGCGTAGAAGCGGTTGCCGTCGACAAAGCTATAGGGCAGGAACCTGGTGAAGTCACGGTGCAGGATAGCGTCGAGGTCGACCTCCTGCGGGGCGCGATCGTGCACGTCAAGCGCGTAGCTGGAGTAGAGCAACTGGGCCTGCACCCAACTGCCGCGGCCGAAGGCGCTGGCGCGGTTCATACGCTGGATGACGTCGAGGGGCAGCACTTCGCCGGTTTTGTAGTTGCGCGCGAAGGACTGGAGGATGGCGGGGTCACGGAAGAACTCTTCGAGCATCTGCGACGGAGCTTCGACGAAATCGCGCTCGGTGGAAACGCCGCTGACGCCGCTCCACTGCTGCTGGCCGCCGAGGATTTCGTGCATGAGGTGGCCGAACTCATGGAAGAAAGTGACGACGTCGCTGTATTGCATGAGGCCGGGGTCTTCTGGCGTGCCGCCGGGAAAGTTGCAGATGAGCGAGGCTTCGGGCATCTGGTGGCCGCGGATGCCAGGGACCATGGCCATTTCGCTGAACCATTTATCTTTGCCGTCGCGCGGGTGCATGTCGAGATAGAAGCGGCCGACCTGCTTGTCGCCGTCGAAGACATTCCAGGCGGTGACGGAGGGGTCCCAGACGGGAACGTCGGCGCGCTGGAAGGTGACGTGAAAGAGTTTGGATGCGGTGTTGAGCACGCCCTGCTGCACGCGGTCAAAGGGGAAGTATGGGCGGACGGACTGCGAGTCGAAATCGAAGGCGGTGCGGCGATAGAGCTCGTTCCAGTAGCCGGCGCTGTAGGCGGGAATGCTTTTGAGGCCGGGCTGCTGTTTCTGCGCAAAAGCGAGGATCATGGCATATTCGCGGCGCGCGGGCTCGCGTGAGGCCCCGTCGACGGAGTTGAGGAACTTCTCCATGTTGGTGGCGGAGCCGATCATCTGGTCCGCGGTGGCGAGGTCGGCCCAGTTGGAGTAGCCGAGAATTTTGGCAAGCTCGTAACGGGTCTGCAGCAGATCCAGCAGAACGGCCTTGTTCTGCGGATAGGCGCGGGTGTTGTAGGCGAGGTACATGCTCCGGCGCAGCTCGTCACTTTTGGCGTAGGTCATGACGGGAATCTGGTCGGGCGAGTCGGTGGTGAGGGTGATGGTGCCGTCGGCGGCGGGCGGGTGCCTGGCAATGTAGTCGGTGGGGAGGCCGTCGAGCTCGGACTTGTTATGGACGACGACGGTATTGACGTGCTCCTGCACATTGCGGCCGAAGGTGAGCGAGATCTGGGTGGCGTGGTCCTGCAATTGCTTGATGCGGGCGCGGGTGGCGGCATCTTTATCGACGCCAGCGAGGCGATATTCGAGCAGCGTGCGTTGCACGTAGTAACGGGTGTGCGGACCGGTCTGCGAAAGATCGAGCGCTCTGAGGGCGTGGTAGGTGTCCTGATTGAGGGAAAGCTCGGTGGCGGCCTCGGAGACTTTTTGCGCCAAGGCCTGGCCAAGGTCGCGCAGCTCTTTCTTTGGGCCGACGGCGTACATCAGATAAGCCTCGTTGCCGGCGATGGCGAGCTCATTGTTGGCATTGTCGAAGGGGCGCAGCGTGTTCTGAATGGTGCGCGGGCCTTTGACGGCGAGCATTTCTGCGATGTAGTCCTGCTGCTTTTGGAGATGCGCATCGACCCACTTCTGCATGGTGGCGGGGTCAGGATTGCCGACCCAGATGTGCAAGGGGTCCGATTGTGCGTTGAGCATGGCGTCTCCTGAAATGAGCAGTGAAGAAAGAACCAGTATAGAGAGGAAAAAACGAAGACGCCGGGTGGAGAAAGCGAACGGGAGTCTCCGCAAAGTGTTTTTTGCTGTCTGCATGGTGCGCTCCTGGCAAGCAGTGCTGTTGTGGCTCACAGCCTTATACCACTCTGTGAGCCGCAGAAGGTAGGATAATCGCAAGTCGAGGGTGCAGCGGACAAGGGATTCCACTATGATGAAGTGGACGGACCAATTCTGGGGATGTGGCGGCTGACTCTGCAACTGGAGCTGGTGGTTTCGGCCGCATGTCGGCTGGCTGCGCAGGCTTGGATGGCGCAGGAAGGAAGGGGAAAGCATGGATCTCCGGAAAAAACAGATGCGGCTGGAGGAGCGGCTGCGCGAGCTGGGTAGCGTGATGGTGGCGTATTCCGGCGGCATTGATTCGGCGTATCTGGCGTATGTGGCGCACCGGGTGCTGGGAGCGGCGATGCAGGCAGTGATTGCGGATTCGCCGAGCCTGGCGCGCAGACAACTGGCCGACGCGCTGGCATTTGCCGAAGAGCAGAAGATTCCGCTGCAGATTTTGCAGACGGCGGAGCTGGAGCGGGCGGACTATGCGCGGAATGATGCGGCACGCTGCTTCTATTGCAAGGACGAGCTGTTTAAGGAGATGGAAGCGGAGCGGCAGCGGCTGGGATTTGAGCATCTGGCATATGGCATGAACCGGGATGACCGGGGAGATTTTCGTCCTGGGCAGAAGGCGGCGGCGCTGCACCGTGCCGTGGCTCCGCTGGCGGATGCGGAGCTCGGCAAGGAAGAGATTCGCGAGCTGGCGCGGTCGGCGGGGCTGCGTGTGTGGGACAAGCCAGCGTCGGCGTGTTTGTCGTCGCGGGTGGAGTATGGCACGGCGGTGACGCGGGAAGTGCTGCAGCGCATTGAGGACGGCGAAGAGCTGCTGGCACGGTTGGGGTACCGGCAGTTCCGGGTACGCTACCATGGCGAGCTGGCGCGGGTTGAGATTGCGCGCGCGGAGATGGCGAAGGCGTTTTCGCTGGAGCAGATGGATGCGCTGGTGGCGGGCTTCAAGGCGATCGGGTTCCAGTACATCACGCTGGATTGTGAAGGATACCGCTCGGGCTCGATGAATGCGGTGCTGCGGGTGGACCAGATTCGCGCGGCGCAGTAGGGCGGCTGCAGACAGAGATATTTCCCGGACCAACAACGGAAGAAAGAGTGCCTGCGGATGGCGTATTTCCAGTGCTTTGTCGGCATCAGCGAAAAGGTGTTGCTGGACGCTGGCGTGGAGTTGGCCGCAGTGCAGCAATACAGGACGCGATGAAAAAGGAAACATTGGTTCGTTTGCTGGCGGAAGTACAGCAGGGACTGCTGACGCCGGAGGCGGCGTGCGGGCAGTTGACGCATCTGCCGTATGAAGATGCGGGGTTCGTGAAGATTGACCATCACCGCTCGCTGCGCAATGGCATGCCGGAGGTGATTTTTGCCGGCGGTAAAACGGTGGAGCAGGTGGCAGAGATTTTTGCGCGCATGGCGAAGCCGGGTGTGAACGTGCTGGCGACGCATGCGAGTGCGGAGATGTTTGCGGCGGTGGCGCAGATGGTGCCCGCGGCAGAGTATCACGCAGTGGCGCGCATCCTGTTGCTGCGGCAGCAGGAAGACGAGCCGCAGGGGCGCGTGGCGGTGCTGTGTGCCGGAACGAGCGATCTGCCGGTGGCGGAGGAGGCAGCGGTTTCTGCCGAGGTGCTGGGCGCGGAAGTGGAGCGCATCTTCGATGTGGGCGTGGCTGGGCTGCATCGCCTGCTGGCGCAGCGGGAGCTGCTGCGGACGGCGCAGGCGGTGGTGGTGTGCGCGGGGATGGAAGGCGCGTTGCCGAGCGTGGTGGGCGGGCTGGTGAGCGTGCCGGTGATCGCCGTGCCGACGAGCGTGGGCTACGGTGCATCGTTTTCCGGCGTGGCCGCGTTGCTGGGGATGCTGAACTCGTGTTCGCCGAATGTGACCGTCGTGAATATTGACAATGGCTTTGGCGCGGGCTACGTGGCGACGTTGATTGCGCGCGCGGCGGCGGTGGGCAGGACGGTTTAGAGCGGTCCTCCAGTTTTCGTGGAGTTTCAGGAATATGCAGGATGGCTTTTTCTTGAGAAAAAAGCCATTTCAGGGCATCACGTTCCCTCTACACCAACTGGAAAACCGCTATAGCTGTAGCTGGAAGCGGGAAGAGTATCTCCGGGGGAAAGCACTCGGATTTGATGCTGATTGCGGGACCGAGGTGGAAGCCCTCGGCTACCAAGTCTGGCCTGCCAACCGCAGCCTGCAGCCGTGACCTGCCAATTTTCGGCTACAAGTGGTGCTCTCAACTCAAAGTTGTTTCGATTGCGCTGCGGGAGCGTTCTACGGCGTTGCTGCTTTCGCCTATTGCTGCAGTTTGGCCAGGATAGTGTCGACGACGGCCTCTTCGGGCTGATCGATGGAGACGCGGATGGCGTTCTGCGGTGGTTCGAGGGTGGCGAACTGGCTGTCAAGCAGAGTGGGCGACATGAACTCGTGCTGGCGCGCTTGCAGGCGCTCGGCGATGAGATCGCGAGAGCCATCGAGAAAGATGAAATGCACGGCGCCTTCGGGCAGGCCGCCCAGGAGCATGTGGCGATATTTTTCCTTGAGAGCGGAGCAGGCAAGGATGCCGCTTTTGCCGTTGCGCTGCCAGCCGAGCATCAACTGATTGAGCGCGGCGAGCCAGGGGGCGCGGTCGTCGTCGTTGAGCGGGACGCCGTTGTGCATCTTCTGGCGATTGGCGGCGGGGTGGTAGTCGTCTGCGTCGGCAAAGGTGCATTCCAGGCGTGATGCCAGCAGCGTGCCGATGGTGGTTTTGCCGGAGCCGCTGACACCCATGAGAATCAGGATCATACTTTCTACTTTACACATGCGGATGGCATGGATGGCTGCGGTGCGCTGTGGGGGAGAGCAGGCAGTGGATGAGCCACAGCTCATCCACTGCGCGGTGTGCTTATTTGCCGAGGAAGAGCGGACGAATGTGGCGCTCGAAGAGGTTCTCCGTCACGTTCCTGGCCACAACGGCCTCGTTGGCCACCAGCAGGTTGAGGTAGCGGTCGCCCATTTTAGCTGCCACCTTAAAGCCGACATGCAGCAACTGGCGGAAGCTGCTGTTGTAGGCCGGATTCTTCTGGTCGTGGCGCAGCGCGGAGGTGAACTGCGCGGAGGTCCAGTGGCTTACGGCCTCTGGCGTGGGCAGCCTGGCGGGGTCAATGTCGATCACGGTGGCGTAGGGCGCGCAGAGCTCTTCGCGGTGGCTGTACGCCTCGGCGTAAATCTCCTTGGCGAGAGCGAGGCCATCGCCGCCGGCTTCGGCCAGACCGATGATCTCTTCGAGCCAGGTGGTGCCGGCTGTTTTGAGGTGCACGCCCGCATTGAACCTGGCCATCGCTTCACGAATGGGCTGGTAGATGGAGAACTTGTCGCTGCCGGAGTGGACGCTGAGTTTGAGATTGGCAGGCAGACCATACTGCTGGATGGCGAAGGCGATGGCGGCCAGATCGCTGTTGAATTCCCTGGTAAGCTGGGCGAGATCGCCGACGTAGTCTACGCCTTTGTTGAATCGACCGGTAAACTTGGGCGCGATGGTCTGGATGGGGATTTTTTCGTCGGCAATGGCGGCCAGGATGAGGAGCAGCTCGACGGGTGTCTGCGGCGCGTCGGTTTCGTCCATGGAGACTTCGGTGACAAAGTTGCCGACACCCTTGGCGGCCTCAATGTGGCGATAAATTTTGCCAGCTTCGAGGACCGCGGCGAGGTACTTTTGCGCAACGCTGGTGACGAAGGCCTTGTCGGTGTGGAAGGGCTCGTCGAGGCCGGGGATGCGGATTTCGCCCTGCAGCTCCGGGTGGCGGGCGACGAAGGCCTCGACCGCGGCGGCATCGGCGGCCTTTCCGATGTCATCGGCGACGTCGATGGTGTAAAAGTCGCATGGAGCGATGAATTTGTCGACGGTCTTCAGGTTGATGTGGTCGGCGTCCAAGAAATAAGGACTGGTCCAGCCCAGTTCTTTTACGGCAGCGTCAGCGGCTGCGCGGGTGCTGGTGGGCAGAGAACCGATGATGGTGTGCTCGCGGTTGGACTTGTTCCAGACGGGAACGACTTCTGCGCCTTGCGCGGCTGCGAGCAGACATGCCTGAAGTTGTGCCTTGGCCTGATGCGCGAATCTGTCACCCACGCCAACGGAATACTTGGGAAGAACGATAGTGTTACCCATAGAAGTCCCTTTCTGATGCGTTCCCGTCTGCCGACTGGGAATGCAAGTCTAAGCATAGTGGTACGACCAATCTTTAGCAACTGTGATCTGCGTTGCAACACCAGGATCTGCTACGGCCGGGTATATCAGGATCGAGTGCTGTGCTAAAGTGCAGCTTCGGAGCAATATCAGCATCAGCGGTTGGGGCCGGGCATGGCTGCCGTAGAAGGAAGGCATGGCAGAATCCAGCGGGAGACGGTTCGGCGAATTGCGGTCCTACGGCACAGGAGAGAGCCACGCTGCTATGGCGTTTCTATCTGACCGACACGTGGTCTGTCCAATGGGTTATTTGGTAGAAGAGCTTCGTACCACCGTGCGTGTATTCTGACACAGAATTTATTTCGATTGAACTACCATTCCATCTGGTGAAAACATGCTGCATTCCGACCGACTTTTTCCTTCCGATCCGACAACCCGTCAGATTGCCCGCGAACTGTATGCGGCGGTCCACGACCTGCCGATTGTGAGTCCGCACGGCCACACTGATGCGAAGTGGTTTGCGGAAGACCAGCCTTTTCCTGATCCGGCGTCGCTGTTCATTGTTCCAGACCACTACATTTACCGCATGTTGTACAGCCAGGGCATTGCGCTGGAGCAACTGGGGATTGGCCAGGCGAAGCTGGAAAATCCACGGGCGGTGTGGCGCATTTTTGCGGAGAACTACTTTCTGTTTCGCGGTACGCCGACGCGCATGTGGCTGGACTTTGCCTTCCAGGAGCTGTTTGGCCTGACGAAGCGGCTTTCGCCGGAGACGGCGGACGTGTACTTTGACACGATCAGCGAAAAGCTGGCGACGCCGGAGTTTCGTCCGCGGGCGCTGTTTGAGCGCTTCCGGCTGGAGGTGCTGGCGACGACGGACTCACCGCTGGATTCGCTGGCGGACCACAAGCGCATTCTCGATTCGGGATGGAAAGGCAGAGTGATTCCGACCTTTCGACCGGATGCGGTGGTGGACCCGGAGTTTGCCGGGTTCCGCGAGAATGTTGCGCGGCTGGGCGAGCTGACGAAGCTGGACACGGCGACGTGGAAGGGCTATCTGAATGCGTTGCAGGAGCGGCGCAGCTACTTCAAGGTACTTGGCGCGACGGCGACGGATCATGGGCATCCCACTGCATTGACGGCGGACCTGAGTGCTGCGGCCGCGGCGGCGCTGTTTGCCAAGGTGCTGGATGGCAGGGCAACGACGGCGGAGCAGGAGCTGTTCCGCGCGCAGATGCTGACGGAGATGGCGCGGATGAGCGTGGAGGATGGGCTGGTGATGCAACTGCATCCAGGTGCGGTGCGCAACCACAACGCGGTGGTGTACCAGAAGTTTGGGCGCGACAAGGGCGCAGACAGTCCAGCGCCGACGGAGTATGTGCAGGCGCTGCGTCCGCTGTTGAGCCGGTTTGGCAACGAGAAGGACTTCACGATGATCCTGTTTACGCTGGACGAGTCAACGTATAGCCGCGAACTGGCGCCGTTGGCGGGGCATTATCCGTGTCTGCGGCTGGGGCCACCGTGGTGGTTCCACGATAGTCCGGAGGGGATGATGCGCTTCCGGGAGATGGCAACGGAGACGGCGGGCTTCTACAACACGGTGGGCTTCAATGACGATACGCGTGCGTTCCTGTCGATTCCGGCCCGGCACGATGTGGCGCGGCGCGTGGATTGCTCCTTCCTCGCGCGGCTGGTAGCGGAACACCGGCTGGAGGAAACGGAAGCCCTGGAAGTGGCGAAGGACCTGACATACAACCTGGTGCGGAAGGCGTACCGGTTGTAGCGGCGGTGCATGGGCTACTCCGTAACGATGTGGCGCAGGTGTGCGAGTGGCGCCAGCATTGCCTGTGTCGTGGCCTGGGTAGCGGGCCCGTTCGCCTTCAGATAATTGCCGTAGCCGACGACCAGAGTGGAGACCACGAGCAGGGCCAGTCCGGCTGCAACCAGCCAGCGTGTGCGAGGACTGGTGCCGCGCCATTCCTTGAGCAGGATGCCCCAGATGGTGGAGAAGATGATGATGCTGGCCATGTGCAGCGTCCAGCTGGAGAAGTCGTACTTGCCCATCTTGGTCTGGCCCATGCTGTAGAAGAAGAACTGAAAGTACCAGGTGACGCCGGCGATTGCGGCCATGGTGTAGTTGAGCAGCAGCGGAACTTTGCTGAAGGGGCTGCTGCGCGGGAAGGGATTGCGCGAGAGACCGGTCTGCGAAAGAGTTTCGCTGGCGACGATGACCTCAAAGCTGTCCATCGTGGGCGCGGCTGCGCCCAGGTACTGGTGATAAGAATGGTTGCGGAGGAGCAGCACCATGCACCAGAGAAAGTTGGTGGTGAATCCGCCCCAGAGAACGACGACGAGCACGGGCAGGTTCTGCCAGAGTTCCGACTGGTGGGACTGGCGCAGGGTAGCGGCGGCAATGTCTCCAATGGGCCTGCCAGCGGCCAGACCATAGGCGAAGCAGGCGCTCATGACGCCGGCGAAGATGGCGACGAGCAGCCCTTTGAAGTACTGGAACTCTTCGACGGTCTCCTGCTTCTGCTCGGTGGTGAGCTCTTTTTCCTTGGAGACACCGGCGAGTCCGCTGAAAACGATGCCGAGCATGCAGACGCCAATGCCGAGCAGGATGAACTGGCCGGAGGTTTCATGCAGGATGGTGTGGATCTGGCCGCTGAAGATGGGCGGCATGAGCGTGCCGAAGGCGGTGCAGAGGCCGAGCGCGATGGGGTAGCCAAGCGCGATGCCGAGATAGCGGACGGAAAGGCCAAAGGTGAGGCCGCCGAGTCCCCAGAGCAGTCCCCAGAAGTAGGCGTAGCCAATGCTGGAGGCCGGTGCTGCGTGCAGAATCTGCCAGAGATGCGGCACCAGCAGCGTGGCAAAAAAGAGCGGAGCCAGAATCCAGCTGAAGACACCCTGCACAAGCCAGTAGACCTCCCAGGACCAGCGTTTGATGCCGCGAAACGGCAGATAGCAGCTGGCGGAGGCGAGCCCGCCAATCCAGTGAAAAATAACGCCCAGAAAAGGGTTGGCTTCCAAGTGTACCTCGTGAAAACGGGATCAGTAATTGCAGCAGTGCTGTGCGAACGATACTTGCGCTGCCGTTGGGGTGTCCGTCGCTCCTGAACATCCTATCGAATCTGGTTGCCATTCCGGAAATAAACTTTCTATTGAATTGCTGCGTGCCGGCCGGACATGGACAGAGGCGGGCGGCAATGGGAAAGCGTCGTCGGGGAAAACATTTGCAGCCTGCTTTGGCAGATGCAAAGGTCCTGATACAGTTTGTGCTTGCAGTTTCAATAGATGATAAAGTTTTAAATACAGGAATACTGCATTGCCGTGCCGCAGCGGGGACAACGGCGGGGGACGGAGTGGTTTTTCACAATGGCGAACAGCCTGCGGGAAGTGCGAAGAGGAATGGCAGAGAGATGAAAGAAGAGACCATATCGCAGAAAATCTGGGGTGCTTTGGACGACTTCAGGATCGAGCTGCCGTCCTGGGGCTTTGCCAACACGGGCACACGCTTTGGCAAATTTCAGCAGGCCGCAGCGGCATCCACCATCGAGGAGAAGTTCCGCGATGCGGCACAGGTGAATGCGCTGACGGGCGTGGCGCCGACGGTGGCGCTGCATGTTCTGTGGGACCTGCCGGGCGGGCTGAAGGATGTGGCGGCTATCCGGGAGATGGAAAAGAAGTGCGGTGTTCGCGCGGGTTCGATCAATCCAAACCTGTTTCAAGGCCAGGAATACAAGTTTGGCTCGATCTGCAGTCCGGATCCGGCGGTTCGGCAGCAGGCGCTGGAGCATTTGCTGCTCTCGGTGGAGATTGCCAAAGCACTGAAGTCGCGCGATCTGTCGCTGTGGGTTGCGGACGGCTCGAATTACCCGGGCACGCAGAGCGTTCGGCGGCGGATTGAGTGGATGCAGGAGGTTCTGGCCGCGACGCACAATGCGCTGGCGCCGGAGCAGCGCATGCTGATTGAATACAAGCCCTTTGAGCCGGCCTTTTATCACACGGACATTGCGGACTGGGGCATGGCGCTGGAGCTGGCGCGCACGGCGGGGCCGCAGGCACGGGTGCTGGTGGACACGGGACATCATTACCAGGCGCAGAATATTGAGCAGATTGTGGCGTGGCTGCTGCATGTGGGTCTGTTGGGCGGCTTCCACTTCAATGACCGGCGCTATGCGGACGACGACCTGACGATCGGCTCGATTGATCCGTACCAGGTCTTCCGCATTTTTGCGGAGATTCTGCAGATGGGTTCGACGCCGGAGGAGAGCGCCGGGATCGCCTATATGGTGGATCAGAGCCACAACCTGAAGGGCAAGATGGAGGCCATGGTGCAGACCGTGGTGACGGCGCAGGAACTGTACGCAAAGGCCGTGCTGGTGGACCAGGAGAAGCTGCGCGAGTTGCAGGACTGTTGTCGGCTGGTGGAAGCGGAAGAGTGCTTCCGTTCCGCATTCTGGACCGATGTACGTCCGGTTCTGCGGGAGTGGCGGCGGGCGCGCGGGTTGGCGGAAGATCCGCTGCAGGCGCTGCGGCAAAGCGGCTACGTGGAGCAGATTACGGCAGAGCGGGCGGCGCGCAATGCCAGGGCGATGACCACCTACGCGTAATTGCCGTGGCCACAGCGGCGGCCCGGCCGTCGTGGCCCATAAAAACACAGGGGCTTTTGCTGTGATGCGCTTTTAAAGCGCACAGGCCCGGTCAGTGGGCCTGTGCAAAGATATATCGCATCACGATAATCTGTTCGTCTTCGCCACCCTGCTGTACCAATGTCCTGAGTCCTTCACAATGCGCCGCTGATCGCGATAATCGACATACACCATTCCAAACCGCTGGCTATACCCCTCTGCCCATTCAAAATTGTCCATCAGGCTCCACGCATGGTACCCGCGCACATCCGCGCCGTCACGGACCGCCCGCGCCAGCTCCGCCAGATGCCCGCGATAGAAATCTATGCGCTGCTGGTCCGGGATGCGTCCCGTCACATCCGGCCCGTCTCCATACGCGCAGCCATTCTCCGTAATCTCCATCACCGGACGGTCATACTCGCGCGTAATCTGCATCACAATGTCGTAGATGCCCCGCGGCCACACCTCCCAGCCATTGTCGGTAATTGGCCCTTCCATACCGCGCGACTGGTTGTATCCCATCGCCGCAAAACCCACCGGCGTGCCCGCCGCCACCG
Organism: Edaphobacter aggregans; assembly: GCA_022736715.1. Lineage (GTDB taxonomy): Bacteria > Acidobacteriota > Terriglobia > Terriglobales > Acidobacteriaceae > DZDJ01. The sequence goes on from DZDJ01000022.1 coordinate 30,811, forward strand.
GCTCCGCGCTCAGAATCGAGCGGTTGTAATAGTTGATGCCCATCCAGTCCAGTGGCGCGCGCATCCGCTTCTCATCGCCCGGCTCAAAGCCCAGCGCCTCATACGGCACGCCATGCACAAACGCCTCCGGATACTTTCCACGCAGCGCCGTCTCCACAAACCAGATGTTGTTCATCGCATGAAAGCGCGCCGCAGCCGCTTTGTCTTCCGTGGAGTCCGTCCGCGGGGCTGCTGGCGACATGCTGAACGCGCTGCCAATCTTCGCCTGTGGCGCCACCGCCTTCATCGCACGAAACGCCTCACCCTGGGCCACGTTCACCGTGTGCGAGGCCTTCAGGAACAATCCAAAATCCTGCTTGCCCGGCGCATGAATTCCCTGCCCATAGCCCAGCATCGTAAATACCCACGGCTCATTGAAGATGGCCCAGGAAGGAATGCGGTCGCCCAGCGCCTTCGTCACAATCTGCGCATACTCCGTAAAGTGCGCTGCCGTCTCCCGGTTCGGCCATCCGCCTTTGTCCTCCAGCGCCTGCGGCAGGTCCCAGTGGTAAAGCGTGCACATCGGCCGGATCCCCGCAGCCAGCAACGCATCCGTCAGCCGCTTGTAGTGGTCCAGCCCTTTCTCGTTCACCGCGCCCGTTCCCTTTGGCTGAATGCGCGGCCAGGCAATCGAGAAGCGGTAGCTCTTCAGTCCCAGCCGCTGCATCAGCGCGATGTCCTGCCGGTACAGGTTGTACTGGTCACACGCCACATCGCCCGTCGCCGCGCCCTTGATGATGCTCGGCGTATGCGCAAAGCGGTCCCACACCGACTCGCCTTTTCCGTCCGCCTTCCACGCGCCTTCTACCTGGTACGATGCCGTCGCCGATCCCCACAGGAAATTTTTCGGGAACGTCGCCCGCCCAACCTCAGCCGCCACCGCAGGCGTCATGTTTGGCTGCCCCGGCACAGCCGCTGGCAAGGATTCCAATGCGCGCGCAGACTGCGGCACACTGGCCGCTCCCGCAACAGAAAGAGTACCCAACAAAAATTTACGGCGGTTCATAAAAACGGAACTTCCTCTCACAGAAATTCAGCGGACAAATCGCCGCAAACCCTTGAAATCCTCTTTTTTTGAGGATGAACTAAACCCCTTTAGAGAATCGATTCATTATAGTCAGTCAACTGGTGTTGTGCCGCTCATGCCAAAAAAATTCCACGAAGGGCAGGTCAGGATTTCAAGGGAAAACATCCGTATTGCTACACAATGGCGATCTTCCTGTTCCCGGTATTCCGGCGTTGGTGCTGCAAAAAGGGGAAACACCTCTCGGACACACACGGGAGAAAAAGCCTGTAAAACGAGAGGTCCACCCAGCGCCATTCTTTCCTGCGGATCCGCAGACCCCGCCCTCGCTCTACACTGATAACAGCGCATCGGCCGTCAGCCCCATGGATCTTCACGAGAAAATCCGGACCCTGCCCACACAACCCGGCGTCTATCTCTACAAAAACGCCGAGGGCACAGTCATCTACGTCGGCAAGGCCAGGAACCTGCGCTCCCGCGTCCGTTCCTACTTTCTGGAGTCCGCTCAGGCCAACGCCAAAACCGGCTCCCTCATGCGCGAGGCCGTCGATCTCGACTACATCCTCGTCGCCAACGAGGCCGAAGCGCTCGCCCTCGAAGACAACCTCATCAAGCAGCGCCAGCCCCGCTTCAACATTCTGCTGCGCGACGACAAGACCTACCCCTACGTCAAGCTCACCCTCGGCGACCGCTTCCCCAAAGTCTTCGTCACGCGCCGCCTGCGCAAAGACGGCAGCGCCTACTACGGCCCCTATTTCCCCGGCAGCCTTGCCTACCGCATCGTCGATCTCATCCACCGCAGCTTCCTCATCCCAAGCTGCAAAGTCGACCTCTCGCGCTACCACCCCCGCGCCTGCCTGCAGTTCTACATCAAACGCTGCCTCGGCCCGTGCGTCGAGACCCTCACCACTCCGCAGATTTACCACGAAGCCGTCCGCGACGTGCAGCTCTTCCTCGAAGGCCGCCAGCCCGATCTGGAAAAGTCCCTCACCCGGCGCATGCAGCTTGCTGCGGAAAACCAGCTCTTCGAGCTCGCGGCCAAATACCGCGACCTCATCAGCACCGTCCATCAGTTGCACGTAAAGCAGCGCATCGCCTCCGCCGATGGCGACGACGCCGACGTCTTCGGCTTCCACTACGAAAAAGGCATGCTCGCCGTGAATCTCTTCCACATGCGCGGCGGCAAGGTGGTCGATAAACGCGATTTCTTCTGGGAGGATTTGCCGGAGTTTCTGCCCGAAGTGCTCAGTGAAGATGCACTGCCGCAGGAAGTCGCTGCGCAGGAATTCCATCCCGGCGCCTTTTTCTCCGCATTTCTCAAACAGATGTATCTCGGCCAGCACTACGTCCCGCGCAGCATCTTTCTGCCCGTTGATTTCCCCGACCGCGACCTGCTCGCCAGCGTCCTCAGCGAGCGCAACCACCACAAAATCGAGATCGCCGTGCCCCAGCGTGGTGATAAACGCTCCCTCGTCGACCTCGTCTGCCAAAACGCCCGCCAGTCCTACGACCAGCGCTTCCGCGTCCTGCAACCCAGCATCAAGACGATTCAGGAGGCACTGCAGGACGCGCTAACCCTGCCTGACCTGCCCCATCGCATCGAGTGCTTCGACATCTCGCATATTCAAGGAGCAGAGACTGTCGCCTCCATGGTGGTGTGGGAAGACGGCGCGATGAAGAAGGCCGACTATCGCAAATTCCAGGTGAAGACCGTGGAGGGCGTAGACGACTTCGCCTCCATGCGTGAAATCGTCTCGCGCCGCTACAAGCGCCTGCAAGAAGAAAAAAGGCCGATGCCCAGCCTGATCCTGATCGACGGCGGACTCGGCCAGTTGCACGCCGCAGCCGATGCGCTGGAAGAGCTGGGCTTGACCACGCAACCGCTGGCCTCCATCGCAAAACGTGAAGAGGTGATCTACGTCTACGGGCAGGAGGACGACCCGGTGGTGCTCGATCGCCGCTCCCCCGTGCTGCATCTGGTGCAGCGCATCCGCGACGAGTCCCACCGCTTCGCCATCACCTACCACCGCAAGCGCCGCGAAATGCGCGACCGCGACTCGGAACTGCTTACCATCCCCGGTGTCGGCTCCCGCACCCGCACCCGGCTTATCGAACACTTCGGCAGCATGAAAGGCGTGCGCGAAGCCAGCCTCGAAGCACTGACGGCAGTGGTGGCCCCCGGCGTGGCCGCGAAAATTCGCAGCCACTTTGAGAATGCGCACACCACCCTGCCAACATTGAAGATTGTGAATTAACAACTAAAGCAGTGGCGTATTGAAATCTGCAATAAACTGCACTCCCGGTATATCCACCTTCGTAAGCTGCTTATCGCCTGTGAGAAATAGATCCATACCAGCAGAAGCTGCGCAGGCCAGATGGATCGAATCTGCAATCTTCAATTTCTGCCTTGCTCGTAACATGCTGAATGGAGCAACCGCACCATCGTCAAATGGCAGATAAAAGAATCCCATCTCCTGCAATGTCTCTCGAACGGTTGACATCTTCTGCGGCGAAGATGCTTTTTCCGCGCCTGCCATGATTTCGCCCAGAGCAAGATGACTTGTATAAAGCGAGTCCCCCCGTTCATAAGCGCGCTGGAGCAAATATCGCGTTCTGGAGGAATATGTCGGGTGATCCTCCAGAAGGTAGATAAAAAGCATCGTGTCCCAGTAAATCCGGCTCATGCGATGTCCTTCTCATCCTCGGAACGCACCCACTGCAGAAAGGCCTCTCCGCCACCATATTCTGCAAGCTCCTGTTTCAAAAGTCCGCGCAGTTTCTCTGTCAGCCGTTTTGCTTTCTCTACCGGGGCTTCCTCTGCCGACGAAAATTCCTTTGCGTTCTGCGGACTCTTCTTCGCGTTCGCTTCCATATTCGCTCCACCCACGCGATACCGAACCACTACAGTGGTGCTCATTCCGGAAGGAGGCCCATCCACTCCGATGATTGACAATCCATTGTCGCGCAGGAATTTTCCCGACTTGAGTGCAGTGCAGACTTGAGGAACATTTCTGGCAGGAAATCCATCCTCTATCAAGTCTTCCAGCAGGTCCTTCACTGCAATGGAAAGCTCAGGCTTGCCCGCGCGCAGAGCCGGCTGTACATATTTGGCCCTGGCCTTTTTACGCACTTCGTCACTCAATCCCTGGTTCATACGACGCTTCTCCAGTTGGATAGATTCTCTTTCTGCATCAAAAATACAGTCTAGCTTGTTTAGATAGTATGTCAAGACTGTCTAAATAATAATTCGATATTTTTTGAAAACCTCTGGAACAAAAGCATTTACCGTCTGCGTATCCTCTATTCATGGTTCATACCACCATCGTCCGCCCCGCCGACCCCACTTTGCGTGAGGCCCTGCGCCTTGCCTTGCTCTTCAGCATCATCAAATTGGCCGTGCAGGTGGCTGGCACCCTCATCAGCACGCATTATGGGTACGGGTATTTCCGCGATGAGTTGTACTACCTCGTCTGCGGACAGCATCTGGCGTGGGGATACGTTGACCAGGGGCCCATCGTTGCCGTGCAGGCGCGGTTTGGGGAGATTCTCTTCGGCAAATCGCTGGTTGGTATCCGCATGTTTTCGGCATTGGCCGGAGCTGTGATGGTCGGCCTTACCGGAATGCTGGCATGGGCTCTCGGCGGGCGTCGTTCGGCACAGGGACTGGCCATGATCGGCGTGCTCGTCGCGCCGCAATATCTTGGCCTCGACAGCTATCTCTCCATGAACAGCTTCGAGCCGATGTTCTGGATGGGCTGCCTGCTCCTCGTCCTCCTCATCGCCAACGGCGCATCGCCGCGCTGGTGGCTGCTCTTCGGCATCACCGCTGGTCTTGGCCTGCTCAACAAACCGTCCATGACCTTCTTCCTGCTCGCGCTGCTCTTCGGCCTTCTGCTTACCCCGCAGCGCCGCCTGCTCGGCAACCGCTGGGTGCTGGCCGGCGTAGCGTTGATGGTATCGCTGGCTCTCCCGAACCTTTTATGGCAGATTCACTATCACTGGCCCACCTGGGAGTTTCTGCGCAATGGTCAGATCGAAAACAAAAATGTCACCCTCGGCCCACTCCCCTTTCTGCTCACCCAGATCAAAAACCTGCATCCGCTCAACCTCTTCCTCTGGGGCGCAGGTCTGCTCTGGACGCTCTTCAGTCCCTCCGCTCGCTCCCGACGCTGGATCGGCCTCACTTATTTGCTTTTCTTTGCGCTCATGATGGCCCTGCACGCCAAGGACTACTACGTCACCCCGATCTACCCTGTTCTTTTCGCCGCAGGTGGCGTCGCGTGGGAGCGGCGGCTAGCTCACAGAAAACTGGTTGAAAATAACCGGGCTTACGCTTTTCCCATCATGGAAACGGCTCTGCTCGTGACCGGAGCGTTGATCCTGCCCATGGCCATTCCCGTCCTGCCGCCGCAGACCTGGATTCGCTACACCTCTGCTCTCCATCTACATTCAAGCAACTCGGAAAACAATGCCGTCGGTCCGCTGCCGCAGTTCTATGCAGACCGTTTCGGCTGGCAGGAGGAAGTGGACTCCGTTACCCGTATCTATCGCTCTCTCTCGCCCGCAGACCGTGCCAGGGTCGGTATCCTGTGCAGTAACTACGGCGAGGCCAGTGCCATCAACTTCCTTGGCGCAAAAGATCACCTGCCCTTCGCCATCAGCGGCCACAACAACTACTACCTGTGGGGACCGCACGGGTACACCGGCGAAATTATGATCGTCATCAACGGCGCATCCCCTGAGGAAATGCGCGAATATTACTCCTCCGTCGTCGTTGCCGGACGCATGGATCACCCGTATGCCATGCCGTATGAGCATCGCAACATCTACCTCGTGCGCGGACGCAAAAAGTCGGTCCTCGCGGACTGGGCCGGTTTCAAAAACTACATTTAATGCTGTGTGGAAGACAGTGTGCATGCTACTCTGCGTTCAAGGCATGGACAGTTCAACCGCTTCACCCGCACAACAGGCCGCAGACCTCCCGCGCGTTCTACGAACCTCTCATGCCACCGCCATCGTAGTTGGCACCATCATCGGCAGCGGCATTTTTCTGGTTCCGCAGGAGATGATGCGCGCCGTCGGCTCCTCCGGCATGGTCTACACCGTCTGGATCGTCGGTGGCCTGCTTTCCCTCTTCGGCGCCATGACCTACGCCGAGCTTGGCGCCATGCGCCCCTACGCCGGTGGCGAGTACGTCTACCTGCGCGATGCCTACGGCGATATGCCAGCCTTCCTCTATATGTGGACGTGGTTTTCCCTGGCCAAACCTGCTTCCATCGCCAGCGTCACCGCAGGGCTGGCCCGCGTCCTCGGCACCTTCAGCGCCTTTCATTTTCTCGACGCCGCCGCCATCCGCGCGCCCTTTCCCATTCTCTGGAGCCAGCTCTTCGCCATCCTGATGACTTGGCTCATCACCGGGCTGAACTATCTCGGCATCAAAAAGGCCGGGGACTTCCAGCTTGTCTTCACCTGGCTCAAAGGCCTGCTGATTCTCGTCATTGCAGGCTTCTGCTTTTTCGGCGCAGGCAGCCACGGCAACTTCCATAACTTTGCTTCGGGCTTTACCGGAGCGCAGGGCGGCGTCACCGGATTCATGGTCGCGCTGATCGCCGCCTTGTGGGCCTACGATGGCTGGAATGATCTGACTATGGTGGCAGGAGAAGTCCGCAACCCGCAGCGCAGCCTGCCGATCGCACTCATCGCTGGCGTGGGCATTGTCGGCGTGCTCTACATGGCGACCAATGCGGCAATCCAGTATGTGATGCCCGCAAGCGTCATCGCCATCTCGCCCCGGCCTGCGGCAGACGCCATGCGCATCGTCACCGGGCATTGGGGAGAAGTGCTGGTGTCCATCGGCATGGCGGTCAGCATTGTCGTCACGCTGAACGGCACAACCATGTCCGGCGCACGCATCCCTTTCGCCGCCGCGCGCGATGGCCTCTTCTTTAAAAGCATGGCGCACATCCACCAACGCTTTCAAAGCCCCTCGACCTCGCTGGTCGTACAAGGGGTGCTGAGTTCATTTCTGTTGCTGGTTGTTGGCCGTTTTCAGTCACTGTTTGAGTTGGCCATTTTTGCCGAGTGGCTCTTCTACACGCTCACCGCCAGCACGGTCTTCGTCTTCCGCATCCGCGAGCCGCAGGCCAATCGCCCGTACCGCGTCTGGGGATACCCAGTGCTGCCCGCGCTCTTCATCCTCGCCGCCAGCGTTCTGCTCTGTTACTCCTACGTCAGCAATTTGAAGAACTCAATCATCGGCACCGCGCTCATCCTGCTCGGCGTGCCGCTCTACTATTGGATCAAGCAGAAGTATCCCTCCGAACGAAGCAATGCGGCAATCCGATAGATTGCCGCATTGCTTCATCTAGCTCCATTCAAATAATCCAGATCAGAGCATCGCCCGTTCCAGAGAAGAGATGAACTGTATACCGGGAACAATCTTGCGGCTCAAACGTTCGTCATTCGTCAAAAACAGATCGCATCTCGCACTTGCCGCTGTAGCCAACTGGATTGCATCTGGCGCTTTGATACTCTTGTCCTTTCTCAGTTGTGCATAGGCCCACGCACTCGATTGATCGAAGGCCAGCATCGACACTCCCGGAGAATTAAGTAGCTGCTTATATTTTTCAGCCAGCACCATATCTCCTTCCGACAAAGGCCGGACCAACACTTCTGCCAATGTGAGCGTGGAAGTAATGACTTCATCTCTTCGTTCTGAAATACGCTCCAGGAGAGATACCACGCGCTGGCCCAGCACTCCATCATCTTCCATCAAGTAAATAAACAGGTTTGTGTCGAAGAAAATCCGGCTCATTCCCAGCCCTCACGAAGGTTGCGGACATACTCATCCGGGTCTACGCCTTTCCATACGTGTTTCCCCAGGCCTCGCAATTGAAAAAGACCATCGAGCCATCGGGTTTGTCTAGGCTGTTCTTTTCCATACCGCTTTTTCGCCCATTCAATCAGTTCGCGGTAACGTTCCGGTACTTCATCCGGAGCTGGCCACCTTTTATCATTCCGGTCAGGATGAACATCATCTCCGGCATGCAACAACCTGCGCGTGTGTTTTCCCGTCGCATAGAGCATGGAATGTGCCAAAGGATTGGGGGCACGATTTGCCACACAATGCTGAGAAGCATGTACCTGCACGCCTTTGCGCAGGTACCCGTACAGGTTTTCTTTCTCTGCCCTTTGAACGATTTCTGTGATGGTGAAGTCTGCGCGATCCGGGTTTTCACGATGCAGCAAAGCCGCAGCAATAAAAACCTCGGCGGCGCAGGTTACATCAGACGGAGCCAATATGTTAGCCATGACATCCTCCATGAAAATCATAATCTCATATGAGAAAATAAAATGTCAAGGAGGGTGACGACGATTTTTTGAAAGTTGCTCTTGCTACGATCTCTGCCGGATCACGCGCTCATACACGCCCACATACTCCTGCGCCGGTTTCTTCCACGAATACTCCTGCGCCATGCCATTGCGCATCAGCTTCTGCCAGGATTTTTTATCCTGGAACAAGGCAAAGGCGCGCTGCAGCGCCGCCAGCAGGTCCTCCGGATTGTACCCATGAAACTTGAAGCCCGTTCCTGTGCCCAGCTCCGCATTCCACTCCTCCACCGTATCGTCCAGCCCGCCCGTGGCCCGCACCACCGGCACCGTCCCATACTTCAGGCTGTAAATCTGGTTCAGCCCGCATGGTTCATAGTGCGACGGCATCAGGAACATGTCCGCGCCCGCCTCAATCTTGTGCGCCAGCACATTGTCATACGCAATCCGCACCCGCACCTTCTGCGGATACCGCTCCGCAAACTCCCGCAGCAGATTCTCGTAATATGGTTCGCCCGTGCCCAGCGCCACCAGCACCATCTCCTCCTTCGCCAGCCCGTCCGCAATCTGCGCAATCAGGTCAATGCCCTTCTGCGTCACAAACCGGGACACCACGCCCACCACCGGCGTCGTTTCCGCCACATTCTCCAGCGCAAACGCATGCAGCAGGTCGCGTCGGCAAACCGCCTTGCCGTCCAGCTTTCTCTCCGTATAGTGCGCCGCAATATTGCGGTCCGTCGCCGGGTCCCACTCCGCGTAATCCACGCCGTTCAGAATCCCCACCAGCTCGCCATTCCGCCGCCGCAGCACTGTATCCAGCTCATAGCCAAACTCCGGCGTCGCAATCTCCGCCGCATATTTGCAGCTCACCGTTGTAATGGCATCGGCATACACAATGCCGCCCTTCAGAAAATTCACCTGGTCGTAGTGCTCCAGCTTGTCCATCGTAAAAAGGTTCCACGGCAGCAGCAGCCGCGGCATCAACCCGGAAGCAAACTTCCCCTGGTAGCCCATGTTGTGAATCGTCAGCACACACGGCACCCGCCGCAGCACCGGATCAAAATAATACGTCGACCGCAGCAGCACCGGAATCAGCGCCGCCTGCCAGTCATGCGCATGGAACACATCCGGCACGCCCAGTTGTTTGCTCGCCTCCAGCACCGCCCGGCAATACAGCCCGAACCGCTCACCATTGTCCGCATACTCGCCGCCCTGCGGCCCATACACTTCTTCGCGGTCAAACAACTCCGGACAGTCCACAAACAGGTACCGCACACCCTTCCTCTTGCCGCCGTCCAGAATCCGCGCAAACCGGTTGTAGTAATCAAACGGAACCGTCAGGCTCGCAATCAGCACCGGAGCCTCCGGCACATGCTTCGCCACCTGCCGGTACCGCGGGACATACACCGTCACCTGGTGGCCCAGCTTCGCCAGTTCCTGCGGCAGCGCACCCACCACATCCGCCAACCCCCCGGTTTTCACAAACGGCAGACCCTCTGAAGCGGCAAAAACAATGTGCATTCTGTTCCCCTGACTTTTTTCACCCACGTCGCACAGCGCTTCTGCACACTGGGTTTAACGTCCCGCTTTTCTCACAATATCAGTGAAGCGGTAGTCTATACACATCGCCTCTGCGAAGCCAGCGCCTTTCCGCGCATCTCATTTCGGTGCGGCACTCGCTTCCACTGGCGGCAAAAACAACATGAAACAGAAATCCAGACTCGGGCAAAATTTTTTAGTTGACCAGGCCGCCTGCGCCGCCATTGCCGACGCACTCGGTGACCTCTCCCGCGCCACCGTGCTCGAAATCGGCCCCGGCCACGGAGCCATCACCAGTCTCCTCGTCCCCCGCTGCCGCCAGTACATCGCCTTTGAGATCGACCCGCCCCTCATCCGCGAGCTCGAATTCCGCTTCCGCCAGCAGCCCAGCTTCCGCATCGTCGGCGGTGACATCCTCACCGCCGACTTCGCCGCCGCTGTGCCCCCGCAGGAAAAAGCCGCTCTCGTCGGCAACCTGCCCTATTACATCACCGCCGACATTCTCCTCAAGCTCTTCGCCGCGCATCCGCTCCTCGACCGCGCCGTCATCATGATCCAGCGCGAAGTTGCCGACCGCGTCGCCGCCACGCCCGGCACCCGCGACTACGGCCTGCTCTCCGCCACCGCCCAGATGTACGCACGCATCGAGACACTCTTCACCCTGCCGCCCGAAGCCTTCGACCCGCCGCCTGAGGTCCACTCCACCGTCCTGCGCCTCACCTTTGCCCCGCGCTTCCAGGAACTCGGCGTCGATGCCCCCGGCTTCGACCGCTTCCTCAAGCAGTGCTTCAGCCAGAAGCGCAAAACCCTGGCCAACAACCTCCGCGCCGCCGGTTACGAACCCGCCCAGGTCGCCCACGTCTTCACCACCACCGGCATCTCCCCCCAACTCCGCGCCGAAGCACTCCCGCTCGAAGCCATGGCCACCCTCTACCACGCCCTCCTCCCTGATCCCTGATTCCTGTTCCCTGATCCCTATACCCCCTACTCGCCCCGGGCTTTACAATCAAAGCATCATGGAACCATTGGTTATAGCGGGTAAAGCCTTTCAGTCGCGGTTGATCGTAGGAACGGGAAAGTACAAGGACGGCGAAGAGACGCAGAAGGCCATCGAAGCCTCCGGCGCGGAGATGGTCACCGTTGCCGTCCGGCGCGTCAATCTGGACCGCTCCAGGGAGTCACTGCTGGACTTCATCGATCCGCAGCGCTACTTTTTGTTGCCAAATACAGCGGGCTGCTACACCGCCGAGGAGGCCATCCGCGCCGCGCGGCTGGGGCGCGAGGTCGGCCTCTCCGACTGGGTCAAGATTGAGGTCATCGGCGACCAGCAGACGCTGTATCCGGACATTCAGGCGACGCTCGAAGCAACGCGCGTATTGGTGAAGGAAGGCTTCACCGTACTGCCCTACACCTCCGACGACATCGTCTTTGCCCGGCGGCTGATTGATGCCGGTGCCGCCGCCGTCATGCCGCTCGGCGCCCCGATAGGCAGCGGACTGGGGTTGCAGAACACCGCGAACCTGCGGATTCTGCGCGAGATGATCACCGAAGTGCCGCTCATCGTCGACGCTGGCGTCGGCACCGCCTCCGACGCAGCCGTGGCCCTGGAACTGGGCTTTGACGCAGTACTGATGAACACCGCAATCGCGCAGGCGCAGAACCCTGTTCTGATGGCGGAAGCCATGCAGCACGCCGTGCTCGCCGGGCGGCAGGCGTATCTTGCCGGGCGGATGCCGCGCAAGCTGTATGCCACCGCAACTTCGCCGCTGGAAGGCATTTCGCGCTAAGGCGCGGAAGAGTGGAGCTGGAAATGCGTGTCTTTGGCATTGACTGCGGCACGGAGTTTACCGGCTACGGCGTGGTGGAAGTGGTCACCACACCGCGGGAAACCCGCCTGCACGCCCTGACCAGCGGAGCCATTCGACTCAACAAGAAGGACCGCACCGCGCAACGGCTCGCGCAGGTGCATACCGAGCTTTCCGCATTGCTGGCGCAGCATGCGCCGGACGTGGTGGCCATCGAAGAGGTGTTTTATTCGGTGAATGCCAAATCTGCGCTCAAGCTGGGCCAGGTGCGCGGAGTGGCGCTGTTGGCGGCAGCGCAGGCCGGGCTGGAGGTGGCCGAATATGCGCCGCTCTCCATCAAATCCGCAGTGGTTGGCTATGGCCTGGCGAAGAAAGAACAGGTACAGTTCATGGTAGCGCGGCTGCTGGGGCTGGATGTGGTTCCGGAACCGGCCGACGCGGCCGACGCGCTGGCGATTGCAATTTGCCATATTCACACCGCCCAGACGCTGGCGCAGCAGGGCGCAGACAGAAGCCGGTGAGTCGCCACAACTTATTTCCGCATCCAAGGTTGTTAAATGATGAAAGTGAACCGTCGCCCAATAAAGCAGTGACGGTTCCGGCAGGCCGGCAGCAGTTTCCGGCCGGAGGTGCAAGATGCAATATTTCCTCTTCAGCAAACGCAGGATGCTGCCAGCAGGTCTCTCCCTGGGAATCTTCCTGATCCTGCTCGCCACGTTGCACGTTTCCGCACAGACACAAAACGAAGCACAAACCGAAGCACAAACCGCAGACGGCCAGCCCGCAGACGGCCAGCAGGTGCGCATCGTGCGGCTCAGCAGCGTCGAAGGCAAAGTGCAGGTGTTGCCCGGCAATGACACCGAGTTCGAGCAGGCATACCAGAACATGCCGCTCATTGCAGGCTCGCGCATCGAGACCGGCGACGATGGCAAAGCCGAAATTGAATTTGAAGATGGCAGCGTCGCCCGCCTGACGCCCAACAGCGCCCTCTCGCTCGATCAGCTCGGGATGACCGGCAACAACTATGCAACGCAGATGACGGTTGCCGACGGCATGGTCTACATGGAGCTGCGGCAGAGCGACCAGTCCAGCTACCTGGTGCAGTACGGCGACAGCGAGTTCAGCCCGGGGCAGAACTCCACCGTGCGCATCAACCTGGACGCCCAGCCGCCTGAGATGGCCGTCATCGACGGCATGGTGCTGGTGGAGAAGGCCAATGCCTATAGCGTCGAAGTGCATACCGGCGAGACCGTCCACTCCGACCCGAATGACCAGGCACGCTACTTCCTGGCCGAAAGCGTCACACCAGACTCCTGGGACCAGTGGAACAGCGACATGGACCAGCAGGCCGCATCCCTGGCCGATAACCGCACAACCGCCCGTGATGACTACGCCGGAGACACCGGCTACGGATGGTCTGATCTTGATTCCTACGGAAGCTGGTATCCCGTGCCGGGCTATGGCTTGATGTGGCAGCCAGCCGGATACGGGTCCGGCTTTGATCCTTACGGCTATGGCTACTGGGCCAATTACCCAGCCTATGGCTACATCTGGGTCTCCGGCTATCCGTGGGGATGGACACCTTTCTATTGCGGTAACTGGTATTACGTCAACAGCTTCGGCTGGGGATGGCAGCCGGGTATGGGATGCCGCGGCTACGGCTATGGCTGGGGCGGCGGCTTCTATCACCGCAATTACTACAACATCGGCCATCAGCCCGTGGGATACCGCCCACCACCGCGGCCAGTCCGCGGGCCAGGCGATCCGCCGCGGGGTGGAGCGGTGAACCGTCTCCATGTCGTGCAAGTGCGCCGTGGCGGCATTCTGCCGCCGCGCGTGCTCACGCCCGGCCAGGACGGCTTCCTGGGCAGCCGCACCACAACAGTTGTGATTTCCGGCAGAACGGTGGAACCGCTGAAGCCGGTAGGACGGCCCATCAGCGGGCTCCGCAAAGGGTCAACGCTGTCGCGCGACTTCCCGGTGAACCCGGTGACGCGGCAGCCGGTGCTCGGCACTGTGCAGCGCTCACCGCAGTCCACCCCGCGCACCGGCGTCATGCGCCCCACCACTCCGCAGGGCGGCCTGAACCGCGTGCAACCAGACCGCCCGCAAACACCGCGCCCAACCGCCCGGCCTGCGCAGCCCCAGCAGCGGCCACAGGTGCAGCAGCTGCCCCGGCCACAATCCAGACCGGAATCCAGACCGGAGCAGCAGCAGCGGCCGGAAGCTGTCCGTCCGGGACCCAGACCAACCCCGCGCGTCGAGAACACCCCGCGGCCTACCTATCGCCCTCCGGCGTCACGGCCGGCGCCGCAACCGCACTTCAACCCGCCACCCGCGCACATCAAATCGGCCCCAAACGGCGGACAGCATAAGTAGCAAGCGCGAAAAAAGGCACGGAGTTGCACCTGCTCCGTGCCTTCCACTCCGAACACCTCGTCAACATGGCCAAACACCACTACCACCTCGGACCCAACGTCAGCCTCACCCCAGACGCCAAATAACCGCCCTCAAAACAACGCTGCCAGCAAACAACACTGGCAGCGCACTAAATTTCCTCATTCCTGAAAATCGGCTTTCACAGAGAAATCACCCGCGGCGGTACTCCACCTCGCGCACAGGCTCCATCCAGTCCACCGCACGCCCATCCAGGCGCTCCTGAACCGCAATGTGTGTCATCGCCGTCGTTGGCGTCGCGCCATGCCAATGCTTCTCTCCCGGCGCAAACCACACCACATCGCCCGGATGCACCTCTTCCACCGCACCGCCTTCGCGCTGCACCCATCCACAGCCGGCCGTCACAATCAGCGTCTGCCCCAGCGGATGCGTATGCCACGCCGTCCGCGCCCCCGGCTCAAAGGTCACGCTCGCGCACGCCACCCGCGCCGGATCCTCCGCCTGCATCAGCGCATCAATGCGAACCGCACCGGTAAACCACTCTGCCGGGCCTTTGCCCGAAGCCTGCGAACCAACTCGTTGAATCTTCATGGCCCCATTCTAATCACACTGCCTCCACCAGCCACCGGGGTGTAATTAGCCGCATCTCTGCTAACGACGTGCAGAATGCTGCGCATTGCCTCGCAGCACCGGCGGTAAAAGCAGTGCCAATGCGCCATGGCATCTGCCAAATCCGTACAATAGTGCTTGCAGCGGCTTTCCCCGTTGCACTTGCGCCCAACCATGCAACATGCCACTCCATCCCGCACCGCCCTCCGTGTCGCTCTGCGTCGCGCCGCTCACCAGATCCACGACCGGCCACTGGTTTTCGCCGATCCCCTTGCTGTGCCGATACTTGGCAAGGAATACGCGGAAGAACTGCGCCGCACCCCCCTGCGCACCGATCGCCCACACTCCACCGCCCTGCGCGCCTTCCTTGTTGCCCGCAGCCGCTACGCGGAAGACAACCTTGCCCGCGCGGTTGCCGCGGGCGTGCGCCAGTATGTGCTGCTGGGCGCTGGGCTGGACACCTTCGCCTACCGCAATCCTTATCCGGAACTACAGGTGTTTGAGGTGGACCACCCTGCGACGCAGGCGTGGAAGCAGGAAATGCTGCGGCAAAATCAAATCCGGATGCCCGCCAACCTCTCGCTGACGCCGGTGGATTTTGAGCATCAATCACTGGAAGCCGAGCTGGCGGCCGCGGGTTTTGACCGCTCCGCGCCTGCATTTTTCGCCTGGCTGGGCGTGGTTCCCTACCTCACGCAGGCCGCCTTCCGCGCGACCATCCGCTTTCTGTCAGCACAACCCGCGGGCAGCGGTGTGGCGCTGGATTATGCACAGCCGCGAGCAGTCTTGTCGCCACTGGAGCAGCTTGCACACGATTCCCTGGCGGAACGCGTAAAGCTGGCGGGCGAGCCGTTTCAGCTCTTTTTTACACCACCAGAAATGGCGGAAGAACTGCGCGCGTTTCATGTGATCGAGGACATTGGCGCACCGGTGATCAACCAGCGCTACTTCCACGAACGCAAGGACAATCTGCGGATTCTTGGCTCCGGTGGGCGTTTTCTATGCGCTTGGCGATAAGAACACAAAAGCAGAATGCCCCAAGATCACAACTGCGAATCCTGGGGCATCTGTATCATTTTTGCCTGATCAAGAACCCGTCTAAAACTCCCAGCGCAGCAGCGAAGCGCCGGCGGTAAAGCCTGCGCCCACAGAAGCCAGCAGCACCAGATCGCCTTTCTTCAGGCGGCCCTCCTGCATAGCGGTGTTCATGGCCAGCGGAATGGTGCCGGCGGTGGTGTTGCCGAAGCGGTCAATGTTGATGATGACGCGCTCCAGCGGCATTCCCAGCCGCTCTGCCGTGGAAAGAATGATGCGCTTATTGGCCTGGTGTGGAATAAAGCAGCCCAGGTCGCTGCCCCGCACGCCGTTGCGCTCCAGCAGGTTCTCGGACAACTCCGCCATTTTCCGTACCGCGTATTTGTACACCGACTGGCCCTCCTGTTGCACGTAGTGCATCTTGTTGGCCACGGTCTCCGCCGATGCGGGATTCAGGCTGCCACCGCCGGGAATCTGCAGGCTGTAAGCGCCGGAGCCGTCCACCTCATGCAGGTAATCCACCAGGCCCACTTCGCCCTCGTCGCAAGGCTCCAGCAACACGGCGCCAGCGCCATCACCAAAAAGAATGCAGGTGGTGCGGTCGGTGTAATCCAGAATCGAGGACATGGTGTCTGCACCAATGACCAGCACTTTTTTGTGCGCGCCGGACTCCACCAGTTTGGCGCCAACCTGCAACGCATAAATAAAGCCGGAGCAGGCGGCGGAAAGATCGAACCCCCAGGCCCCTTTGGCGCCGATCTTGTCCTGCACGAGGCAGGCCGTTGCAGGGAAAGACATGTCGGGCGTAACGGTGGCGACGATGATCGCCTCCACCTCGGACGACTTGATTCCACGCTTCGCAAGGCAGACCCTGGCCGCCTCGGCCGCCATGTCGCTGGTGGCCACGCCTTTGTCCACAACATGCCGCTCGCGGATGCCGGTACGCTCGACGATCCATTGATCGTTGGTCTCCACCATCTTTTCAAAATCGGCATTGGTGAGGACGCGCGGAGGAACATAGGTTCCCAAAGAGCTGATCTTGGCGCGCACCGGCGTGCGAGGGGCTATCTTCAAAGTCAAAACATTACTCCTTACGGTTGCTACAACAGAACACACTCACCGCAGCCATGCGGACAGGCCCGCGCAGACACAGCAATCCAAAAGACCATTTTCAATGAGGAACGGAGAACTGTCCATGTGGAAGAAGCTACAAAGGCTGGAGTCGGCACGGGGCCAAAGATAAGTAGTACCGGGTGACCTGCTGCGCACACACTGGCCCGTTACCGTTGCTTCCTTCCGGACCTGGCGGGGTTGGCGGGATTGCGTCGCGCAGGACCCGGCACTCCTACGATGATACCACCGAAGACCGGTGGCAGGATGTGGAAGACAAATGGCAACCGGTTCCACCGATCTGACGCGAACGATAAAAA
>DZDJ01000119.1 GCA_022736715.1 Edaphobacter aggregans
GCGGTGGTTTTACCTGCGCCCACAGGGCCTGCGAAAATAATTTTGTGCTGAGCCAACGTTGTATTCCTTTTTTGATGAATTTGAATAACTTAAAAACCAAGTTTCTTAAGAAGATTCCCAAATAAACCGCGCTTTTCTTGCGACACGGCTTTGGGTGCATGATCTGAACCACGATGTGTCGTGGTACTACCGAGCTGTTCAATGAGGTCAAAGGCTTGACAGGCGCAATAAAACGAAAATACAAAACGGTAGGGCACACCAAGTTTGCGCGCTGTCCCTAATAAACTCGTCGGCTGACTCACCCAGAGCGCTGCAATACGCAAACCGTCAGGTACGCTCATCAAACGTGGAATATTCGGCCACGCATGTAAGCGCACTGGCGCATCTAAGGATGTACCGCGCGGCACGCGTCCGCGTGAACTCCACAGCGCCGCCTTCCACAGCACGCTGTCCAAGCGGCGCATGCGCGCATCGTCTGATAGCCCTATGGCTTTGACACCCTGCTCAACCAGATCCACCTTCACGGGAGAGCCGTCGATAGGGCGCGCGCACAGCGCGCGCAGATAGGCTTCGTGCATGGGGGTCGAGACAAAGCCAAGTGCGGCGCTGACATACAGGGGATGTGCGCCCTCGCGGGCAATACGCGCGATGCCTTGCTCCTTGGTGAGCGTCATGGCTTGGCGCAACAAACCCAATACGGTGTCGCTTGAGTTAAAAAACAACTGTTCACGCTGTGTCGGGTCGCGGTAAATCTCGTCGGCCAAGACACCGCAACAGGTTTGAGCATGTTCATCCAGGCTTTCGCTCATTCCGCCCGCTGCAGTGGAGGTGACGGTCGTCGTTTTTTCTGCGGTTGCTGAGTTTGTTTTCGCCGTGGCTGTCGTCGGCTTGATCGGCTCGGCTTGGCGCTCTGTTTTAGCAGGCAACGGAGCTTTAGGCGGATGTGGTACGGCAGCGGGTGGGGAAGACGGCTGGCTCAGCGCCTTGTGTGCTTTAGCCAAAGCTGACTTGAAGTGAGCTTCATTGACGGGTTTGGCCACCCAGAACGCATTGGTCAAACTCTGCTCGCGCACCGAAAGCACAATGGCCGGCCCTGTAAATTGGCGACGCATATCTAGCCACAAACGCGTATTTTCCACGGCATCAAGGTCGATAATCACAATGTGATGCGAGCCATCGTCAACAATTTCGCACAAACCCTTGGCCGAGCTATTCAGAAACATGGTAAATAAATTCAACGCCCGCTCATTCATTCCCATGAGTTTGACTTTGGGAATAGGCTGCGCTTTTTTACCAAAAAGTCCTTTGAACATGATCTCGAATCACTCCTTGTTTATCTGTGGATAAACGTGTTCAGACTGTTTATTTAAGCCTGATTTAACCAAGGCTTGGGAATGCGGCCAAAATTCAGCTGCAATTGCTCGCACATTCCTTGCCAGCGTGCTTCCGCCTGCATTGAACGGTACAGCCCAAGCAGGGTTTCAGCGGCCTCCTCCTGGTCAGGGTCAAGCAGTAACGCGCCCTCCAGTAAATCCACAGCCTGCTCAAGTTGCCCATACTCCAGCAAGGAATCAACTTGCTCCAATACGCTCACATTAGGCGCGGCATTGTCGTCGAGTCGTCGCACCAAGGGATGTCCCTGCGTATCGGTCGCACGCAACAAGGAACCCTTTACACGCCCCAAATCGGGGTCGTCGGCCACGAAGCCTGCATCCAAATGCCGTTGAAGAAAGCCGAGTGTCGCGGGCGCCAATAACGGTTTGGCTAGAGTGAGCATACGTTGCTTAAGCGCTTGGCCGTGTGTGCCCAAGGCAATCATTAAATCGAGCAAAGCGCTGTACAGCGCGGCACCATCGCCGAGCTGAATCAACAGGAAAATACGTTGAACATGTGCACGCAAATCGGTGGGTTGTCCCAAAATGCGGTGCCCAAGACATCCTAGAGTCGCTTCCCTATCCATCCAAGGCGACAATTGAAGTTTCGCGTGACGCTTGAGCAATAGGTAAGGATCAACAGTAATATCGCTCATATCAACCTCCTGCAACTCGCCGCGCACGCGTACAAGAGGCAGGCTCTGGGGTGTTAACTGACTCATACAACCGTCCTAGTATTCCAATTAAACTTAACAATGCGCGCCTTCTGCACATCGGGCTCAAGCAACCCTGATGCGTGTGCTGAACCCATCATTAAAGGAGCGTAGCCCTTTACGGCAATTGCACAAGTTCAGGCGCAACCCAACCTGCCTTGCGATGTTCGACCACCACGGTGGTATACACCCCGCCACGCACATTCCATTCGCCGGTAACGCGCATGAAACGCGGGGCAGTCGCTGCGACCAAATCGCTCAGAATGCTGTTGGTCATGGCTTCATGAAAGCCGCCTTCTTCACGGAACGACCACATGTACATTTTGAGCGCTTTGAGTTCGACGCAGCGCTCATCCGCAATGTAATCAATGCGAATGGTGGCAAAATCAGGTTGTCCGGTCAGTGGGCAGAGGCAGGTAAACTCCGGAACGCGGATATGAATGGTAAAATCGCGTTCTGGGTTGGGGTTGTCAAAGGTTTCAAGGTTTTTGGACGGGCGTGTGGACATAGGTTTTCTCGATAGTGGTTTTTTTAGGACTTACGCAAAACTGTTCCTGCAAGGCAAAGCACCAACGGCTGCTCAAGGAGTGCTGCAAGGTGGTTTAACGCCGCCCGGGCGGTTTTGCGTAAGTTCTGGCGTGAGCTTAGAGCATAGAACATGCGTCTAGCAACCTTGCGCCTTGCCGGTTTCAAATCGTTTGTTGATCCCACCGAATTGCACTTCCCGTCCGAGCTGGTCGGCATCGTCGGGCCGAATGGCTGCGGCAAATCCAATACGCTGGATGCGCTGCGTTGGGTGATGGGCGAATCGTCGGCCAAGCACCTGCGCGGCCAGTCGCTGGATGACGTGATTTTTGCGGGCAGTGGGCAACGCAAGCCCGTTGCGCAGGCCTCCGTGGAGCTGGTGTTTGAGCATCAGGATGACTCAGGTGCGTTGCAAGGCCCTTGGGCGCGCTTTAAGGATTTAAGCATTCGTCGCGTTTCGACCCGCGACGGGCAATCCAAGTATTTTCTTAATGGCACGCGCTGTCGGCGTAAGGATATTGCCGATTTGTTCCTGGGTACGGGGCTAGGGCGTGGTCACGGGGCAACCTCCGGTACGCGCAGTTACGCCATTATCGAGCAGGGGCAAATCAATCGCCTGCTGGATGCGCGCCCGGAAGAATTGCGCGCCACGCTGGAAGAAGCGGCCGGCATTTCGCGCTACAAGGAACGCCGCCGCGAAACCGAGCTTTCCATCCAGCACACCCGCGACAACCTCACGCGCC
>DZDJ01000050.1 GCA_022736715.1 Edaphobacter aggregans
TCAGTCGTTCGCGGCGGGCATTGTAGGGCGCGGCATTCAGCAGTGTCATGGGCATTTCATCCTTGCTGGTACAACATTAAAAATTTTGGCCGATACTACTTTTTAAGAACCAATCAGCACGTATGCGTCCGTATGCTGGTTAGACACCACTTCCGCGGAAATGGTGCCAGCGCGGGCAGCCATGAACTGCGTTAGTCGCGGCTGAACTGCGTCTGCTGCTTCTCACGGTGGCGTTCGAGGGCGAGCTCCAGCAGCCGGTCAATCAGCTTGGCGTAGGGTAGTCCGCTGGCGGTCCACAGCTTGGGATACATGCTGATGCTGGTGAAGCCCGGCAGCGTGTTGATCTCATTCAGGTAGATGCGTCCCGGCTTGCCTGCTTTACCCGGCTCCATCAGAAAATCGACCCGCGCCAGTCCGGCGCAATCGCAGGCTTTGAAGGCGGCGATCGCCATTTCGCGCACCTGCCTGGACTCAGCCCTGGTGAGCCTGGCCGGGATGATGGGGATGGAGCCTTCGCTCAGGTACTTGGCCTCGTAGTCGTAAAACTCTTTGCCCGGTACGATTTCGCCCACCACGCTGGCCTCCGGAGCATCGTTGCCCAGCACGGCTACTTCCAATTCGCGTGGCTTGCCTTTGCCGCCGCCCACGCCCTGCTCGATCACCAGCTTGCGGTCGTAGCCTGCGGCCAGATCCATTGCCGGAGCCAGCTCCTTGCGATCATGCACCTTGCTGATGCCCACCGAGGAGCCGAGATTCGCCGGCTTCACAAACAGCGGATACTTCAGCGCCGCCTCAATCTGCTTTGTGCACTTGCGCGGATTCGTCTTCCACTCGCTGCGCAGCAGGGTGACGTGTTTCGTGATGGGCAACTTCGCCGCGGCAAACAGGCGCTTCATCACGTCCTTGTCCATGCCCGCGGAAGAGCCCAGCACGCCGGAGCCAACGTAGGCAATGTCCGCCAGCTCAAACAAGCCCTGGATGGTGCCGTCCTCGCCAAAGGTTCCATGCAGCACCGGGAAGACGACATCCAGATCCAGCGCACGCTGCTGCGTAGTCGTGGACAGTTCCGCACTGGCCTGAATTTCCAGCGGAGCCAGCCTGCCCGTCCCGGCCTTCTCTGCCGGCACCGGAGGCACAATCACGGCCTCGCCGCGCTTCAGCACTGCTGCCGGGGCCGTCACGTCAGGGTCGCCCGCGCGCAGTTGCCGCGCCGGGGCGTGCGCATCGCCGTTCAGCAGCCGCTCGGCATCGAGCGCGGTCACCCATCGGCCCTCCCTGGTAATGCCGATGGGGACAACCTCATATTTTTTGCGGTTGATCGCCTTCAGAACCGAAGCTGCGGACAGGAGGGAAACCTCGTGCTCCCCACTGCGCCCGCCAAACAAAATGCCAACACGGAGTTTTTTCTTCATTCTGGGAATGGTAATTTCTGTTGCGGATTCTCTTCTGGCTGACTTTGACGAAGCTGACGATTCTGATCTCTCTTGCCTAGCACAAAAACACTGACAAGTGCGACAAGAGGAATGCCGATAAAGCCGGCTCCCCAAGCAATTCTGCCATCGTAAACCAGCCATGCGCCACTGGAAATAACTACAAATGCTAAAACGAAACCGAGCCAGAGCCCAACTTTCTGACTGTATATATTGCCGTTAATAACTCGTGACTCGATATTTTGGCGATGAGCGCTCTGCTTCTCAGCCATAGCGACAATCCGCTCTGCGCAGCCGGGAAAGGCTTCGTTGTATCTGGCTAAGACATCAGGAGGAGGCAGTGGAGCGGACCAATGATAGGAAGCGGAAAACTCCGAACGAACGTTACGCTTCGCGGTGGGTGTCGTCGGGTCTGAAACATTGAGAGGCGTTGTCTCAGTTGCTGTCTTCTCAATTTCCGACATCCTGGTTACCTTGTTGACTCAATTTCTCTTTCCATTTGAGTCATTACCTTACGCAAGTCATCGCCCACCACAGACCAATCAGAGGCCAATGCACGGGAGTCGGCTTCTTCCTCAGATCGGCTTGAATTGTATTTGTCGAAAACACCGCCAATGTCCACAAGCCGAGCCGCCCCTGTCAGAAATGAGGGAGTTGCAAACAGCTTGAAATTTTTCATCATGGTTGTGTCCTCTACTCAATACCAGTATCACTACTACTTTGATTCACTACA
Organism: Edaphobacter aggregans; assembly: GCA_022736715.1. Lineage (GTDB taxonomy): Bacteria > Acidobacteriota > Terriglobia > Terriglobales > Acidobacteriaceae > DZDJ01. The sequence goes on from DZDJ01000050.1 coordinate 2,164, forward strand.
AGGTCAAATGGTACACGAAAGCACAAAATATATCGGACTTTCCCAATGCCAAAAGCCTAACACTCGAAAAAGCACCATTTCACGGATAAATCCGGTTGAGCGTCCTTGCAAACGGAATCGTCTCGCGGACGTGGTCCAGGCCGCAGATCCAGGCAACGGCGCGCTCGATTCCCATACCAAAGCCGGCGTGGGGTACGGAGCCGTATTTGCGCAGGTCGAGATACCACTGGAAGGCCTGCAGCGACAGGCCGTGGTCTTCAATGCGCTTCTTCAGCAGATCGTAGCTGGCCACGCGCTGGGAGCCGCCGATGATTTCGCCGTAGCCTTCCGGGGCCAGCACATCCACACAAAGGGCGTACTTCGCGTCGGCAGGATCGGGTTCCATGTAGAAGGCCTTCACTTCGGCCGGATAGCGGTGCACCATTACGGGGCGGTCGAACTGCGAACTGATGTAGGTCTCGTCGGGCGAGCCGAAGTCGTCGCCATACGTGAATTTATTTTCCAGCAGGCCTTTGCTGTGCGCCTCGTGCAGCATGGCAACGGCGTCGTTGTAGCTGATGCGCGGGAACGGGGCCCGGACCGTTTCCAGCTTAGTAATGTCGCGGCCAATTACCTTCAGGTCGGCCTGGTGGCGCTCCAGCACGCGGGCAACGATATGGCTGATGAAGTTTTCAGCCAGCATCATCAGCTCGTCGAGGCCAGCGTAGGCCATCTCCGGCTCAATCATCCAGAACTCGGTCAGGTGGCGGCGCGTTTTGGATTTTTCTGCGCGAAAGGTTGGGCCGAAGCTGTAGACCTTGCCCAGCGCCAGTGCGGTGGCTTCAATGTAGAGCTGGCCGGACTGCGTGAGGTACGCTTCGTCGCCGAAGTACTCCACCGGGAAGAGCGTGCTGGTGCCTTCGCAGGCCGCTGGCGTCAGGACGGGCGGATCGGTACGGACAAAGCCATTGGTGTCAAAATACTCCTGTGCAGCGCGCATGATTTCTGCGCGGATGCGCAGGATGGCGGACTGGCGCGGCGTGCGCAGCCAAAGGTGGCGATGCTCCATCAGAAAGTCGACACCGTGCTCCTTCAGCGAGATCGGGAAAGGATCGTCCTCGGCCACGCGCTGCACCACCTGCACATGCTCCACGTCCAGTTCGTAACCGCCGGGGGCGCGCTTGTCGGCGCGGACTTTGCCGGTCACAATCACACTGGACTCCTGCGTGAGCGCCTTCACCGTCTCAAAGACCTCCGGCGTCACGGCTGCTTTAGGAACAATGCCCTGCACGGTTCCGGTGCCGTCGCGGAAGATGGGGAACAGCAGCTTGCCGCTTTCCCGCAGGTTGTAGAGCCAGCCCTGCAGGGTGACGCTCTGGCCTTCGTGTCCGCCGAGGCTGGCAATGGTGGTCAGCGGTGGATTTGTATCTTGTATTGTTACGTTTTCATTCATTTTACGCTCAATCTGTATCTCAAAACGTTACAAACTGCCTGGAGGACCCTCAGAATTTCCCGAACCGGTTACGGCTGCCCGGCAGATTTCTCCAGCAGGGCAAAAGCTGCGGCGGCCCTGCTGCTGACGCTCTCTGGCGTTTCTGCCAATTCGTGGTGAATTTCCAGTGTGCCTACCGGTGGCTCCTTCAGTTCGCCTACCTGCTGCATCAGGTGCGGCCAATCCAGAGTGCCGCTGCCCGGCCACAAGTGCTCATCTTTGGAACCGTGGTTGTCGTGCAGGTGCAGTTCGCGGATGCGGTCCTTCAGGACGGTGAAGGCCGCCTCCACGCCAACGGAGGCATGCGCGTGGCCAACGTCCAGGCAAACGCCGACGGAGTCGAAGTGGCCAACGCGCAGAATCTCCAGCAGGTTGCCGGGTTCGGTCACTTCATTCTGCAGGTTCTCCACCAGCAGCCTGACGCCGAGCGGATGCGCGAAGGCCTTCAGATGCTCGATGGCGGTGAGCGAGTGTTCCAGCGCGCGATTGTTCCACTTGTCGTCGCGTCCGCCCAGGTGCAGCACCATTTTGTTGATAGGAATCATCTCGGCCACTTCCAGCGCGCGCTTGATCTCGTCCATCGCGTCAATGCGGCGCGCCTTCTCCACGTCGATCACATTCACGGTGGGGCCAACGTCGCGGCTCCACTCGGCGTCGCTGTAGAGCGGTTGATGCAGCGAGTTGTACTCCACTGGATTGGAGCGGAACCAGGTGGCGATTTCACGGACGTGAGCGCGGTCGGTGTAGTCGAAATGATGGCGCGCGGCAAAAATTTCAATGCCCTCGGCGCCGCCGCGGAGCATAGCGTCCAGCAGGCCGGGATGGAGCCGCTGACGAAGAAAAACGTGTGTCGAAATGGCCCTGTGCATGTTCCTCTAACTTCCTGCCCCTACATACAGATCATATCTGCTGCACGCCGGGGCAGCCGGTTATTCTCCTGCGGAACCGGTAACTCTTCAGTATCCGTTGGCTTTGCCGAAGTGGTGGCGATGGTCCGGGCCGGCCTCCAGGGCGCCGGCCGTTGCGGGGGCGGGCGGCGGAAGAAAAAGGTCCGTCGCTGCCGCTGCCTGCCATCAGTTGGAGTGTGAACGCGGCGTCTTCCCTGCGCGGCCAAGGGGATTCATCGGCTACAGCGGTTCTCCGGTTGGCGTAGAGGGAACGCAATGTTCTCATGAAAAAGCTGTCCTGCAAGGTTGCCGCAAACGCCACAGAAGCGGGAGGACCCATCCACGGGAGCATATCTCTGCTGCAGAAGGGTGTGCCTTCTGTGGCACCCTTTCTGGTTTCCGCGCATCCAACGCAGAAGCAGAGTTGCTGAGAGGTGCAGGCCTTTGGAAGGGAGTTCCCGGCTGCTGTTCCCGGTTGGCTGTTCCCGGTTGGCTGCGCGGCCCAGGCTTCGTCTTATACACTCTCTCTGTTTTTGTTTTAACGGCCAGCAGCGTGCTCTTCTTTGTGTGCGACCACCCTCACCCTGAAAACTGGAGATGGCAATGCAATTACGTAAATTAGGCAAGTACGGTCCGGAAGTATCTGCCCTTGGTCTTGGCTGCATGGGTATGTCTGAGTTTTATGGAGCCACGGATGATGTCGAGTCCATTGCGACGATTCATCGCGCGCTCGAATTGGGCATCAATTTTCTGGACACTGCTGACATGTATGGCAGTGGCCTCAATGAAGAGCTGGTTGGCAAGGCCATCCGCGACCGGCGCGATCAGGTCGTACTCGCCACAAAATTCGGCATCCTGCGCAGCCGTGAAGATGCGAACGTCCGGGGCGTCAGCGGCAGCCCGGAGTACATCCGTTCCGCCTGTGATGCATCGCTCAAGCGCCTTGGCGTTGACTACATTGATCTCTATTACCAGCATCGTGTCGATCCGAATGTGCCGATTGAAGAGACCGTGGGGGCGATGGCGGAACTGGTGCAGGCAGGCAAGGTGAAGCATCTGGGCCTGTCGGAGGCAGCGCCTGCTGCGATTCGCCGTGCCCATGCGGTGTACCCGATTGCCGCGCTGCAATCGGAGTTATCTATCTTCACACGTGACGTAGCGGCGCAAAGCCTGCCGGTGACGCGGGAACTTGGCATTGCCTACGTAGCCTATAGCCCGCTGGGGCGCGGCTGGCTTAGTGGCCGGTTCAAGTCCGCCGAAGCATTTGGGGAGGGTGACTATCGCAAGCAGCATCCGCGCTATAGCGGCGCAGCGTTTGGGCAGAATCTTGTGCTCGCAGAAAGGTTTGGTGAAATTGCTGCCAGTAAAGGATGCACGCCGACGCAACTGGCGCTGGCCTGGGTGCTTGCGCAAGGGGAAGACATTGTTCCTGTCCCCGGCACGAAGCGCCGCAAATATCTGGAAGAAAATGCTGTTGCTGTCGAGATTAAAATCACGGCTGCGGAAGCAGCGGAAATTGAGCTGGCCATTCCACAGGAAGCTGTGGAAGGACAACGCTACCCGGAAGCAACGATGCGTCTCGTGAACGTCACAAGCAAAAGCAGAGAGAGTGTATAAGACGAAGCCGCAGGCCCTGAGCCGCGCGGCCAACTGGGAGCAGCGGCCGTGAGCGGCTGCAAGGCACTCCCTTTAAAAACGTACTCCTCTCGGTAACCCTGCTCTTGCCTTAAAATCAGGACAGTATGCCTACGCGCGTTCGTTCTTACTCGAAGATCAACCTTGGACTGGCCATTGGCCCTGCGCGAGCCGATGGCTTCCATGGCCTGACGACTCTCTATCAGACGCTGGAACTACATGATGTGGTGACGGTTACGGCCCGGCGGCTGGAGGCGGAGGCGGCATCTGTGCTGACCTTGGAGTCGAACCACCCCAAAGTCCCCACGGACGCGACCAATACCTGCTGGAAGATGGTCGAGCGCTGCCTTGTCCGCATGGGAGTGGCGGCCGAGGTACACATTCACATCCAGAAGAATCTGCCGGTGCAGGGGGGGCTGGGGGCTGGCTCGGCCAATGCGGCTGCGGCGTTGATTGGGTTGGAACGCGAGCTGAATCAGTCACTTGCTGGGTCGGAACGGCTGGAGCTGGCGGCGGAGATTGGCTCCGATGTGCCGTTGTTTCTGCTGGGTGGAGCGGTGCTGGGGTTGGGGCGCGGCGAAGAGGTGTACCCGATGCCGGATCTGCCGGAGACGTGGTGCGTGGTGGTGGCCCCCCCGGTGGGGGTGTCTACGCCACAGGCTTTCCGGGACTGGGACGCGCTGCATACGCTGCCGCCGGGGCCAGCGCCGGGGCTGAGTATGGCTGCAAATGCGTTGACCAAACCCAGCCACTCCGATAGACTCAAGGAGTTGAGCCGTGCTCTCGCGTCTGTGTGCGCGGAGCCCGGCACATCCGGTGTCTTCTCAGTCGTCAATCAAACTGCAGAAGACCTGGCCGAGGACCCGCTTCTCGCGCTTGTCCGCACCGGGATCGAAAACGACTTTGAAGAGGTCGTCTTTCCACAGCATCCCTCCCTGCGTGAAATCAAGCGATTATTGGTGGGTAGTGAGTCAGGCCAGAGCGAAGCCCTGTACGCGGCGCTCTCCGGTTCGGGTTCGGCACTCTTTGGACTTTACCGGTCCAGGGTAGATGCAGAAGCAGCTCAACAGCGTGTTGTTGGTAGTGCAGCGACAGGAACTGAACCGGGGACCGGGGCCTTTATAACAAAGACCTTGCCTCGCCCGGCCTACTGGCGCAGTATGTTCGCATAAGGCGGTTACTGGGCGATCATCCAATGGTAGGATAGCGGGTTTTGATCCCGTTCATCTAGGTTCGAATCCTAGTCGCCCAACCAGCACGCGGCAGCAATAGGGTTCTTTTGTTGGCAGCAATTTGCCGTAATAAAGTTGGACTCCGCGAGAACGGAACACCCGCGGACTTGAGTTTGAAAGACCAGTCTGGGGCCGCAATCAGGCCCTGGTAAAGACAAGCAGCAGGAACAACCAAAGCCAACCAGCTTGGAGGTTTCAACGTGAATACAGACGCGCCTGCGGTACTTTCCCCTATTTTGGGGCAGGCTGTTGAAGCAACCGATCAACAGCCTGCTCAAACAGATCATCAGCCAGCAGCAACCAGGGCTGGTGCATCTGGCGCCAAACCCGCTCCGGAGAAAAAGCGCAGCCGGAGCCTGAGCGAAGACAAGCGCTTTAAGATTTTTTGCGGGACCGCCAATCGTGAGTTGACCGAGGAGGTCTGCAAGTTTGTCGGAGTGCCGCTGGGAGAAACAAAGCTCCAGCGCTTCTCTGACGGTGAGGTTTATTTTCAGCTGCTCGAGAACGTCCGCGGCGTGGACGTATTTATCGTGCAGCCGACGTGTTACCCGGTGGATCAGCATCTGGTCGAGCTGCTGATCATGATTGACGCGTGCAAGCGCGCCTCTGCCGGACGGATCACTGTGGTGGTTCCGTATTACGGCTACGCAAGGCAGGACCGTAAAGACCGTCCTCGCGTGGCCATCTCGTCCAAGCTGGTGGCCGATCTGCTGACAACGGCTGGCGCGAATCGCGCACTGTTTGTGGATCTGCACGCGGCACAGATTCAGGGCTTTTTCAACATCCCGGTGGACCACCTGTTTGCCAGCCCGGTGCTGGTGAGCTACTTCCGGGACCTGGAACTGCCCAACCTGACGGTGGTTTCACCGGATGCAGGTGGCGTGGAGCGCGCGCGCTTCTTCGCAAAAAAGATGGAAGCTCCGCTGGCGATTGTGGACAAGCGGCGGACGGACATCAACGTAACCGAGGTGATGAACGTGATTGGCGATGTGCAGGGCCGCACGTGCCTGATCCTCGACGACATTATTGATACGGCGGGCACGCTGGTGAAGACCGTGGATGCGTTGCTGGATGCTGGTGCGGAAAAGGTCTATGCCTGCGCATCGCATCCGGTGCTTTCCGGGCCGGCCATTGAGCGCATCGCCAATTCACGGCTGGAGCAACTGGTCGTGACGAATACGATTCCGCTGCGGGAAGAGGCGCTCCGCACGGGCAAGATCAAGGTGCTGTCGATTGCCGGGCTTCTGGGCCGGGCGATTGAGAGCATCCATATGGAGACCAGCGTCAGCACGCTGTTCAGCTAGAAGCAGCTTTTGGCTGGTGTGGTGGCTGAAGAAGACTGGTTCTCTGCAACGAACTTTTACTGCTGCGCACTTTTCAAGGTGTCGCAGCCATAAAGGGAGCGGGAAAAGGTTTTGAGCGAACAGCTAGCGGCTAAAAGCCAGCAGCTAGCAGCTAAAATCCAGCCTCCGTGCCCGAAAGGAAAAAACAATGATCAGCACAGAAGTTGTTGCAGCACAGCCCCGTGAGGGCAAGTTCAACAAGAATGCAGCGCGCCGCGTGCGTGTTGCCGGTAAGATTCCTGCCGTGGTGTATGGCGCAGCGCAGCCTGCGATTGCCGTTGAGGTGGACCCGAAGCAGATCACCCGCATTTTGCACTCGGAGTCTGGCCACAACACGATTTTTGACCTGGAGCTGAATGGCTCCGACGCCAGGACCAAGGCGATGATTGTGGACTGGCAGTATGAGCCGATCAAGGGCACGCTGCTGCATATTGATCTGAAGCGCATTGCGATGGACAAGGCGATTCGCGTGGAAGTGCCGATCCAGCTGATTGGCATTGCGGTTGGCGTCAAGACACAGGGCGGCATTCTGGACCATGTGCTGCGCGAGGTGGAGGTGGAGTGCCTGCCGGGCGATATTCCGAGCCATCTGGATGTGGACGTGACCGAACTGGCGCTGCACGGCGTGATCCGCGTGAAGGACCTGCCGCACTCTGGCACCATCAAGTTCCTGGCCGATGAGGATGCGACGGTGGCCCACGTGGTTGCAGTGAAGGAAGAGGCCGCTCCGGCTGCGGATGCTGTGGCCGCTGCTGGCACGGCGGAGCCGGAAGTAGCGAAGAAGGGCAAGACGGAAGCAGAAGCCAAGAAATAGCTGTTCGCTGCCAGCCCTTAGCCTCTAGCTGGACTTGGGATGGTCTGAAGTTCTGGGCTGCGGTGAAGGCTGCAGTGACGGGTATAAAGAGGGCGACTCCCAGGTCTCAAAGGCGAGACCTGGGGCACCCGCTACCAGCTGGGGCACCCGCGGTAAAAGGGCTGGGCAAGGTTGAGGATGAATCTTAGAAAAGCTAAGAGCTAAAAGCTAGTAGCTGGAAGCTGTTTTCGGGATGCAGCGTGAAACTGATCGTAGGACTTGGAAATCCTGGCATGGAGTATCAGTTCACGCCGCACAATGCGGGTTTTCTGGCAATTGATCGCATTGCGGACAACTGCAATACGGTGGTGGCCAACCGCCGGTGCCGGGCCCTGACGGGCAAGGCGCTGATTGCCGGGCAGGAAGTGCTGCTGGCCAAGCCGGAGACGTTCATGAATTTGAGCGGGCTGGCGGTGGCGGCGCTGGTAGAGGAATTGGGGATTGATCCTGCGAAGGACCTGATTGTGCTGTATGACGATCTGGCCCTGCCGCTTGGCTCCATTCGTGTGCGGGAGCGGGGCAGCGCAGGCGGGCACAACGGAGTGAAGTCGACCTCCGGTGCGCTGAAGAGTGAAGAGTGGCTGCGGATTCGGATTGGGATTGGCCCGGATCAGCCTGAGGGGATGAAAAGCGTCCGGGAGCGGCAGAAGGACCATGTTTTGTCACCGTTCCGTAAAGCGGAGCTGGTGGTGCTGGATGAGGTGCTCGACCGGGTGGCAAAAGCGGTTGAGATGGTGCTGACGCAGGGTGTGAGCGCCGCAATGAATGAGTTCAACCGCCGCGAGGGCAATGGCGCGGCGGACAACTGAATAGCAGCAGGACTGCCGCAGCAGACGGCTGAGGCAGAGCGGATGGGAAAGCGAACTCCGCTGGAGAGAGAGAAGCAGAATGAATCGTACATACGAAGTCATGTTCATCGTTCGCCCGGACATTCAGGACGAGGAGCTGGACAAGCTGATTGAAGGCTTCAAGGGCACCGTCACCAATGGTGGTGGCGAGGTTACGTCGGTAGAGAAGCTGGGCCGTCGCAAGCTGGCCTATCTGGTGAAGAAGTTCTCTGACGGCATCTACGTCCTGCTGCACGTCGCAGCGGATGGCAAGCTGGTGGCCGAGCTGGAGCGCCGCCTGCGCGTGACCGAGCCTGTGATCAAGTTCATCACAGTCCGCATGGACGAAGAAGAGAAGCGCCTGGCCAAGGTGAAGGCCCTGCGTGACAGCAAGCAGAAGCGCAGCGCAATGCCTGCTGCTGCACCGGCAGCGGTGGTCGCAGCGCCAATCGTGCCTGAAGCACCGGCAGAAGCGGCTCCGGCCAGCGCCTAGGCCCGGTTTTGCAGGATTCGCAGTGATGCAGCACAGGCGCACACTGCATAACGGCCCAGGCTGGAGACGAGCCGGGGCAAGCACAGCACGCAACTGCTTCCACAAGACGTAGCATGAGGCGTTCTACCGTGTCCGGGGACTCCTGAGCGGGTCCGGAGCAGAAGCGGCACAAGAGGAAAGGACATACAACATGGCTGACGAAACCAGCACACCGAAAACAGAATCCCCTGCCAGCAGCGCACATTCTTCTGGCCCACGCAGTGGCGGCCGTCCCGCAGGCGGTCCCGGCGGAGGTGGCCCGGGCGGACGCAAGTTCTTCCGCCGCAAGAAGGTCTGCAAGTTCTGCACAGAGAAGATTGACGCGATCCACTACCGTGATGTGCGTCTGCTGCAGGGCTTTGTAGCGGAGCGCGGCAAGATTGTGCCGCGTCGCCTGACGGGCGTCTGCACCACGCACCAGCGCCGTTTGAGCGTGGCCATCAAGCAGGCCCGCAACATCGCGCTGCTGCCATTTGCGGCCCGTTACTAGCTGCGGGCTGTAGAGTTTGAATTTTCGATTTGACCTCCTTTGACGCATGGGCGCAAAGGAATACGCGGAGAGTGCGGGCCTGGTTGCAGGCAGGCGCTCTGTGCACAGGATTGGAGAATCGCAATGGAAGTCATTCTTAAGGAAGACGTAAACAAGCTGGGCAACCGCGGCGACGTGGTGAAGGTGGCAGACGGCTACGGCCGCAACTATCTGCTGCCCCAGAAGCTCGCCATGGAAGCCACGCCGGCCAACAAGGCCGTGATTGAGCAGATGAAGGGCGCGGCGGTGCGCCGCTCTGCCCGCGAGAAGTCAGAGTCCGAGCTGCTGCAGCAGCAGATCGAAGCAGTGGAACTGGTTTTTGCCCGCAAGGTGGGCGAGAACGAGCACCTGTTCGGTTCGGTCACCTCCTCGGACATTGCTCACGAGCTGGAGGCCAAGAACTTCAACATCGACCGTCGCAAGATCCACCTGGACGAGCCGCTGAAGACGCTGGGCGAGTTCCACGTTCCGGTGCGTCTGCACCGCGAAGTGACGGCGCACATCAAGGTGACGGTGAAGGCGGAGGAAGTGGCCGGGTAACTTCGTCCACCTCGCGGACAGACAGCAGGCAAATAGCAGGCGCATGGCAGTTGCACGCAGAATGTGCAGCAGCCGTGCGCCTTTGTTTTTGCCGGTTAATCACTTCGATTGCCATTGGCTGGCCACCTATAGCGGTTCTCCAGTTTTCGTGGAGTTTCCAGGAATATGCAGGACGGCTTTTTCTTGAGAAAAAAGCCGGTTCAGGGCATCACGTTCCCTCTACACCAACTGGAAAACCGCTATAGGCATTGTGGCGGAAACGCCGCTGGGAGCCATTACGTTTGGCCCGGCCATTGGCGATGATGGCCACCGCAAGCTGGTCTTTACGCTGGGCAAGCTCTTCTGAGGCTGCCGTTGCAGGCTCAGCGGCCCTCCTTCAGGCGCGTGGCCAGCTTCTCTGGCAAGCCGGCAGACAGGATGCGCTGCTGCGCCTGCCTGACGTCATACGGAACACGATAGAAACGGACGGTGTGCGCGGCATCGTCGAAGATGGCGCAGGCGGCGCGCCAGTCCTGGTCGCGCGGCTGGCCGACGGAGCCAGGATTGATGAGGTAGCGGGCATCGCGGATGAGGCGCAGCTCGCAGCTTTCGGTTTCGTCCCGCGTGAGAAAGACAGGGTTGGGCTCGAACCATCCGTCGCCGTTGGCGGCAAAGCAGCCCTGCAGATGCGTGTGGCCAAAGAAGGTGACGCGGGTGCGCGATTGCAGCAGCGGCTGCCAGGCATCGCGCATGTCCGTCATGTACTGGTCTTCGTTGAGCGGCGAGCCGTGGACGCAACTGACGGCCGGGCCGATGGGCAGCACGGGGCCCGGCGCCATGGCGCGCAGCCACTCGGTGCTCTCTGGCGTCAGGGCGGCGCGTGTCCACTGCACGGCGTGGCGGGCCATGGGGTTGAAGTCGGCAACGTCAGAAAGTCCGCCGCAGGCTTTGTCGTGATTGCCGCGGATGTGGACGTTGCCCAGCGCGCGCACCTGCTCCACCACTTCATTGGGGCTGGCGCCGTAGCCCACCACATCTCCCAGATTCCAGACGGCATCGTAGGAGGGGATGGCGGCCAGCACGGCCTGCAGCGCCTCCAGGTTGGCGTGGATGTCAGAAAGAAGAAGAGCGCGCATGATGGATTCGTTCGGAGCCGGAAATTTCGGCTCCAGACAATCTATACGCATTCTTGTGCGGATGTATACGCCTTTTTCGCGGGCAATGCAGGCCGCGCGCAGGTCTTGGAGCAAAAGCAGAATTGTTGTGAGGTGTGCGGCCTTTGCAGGGAGAGTGCCTGGTCGCTGCTTCCTGTTGGTCGCGCCGACTCAGAGCCCGTGGCTTCATCTTACACCATCTCTGCTTTAGGCGGGCGATGCCGCGGCAATCTGCGCCAGCGGGTGGCTGCGGTCGGTGCGCATGGTGGGGATGGCGGCCAGCAGGTTGCGCGTGTACCAGTGCTGCGGATGTCCGAAGACATCGCTGCGAGTGCCGGTTTCGATGATCTCGCCGTGGCGCATGACGGCAATGTGGTGCGCTGTGCGCGAAACCACGGCCAGATCGTGCGAAATGAAGAGCATGGCCAGTTTGTGCCGCTCGCGCAGCTCGGCCAGCAGGTCAAGAATCTGCGCCTGCACGGTGACATCGAGCGCGGTGGTGGGCTCGTCGGCAATCAGGAGCTGTGGGCAGTTCACGATGGCCATGGCGATCAGGATGCGCTGGCGCTGGCCGCCGGAGAACTGGTGCGGATAGTCGTTATATCGTGCCGCGGCATTGGGGAGGGCCACCTGCTGCATGGCCTCCACCACGCGGTCGCGGATTTCGCGGCTGCCAAGCCTGGGGTGGTGCGCGCGCACGGATTCGGCAATCTGCTCGCCGATGGGCATGACGGGGTTCAGCGCCGTCATGGGCTCCTGAAAGATCATGGCAATGCTGCTGCCGCGATGCCGGCGCATGGCGGCCTCACGCAGTTCGAGCAGATTGGCGCCGGCAAAGCGGATGGCGCCGCTGACCTGCGCAGTGGGCTCCAGCAGCCGCAGGATGGCGAGGGAGGTAATGGATTTTCCGGAACCCGATTCCCCAACCAGCCCCAGCACTTCGCCGGCGCGGAGGGAAAAGCTGATGCCGTGCACGCATTCCCGCATGCCTGTGTCCGTGGCAAAGGACACACGCAGGTTTTCAACTTGCAGCAGAGGATTTTCCTGAGAGGCATCCACGCATTCATGCTATCGCAAGCGGCGGCAGCGGTGTTTGCCTTTCCGGGGTGCGATATTTTTTAGACCGCGCCGGAGAGCCGGGGATACAGACCTGCGTGGTTCGTCTCATACAAGGCCAGCAGGCGCTGCGCCATCAGGTAGTAGGACGAAGCGGCCTCATGCAGGTAGAAGGGCAAACGTACCGGATGGCGATGCAGCAGAAATTCAATGCGCACGTGGAAGACTGCGCGGCGCAGATGAATGCCATCGCGGCGCATGCGCTCGGCCACAATCACGCCTTCCTCAAAGTTCCAGCGCGCAACGTAGGAGGCCAGCGCCACCAGCACGTCGGCATTGCGCTTCATCCGCTTGAGTCCTTCGATGCCGCCCAGCGCCGACCACATGTCTTCCGGTTCCAGACGCAACTGATTGGCGCGCGGCTCCAGGTGGTCCAGGGCAACGGTTTCCAGGTGGGTGTGCGGCACCGGATCCAGGCGGGCAATCAGCTCGTCCCAGCAATCGCTGTTCAATTTGTGATTGGAAATATGCACATAGGCCAGGCCGACCATCAACGCGCAGGTACACACCAACAAGAGGCAGCAGAGGATCATGGGGAGTCTCAACGGGTGTTTCGAGCACTACTCACCTTGGCGAAATCGTACTGAACTCTTTCATGGAGTGCAACAAGATATTTCTGCTATATCATGTAGAGGATCACATCCAGCAGGATGGAAGAGTCGAAGGTCTGCTGCGCAGAGACCTGCGGCACGGGGTTGGTTCCCATGGGCGCGGCAAAGGCAGGCGCAACAGTTGCGAGGCAAACGATGCAGCTGAGCGAGAGGGTGCGAGCGATTTTCTTCACGACGTTCTCCTTGGGCGCAAATGTGCGCTGCCTCAAAATTACGCCCGCGGAGGTCGGTTGATCGCTCTTTTCCTGGCAGGAAAGCGGTTACGATTGGCCAGCTCTCCCGACAGCATTGGGAAAAATAAGGCCGGAAGACGGCAGGTGGCTTTGAGGGGCTCTGGCTTATGGGCGCGTGCTGGCGTATTTTCTGGTGGGCCCGGAGGGATTTGAACCCCCAACCAAGGGATTATGAGTTTCGGACATCCCTGTAAGCCTATGGCAATATAGGAAACGCGACCCCAACCAAGAGAAGTCGTAAGCAATTGATAAAAAGTAGGTTATGGCAACAATGCCGCAGCACTTGCAGCAAGAGCTGCTTAACCAGCACCACATCAGCTAATTGTCTTGCCATCAATAGACGATTTATAGCGGTTCTCCAGTTTTCGTGGAGTTTCCATAAATATGCAGGATGGCTTTTTCTTGAGAAAAAAGCCATTTCAGGGCATCACGTTCCCTCTACACCAACTGGAAAACCGCTATAAACTACTATGCACTGCTCTTTCCTAGATGAAGCCGTCTATTCATCTGTGGGAG
>DZDJ01000120.1 GCA_022736715.1 Edaphobacter aggregans
GGCCAAGGTACGCGGATGCGTTCCAGCCTGCCCAAAGTTCTGCATCCGCTTGCTTCGCGCCCCATGCTGGCGCATGTTTTGGATGCGGCGTTTGCCTTATCTCCCGCAAAAGTGCATGTGGTGATCGGCCACGGCGCGGAGGCGGTGCGCTCCCAGCTTGCCTCTTACCCCGTAACTTGGGTGTTGCAAGATAAGCAGCTCGGCACGGGTCATGCCGTGCAGCAGGCCATGCCGGGCATTCCCGATGTTGCGCAGGTGCTGATTCTGTACGGTGATGTGCCGCTGATTCGTGCGGCGACCTGTCAACAACTTCTTGATGGTTTGCAGCAGGCCGATTTGGCGCTGCTTTCCGTGGAGCTGGCCGAGCCGCGTGGCTATGGACGTATTCTGCGCACGGCGGATGGGCAGGTGGTGGGTATTCGTGAAGACAAAGACTGTACACCGGAGCAACGTCGCATCCGGGAGGGCAATACCGGTCTTATGGCGGCGCGGGCAGGTGCTTTGCGTGCGTGGTTGGCGTGTGTGTCCTGCAACAACGCGCAGGGTGAGTATTATTTGACCGATGTGGTGGGCATGGCGGCTGAGGCGGGGCGTGTCGAGGCCGTGATCGCCAGCGATGAATATGAAGTGGCCGGAGTGAATTCACGCGCCCAACTCGCGGCGCTGGAGCGTGTGTACCAGGCGCATCAGGCGCGCGTGCTCATGGACGAGGGCGTGAGTTTGGCTGATCCGGCACGGCTGGATGTGCGCGGACGAGTGATTGCGGCGCGCGATGTGTTTATCGACGTGAATGTGCTGCTGGAAGGCGAGGTGGTGCTTGCGCCGAAGGTGCGTATTGGCGCGGGCTGTGTGCTCAAGGATGTGGTACTGGGCGAGGGCGTGGAGATTCGCCCGCACAGCATTCTGGAGGGGGCAAGCATCGGTGCGGGCGCAATCATTGGCCCATTCGCGCGTATTCGTCCGGGTACGGTGCTGGCCGAGCATACGCATATCGGCAACTACGTCGAGGTCAAGGCGAGTCAGATTGGCGCGGGCAGCAAGGTCAATCATTTGAGCTACATTGGCGACAGCGAAATCGGCACGGGCTGCAATATCGGCGCAGGCACGATTACCTGCAATTACGACGGCGCAAACAAGCACAAAACACTAATCGGCGACGATGTGTTTGTTGGTTCGGATACGCAGCTGGTCGCGCCGGTGGTGGTCGGCTCAGGGGCGACGATTGGTGCAGGCAGTACGATAACCAAGGATGTGGAGCCGGGCGCTTTGGCTTTGTCGCGCTCGCCGCAGATTCAGCGCAGCGGCTGGAAGCGCCCGCGCAAGGGCGGGTAAGCTTTTTCGAGGGGGTGTTCACAAAACCTTCGTTTTGTTGACGGCTCAGGAAAGGCGCAAAAAGTTTCTAAAAAAACGTACAGGCCGTGATGTCATGGGTACGTGATTTGGGTCTACACTCATGACAACAAATCCGAGGACTGTGGGCATGAATATCGCACGCTGGCTGGCTGTATTGAGTTTTGGCTTGTTACCACTTTCCGCACCCGTCTTGGCCGATACCGATTTACTCGGATTCAAACTGCGCACGCTGGCGGGTGAGAGTGTCGTGGATTTGCGCCAAGCCTATGCCGGCAAAGTGGTGCTGATGGTGAATACGGCGAGTAAGTGCGGGTTTACCGACCAGTTTGAGGGGCTGGAAGCCTTGTATCGTAAGTACAAAGATCAAGGCTTGGTGGTGCTGGGCTTTCCGTCGAATGATTTTGCCAATCAAGACCCCGGCTCGGAAAAGGAAATCCAGGCGTTTTGCCGCAACACCTACAGCGTTGAGTTTCCCATGTTTGAAAAGCTGCATGTTCGCGGTAGTGACGCACATCCTTTGTTCAAGGCGCTTGCCGCACACCCAGCGGGCGCAACGCCGAAATGGAATTTTTATAAATTCTTGCTGGATCGTAACGGACAGTTGGTGGAAAGCTGGGGCAGCATTACCACACCGCAGGATGCGGGTCTGATTAAGCAGATCGAGCGGCTTTTGGCGCAACCGGCAGCCAAAACCGCATCTTGAGGCGAAGGAGGTTCAAATCATGAGTAGCACGCTAATCCCCGAAGAACTGAATGAAGGTGCCAGTGCGCGGGTACGCCGTTTGATGCCAACGGCGCATCAGGGCGCGCTCGACCCGTTTGTGTTTTTTGATCATTTTCATGCCGCGCCCGGTGCGGGTTTTCCCAATCATCCGCATCGTGGCTTTGAGGCGATCACTTTTCTTCTGTCCGGCGAGCTGCGCCATGCCGACAACATGGGCAATGATGCGGTACTGCACGCGGGCGAGGTGCAGGCGTTTACCGCAGGCAGCGGCATGATTCATTCCGAACTCGCAGGGGCAGAGGAAGCAGTGGAAGGGCTGCAACTCTGGATCAATCTGGCGCAGGCACTTAAGGGCATTGCGCCGGGCTACCAGCCTCCCGTTGCTCCGCGCAAGGTTATGGCGGCGGGCTATGAAATGCAGCTGATTGTTGGCGCGGATGCGCCGATTCAACTGCATACGCCGTGCTGGATCGCCTGGCTGGATATTGCTCCCGGTGAGTGCTTCACGCCCGATGTTCCGGCGCATTGGCGCGGCTTTGCCTATGTCGTGCAGGGCGAGTTGCACAGTGCCGATTTTGCACGGGCTATCGGCGGCGAGGGCTTGAGCCTGAGCGGCGCAGAGGCGGTGAGTAGCCCGACTGGTGTGCGCGTATTGATTGCGCTTGGGCAGCCGCATGGCGAGCCGATTGTCATGCGTGGCCCGTATGTGGATTGAACGCCGATGAATCGTCCATTGCATAGTCCTATGGATTTCTGGAACCAGCGCTTCGCCGAGGATGCGCTGGCGTATGGCGACGCGCCGAACGCGTTTGTGCAGGAGCAGGTCTGGCGTTTGCCGCAGGGGGCGCGCGTGTTGCTGCCGGGGGATGGACAAGGGCGCAACAGCGTCTGGCTGGCCAGGCAGGGTTTTGATGTGACGTGTGTGGACTGGAGCGAGGCTGGCTTGGCGCGCGCGTTGGCGCTGGCAGCGCGCCATGCGGTGCTGATCGAGCCGGTCTGTGCCGATTTAACTACCTGGTTGTGGCCTGAACTTGAGTTTGATGCGGTGGTGGCGGTGCATTTGCATCTTCCGCCCGATGCGCGTCGTCAGGTACATCACGCCATGCTGCGCGCACTCAAACCAGGGGGTGTGCTGATTCTGGAAGCATTTGATGTCGAGCAGATCAACTACGCAAGCGGTGGCCCGAATCGGCTGGAGCTGCTGTATTCCGCCGCAATGCTGGAGGAGGATTTTGTCGATGCCGAGATGCTCCTGCTGGAGCGCGCCCAG
>DZDJ01000121.1 GCA_022736715.1 Edaphobacter aggregans
CAGCGTTAAAAACCGAGCTGATTTCACGCTGTTTGGGCCGATCTGGCTGGTTTTTGGGCTTTGCCCGGATTGCAGACGCACTCATTCCACGGTACCTGCAAAATCCGCTTGCGCACCATCCCATCCCTATCGGTGAGAAATGAGTACTCAAAGAAACATCACTAGCTATGGCATTCGCGACAATCATACGCACGGCAAGGTTGCGGATTTCCTCGTCGAGAAAATCAACACAGGAAGTCATCTGTCGGTCGTCTCGGCATACTTCACCATCTATGCCTATGAAGCGCTATCCGCTGAGCTTGACCGCATCGAGCATCTGAACTTTCTCTTTGGCGAGCCACGGTTCATCGCCTCGCTTGATCCGGACAAGACCGACAAGAAGTCGTTCAAGATCGAAGATGAGGGCCTTGAACTGGCAAATCGCCTGCAGCAAAAGGAAATTGCCCGCCGTTGTTCAGACTGGATACGCGACAAAGTAGACATTCGTTCCGTCAGGCAGGCCAACCTGCTTCACGGCAAGCTTTATCACATCGACGACGGTCGCCGTGAGCACGCCATTCTTGGCAGCTCCAACTTTACCCGGCGTGGTCTCGGCCTCTCTGCCACACCTAACATCGAACTCAACCTGATCGTCGATGGTGACCGCGACCGAGCCGCACTCAAGGAATGGTTCGACCAAATCTGGGCGGACGAAAATCTGGTGGCGGACGTCAAGGAAGAGGTTCTGAGTTATCTGGCACAGCTCTACGTCAATCACGCCCCTGAGTTCATCTACTTCAAAACCCTGTTTCACGTCTTTGAACGCTTCCTGTCGGGTCAGGCGGATGATGCCCAGCTTTTTGACCGAACCGCCATTGTCGATACCGATATTTGGAAGGCGCTGTTCGACTTTCAGAAAGACGGCGCCAAGGGCGCGATTCACAAAATCAATGCTCATAACGGTTGCATCCTTGCCGACAGCGTCGGTTTGGGAAAAACCTATACCGCGCTGGCAGTCATCAAGTACTACGAGCTTCGCAACCTTCGCGTCCTAGTCCTTTGTCCCAAGAAATTGCGCGACAACTGGACGGTGTTTCTCGCGCAGAACAACAGCGAACTGAATCCCTTCCTCAAGGATCGCTTCGCCTACACCGTGCTTTCCCACACCGACCTGTCACGGGAAAGCGGCAAGGTGGACGGCGTTGACCTCGCCACTCTCAACTGGGGCAACTACGATCTCATCGTCATCGACGAATCCCACAACTTCCGCAACAACACCAAGGGCAGGCGCGACGAGGACGGCAATATCATCAGGAAGAGCCGCTACGAGCGCCTGATGGAAGACATCATCCAGACCGGCGTAAAAACCAAGGTGTTGCTGCTCTCGGCCACGCCGGTCAACAACGACCTCAAGGATCTGCGTAACCAGATTTACTTCGTCACCGAAGGGCGCGATGCCGCGTTCTCGCAAAGCTTCGGTATCCACAGCGTCAAGGACACGCTGACCACCGCACAAAAAACCTTCATGGAATGGGCCAAGCGCAGTGGCGACAAGGATGCGCGTGACTTAATGGATCGGCTCTCCGCAGGTTTTTTCACCCTGCTCGACGAACTCACCATTGCCCGCTCGCGCAAGCATATTCAGAAATATTATCGCGCCTCGCTGGCGCAGATCGGCCAGTTCCCCAAGCGCAAGAAACCGGAATCGGTGTACTCGAAGATTGACCTCAAGGGGCGTTTCCCGTCTTACGACCGGCTGAACGACGAAATCTCGAATTATCAGTTGTCGTTGTTCAATCCATCCAAGCACGTGCTGCCGCAATTCAAAGACCAATACGAGGCGCGCAACATCCTGAACTTCAGCCAGGAGAATCGCGAAAAATTCCTCATCGGCATGATGAAGGTGAACTTCCTCAAGCGACTGGAAAGCTCAGTGTTTTCCTTCGCCATCACGATGGAGCGCACCGTCAACAAAATTGAGGACCTGGAAAGCCGCCTGCGCCAGTTTCAGAAGCACCAATCGCAAGCCGCCGATAACGTACAAGCCGATTTTTTTGCCGAACCCGATGAGGAGGACGACGACCTTGCCGAAGCCTTCCAGGTAGGCGGCAAGCTCAAATTCCAAATGGAACACCTGGATGTGGGCGCCTGGCTGAAAGACCTTGCCACCGACAAACAGCAGCTTTCTCTGCTAGCCGAAGCGGCGCAGTCGGTCGATGCCAAGCGGGATGCCAAGCTCGCCGACCTCAAGAAAATCATCGAGCACAAGGTCAAGCATCCGACCACCAATAGCCACGGTGAGGAAAATCGCAAGATCATCGTCTTCTGTGCATTCGCCGACACAGCAGCCTACCTCTATGAAGAAATGGAGGCGTGGGCACGCAAGAACCTCAACGTCCACATCGCGCTGGTGTCAGGCGGAACGAAACCAAACCGCACCACCTTCGGCCATGCCGATTTCACCCAGATCCTCGTCAATTTTTCACCTCGCGCCAAGCAACGCGCGAAGATGAAATCCATGCCACAAGACGGCGAGATCGACATCCTCATTGCCACGGATTGCATATCCGAGGGCCAGAACCTTCAGGATTGCGACCTGCTGGCGAACTACGACATCCACTGGAACCCGGTGCGCATCATCCAGCGCTTCGGCCGAATTGATCGTATCGGTAGCCCAAACTCAGCAATCCAGCTCATCAATTTCTGGCCCACGCCCGACCTCAACAAATACATCAACCTGAAAAACCGGGTCGAAGCGCGCATGGCCCTGGTGGACATCGCTGCCACCGCCGAGGACAACATCCTGCAAGCCGAAGACCTGCGCGAGTTGATCCAGGAAGACCTGCGCTACCGCGACAAGCAACTGCTCCGGCTCAAGGACGAAGTGCTCGACCTGGAAGATTTCAACGAGTCCGTCGCCCTCAATGAATTCACCCTCGACGATTTCCGCATGGAACTGGCCACCTACATCGAGGCCAACCGCGAGAAGCTCGAAGACGCACCCTTCGGCCTCTACGCCATCGTGCCGCCCCATGCCGACCATCAGGCCATCAAGCCCGGCGCCATCTACTGCCTCAAGCAACGCATCGACGCCAGCGGCAACGAAGCTGTGAACCCCTTGCAGCCGTACTTCCTGGTCTATATCCGCGACGACGGCGAAGTGCGCTACAACTTCACCAGCCCGAAACAGGTGCTCGACATTTTCCGCGCCGTGAGCCAGGGCAAGACTGAGCCTTACGCCGACCTATGCAAGCTCTTTGACGCCGAAACAAAGGACGGCGAAGACATGAGTCAATACAGCGGCTTGTTGGACAAAGCCGTTGCCGCCATCGCCGCGCAGTTCGAGCGCAAGAATGCGGGCAATCT
>DZDJ01000122.1 GCA_022736715.1 Edaphobacter aggregans
TGGCCGATCTGCCCAAGACAGACAGACGGCGCAAGCCGATGCGCGTCGTTCTGCGCAAGCCTAGGGGTCAGGGGCCGGGCGACTTCTTTGTCACGCCAGAGTCTTGCGAGCTGGAGAAGGTCTTTCCGCGAACCGGCGAACACTATGAAACGCGCAACCGGATTCGTGTGCTCGACCCAGCCTATCTGCCGGTCAATCAGGACACGGACTGGATGAGCGAACGGTTGCGGAAATGCGTGCAACGTTGTCACCTTACGGCCTCCTCTTCTCGGCCATCTGTGTCCTCCTGACCAAATCCAGGAAGCGTTCCTGATTCCAGTACGGCGCGCCTGGGCGCGGCACCATGACGTCCTCATAGTCGAGGTCTTGCAGAGCAGCGGGCGCCGAGTCGCAATGCAGGCCATAGACACTCATGCAGGAGCAGTCGGGGTGACCGGTCGGGCTGGGCGGTTTTGTGTACGCGGCGAAGTCGTAATCGACGTTGGTCCGCATCAGGATGTCGAAGCGTTCGATCATTCGCACAAGCGCCATGCACGCCTCATCAAACGTGGGGCGGAGCGCGAAGACGTCTTCCTTCTCCTGCGCCCAAGGCGGCTCATAGCTGGCGTTCTCAGCTAGGCGAAACCGCACGCGCCGAAAGAGCGTGTCCACGTCGGGCGCATCAATCTCCGCGGAGCTATCGATCAGCACAGCCGCCCATTGCTGCTGGCCGTCATCGGTGTCGAGCAGGCGAAGAACGTGCCCGTACCAGTGGCCATAGATCGCCGTGGAAACCTGGACGAATAGCTCACGGTCATTTCGGAAGGAGAGTTCGCCGATCAGCGTGAATGCCCAACGGTCGCGGGCAAGAATTCCCGGTGCGCACTGGACATTCGCGTTGAGCGCTTCGCGGATTTTTCCCAGGAGATCGTTCATGCTGCCCTCCCCTGCTCCGCCATGGCTTGCGCCCCGGCGTCCACCATGCGCACCAGATCGGCGACCCGCCAGCGCGTGAGGCCGCCGATGCGCACGGGCTGCGGAAAGACCCCTGCGCTGACGTTGCGCCAGAAGGTCGATCGGCCCATCGAGAGCATGCGGGCCGCTTCTTCTGCGGTCACGAGAAGTTTTAGGGGCTCATTCATGGCCGTCCTCTTGCGGTTGCACGGCGCCAGGCGCTGATTGGCTGACGGTAGGCGCGCCCTCCGTGCCCACAAGTTCTGGCCAGATCAGGTGCCAGTCGTCGGGGCGGAGATCCCAGCGCACTACCGCGCCGTCAGTGGCATGTTCAATCGCCAGGGCTGAGGTCACAGACACGGGTTTGCCGCCCATCCACTGGGAGATCATCACGGGACGAACACCGATAGCGCGCGCAAGCCAGGCCGCTCGGCCGCGCTGTTGAGAAACATAGGTGCGTAGCTTCATGCCGCTTACTTTAGCGTAACGCTAATATTCCAGTCAATAGCGTTACGCGAATTCCAAAATTTGGCGCTGCGCTATCGAATGGCCACATGGCAACAAATGATGAAATCCGCCGACAGAACCTTGCCGTGCTCATCGCTGAGCACGGCACGGCAGCTTCGCTCGCCGCCGTACTTGAGCGGACACCTGCCCAGATCAGTCAATGGCTGAATCAATCGAAAGACTCGAAGACTGGAAAGCCACGCGGAATGCGGCCAGACTCCGCCCGCTACATCGAAAAGCGCTGCGGCAAAGACCGTGGGTGGATGGATGAACCGCACCCCACGTCAGATGAAACGGGCAAGCGCCTTCTCGTGCTGCCCAGCTTCGACTTGAAAGCTGCTGCTGGCCCTGGGCGTTACTTGGAAGCGCAGCAACGGGTCGGGAGCGTGCAGGTGTGTCAGGACATCGTCAAACGCATCCTGCGCAACTCTGGCGCAGCGTTGGCCTCACTCGCCTTGGTCACGGTGGCCGGTGACTCCATGGAGCCAACCATTCGTGACGGCGATATCGTCGTCATTGACAGATCGGTGCAGACCATCGATCGCGATGGGGTCTACCTCTTCACCTTTGGGCAAGAGACGTTCATCAAGCGCATTCAGCGCATGCCCAAGACCCTGTCTGTCAACTCAGACAACGAGCTATACAAGTCCTGGGAGATCAAACCGAATGAAGCTATGGAGCTCCATGTCCATGGACGGGTACTCTGGGGGTGGCTCGGAAAGGAGCTTTGATGACACAAGCCAGAGGAAGCCGCTGAAGCGAACCTCAGGCCCCGGAAGAGCCGAGCGCGCGATACAAAAGATTACGCATCATTAGCGTAGCGCTATTGACTATTTAATTAGCGTTACGCTATCTTCACTCTATCCCCTCGATGGAGTGAAACATGTCCTCTCTCAACAAGGTTCAACTGATCGGCCACCTCGGACGCGACCCCGAGGTGCGCTACACCGCTGACGGCAACGCAGTCGCCAACCTGCAGGTGGCCACGACCCGCGTTTGGAAAGACAAGAACGGTGAGCGTCAGGAAGACACCGAGTGGACGCGCGTGGTCTTCTATGACCGCCGCGCAGAAATCGCCAGCGACTTCCTCAAAAAGGGCAGTCAGTGCTACGTCGAAGGCTACCTACGCACCAGGAAGTGGGCCGACAAGGACGGCGTCGATCGCTACACCACTGAAGTCGTCGGCGCGGACCTGATCCTGCTCGGCAGCAAGCCGGGAAGCGAGAAGCAAGGACAGGCCTCGGGCGATCAGCTCGCTGCGGCTCCTGCTGCAGTCGCGGCAGCCGTGGCGGCGCAAGGGCCGCGGAACGATGAGCCCGTTGACCCCTTCGGCGACCACGCCTGAGGATCTGCCATGTTCCTCTCTCGTTTCAAGGTCGATTTCGCGCTGGTGGGTGAGCGCGACGGATTCGCTGCGCGTGAACCGAACCCATCTCTCTGGCGCCGCGAAGCCTACAGGCGCGGCTATGCGCAGGGCGTGCTAACCCGCGCGGAGCGGATTGCACTGGTCAATCGGCCGTTGCCGTTGGTCGGGCATCCAAGTGTGGAGCTGCGGCCATGACGGGATACAGCTACCAGATTCATCCTCGCCCGGAAACACTTGGCGGCGGCTACCGCTTACGCCTGTTGTGCGATGGTGCTGAAGTGGGCGGCGGCGTATTTCCCGCTGACGCGTCGCATGCGGACGCCTACGAGGAGGCTCTCGCCGAGGCCTCGGCATGGCTGGCAAGCCGATCTCAAGTCTCGTCCTCATGTCACATGCTGACCTTCTCCGGCCGCGACTATCTGCCCACGCAGATGGTGACTGCGGACGTGCACATCGAGGACGTCGCCCATGCGCTGTCACTGATCTGCCGTTTCGGCGGCCACACCGAAGTGCATTACTCGGTGGCGCAGC
>DZDJ01000006.1:0-61944 GCA_022736715.1 Edaphobacter aggregans
AACCACAAAGCCGCTTTGATACCAATTTTGCACCACCCGCAGTACAACTCCCACAGTCGACTATGTTACTTTGGTTAAGTCCGCGTTCGTCGAAACGCATTGCGGAGAGATGGCCGAGTGGCTGAAGGCGCACGCTTGGAAAGCGTGTATACCGCAAGGTATCCAGGGTTCGAATCCCTGTCTCTCCGCCAGAATCCCCCAAAGCACTTTCCCTCAACCACTTGTTCCTTCTAACGCATCCGCCCGCACTGCTATTTCAGATAGGCGCGCACAATATCGACCAGGTCATCGGCCAGCTCTGCCGCCGATTCTGTCTTGAAGTCCTTGTGCCCGGGGTTCAGCAGGTGCAGCCGGATGTGGTCCTCCAGCACCTCAGCCATCAACCCGTTGATGCCGCCCCGCACCGCCGCCAGCAGCATCAGTACATCGGCGCAGTCGTCCTTTTCCGTCAGTACCCGGTCCACCGCTTCCATCTGTCCCTGAATGCGTTTGATCCGGTTCCGCAGCTTCACCCGCTCTTTGGATAACTCCGGCATTTTTCTACCTCCAGTCAATTCCACTCATGCGTATCGTTTTTTTGTTTGCCATATACCCTACCCAGGTATATTATCAGGAAATCGGACCGTGGATATTCATTCCCCGGAACTTGCAACTATGCGTTTCCCTACCTTGATTTTCCAGAAGGGCACCGCAGGAAAGGAGAAGTGACATGCTCCATCAATTTCTTCGCAGACACGGTGGCCCATCTGCATATGCCCCGGAGCCCGTCCTGCAGCGCCGCTGGACAGCAACCGGCGAGAAACGCTGTCCCCTTGCCAGCGCCTGGTTTGTCCTGCGCAAACCGGACGCATCCAATCAAGATGCCGGCGACCAACGCAGGCCTGCTTTTCCGTGGCGGAGGAGCAGGCCGCCGCTCTTTTCGTCTTCTATTCAACTTGTTCCCGCATACTAAAGCAAAATTGCCGTTGCAGAACGCCCCCCGGCTGCGCTCACTGCAGGCCGCGTCAGTTCAGCAGTTGTGACATCAGAGGGCGTTGTCCCGGATTTTGCTGTAACCACCGGTTCAGTTCATTTCCATGCGCTGCCCAATACCGTGGCCGCGCCGCGAGAGAAGCCATGCTGATTTTTGCACTCTGCCGGCAAAGCCCGGTCTCCAGATTTCTGCGCACCACGCTGACATTGCTGCTGTTCGCGCCTGCATTCCCTGCCGCAATGCTGGCGCAGGCGCAACCGGACACTCCAGCCCCAGCACCGCCGGCCATGTTTCCTCACGCGGACAACACGCCCTGGTGGGTCACCGGGCAGGAAAATACCATTTTTCAGGCACACCCCAACTTCCACTCGCCGTATGAGGGCACCCACAGCCTGCGCGCCGCCGGCGAGTACAAGGCCTCCGAGGTGGCCACGCTCTACCTTGGCTACGAACCGCATCGTCATCTGCGCTACAACACGGACCTGATTCTGAACCTGGAGAATGCCGGCGGCCGCGGCATTTCGCAGGCACTGGGACTTGCCGGGTTCACCAATCTGGACGTAGTGCGCAACCCCAACCTGGGTTCCACGCCCTACATGGCCCGTGTTGAAATTGTGCAAACCATCGGCTTGACCAGCACTCTGGTAGACAACCAGGACCGCGGCCCATTCTCCCTGGCCGCCCAGGTTCCGGAGCGGCGTTTTGTCGTGCGTGCCGGCAAAATGAGCCTGCCCGACGTCTTTGACCAGAATGAGGTCGGCAGCGACAGCCATCTGCAGTTCACCAACTGGACCATTGACAACGATGGCGCCTGGGACTACGCCGCCGACACCCGCGGCTACACCTACGGCGGCGTCCTCGAATACGACGACAAGTCCTGGTCCGCCCGCTACGGCATCTTCGCCATGCCGGTGGTCGCCAACGGCATCGACCTGGACTGGGCCTTCAGCCGCGCCAGCGGACAGAACTGGGAGTGGGAGTTGCGCAAAGGCCCGCTGCCCGGCCGCCACGGAAGCACCCGCATCCTCGCCTATGTCAATCACGCGCACATGGGCAGTTACCGGGAGGCCGTGCAGGCCTACCTTGCCGGGCAGGATGCCACGCCGGACATCACCCGCCATGAGCATTTCGGCGCGGTCAAGTACGGCTTCGGCATCAACAACGAGCAGGACATTTCCACCAATCTGCGCACCTTTTTTCGCGTCGGCTGGAATGAGGGTCAGCACGAGTCCTTCGCCTACACCGAGGACGACCAGACGGTCGCCGCCGGTGCGGACTATTCCGGCCGCCGCTGGTCGCGTCAGTTCGACAAGGCCGGTCTTGCCTTCGTCTCCAATGCCATCAAGCGCGACCACCAGAACTACCTGAAGTATGGTGGTCTGGGCTTTATTCTCGGTGACGGCCGGCTCAACTATGGCCGGGAAAACATTCTGGAGGGATACTACAACCTGCACACCGTACGTGGGCTCTACTTTGCCCTGGGCGGCTCATGGATTGTGCATCCCGGCTACAACCGCGACCGCGGGCCAGTCATTGTGCCATCTGTCCGCATGCACCTCGATTTTTAACACACAACTCCGCTCCGCTGCGGTAGTATCGCTGGGCATAGCCACCCTTTGGAGGTAGCCATGCCCAGCAAAGCGCTTCCCCGTCCCGCCGGATTCCACGCCATCACGCCCTATCTGGTGCTTTCCGATGCGCGGGCCTTCATCGCCTTTGTCACCCAGGTCTTCGACGCCGAAGAACACCGCACGCACCTGGACGCGGCGGGCCACATCCGCCACGGCGAGTTGCAAATCGGTGATTCCATTCTGTGGATCGCTCAAAGCAGCGCCAACTGGCCAGCCATGCAAACCTCGCTCTATCTCTACGTGGACGACACGGACGCGACCTACAACAAGGCGCTGGCCGCCGGCGGCACCAGCATCATGGCCCCCGCAGACCAGTTCTACGGCGACCGGAATGCAGGCGTGACCGATCCATGCGGCAATCAGTGGTGGATTGCTACGCACATCGAAGATGTTTCAGAGAAAGAACTGGAACGGCGCAGCCAGGAGGCATTCACCAGGCAACGCAGTTGAATGCTATTTCTTTGCTTGTGATTGGGGTGCAGCCTGTGTCTGATTACTGGCTGGCGGCAGTGTGTAGATCACTTCGCCCGGCCGGGTATAGTGCAGTTCCTCGCGCGCCTGATGCTCAATCGCATCCGGATCTTCCTTCAGGCGATCGACGTGGTCCGTCAACTGCGCATTTTCCTGTTGCAGGCCCTGAATCTGCTGCTGCAGCCTTTGGGCCTCCTGCCGCTTCTGTTGATAGATGGTAATGCCATTCTGTCCAAAGATGATGTGGTAGCCCATCATCAGGGCCAGCAGCAGTGCGGCCCCTGTCGCCAGCTTGCGCCGGATGCCATACAGGAACTCCACCGCCTGCACCGGATTTGCGCTCCGCCCGGCAGATCCGCCCGGCTTGTTCTGCTGCTGCGACATGCTGTTCCTGCTCATCTTTTCCAGCAGGTGCGGAACCTTACAGCCCGCACCTGCCATTGCAATTTACTATGCCGGAAGCAAATTTACTCCAGCACCCACTTCCTGGCCGCTTCGCTCAAACTGGCCGACTCTTTGCCCGACCGCGCCTCGGTGTACACGCGCACCACCGGCTCCGTTCCAGACAAGCGATAGCAGACCCACGAGCCATCGGTAAAGATCAGCTTCAGCCCGTCCGTGCGCACCACCTGGCTCACCGCCATCCCACCCAGTTCCGTGGGATCGCTCTTCACCTTTTCAGTGAACTTGGCCTTCCCCTCCGGAGTCAAGTGAAAGTTCTCCCGAATTGGGTAGAAGGAACCAACCTTGCCAAATAGCTCCTGCAACTGCTGTCCCACGCTCTTGCCCCGGCGCGCCACCATTTCCGCCACCAGCAGCCCGGCAAGCACGCCATCCTTCTCCGGCACATGGCCGCGGATCGTCAATCCGGCGCTTTCCTCGCCGCCGATCACAATCTTGTCCTGCAGAATCAGTTCGCCAATATATTTGAAGCCCACCGGCGTTTCGTACAGTGGCACACCATGCTTTTCCGCCAGCGCGTTGACCAGATTGGTCGTTGCAACCGACTTGGCCACGCCATTCTTCCAGCCGCGCGTCTCCACCAGGTAATCAAAGAGAAGGGCAATCACGTAGTTCGGCTGGATAAACGTGCCATCGGCATCCACAATGCCAAACCGGTCGGCATCGCCATCCGTTGCAATGCCAATCTGCGCGCCCACTTCCTTCATTTTTGCCTTGCAATCGGTCAGCAGATGGTCATCCGGCTCCGGCGCATGCCCGCCAAACAGCACATCCCGATAATCATGCACGGCAACCGCATCCACGCCAGCGCTGGTCAGCAATTCCATCGCGTAGCCACGGCCTGCGCCCCAGAAGGGGTCCACCACCACCTTCAGCCCGGCTTTTTGGATCGCCTCCAGATCCACCAGCTCCGCCAGCCGCTTCAGATACTGCGGCTTCACGTCCACCTGCACCGCCTCCACCAGCTGCTTGCCCGGCTTCAGGTCTTCTTCGGTCAATGCGGCAATCGCGGCCTCAATCTGCCTGGTCGCTTCCGGCAGCGCAGGCGCGCCATCCGGTGTGGAAAACTTGATGCCGTTGTACTCCGGCGGATTATGCGAGGCCGTAAAGTTGATGGCGCCGCTCGTCTTGCGCTCGCGCACCGCATAGGCAATCGCCGGGGTGGGCGCGGCATCGGGAATCACCTCCGGCACAATGCCATGCTGCGCCAGCACCGCTGCCGCTTCCGCCACAAACCTCTCGCCCAGAAAACGCGGATCGCGGCCCACCAGAATGCGATGCGTGCTCTGCCCTGCGGCCAGCGGCTGCGCGGCTACATATTTCGCAATGCCCGTCACGGCGCGGCGAACATTCGCCAGCGTAAACTCATCGGCCACAATTGCGCGCCATCCGGAAGTCCCGAACTTGATCTGTGCTGCCATCGTCTCTCCTCATTGGGGTGATCTTTCCACCATCCTACGACGAGAACGGTTACGAAGTATCCTGTTCCTGTGCCGGGAGCACCGAAAATCATGGAGATGGAAAGCCAACCCTGCCGCATTGTCCTCACCACAGCATCCAGTCGCGCCGAGGCCGGGCGCATCGCCCATGCGCTGGTGGAGGCCCGGCTGGCCGCCTGCGTCAATCTTGTGGAAAACATCCGCTCCGTCTACCGCTGGCAGGGCCAGGTAGAGCAGGCAGAGGAAGTTCTGCTCCTCATCAAAACGGGGGAGCCTCTTCTGCCCGCCCTGCAACAGAAAATTCATGAACTGCACAGCTACGAACTGCCCGAATTCCTGGTGCTTCCCGTAGCTGGCGGCAGCGCGCCCTACCTGCACTGGCTGCGGGAAGCGCTGCTTCCGGAATAGACACTTGCGGCCGGCCACCCTCAAAGGGCGGGGATTTGTTATCTTTAAGGATGTTCACCCGGCATGAGAATCTTATTTGCCATCTTCGTGCTTTGCCTGTGTGCGCTGCTCTGGGCCACCTTTGCCATTACCCGGCATGTCCATCGCCAGAAGCAGGCCACTGCTCCCCACGCAAAGGGAGACGAGCATCTGCCATTCCGTGATCTGGAACCGCATTCCGAAGCAGTGGCAAGCGCTTCGGCAACAATATCGCCAGAGCGATAAAGGATTGAGAGGAAACCCGCAATGCAGACCATGACCGCCAGCCGTACTCAGGAAATCAGCAGCAGCCATTCGCTCGCTAACCGCGTCCTGGTCGTGATCGGCGCCACGCTGCTGGTGGCAGCCTGCGCCCATGTCGCCATTCCGCTGTTCTTCACCCCGGTTCCGCTCACCCTGCAGACCTTTGCCGTGGTGCTGGTTGGGCTGGTGCTTGGCCCTCGCGCAGGCTTTGCTGCGCTGGCGCTGTATCTGGCAGAAGGCGCCATCGGACTGCCGGTCTTCAATCCACAGGGACCGGGCGGATTGGCCCAGTTGACTGGCCCCACCGCTGGCTATCTGCTTTCGTACCCCTTTGCCGCCGCACTGGCTGGTTTCACCTACAAGCATCTGCGCAGCACCAAACCGGCCTTTGTGGCCGCACTGGCTGCCGGAACCGCAGCCTCTGTTGCAATGCTGAGCATGGGCGCCGGATGGCTGGCCCTGCTGACGCATTCCGGCGCACAAACGGTATGGGCGGCGGCTGTAGCGCCGTTCCTGCCAGGAGAAGTCATCAAGATCAGCGCAGCCGCTGCTGCGGCCGTTTCCGTGCAGCGCTGGCGTAAAAGCTAAGCGGCCCCAGAACCGCACCGTACCAAAGCTGGAAAGCTGCTCCATTTTCGCTGTTATCGAATCAACACCAAAGAGAACAGCCAACCCGTCTCTGCGTAACCGCCGAACGTTACGAACGTCTGGTTGCGTGCAATCGAGGTTGTCAAAAGCATCTCCCGACTGCCTTGAAGGAAGTTAAGATAGAACTCGCTACAGAAGGATCGAAGGAACAAAACGCTATGACACGCACAACAGCCGACACCAGTGCCCCACTCCGAGAAATCAACATCGCACATAGTCCAGACTCCGACGACGCATTCATGTTTTATGGTCTGGCCACCAACAAGGTGCGCGTGCCCGGCTACAAGTTCACCCACACATTGACGGACATTGAAACCCTGAACCGCAAGGCGCTGGACGAGGCCTTCTACGATGTGACGGCCATCTCCTTCCACGCCTATCCATACCTGCAGGACAACTATGCGCTGATGTCCTGTGGCGGCAGCGTAGGCGAGGGTTACGGCCCTATGATCGTTGCGCCACGCAAGTTCACACTCGACGAGTTGAAGAAAGTTCGCGTAGCCGTACCCGGAACACTGACCACGGCCTACCTGGCGCTCAAGCTCTATGCGCCGGAGATTGAAACCGCCGTTGTCCCCTTTGACCGGATTATCCCCGCCGTCGCTGCCGGAGAGTACGCTGCCGGACTCATTATTCACGAGGGCCAGTTGACCTACGCCAACGACGGCCTGCAGAAGTTCATAGACCTGGGCCAGTGGTGGCGCGAGGAGACCGGCCTGCCGCTGCCGCTCGGCGGCAACGCCATCCGCCGCTCTCTGGGCGAAGAGGTGATGAAGGTCACTACGCAGGCCCTGCGCGACAGCATCCAGCACGCGCTCGACCACCGCGAAGAGGCCCTGGAGTACGCCATGCAGTTTGCCCGCGATCTGGATCCGTCCCTGGCCAACCGCTTCGTTGGCATGTATGTAAATGAGCGCACGCTGAACTATGGCGACGACGGCAAAGAGGCCATCCGCAAGCTGCTGGCCATGGGACACGAGCGCGGCATCATCCCCCACGCCGCAAAGGTCGACTTCATCGGCTGATCCGGAAACCACCTGCTTCAAAAGGGTGCGCCTGCGCGGCGCGCCCTTTTTGCTGGAGGCAATCGGGATTACAAAACTCTTACACACACCCAGGCCCTATCGCTGATAGTTTGTCGATAGAGCAAGCAACTTACAGTAACTGGAAAAGCACCCATGACGCCTGTAGAAACAGCAGAGCCCAAAAAGCTCACAATTCGCACCACGCCCTCCCAGCTCACGGACATCCCCGCAGCCAGCTCTCCCCGCGCGCGGACCGAAATCCGCATGGGCCGGGCCGCGCAGAAAGGCCAGTTGAACGTCATCACGGCCTTCTTCATGGCCGTCTTCCATATCGGAGCCATTGCAGCACTCTTTTTCTTCAGTTGGCAAAACCTGCTGGTCGCCGCAGTGCTGTACTTTTTTTCCATCAACATGGGCATCGGCATGGGTTACCACCGCCTGCTGACGCACCGCGGCTATCGCGTCCCCAAGTGGCTGGAGTATTTCCTGGCCGTCTGCGGCACGCTTGCTCTGGAAGGTGGCCCGGTCTTCTGGGTGGCCACGCATCGTGTGCACCACCAGCACAGCGACCACGAGGGCGATCCGCATACGCCGCATGACGGCACCTACTGGGCCCACGTCGGCTGGATTATTTCCGGCCGCGCCATGCACTCGGAAACGGCCCTGCTGGGCCGCTACGCGCCAGACCTCACCAGGGACCGCTTCTACGTCTGGCTCAGCAAATACCACTGGGTTCCGCTGACCACGGTTGGCCTTCTCCTGCTGGCTGTTGGCGGCTGGTCCATGGTTCTGTGGGGCATCTTCCTGCGCGTCACCCTGGGTCTGCATGCCACCTGGCTGGTGAACTCTGCCACGCATCTGTGGGGGCAGCGCCGCTTTGAGACACGCGACGACTCCCGCAACAACTGGTGGGTTGCATTGCTCACTGGCGGCGAAGGCTGGCACAACAACCACCATGCGCACCCGGTCTCGGCCCGCCATGGACTGGCCTGGTATGAGTTCGATCCAAACTACTACGGCATCTGGCTGCTGGAGAAGATCGGTCTGGCCAAAAAGGTACAGGTTGCCCAGTTTGATCCGCAAAATCCCAGGCCCGCAGGCATGTAGCCGCGCCATCTCCGCCATACAGCAATCCAGCAACGTCCGCCAGCAGCAGCAGAATGGCGGGCGTTGTTGTTTTACCGCTCTTTGCGGCGCACAATAGTAAGTTGCCATGAACTTCCCACACCGTCGCGGAGCCACTGCCTTCTTCATCACGCTGGGCGCTTGCCTGGTGGTGCTGGCGCTCACCCTGAACATCACTTGGGTCCTGCACTGGCGTGAGATTGTTCCGCTCGTCCTGGGCATCATCTTCTTCAGCCTGCTCATCGCCGGCCTTATTCTGAACACCATCTTTCTGGTCCGTGAAATCCGCCGGAATGAGAAGCAGGACAGTTTTTTGAACGCCGTCACGCATGAGCTGAAAACGCCCATCGCCTCCATCCGGCTCTATCTGGAAACGTTGCAGCGGCGGCCGGTCGAAGAGGCCCAGCGGCAGGAGTTCTATCGCATCATGCTGGCAGACAGCGACCGTCTGCTGGCCACCGTCGAGCAGGTGCTGAAAGCGGGCGAAGTTGGCCAGCGCAAGCGCGATCAGGCGCGCATCCGTGTCGACATGGCCACGCTCGTCCATGATTGCGTTGCCATCACGCGGCGGCGGCACCACCTGGAAGAGCAGGCCATTGCCGTGGAAATACCATCCGATCCCAGCCGGTTGTTGATCCAGGGCAACCCGGCCGATCTCCGCTCCGCGGTGCTGAATGTGCTCGACAACGCCGTGAAATACTCCGTCAACGGCGTGCATATCCATGTCAAACTCGCCGTCGAGCACGACGCCTGGGTGATGCTCAGCATCACGGACACCGGCATGGGCATTCCGGCGGCGCATCTGAAGCGCATCTTCAAACGCTTCTATCGTGTACCCAGCCGCAGCGTGCTCAAGCTGAAAGGCACCGGCCTGGGACTTTTCCTGGTACGCTCCATTGCCCGCCAGCACGGCGGCGATGCCCGCGCGCAAAGCGATGGCCTGGGCCACGGCGCCATCATCACCCTGCAACTGCCGCGCCTCATCCTGCCCACAGCCGCCACCAGCACCACATCCAGCATTCCCAGCAAGGCCGGCGCATGAGCACGCAAACATCCATTGTGGTCGTTGAAGATGAAGAGCATCTTGCCCAGGGGTTGATCTTCAATCTGGAAGCAGAAGGCTATCGCGTGCACCACGAGGCCGATGGGGAGGCCGCCCTGCAATGGCTGCTGGCTGGCACGGAACCTGTCGACGCCATCATTCTGGACGTCATGCTCCCCAGCCGCGATGGTTTCTCCATCGTGCAGGAATTGCGCGCCGCGCAGAACTACGTTCCTGTGCTGATGCTCACTGCGCGCGGCCGCCCGGAAGACATTCTGCAGGGCTTTGATGCCGGTGTCGATGACTACCTGAACAAACCATTCGATCTCTCCATTCTGCTGGCGCGGCTCAAAGGCCTGCTGCGCAGAATGCACTGGCATCGCGCCGGCACTCCGGCAGAAGAAAAGCTGGAGCCGGAGCCACAAATCCCCAGTGACAGCTTTACCTTTGCCAACCGCACCATCGACTTCGCAGCGCTCGAACTGCGCGCCCCCGGCAAGACCATCCATCTGACGTTGATGGAGGCTGACCTGTTGCGCCACCTGGTGCAGCACGCTGGCCGCATCGTCTCCCGCAAAGAGATTCTGGAGCAGGTCTGGCGCGTGCACGAGGACACCGACACGCGCGCCATCGACAACTTCATCGTGCGCCTGCGCCGTTACCTGGAAGACAACCCCTCGCAACCAGTTCATTTGCTTACCGTTCGCGGCGTCGGCTACCGCTTTCTGCCCGACGGAGCAGGGCCGCAGAGCTGATCACCTTTTCCTGTGCTTGCAACCGCCCGCCTCAACGGCGCATTATAGATATAGGGGGTATATCTATATGAGCACACTGCACCTCAAGATTGACGGCATGCACTGCGGCGCCTGCGTCCGCCGTGTCGATCAGGCATTGAACGCTGTTCCCGGCATCCAAGTTGAGGAGGTCCGCGTCGGCGCAGCCCGTGTCAGCGGCGATGCCATCACGTCCGAAACCGTTCTCAACGCTGTGAACAAGGCAGGATACACAGCACACGTGGAGGGCTGAACATGGCTGCCACGCATCTGCATCACGAAGAAAAGCAGCCAGACACACAGGAGCTCACCTTCCCCGTCACCGGCATGAGTTGCGCCGCCTGCCAGATTCACGTGGAAAAGGCCTTGCGCGCCACGCCCGGTGTAACCGAGGCCAGCGTCAACCTGCTGGCCAACACCGCACACGTCGTCTTCCATCCGGATGACACCCTTCCCGATCGTCTGGTGGCCGCCGTACACGATGCCGGCTACGAAGCCACCCTGCCCGCGCAGCACGCAGAACACGCGCACGAAACCCACAACCACGGGGACGAGGACACTCGACTGCCGTGGAAGGCAGGCTTTGCGCTGGCCGCAGGCGTGTTTGCCATGATCGTCTCCATGCCGCTGATGGCCACCGGCCATACCAGCGATCCTTTCCTGCGCTGGGTCAATCAACTGCTGGCGCCTCTCATGCACCACCTGCCCATCCTGATGGCCATTCCGCTCCTGCCGCTGCGCTGGTCGCTGCTGGCGCTCACTGCTGTTGTGATGCTCTGGGCCGGAGGCCACATCTATCGCCGCGCATGGCAGGCGGCGAAGCACCGCAGCAGCAACATGAACACGCTGGTGGCGCTCGGCACCGGGGCCGCATTTCTTTACTCCGCCACGGCCACGCTTGCGCCTGGCTTTTTCGCGCATCATGGTCTTTCAGCCGATGTCTACTTTGAGGCCGTCATCCTCATCCTCGCCTTTCTGCTCATCGGCAACGTGCTGGACACCCGCGCCCGCCGCCGCACCATGGACGCATTGCGCTCCTTTGCGGCCATGCAGCCATCCACCGTGCGCATCCTGCGCGAGGGCCGCGAGCAGGAGATTCCGCTGGCGCAGGTTGCCTCCGGCGATGTTGTCATCGCGCGCCCCGGCGAGCGCATCGCCGTCGACGGCATCATCACCAGCGGCAACAGCAGCGTGGATGAGTCGCTGCTCACCGGCGAATCGCTGCCCGTCAGCAAATCCGCTGGCGACAGCGTCATTGGCGGCTCCATCAACTTCGATGGCACGCTGGAATTCCGCGCCACCGCCGTCGGCTCGCACAGTGTGCTGGCGCAAATGGTCCGGCTGATGGAGCAGGCACAATCCTCCAAAGCTCCCATGCAGCAACTGGCGGACCGCGTCAGCGCCGTCTTTGTTCCCAGCGTGCTGGGGCTGGCCATTCTCACTTTTTTTGCGTGGATTGCATTGGACCACTCCGGCAGCATGGCCAACGCAGTCGGCCGCGCCTTTGCCATTGCTGTAGCGGTGCTCGTCATCGCCTGTCCTTGCGCCATGGGCCTTGCCGTTCCCGCGGCGCTCACCGTTTCCATTGGCCGCGCGGCGCAACTTGGCATTTTGGTAAAAGGCGGTGACGCGCTGGAGCGGCTCGCACGCGTCGACAGCATTGCCTTCGACAAAACCGGGACACTCACCGAAGGCAGGCCCCGCATTGCCGCCGTATTTGCAGCACCCGACAGCGCCTGGCCGCAAAGCGAGCTGCTCCGCATCGCCGCGGCAGTGGAGCAGCGCTCCGAACATCCTTTGGCTGCCGCTGTCGTCGCCTATGCCAAAGCGCAGGGTCTGGAAACCACCACCCTGCCTGCCGTGCAGGATCTGCGCGCCATTCCCGGCAAAGGCGTCGTTGGAAATGTTGATGGCAAAGCCGTCGCCCTTGGCAATGCAGCCCTCTTTGCAGAACTGCATCTGCCGCTCAAGGAACTCAGCGCCCATCCCAGCGCTACTTTGCTGCACATGGCCATCGACGGCCGACACATAGCCACCTTCGCCGCGCAGGACACGCTGCGGCAGAACGCCAAAGCCACTCTGCAAAAACTGAGCGGCATGGGACTCAGCATCCACATGCTTACCGGCGACACACCCGCTGCGGCCCAGGCCATTGCTGCCGAGGCAGGCATTGCTACCGTGCATGCCGGGCTGTTGCCGCAGGACAAGTTGACCGTGGTCCGCCAGATGCAACAGCAGGGGCATCGCGTCGCCATGGCCGGCGACGGCGTCAACGATGCGGCCGCTCTGGCGCAGGCCGACGCTGGCCTCGCCATGGGCACCGGAACCGACATGGCGCGCGAAGCGGGAGACATCGTGCTGCTCCACGGCGACATCGCCTCCATCGCAACGGCAATCCAGGTCGCTCGCCAGACCGTCCACGTGATGCGGCAGAACCTGGGCTGGGCCCTTGGCTACAACGTCATCGGCATCCCCGTTGCAGCCGGGGTGCTTTATCCCGCATTCGGCATTCTGCTGAGCCCGGTGATCGCCAGCGCCGCTATGGCGCTCAGCTCCACCAGCGTCCTGTTGAACAGTCTTCGCCTGCGGAGGTACAACCCGCTATGAGCACGCGCCGCAGCAAATCCACTACCAG
This sequence comes from Edaphobacter aggregans, assembly GCA_022736715.1. Classification (GTDB taxonomy): domain Bacteria; phylum Acidobacteriota; class Terriglobia; order Terriglobales; family Acidobacteriaceae; genus DZDJ01. Next base: position 12,915 of record DZDJ01000006.1, read on the forward strand.
CGCAGCCGCAGGGCCGCAGCCGACGCTCTGCGGCTGCGGAGAGCACATCGGCCCCGGCGGAAAATCTGCCGGTGTCGATGCGGAAATCAAGGCCTCCGCGCAGCGCCGCCTCAACCGCATTGAGGGCCAGGTGCGCGGGCTGAAAAAAATGGTGGAGCAGGAGCGCTACTGCGCCGACATCCTGTCGCAGATCACCTCCGTCGAGCAGGCACTGCGCGGCCTGAGCCGCGAACTCATGCACAACCATCTCCGCCACTGCGCCGCCGACGCCATCCGCAAAGACGACATCAGTGCTGAGAAGATGTACGGCGAGCTGCTCGACCTCGTATATCGCCACAGCCGCTAAAGCAAAAGCAGAGAGAATAAGACGAAGCCGCAGGCCCTGAGCCGGCGCGACCAGCAGGGAGAGGCGGTTGGCACTCCCTGCAAAAATGCGTACACCTCACAGTAACTCTGCTTTTGACTTATTGATCCGGCCCAAATGGATAAACCATCTCCGGGGCCCCACCCCCGCCACGCCTTTGTTTTTGTAGCTATAGCGGTTTTCCAGTTTTCGTGGAGTTTCCAGGAATATGCAGGACGGCTTTTTCTTGAGAAAAAAGCCGTTTCAGGGCATCACGTTCCCTCTACACCAACTGGAAAACCGCTATAGCGCGGGACAGGTAAGTCTCACCTCATAGGGCCGGATCAATACGACCGCCGATGCAGTTGGTCTTAGCGGGTTGACTCAGGTTGTCCCTCGCCGGGAATTCATCCCATGTTCACGACCGTGCAATCTTCCGCTAACAGGAAGCGCAGATACTACCAGCTAAGACTGCACATGGCTTTGATTCTCACGAACGACGACAGCCTGTTCTCTGTGCCGGTTCTTTGTCTGGGGTGGGCCTTTGGCAACTTCCGCTAAAAGCCATCTTCCGCTGGCCGCGCAACCCTCTGCCGCCAAACATTCTGCACTGGAAATTTCCGGCTTTCCTTATGCTCCGGAAGACACCACCGCTGGCACAGAGAATGAATTGCAGGCCTGCGTTCTGGGCGCGCGCGGCCAGTGCGATCTTCCGCTCGCCATCGAGCAGTCGCGCTTCTATGAAAACATCTCCCAGCGCAGCGCGCGCGGCGAGTCCCCGCGCCGCATTCTGGACGACCTGGAGTCCTTTCTTTCGGAAACGCGCTCGCACCAGCAATCTGCCTGGGACAACAGCTGGGTGCGCTTCCCTGCCAAGCGGCTTGGCCCGCAGGCAACCGCCGTGCTGGAGCACGACCTGCGCAGCGCCGCGGCAAATACTCCGCAGACACAAACCCATCGCCGCTCCGATGCCGAGCGTTTCCACTTCCTGCACGATGGCGAGCCCTGGATTCGCGTTCCGGTCAGCTATCTGCTCAAGCTGGCGCTGGCCGATGCCATTAGCCGGCAGCACGCGCTGCCCGGAACCCTGCGCACGCTGGCGCAGCAGTTGATGCACCACTACGCCAACGACAACTGCTCCCCCGAAGTCACGTCGTTCTATGTGGTGCAGCCGCAACCAGCCGGCCATCTTGGCTCCGCCGTCGCGCACGAAGCCGCACTGCGCTTCCTCTTCACGCATCTGCTGCTGCGCTGGGCCAATCTTTCCTTTGGATTGGTGGAGCACGGCCAACAGGCCACCATCAGCTTCTCGCCAACGCCCCCCGTGCGGCAATCGCAGCTTTCGCACATCCTCTCGGACTCTTTCTATCGCGAGCTCTTTGTCAGTCCATGCCTCTCCGGCTGGGAAGATGGCGAAGCCAAACGCGACTACATGCACCTGTGCCACCAGGTGCTCACGCGCAGCCAGCTCAACGCACTGGGCAAGCTGCGCGAGGCCGGACTGATTGCCAACGACCTCATCGTGCTGCCATCCACCTCCAGCGTTTCCCTTTCCAACAACGGTACGCATATCACCTTCGGCAGCCGATGTCTTACCGCGGCATTTCAAGGCAGTGCCGCGCCAGCGCCGCAAATGGAAAAGCAACTCGGCGACCTGACGCTGAAAATCTACGAGCACTTCCTGCCCCTCTTTGCCGGACTCTTCAGCGCCGCCCCCTACCGCCTCAGCTTTGCCGATTTTCACCCCGAACGCCTGCTCACCTTCACACCGCATGAGATGGACTTCTCCCATCTCCGCCTCTTCTGGCGCGAATGGAGAGAGAAAGCGCATCTGCGCGCCTTCGGCATCAAAAAACTCGGCCAGCCCATCACGCCCTATGGTCCGCGCGCGCTGGATGCGCTGCTTGCGCGGCTCTTTCATCTGCGCGGAGATTTCGTCCCCGACTTCCGCCTGCTCAGCTATCCCGTTGCGTGGCTGGCCACGCAACGCACCTCAGCGCTCGATGGGTCCCACGGCAATGTGGAGCGCCTGAAAGCAGAACTCGACCAGCTCGGCATTCTGGACTCACGGCTCGCACTCTATCTTCCCGGCCGCCTGCGCGAAATTTCCCGCTCCGGCTATGCAGGCTTCGAAGGCCGTCTTTACAGCCTCTTCCCCGGCTTCGAACGCGACATGGCCAGCGCCGTCAACCTGCAGCAGCTGGTGCTCGCCGTTGCATGGCAATGGGCACTCTCCGGCACGGTTACCCATGCCGACATTCCCGACGACCCCACCAGCGAAAGCGAGCGCCGCGCTGGCCTCTTCTTCGCCGCCGCCGGGCTGCCCGCCTTCTATGTTCGTGTCAACTCCCGCAACAATCTGTTGCACCGCCTGCTGCTGCTCGTCAAAAATGTCCGCCTCAGCCACCGCCACTCCGGCCTCATGCGCGTCCCCATCCACGAGTACCAGTCCGCGCTGGTACATGTGTTGCAGCAGGACTGTGCCGCCACCATCGAGCGTCTTGGCATGCAGCCGCTACTGGAAGACCTGAATGCGCGCCTGGAAGATGCCAGCCTTACCGCAGCCGAACGCATCACGCGCGGCATTCTGCGCCACAGCGGGCTTTCCGCGCACAGCAGCCGCAATACAAATCTCCAGCTGCGGCAGAAAACCATGCAGCAGCCAGCCGGGGAGTTCAACCTCGCCGCCGAGCACTACTACCGTGACGCGCTCTATCACCGCCAGTTGCAGGAGGCCTTCGTCCTCTTCAGCCAGGACTTCCACGACCTGCTCGACCGCATCGACGCTGGCGACCAGGAGTTGCGGCAAATGATGATCGGCGGCGTGCGCGTACAAGATCCGCGCCGCTTCCTGCAGCAGGTACTCGTCTCCATTGAAGCAGACACGCTCGGTGAATATGAAATCTCCGTGCTGCTCTCGCTCTGCCTGGTTCTCATCTGGCATGCGCAGCGCAACACAGCTCCGGCAGTGCTCTCTGCCACGGGGGCCAGCACCGCAAACCAGGAAGACACTCCCAGCCATCATGCCGCCAACTCCACACCAATTCGTTGACCGTGCAACCGGCGGCGTGCGCACGGAGTTGCTCACCAGCGACGCCATCATTCACCATCTCTATTCGCCCACGCTGGAAAATGCGCCGCTCCTGCATCGCATCGCCTCCAGCCGCTGGCTCTCCCGCGCTCTGGGCCATCTCAACTACGACAATCTGCTCTCCGCGCGCGCTGCTGGCACACTGGGATTTCTCAACGCCTGGGGTGTCGACTTCGACGAAGCCCTCCTGCCCCGTTCTGAACTGACTACCGTCCGCGACATCTTCGAGCGCCAGATCCGCTACTGGGAGTGCCGCACGATGCCACCGGAAGCGCACAACATCGTGTGCGCCGCCGATGCGCGCCTGCTGCTCGGCACGCTGCGCACAGAAAGTAAGAATGCACTGCCCCGCCAGCTCTACATCAAAAACAAATTCTTTGATCTCGACGAACTGGTTGGCCCTGCGTGGACACCCCATTTTCAACACGCGGACTTCGCGCTCTTCCGCCTCACGCCGGAGAAATATCACTGGACACACACGCCCGTCTCCGGCGAAGTGAAGGCCATCTACGCTTTGGAGGGCCGCTACCACTCGTGCAATCCATCGGCCATCGTCCAGCTCATCACTCCATATTCCAAAAACCGCCGCATCGTCACCGTTTTCGACACCGACGTGGCAAGCGGAAGCCAGTGCGGACTGGTGGCCATGGTCGAGGTCGTCGCGCTCATGGTGGGCCGCATCGAGCAGCGCTACAGCGCCACTCGCTATGATGACCCGCAGCCGCTCGCGCCGGGCATGTTCGTCGAACGCGGTCAGCCCAAAGCACTCTTTCGCCCCGGCTCCTCCACCGTGGTTCTGCTCTTTCAGCCCGGCCGCATTCAGTTTGCTGAAGACCTGCTTCGTTATGCGCAAAACACACAAGCCATCAGCCGCTTCAGTCAGGGATACGGGCAGCGCATGGTGGAAGTCGACGTGGCCGTCCGCTCGCCACTGGCAACAGCAATCTGTGCCGCCAACACATCCATGCAGCCGAACCAGCAACTGGAAGCAGCTTTGTCTTTGTAAGGGGAGATGACTATGGCCAATCTGATCTTTCTCGTCCTGCTCACCGTCTTCAGCGCCGGCGTGCTCACCTGGGGCATCCGCACCCTGCCGCAGGAGCGCTGGCAGATGATGGCCGCCGTGCCGCTGCATAAACGCGCCGATGGTCACTGGGACGCGCTGAACCTCACCTACTACGGTTTTTTCTCAGCCTCCGCGTATGCCTTCGGCTCCGTACTGGTGCTGCTGCTCGCCGCTTCTGCGGGCATTGCTCCGCGCATCAGCGGCACGCTACTCGCCATCACGCTCGGCATCTGCGCCCCCGCATCCAAACTGATTGCACGCATTGTTGAAAAAAAGCGCCACACCTTCACCATCGGCGGCGCGTCTTTCCTTGGCATCCTTCTGATGCCGCCCTTGTTTGTCACCGCAAAAATCCTGCTGCCCATTGTTGCGCCATCGGCCGCAGTCAGCTTTGCCGTGCTGCCCATGCTCGCCGCCTCCGCCATTGCCTACACCTTCGGCGAAGGCTTCGGACGCCTCGCCTGCCTCAGTTTCGGTTGTTGTTACGGCATGCCCGTTCGCCAGGCGCGCATCATGTCCAACCCGCTCGTGCGCTTTCTGGCCAGCTACGCACTCATCTTCGAAGGCGAAACCAAGAAGACCGCCTACGAATCCCGACTGGCCGGCGAGCCGCTGTTGCCCGTACAGGCCATCACCGCCGTGCTCTACTGCGCCACCGGCATCGCCGCTACCGCGCTCTTCTTCAGCAATCACCCCGCCTGGGCGCTGCTGCTGGCCATCACGGTCACGCAGGCCTGGCGCGCGTATTCAGAATTCCTCCGCGCAGACTTTCGCGGCACGCACCGCTTCTCCATCTACCAGCGCATGAGCCTCATCGGCCTCGCCTATACCGTTGCCGTGGTTGTGCTGCTGCAGCTTCCCGCTGTCCACGCCATATTACAACTCTCGACCACAGCCGCCGCCACTCCGCAGATGGCCCGTGGACTCGCCATCTTCGCCTCGCCTGTGTTACTGATTGCCATCCAGTTGCTGTGGACCGCCATGTTTCTCTGGATCGGACGCAGCTCCGTCACCGGAGCCAACATCAGCTTTTTTGTCCGCCGCGAGCGAGTATAGGCCACACAACCTGCACGGGAAGAGTGCGGCTGATATGCTTTAATCAGTTGATTTCATCATGGCCATTCGCTCATTGCATACACAGTCCCCGGCGAACGATATAGATGCCGCCCATTCCCGCCGTAATGCTTCCATTCTGCTGACGCTCCTCTTCATCGCGGTCTACTTCTGTTCGCTTTTTTCTCCCCCACTGCTCGATGATGCCGACGCCACCCACGCCGATGCCGCGCGCCACATGGCCGTCACCGGAGACTGGGTCACCCTCTACGTCAACGGCATCCGCTATCTGGAAAAGCCGCCGCTGCCCTACTGGGTCACCGCCATCGATTACCACCTCTTCGGATTCAACGTCTTTGCCACGCATCTGCCCATCGCCATCGCTGTGCTGCTGCTGGCCCTGCTGGCCCGCGCCTGGGCAAGACGTGCGTATGGCGAACGCGCCGCTACTTATGCCGCGCTGGGTGTGCTCACCTCTGTCGGCGTCTTCCTGTTTACGCGCTACTTCATTCCAGACGTTGTGCTCACGCTCTTCCTTGGCGTGTCGCTCTACTGCTTCCTGCTTGGCCTGGAATTGCAAAGCACGCCGCTCCTCTATGGCATCTACGTGGCACTGGCCTGCGCCGTGCTCACCAAAGGGCTGGTTGCTCCTGTCTTTTTCATCGGCTCTGTCATCATCTATCTCTGGCTCACCGGCGAGTGGCACCGCTGGCGCGAACTTCGCCCATTTTCCGGGCTGTTGCTCTTCCTTATTCTGGCTGCGCCGTGGCACATCCTGGCTGGCCTGCGCAATCCTACTGAGGGTCATCCCGGCCCCATCCCCACCTACGGCAACCACTACGGCTTCTTCTGGTTCTACTTCATCAATGAGCACGTGCTGCGCTTCCTCGGCAAGCGCTATCCGGTGGACTACAACAAGCTGCCCGGCTACCTCTTCTGGAGCCTGCATCTGGTCTGGCTCTTTCCCTGGAGTCTGTTCTTCCCTGTTGCGCTCCAACAGGCATGGCAGCGCTGGAAGCTGTTCCACGCAACCCAGGTTCCCATGCTGCAACGCCTGCGCAACCTGGACTTCACCGGAAAATCCACACTGCTGCTCAGTATTTATGCAGCCGTAGTTCTGGTCTTCTTTTCCATCTCCACCAATCAGGAGTACTACACCTTTCCAGCCTATCTGCCGCTGCTGGTGCTCACCGCGGCCGCACTGGCGCGCGCAGAGCGGAACTCCAGCAAAGAGACCCGCCCCAGCCGCTGGTTGACCGGCGCACATGCCTTCTACGCCATCATCGGCATCGGCGTCGCCATTGCGCTGGCCTATGGACTCTGGACAGCGCGCCATCTGCCCTTTGAACCCGACATCGGTTCGCTGCTCGCGCATCGCGGTGTAGGCGACTACACGCTCTCGATGTCACACTTCTTTGACCTCACCGGCCGCTCCTTCGCCGCACTACGCCTGCCCGCCGCACTGGCCCTGATCGCCTTCGCGCTCGGCCCCTGGATCGCATGGCGGCTGCGCGCGCGCCGTCGCGATTTCGCCAGCACCGTGGCCGTCGCGCTCACCAGCGCCCTCTTCCTGATCGCTGCGCATATCGCACTCGCCCGCTTTGGCCCGATGCTCTCTTCGCAGGCCTTCGCGCAGACCATTAATCGCCTGACAAAGCCTGGCACCGCCGGAGCCAGCGATGTCATCTACCTATATGGCGACCAGTCCTACGGCTCGTCCATCCCGTTCTATACCGGGCGCGTCGTCGATCTGGTCAACGGCCGCAGCAGCTCCATGATCTGGGGCTCCACCTACACCGATGCGCCGCACATCTTCCTCACCAACCAGAACCTGCTCGACACCTGGGGCAAAGGCCCGCGCAAGCTGATGTTTGTTCCCCTGGAAAAGCGCGATCAGGTGGATGCGCTGCTGGGCAATCGCCAGTACCTCCTCCAAGAGCTCTCCGGCAAAGCGCTCATCACCGACAGGCCCATGCCGCAATAAACGCGCAACAGCCTGCAACCCACGCCAGCACTCAACAGAAACAGCGTGCGATGCTCTTCTGCAACAGAGCACCGCACGCCGCTCAGGAATGCCTTACCAGGGCAGCGGCTTGCCCAGATGAAAATATCCGCCCGTCGGCCCATCAGCCGCCAGCGTGGCCAGTTCAACCGAGGTCTTTGCGCCATCCGGCACTTCCATCGGCGCAGCATCTGTGCCCATGTCGGTCTTCACCCAGCCCGGATGCGCAGAGTTCACCTTGACCGGCGTCTCCTTCAACTCATGCGCCAGATGGATTGTGAATGCGTTCAACGCCGTTTTGGAGGCGTCGTAGGCAAACTTCTTGGCGGCATAAATCGGCGAATCTGGAGACGAGTGCAGCGTCAGCGAACCCAGAATGCTCGACAGGTTCACAATGCGTCCGGCATCACTCTTGCGAATCAGCGGCAGCAGTGTCTGCGTCAGCGCAACCAGCGCAAAGAAGTTGGTGTTGAAGGTCCGCTGCAGCACTTCCTGCGATGTGGTGCTGGTGAAGTTGCCCTCCCAGCCACCTTCGTCAATCGCAATGCCCGCATTGTTCACCAGGATGTCCAGTTTGCCAAACTGCCGTTCAATAAAGTCCTTCACTGCAACGTGATCCGCAAAGTTCGTCACGTCCAGCTTTACCGCGTGCGCCGTAATACCATCTTCCGTTCTCAGCTTCGCTGCCGCTTCTTCACCCTTGGCCGCATCGCGGGCACCCACCAGCACCGCAATGCCCAGTTTGCCCAACTGGCGCGCCGTTTCCAGACCTATTCCCTTGTTCGCTCCGGTAATCAGAGCAACCCTACCTTGATTTGCAGCCATTGTTCCCCCATCTGTCCTGCGAATATTCTCTTCCGGAATACCAAGTTAGATGCCCATGCACCTGCTGCGATTCATCGAATCTTCAGCGCGGCACCGCATCCGTGCGCAACCCCATCCCGCCGGTGCCGCTGCCCCACCCCACACCCCTTCCAGCATTGTGAACTCCGCGCAAACCAGCCGTCGTGCCGCGCTGTTGCAGGTCAAACTGTGCCCGCACCATTGCTGATGCAGGCTCTGATTCCAACAGAATCTGTCGCATCCGCAAAGCCTTCACTGTGTCGCCCGGTGCTGCTCTGCTCCCCGGAGTAGCCGGGGACATACATCCCCGCAGCCCCTGCCATCCTGCTCGAAAATTTCTCTGTTGTGTTGCACAGAAAAAGGAGTAATATCCAGCCCAAACGGACCTTCTACCCCCGTGCCCGCCCATCCAATGCGGACCCGCCCGGTACTTGGCCCGGCTCCCGATCGATAGAAAGGGGTGCATCATGTCCATGGTGCCTCTGTTATGGATTGTATGGGCCGTGCTTGCCGCAGCATTTCTGGCTGTACTGGCCTATCGTGGAACCATCACCCGCTATGAGGAAGACCAGCTCTTTCTGGCCGAAGGCATGTCGAGTGAGCATCAGGAACAGAACAAAATTGTCCAGAAGTGCCACAGAATTGATCCGTTCGTTCGCATTCTGGGGGGTGCGACCGGAGCCTTGACCGTTGCCATTATCGGTTTCTACGTCTACGACGCGTTGAGACAGCTCTGATTTCTCCAGCTCTTGCTGGCATAACCGGAGGCCACTGCCATCGGCGCTGATAGCGGTGGCCCTGACATTCTCGTCCTTTGCGCACCGTTACTGCTTTTCTGTTTTCAGCCCTGTGACCATCATCACCGAATTCCCGCGGTCCGCAACCTAAGGTGGTGGAGTAGAGCACAGGAGGAACTCCCATGTTGCCCGCCAAATTAGATCGCATCATGCTGGCCACCGACTTCACCGAATCCTCCACCAGGGCGCAGGCCTATGCTGTTGCTCTGGCAAACCGCTACGCCGCCCGACTGCTGGTCGTCCACATTCTGGACATCACCCTGACCGCCTACAATCCGGAGGCCTCCATCGGTCTCGCCATGCAGACCCTGCGCAAGCGCGCAGAAGAAGGCATGCAGCGCGTCATGCGGGAGGTACAGGGCCAGGTCTCCGCAGTCGAATCCGTCGTGCGCGAAGGCGAACCGCCCGCGGAGATCATCCGCGCCGCGCAGGAACTCGATGCCGACCTGATCGTCATGGGCACCAGCGGCGCGCATGGGCTCAAGCGCGTCGTGCTTGGCTCGGCGGCCGAAACCGTCGTACACCGCGCAAAGACTGCCGTGCTCACCGTTGGCCCGCACGTGCCGCTTCCCCCATCGCATCCGCTGCGTTTCCACAACATTCTTTGCGCCACGGATCTTCGCCCGGACTCCCGCGCGGCCGTCAACTTCAGCTTCTCTCTGGCCGAATCAGAGAACTCCGGCGCGGAAGTCACCCTGGTCCACGTCACTCCCGGCAGTCCGCGCGAGCCTTCCGGCCAGCAACTGGTGGATGCCCGCCTGCAGGCCGCACTGGAGGAGTACATTCCAAAAAGCGCCACCAGCGGATGGCACGCACAGGCCCGCGTGCTGCACGGTGACCCCGCCAAGGAGATTCGCCACCTGATTGAATGCAATCAGGTCGATCTGGCCGTACTCGCCGCGCATCGCTCTTCCATCTGGTCCACGCACCTGCTGGAGGGCCCGGCCTATCAGGTGATGGCAGAGGCCCCCTGCCCGGTGCTGACGTTATGCGCCTGACCAGCGGGACTGATTGTTGCAGTAAACTCCGGTGCTGCGGGAGTACCTTACTTCCACAGCACCAACTTTCGAGGACGTGACCATGCAGAGTCCGGCCTTCATTTCCGGCAAGCCGCAGGAGGCCTCCTGCCTTGCCTGCACCAGCCATAAGTTACGCTACTTCTGCGATCTTTCCCCGGTTGCACTCGCAGATCTCGACGCGCTTGGCGAAGTCTTCCACCATCCCCGCGGCGTCCTGCTTTTTCGCGAAGGCAACGCCCCTCAGGCCGTCTACATTTTGTGCTCCGGACAGGTCAAGCTCTTCTGCAGCTCCGAGGAAGGCAAAATCCTCATCCTCAAGCTCGCCTCTGCCGGAGACCTGCTGGGTCTGAGCGCCGCCATTGCAGAGGAACCCTACGAAGCCTCCGCCGAAACACTGGAGCCAACCCAGATCAAACGCATTCGCCAACAGGATTTTTTAAGTTTTCTCGACCGCCACGGTGAATGCAGCCGCCGCGCAGCTTTCGTCATCGCGCAGGACTACCGTGCCGTGCTGGCCGATGCACGCCGCCTGGCCCTCTCCGGCTCTGCCGCCGGCAAGGTGGCACACATCCTGCTGGAGTGGGGGCGCACATCCTCCTGCGACCACCCTGCCCGCCACGAAAACAACCACCCGCTGCAATTTACCATGCCGCTCACGCACGAAGATCTGGCCAGCATCGCAGGGACCTCCCGCGAAACCGTCACCCGCCTGCTCGGCCAGTTCCGGCGGGACGGCATCATCACCATGCACGGCAGCACACTCACCATCTGCAAGCCACAGAAGCTCCAGTCGCTCATTGCATAGCATCCGCCGCGCTGGAAAATCACTGCACAAAGCAGGGACTCCCGATAGACTTGGGGTGATACGGGAGTCCTCCATGAGCAACAGTGAACAGACCCTGAACGATCTGGCCTCCAGTTGGTGGCTCTTTTGCGTGCGCGGACTCTTCTCCGTCGCCTTTGGTCTGGTGACCTTTCTGCTGCGCGATGGCATGGCCAGCGTGCTGGTGCAGCCGCTGGCCTTCGTCGCCTTTGTCGGCCTGCTTGGCCTGTACGCCATCTGCAATGGCCTGCTGCAACTCGGTGCCGGATGGAATGCCCGCGAGCATGGCCGCAGGCACTGGTGGCTCTGGGTCACCGAAGGCTCGCTGGGCACGGTGCTGGGCCTCGCCATCTTCATCACGCTCACCGCATCCATGACCTCGCTCAGTCTGCTGGCTGCCATTTACGCGTTCTCCATCGGCCTGATCGAGCTCGGCATTGCCTGGAGACTGCGCAAACATCTGGGAGACGAAATCCTGTTCGGAGCAGGCGGCCTGCTCTCCGTCGTTGCCGGTGTGGTTTTTATACTGCTGCGGAATGCCGCCATGGAAGAGGTTGCAGGCTGGCTGGCCGCGTATGCCTTCGTCTTCGGCGTCATCAAGATCGCCTACGCGCTTCGCCTGCGCGGACTGCGCAATATCCTGCCGAACTGAATCGAAAATGCACCGCACGCCAAAGACAGAAACGGCGCTCCACGAGCGCCGTTTACCCGCCGAGGTACAGTGTTCATCTGCCACGGAACTTTGGCATTAACCTGAATTCCTGCTGCCCCAACTTCACTTTCTTCAGCATCTCTCCACAACACAAAAGGCCCCCGTATAAAACGAGAGCCTTGTTTGATGCTTTGTCAGCAGTCCGAAGGGACCCGTTTGCACAGGCCCCTTCAGACTGCGTAAGAACTACCCCTAGGGAACGTAGTAACGGAAGGAGGTTTCAAAGATATTATCCGTACCTTTTGCTCCTCCATCCGGATTGTTCGGGCCACCAGTTCCCGACCAGAGGTTGCGCGCGAAGTAGCTGTACTGCATGCCCAGACGAAGACGTCCTTTCGCACCAGCATAGAAGTTATACCAGTAGCCGGAGGTGAACTCCTGCACGTCCTTGTTGTTGCCTTTGCAGTTGCCGGTTCCGCTGGGAGAGTAGCTGCCCCCAGGCAGACCTTCGATATTGCAGCCGCTCATGTCGGCAGAGTAAAGACCGTAGCCCGACCTGCCGCCATCCAGGATGTCGCGGCCCACGTAGTCGCCGCCATAGTTGAAGTAGAGGTTAAGGCGCTTGGTCGGGTTCGCTTCCACCGTGCTGAGCGCGGAAAAGGTGTGCAACAGAGACATCTGGCCGTCCGAGTGGAAGGTCAAGTCCGCAATGGTCGAATCGCCCATACGACCCACACCGTCGCCCCAGAGCCCTTTCAGGCCGATGCTGAGTTTGTTGTGGGCAAGCGGTACACGGAAGCCGCCACCAATACCACCGCCGACCGCAGAGTCATTGTAGGCTCCGGCTGACGAAGCGGGCGCACCCGGATAAATGCGGTTGCGGAAGAAGCGCGCCACACCGAAGAGCTCCCAGTGTCCCCAGCCCGGCTCATAGGCCACCTTGGCGACCAGTTCCGGCGCAAGATTATAGGAGTAGTTTGCTGTCGGGTTATAAAGACCGCCGCCAACGCCGGCGGAACCCAGAAACTGGTTGGTTGGGCTGCTGCCGCCGGGAAGAGCCTGATCGTTCTCCACCGAGGCGCCGAGCCAGAACTTGTTGGCAAAGTCTTTGGTTACACGGAAACCATATTGGCGGTTCCATACAAAACCCGCGGTATATTGCGGGTCAATGGTGCCGGGAAGAATTTCCGTTCCATTATCGAGTCCATGTGTGGTTTCTGCAGTGAGTGACCACATCTGGCCGCCGGTGAAGATCCAGCCACTGTTGAGCGCAGCCTGGGCCCAGAGCTGGCGCATGCGCAGAACATAACTGTTGCTCTGGTTGTTATTGGAGGTGATGCCAGTGCCGAGCCAGTCCATTTCATAGTAGGCCTTCATGGCCATGCTGGACGTTTTGCCCATGGCCGTAAGCGCGAGACGCGACTGACGACCGGACCCGAAGAACTCGCTCGTCTGTGCCTGTCCCGAGTTCTCCAGCGGAATGGCCGTGAATGGCGTGTTGATGCCACCGCCCGTGGCCGCACTGCGGTAAACTGTCGCGGCTTCAATAAAGCTGCCCGCCGGCGAGAGCGTGACGCCCTTGTAATGAATCGTATCCGGGCTTCCGATCGCCTTCCTGATCTCCTGCTGCCCGTTCTGAATCGTTTCCACCAGATTCACATTGTTGGACTTCAGGTCGCTAACGGCACTCTGCAGGTTGGAAACCGCCTGCGAATCCTGACCCACTGATGTGCCGACGCTCTCTGCCTTGCTGGAAGCCTCCGCCGCCTGCGCCTTTGCCGACTGCGCTGCGTCTTCCGCCTGCTGCAGCTTCTCATCGCGGTCCGCAAGCTGCTGCTTCAGCGCGTCAATCTGCTGTTGAAATTCCCCGCGAAGCTCCTGGATTTGTTCTTCCACGGTCTTCTGGTTGGAATGCGCCTCTGAGGCAACCACCTTGTGCCTTTTGGCAGTGCCGGTGGTCGCTCCCGTCTGCGCCTGCGCGGGTACGATGCTGCATGCCAGCATCAGCGCTAAAAACGCCTTCAGATTCCTGTTCATTTGGCCTCTCACGTTCTGGTTGTGCAATCCGCCAGCCGCATGCCACACAACACCACTTCCCCCAGGCCATCGCTGACCAGTGAATTTGCCGTGTGCCTGGAATGGCCGCAATTGCGAACTGCTTGCCATTCAGGTTGACAAGCCAATGTGAATAGATTGAGAAAAGGGGGGCCGATTCATGCAGTCTTAATCGCTTTTTCACGGAATTGCAACAGAAGCGGGCGGAAAGCGCTTCTCCCTGCAAAAGAAGCATCTGCCTCTAAAACGAAGAGGCAACCTGGCAGAATCCTGCCCGATTGCCTCTCTAATCTTCCCTTAACCTCAAGACTATAAAATGGACTTACAAATTGCCGCGCAAGGCCTGCTCCCGCTCGATCGCCTCAAACAGCGCCTTGAAGTTGCCTTTGCCAAAACTGCGGCTGCCCTTGCGCTGGATGATCTCGTAGAACAGCGTCGGCCTGTCCTCTACCGGACGGGTAAAGATCTGCAGCATGTAGCCCTCATCATCGCGGTCCACCAGCACGCCCAGCTCGCGCAGCGCATCCATCGGCTCGTCAATCCTGCCCACACGCGCCTGCAACTCCTCGTAATACCTTCCCGGAACCTGCAGAAACTCCACTCCCTGGTTGCGCAACCGGCCCACCGTATCAATGATGTCGTCCGTCGCCATCGCAATATGCTGCACGCCCGGGCCACGGTAATACTCCAGATACTCTTCTATCTGCGATTTCCGCTTCCCCTCTGCCGGTTCGTTGATGGGGAACTTCACCCGCTCATTCCCATTCGACATCACCTTCGACATCAGCGCCGAATACTCCGTGGAAATGTCCTTGTCATCAAAATGCCTGAAGAGCCGGAAGCCCATCACATGACTGTAAAAATCCACCCAGCGATTCATCTCGCCCCAGCCGACATTGCCCACCATGTGGTCGATATACTTCAACCCCACCGGCCTCGCCACCACATCCGGCCCGGCAACCGCCCTGTATCCCGGCATAAAAATGCCTTTGTAATTCCGGCGCTCCACAAAGGTGTGGACCGTCTCGCCATAAGTGGCAATGGCCGCCAACCGCACCTCGCCATCCTCATCCTGCAAAGTTTCTGGCCGACGGACACACCGCGCCCCGCGCGCCACCGCCGCGTCCCAGGCAGCCTCCGCATCGTCCACCCACAACGCAACATCCTGCACGCCATCGCCATGCACTCGCACATGCTCTGCAATCGCATGCTCCGGTGCCAGCGCCGTCGTCAGCACCAGGCGAATTTTCTCCTGCTGCAACACGTAAGAGGCGCGGTCCCGCACACCCGTCTCCGGCCCGCTGTAGGCCACCAGCGAAAAACCGAAGGCTGCGCGATAGAAGTACGCCGCCTGCCGCGCGTTGCCAACGTAAAACTCCACATAATCCGTGCCATTCAATGGCATAAAGTCTTCTGCTGGAGCGGCACCCGTGGCCTGAGTCGGAATCTGTTCGATAGTTGAACGCATCGCATCCCTCCCGTCGCTGGTCAACCAGATTTCCACACCCGCAGTTACCAGCGAAACGAATCAGTGTAGCAGCCTTTCTCCAAAACTGGCTGGCGCTTCCGCTCTTCTATCTGCCGTTCCCGATAACCCTCTGAAAACGCTTCGTTTTTTTACCTCGCACCAACTCCCAGCCATGCCCACCCTCTGCAAGAAAGCGATAGTGCAACCATAGTGCGCAGGTGTATGCTGCAAGGGAGTCGATATGCACTTGGAAATTCGCCTTATTTTGCCAAATTGAACAAAATAGTGTTCGATTTAGCCTCAAATGAACTATGCTGTGCAGTATGTGGCAGGCTTCCTGCTGAGCAATGCGTGATCCGATACTATGCCAAGAAAAAATCTGACATCATCGCTACGTCCTCCCATGTGCTTGCTGCTGGCCGCGCTTTTTGCGTCTTCGTTCTGTCTGGCCACAAGCGCATCCGCCGCAACCACGCCCGCCCTCGTCCCAATGCCACGGGAGGTCCGCGTTACCGGCAGCGCTTCTCTCGAGTCCGGCCTGCGCGTCAGCGTCCCCGGCGGCAATG
Organism: Edaphobacter aggregans; assembly: GCA_022736715.1. Classification (GTDB taxonomy): domain Bacteria; phylum Acidobacteriota; class Terriglobia; order Terriglobales; family Acidobacteriaceae; genus DZDJ01. The sequence goes on from DZDJ01000006.1 coordinate 28,693, forward strand.
CCGACGACGTTTTTGCCGCGCATGACCTCACCTCGACGCTGGCCGACCGCGGCATTCCCGCAGCCACCGGCAGCGCTTTCGTGGTCGATCTGCTGCGCCTCCACACCGCCGCTGCGCAGCACAAGCTGAAGACCGCACACCTGCAGTTTGACCCGGCCATGAACGCCGAGGGTTACATCCTGCTGCCCGGCCGCAAAAGCCTGACCGTCATTGCCGCTTCGTCCGAAGGCATTTTTTACGGCATGCAGACCATTAAGCAGATGGTGCAGGGCTCCGGCCGCACCGCTACCATCGATGAAGTCGTCGTCCGCGACTGGCCCGCCATGCGCTACCGCGGCCAGGATGACGACCTTTCCCGTGGCCCGGTTCCCACGCTGGAGTATCAGAAAAAGCAGGTCCGCACGCTGGCCGCCTACAAGATCAACATCTACTCGCCTTATTTCGAGCACACCTTTAAATACAACAGCAATCCGCTGCCCGCTCCACCCGACGGAGCCATGACCGAAGCCGATGCGCGCGCGCTTGTCGCCTACGCCAGGCCGTACCATATCACCATCATTCCCGAGCAGGAGGCCTTCGGCCATCTGCACCACGTGCTCCTCTGGGAAAAGTACGCCCCGCTGGCGGAAACGCCCTACGGCTCCGTGCTGGCGCCCGGACAACCCGGCTCGCTGCCCCTCATCAAGCAGTGGTTTGACGAACTGGCCAGCGTCTTCCCCAGCCCGTTCCTGCACATTGGCGCCGACGAAACTTTCGACCTGGGCCAGGGACAAACGCAGGCTGACGTAAAAGCGCGCGGTCTGGGCGCAGTCTACATCGACTTCCTCAAGCAGATTTACACCGAGCTGAAGCCGCTCCACCGCCGCCTGCTCTTCTGGGGCGACATCGCCATGAGCTCGCCGGATCTCGTCAAACAACTGCCGCCCGACATGAAGCGCAACCTGATCGCCGTGGCCTGGGAGTACAATCCCCATCCCGATGGTTATGCCCGCTGGATCAGGCCCTACACGGACGCAGGCATGGAAACCTGGGTTGCGCCCGGTGTGAACAACTGGAGCCGCGTTTACCCCAACAACAACATGGCGCTCGACAATATCGTGGGCTTCGTCCGCGACGGACAGCGCGCCGGCAGCACCGGCATGCTGAACACCGTTTGGAATGACGATGGCGAAGGCCTCTTCGACATGGACTGGTACGGTGTGCTCTTTGGAGCGGCCGCCGCGTGGCAGCCCACCGGCACCACCCCAACCGAGACCACCATCAACCAGTTTGAGCAGAGCTATGGCCAGGTCTTCCACGGCGACACAACGGGAAAAATCAACCAGGCGCAACTGGAAATGATGCAGGCGCACGACCTGCTGAAGCTGACCGCCAAGGTTGGCGACGGCAGCGACGGTCTCTTCTGGCTCGATCCCTGGAGCCCGCGCGGCCAGGTGATCGCCGCCAAGATTCGCCCCGTCCTGCGCGAAATGCGGCTCCATGCTGAGAACGCGCTGGAGCTGGTGGAGGAGGCCCGCGACTCGGAGGACCTGCGTGAAACCCCGGCGCTGGATGCGCTGGAGCTTGGCGCACGACGCATGGATTTCATCGGCCTGAAATTTGAGCTGGCCGACCAGATTGCCGCAGGCTATGCCCGCGCCTACGACATGCAGAACCAGCCGGACAAGCGCCGCCAGGTCTCGCATGAGCTCTCCGCGTTGATCTGGATCAATGGCTACTGCCAGGACCTCCGCGACGGCTACTCGCTCTCGCGCGACCTGTACCAGCAGGCCTGGCTGCGCGAGAACCGTCCTTACTGGCTGCGCAACGTGCTGGCGCTTTATGACCAGTCCACGCAGCTCTGGCTCGCGCGCATCGACACGATTCGCACCGCGCAGCGGCAATGGATGGACACGCACACCCTGCCGCCCGCGTCGCAACTGGGCATTCCGCCTGCGCCTGCCGGCATGCAGACGGCCACGCCCGCAAACTAGAAACTCCGCCGGGGGCAGACGCAACCTGCTCCCGGCGTTTTTCACGGATGAGTTGCAGCAAGCAAGCAAGAAGGATCCGGAACGCGTTCGAAAAACTATTCGTAAAGCAGGGATGGCCCAGTGCTCACTGTTCTAACTGCAGACCGTTTATTGACAGCCACGGAAACGGTCGAATTACCCTCCATCTGGATTGAAGACGGGCGCATATCGCAGATCACTTCCCAGCCGTCCTCCGCTGTTCCCGCCAACGCCACGCACCTTGACTACAGCGGACACATGCTTGCCCCGGCGTATCTCGACATACATATCCACGGCGCTGCCGGACACGATGTAATGGAGGGCACCGCCGAATCGCTGCAATCGGTGGGCCGCTTTCTGGCCACTCGCGGCGTCGGCAGTTTTCTGCCCACCACGGTCACCGCACCGCTGGATGCCACCCTGCGCGCGCTGGAAGGCATTGCCGACGCCATCGAATCCCAGGAGCCCTCTACCGGAGCCAAACCGCTCGGCATCCATCTGGAAGGCCCATTTGTTTCCCACGCCAAGCGCGGCGTGCATCCGGCTGAAAGTATTGTTGGGCCCTCCATTGCGCTCTTTGACCAGTTCTGGCAGGCCTCGCGCGGCCACATCCGTCTGATGACCATTGCCCCCGAACTGCCGCACGCGCTGGAAGTGATTGAGCACGCTGCCAAGCTGGGCGTGCGCAGCAGCATGGGTCACAGCAACGCCACCGCTCAGCAGACGCAGGAGGCCATCCATGCTGGCGCACGCAGCGCCACGCACACCTTCAATGCCATGCGCGCGCTGGACCACCGTGAGCCCGGCATTCTGGGCACGGTTCTCGATCAGGAAGAGCTGTTTGCCGAGATCATCTGCGATGGAATCCACGTTGCGCCAGAGATCGTACGCCTCTTTCTGAAAGCCAAGGGCCCGGAGCGCGGCATTCTGGTCACCGATGGCATGAGCGCCACCGGCATGCCCGACGGCACCTACATGCTCGGCAAGTTTGAAGTGCAGGTCGCCAACGGCCGTGCGCTTTCACATGGAGCGCTCGCAGGCAGCGTCCTCACCATGGACCTCGCCGTTCGCAACCTGGTCGCATTCACCGACGCAAGCTGGCAGATTGCCACACGCATGGCCTCACAGAACCCTGCGCACATGCTGGGCCTGGACAAACACTGCGGCACGCTGGCCGTTGGCCACGCCGCCGACATTAACGTACTCACGAAGGATGGTTTGATTGCCGCAACTTTCCTGAACGGCAAGCAGCATAGCCTGTAACACCCTCCGGGAATCAATAAAGAAGGAGACACAACTCTCGCATGGGCCTTGCTACAGGTCTTTCCACAAAATCTTTTTTCTGCCTCGCTGTCTTCTCAGGCCATCGCATGGACCCGCTCGACCTCTTGCTGGTGGCGCTGTATCTGGTCGGCATCACCCTCTTCGGCCTGCGCTTTCGCCAGAAGGAGCGCAGCCTGCGCAGCTACTTCCTCGCCGACCGCAGCATTCCCTGGTGGGCCATTGCGCTGTCCATTGTTGCGGCAGAAACCAGCACGCTCACCATCATCAGCGTCCCCGGCCTGGCCTATGCCGGCGATTTCGGATTTCTGCAGATTGTCTTCGGCTATCTGCTGGGCCGTGTGCTGGTCTGCATCCTTTTTCTGCCCAAGTACTTCCAGGGTGAGCTTTTCACCGCCTACCAGCTCATTGACAAGCGCTTCGGCGCGCGCCTGCACAAGGTCACCGCGCTGCTCTTTCTGTTCACGCGCGCTGCCGCAGAGGGTGTGCGCGTCTTTGCCGTCTCCATCGTGATTGGCATCGCCATCGGCACCAATGACATCCTGTCCATCGCCATCATCTCTGTGCTCACGCTCATCTACACACTGGAGGGCGGCATGGCGGCCGTCATCTGGACAGATGTAGTGCAGATGATCATCTACGTCGCCGGAACGCTGGTTGGCCTGTGGACACTGGGACATCACGTCACCGGCGGATGGTCTGCCATCCACCAGATTGCAGGCGCAGCCGGCAAGTTCCACATGATGAGCTACGCGCTCAACCTGACCACCACCTACACCTTCTGGGCCGGTCTGATCGGCGGCAGCTTCCTCACCATGGCCAGCCACGGCACCGACCAACTGATGGTGCAGCGTCTGCTGGCCGGCAGAAATCTGCGCGAAGCCCGCCTGGCGCTGCTCTCCAGCGGACTCGTCATCCTGCTGCAGTTTGCACTCTTCCTGCTCGCGGGCGCCGGACTATATGTCTTCTATCTGCAGCACCCGCCGGCAACCGCCTTCGCCAGCGCAGACCGCATCTTCCCCACCTTCATCGTGGAGCAGATGCCAGCTGGCATCTCCGGCCTGCTGGTAGCGGCCATTCTGGCAGCGGCCATGTCCAACCTGAGCGCCGCGCTCAACTCGCTCGGCTCCACCAGCGTCATCGATTTTTATCTCCGCTGGCGGCCCGCAGCCGAGGAGCGGGAGCGCACTTTGGTCTCGCGTGCGTCTACTTTTTTGTGGGCACTGGTGCTCTTTGCCCTGGCCATCCTCTCCCGTGGCGGCGGCCACGTGGTGGAGGTTGGTTTGTCCATCGCATCGGTGGCCTACGGCGCGCTGCTGGGCGTCTTTCTGCTCGGCACTCTTACTCGTAATGCAAATGAAAATGGAGCGACACTTGGCATGATTACTGGCTTCGCACTCAACCTGTTTCTCTGGAGGCAGACGGCCGCCCTGCACTGGACACTGGCCGGGCACAGCTTCACGCTGCCGCATGTTGCCTGGACGTGGTATGTCCCCCTCGGAACGCTGGTCACCTTCTGCGTTGGATACCTGTGCAGTCTGCTGCTGCGCGGCACGCGCAAACCGCAGGCAGCAGCAGCAGCCGTGGTGCTGCTGGGCACGCTGGTTGCGCTTCCACATACCGCCCACGCGCAGCCCAGGCAGACTCCAGCTGCACAACCTGCTGCGGAAGGCCCCGCCAAACCGGACTTCCATATCATCGACAATCTGATGGACGACGCCATTTCGGCGCACCGGCTGCCGGGCGCTGTCGTCCTGATCGGCCACAACGGCAAGGTCGTTTTTGAGAAGGCCTACGGGCACCGCTCGCTGGTGCCAGACGTGGAACCCATGACCGAGGACACCATCTTCGACATGGCCTCGCTCACCAAGTGCCTGGCCACCGCCACAGCACTGATGCAGCTCCACCAGAAGGGCCTGTTCTCGTTTGACGATCCCGTCTCCAAATATCTGCCCGCCTTCGCCGCCAACGGCAAGAAGAACGTCACCATCCGCGATCTGATGACGCACTACTCCGGCCTGCCACCGGATCTTGACCTGAAGCAGCCGTGGTCCGGTCAGGAAGAGGGCATCCGCCGCGCAATGGACTCCGGCCTGTACACCACCCCCGGCACCACCTTCCGCTACAGCGACATCAACTTCATCACCCTGGGCGCGCTGGTGGAAAAGCTGAGCGGACAGACGCTCGATGAGTACGCGCTGGAGCACATCTACATTCCGCTCGGCATGAAGCACACGCGCTTCCTGCCGCCCATCACCTGGCTGCCCAGGATTGCGCCCACGGAGTTCGACGGGCATGGCAGGATGATGCGCGGCATCGTCGACGACCCCACCTCGCGCCGCATGGGCGGAGTCGCCGGACACGCTGGCCTCTTCTCCACCGCAGGCGATGTCTCCATCTACGCACAGGCGCTGCTCGACCGCCTTGCCGGCCGCCCCAGCAATTTTCCTCTCAGCCAGAAGTCGCTCGAACTGATGACCCGCGCCGAACAACCCTCCACGGCCCAGCCCGCCGGGGTCCTGCACAAGGTCTATCTGCGCGGCGTGGGCTGGGACATTGATTCGCCCTTCGCTGGAGCACGCGGCATCCTCTTCCCCATCGGTTCCTTTGGCCACACCGGCTACACCGGAACCTCGCTCTGGATCGACCCTGCCAGTGACACCTACATCATCATCCTGGCCAACTCCGGCCATCCGTATGAGGTTGGCGCCATCACCTTCCTGCGCCGCGCCATTGCCACCGCTACCGCCCGCGCGCTCGATCTCTACACGCCGAAGCAGATGACGCTGACCGGCATCGACGTGCTGGAGTCCACCAACTTCGCCGCGCTCCGCACCGCCGCCGCGCAGCATGGCGGCCATCTGCGGCTGGGCCTGCTGACCAACCAGACCGGCCTCGACCACAACCAGCGCCGCACCGTCGACATTCTGGCCAAGGACGCTGCCGCTGCCGTCCCCGGCCTGAAGCTGGAAATGCTCTTCAGCCCTGAACACGGCATCGCTGGCGTCAAGGACTCCACCGACATTCATAACTCCATCGACACCGCGACCGGCCTACCCGTCATGAGCCTGTACGGAGCCACCGCCGCCGACCGGCATCCTCCGCTCGACGAACTCCGCAAGCTCGACGCCGTCGTCATCGACCTGCAGGACGCCGGCGTGCGCTACTACACCTATGAAGCCGCCATGGGCTACTTTCTGGAAGCTGCCGCCAAAACCGGCATCCAGATCATCGTGCTCGACCGGCCCAACATCATCAACGGTGTCGCCGTGCAGGGCCCGGTCTCCGATGCTGGCAAAGAGAGCTACACCGACTACATCCCGATGCCCGTGCGCCACGGCATGACGCTCGGCGAACTGGCCCGCTACTTCAACGGAGAAAAGCACCTCCACGCCAACCTCACCGTGGTCCCGGTGCAGGGCTGGCAGCGCAGCCAATGGTACGATCAGACCGACCTCTTCTGGGTCGATCCCTCACCCAATCTGCGCAGCGTGAATGAAACCACGCTCTATCCTGCCATCGGCCTGACGGAAACCACCAACATCTCCGTGGGCCGCGGCACCGAGTTTCCCTTCGAACACATCGGCGCGCCGTGGATTGACGGAGAAAAGCTGGCCGCGTATCTGAATGCCCGCAACATTCCCGGCATCCACTTCACGCCGACCACCTTCACCCCGCGCAAGCCGTATCCCTATGCGGGCAAACTCTGCAGCGGCGTGGAGTTCACCGTAACCGACCGTGATCAGTTGAACTCGCCGGAGATGGGCGTCGAGGTGCTTTCAGCCCTGCACAAGCTGTATCCGCAGCAGTTCCACCTGGATGCAGCCAACCGCCTGCTCAACAGCCAGTCCACGCTGCAGGCGCTGCAAAAGGGCGCTGACCCGCGCAGCATTGCCAAAGGCTGGAACAAGCAGCTCCATGCCTTCCGCCAGCGCCGGGCAGAGTACCTGCTCTACAAATAACCTGCCCTCACGCACAACAAAGGGCCGCGGCGAAGTTTGCCGCGGCCTTTTGTGTGCGTGGTGAGTGTTGTGCGTGGTGACAGACCCAGTTTTGTTTTATGGGCATTCGGTGGCCGAGGGCTTCAGCCTCTGGACGCACGATTACACCTGTTTTGTTAAGGGCATGGCTTCAGCCATGCCACAAATCCCGTTTCCCATTGCGGCCTCTGAGGTAGACCTTGTTCTGCCGGGTGACTTTGTCAGCGGACTTTTTTCTGCTTGATTTTCTTTACCACCGCAGCAGCACCAGCTCCGCGCAAAATCCCGGCCCCATCGCCGCCAGCAGGCTGTACGTACCCGGTGGCGGACGCCGGTTTCGCCGCACTTCATCCAGCACCATCAGCACAGAGGCCGACGACAGGTTCCCCATCCTCTTCAGGCACTCCCAGGAAACCGCCAGCGCATCGTCGCTCAGCCCCAGCGCCTGCGCCGTCGCCTCCAGCACTTTTGGCCCGCCAGTGTGCATCAGCCAGCAGCCTATGTCGCTGCGCTTAAGTCCCTGCGCCGCCAGAAACGCATCCACATCGCGGCCCAGGTTGTTGCGCACCACCTCCGGAACCTCCGGCGAAAGTACAATTCGGAATCCCTTTTCACCAATCGCCCATCCCATCACATCGTGCGTGTCCGGGTAAAAAGCCGACTCCGTCGCCAGCACCTCCGGCCCGCGCAGTTCGTCGGCCATCGGCACCGCACTGCCCGCCATCACCACCGCCGCAGCGCCATCGGCAAACAACCCGGACGCAATCAGGTTGGCAACGCTCTGGTCTTCGCGCTGCCAGGTGAGCGAGCACAGTTCTACGGAGAGCAACACCGCCACCTGATCTGGAAACGCGCGCACATAATCCGCCACCCGCGCAATGCCCGCCGCCCCGGCCACACAGCCCAGCCCGAAAACCGGCACCCGCTTGGTGTTGCGCGGCAGTCCCATACGGCCCACCAGCCGGGCATCCACCGAGGGGCTGGCCACTCCCGTTACGGAGACAAAGAACAGCGCCCGCACCTGGTCACGCGCCAGCCCAGCCGCGCGCAGGGCCACGTCCACCGCCTGTTCCCCCAGTTTTTCCGCTACGGCAATCCACGCATCGTTGGCCTTTCCCCACGTGTCCAGCGCCTTGTACTCTTCCAGCGGCAGCGCAAAGTAACGGCCCTCCACGCCCGTCCGAAGATGCAGGCGCTCCATTACCGCCGGATTGTCCATGCTCGCCGCCCAGTACTCTTTGAGCGTCTCCACCACCTGCTGCTGCGAGTAGTAGTACGGGGGAAACGCCGCTGCCGTGCTCACAATACGCATCGTTCTGCTCCTGCTCCACGCGGAGATGCCTGCCGCCGGACAAATCAGCAGGTGCAGTTGACCATACTATGGTCACGCGGCAATGAGACAGCAGAAATTCAGGAAAATAAAAAACCGCGACGCTTTTTTTACCCAGTCAAAGTGTCCGCGCAGAAACGCACGTCGCGCTCAGATGCGGAAGAAATGCTCTGCTGCGTAGACCAGCCCCAGCGTGATGCTGGCAATCGCCACCTCGCCCAGCAGACCCACCACCAGCGGACGCATGCCCTGCCGCGTCAGCTCCCGCACATTCGTGCGCAGTCCCACTCCGGCAAAGGCCAGCAGAAAGGCCCAGTGGGAAAGATTCGACAAACTGGTCAGTTGCGCAGCGCTGAAGACGTGCAGCGTTGCCAGCACAGAAAGGAACAGCAGACCCAGCACAAACTTGGGAAACTTCTGCCAGAGAAAGACCGCCTTGTTGCGGACCTCCGGTGCTTGTCCGCGAGCCGACCAGTACACTGCGTAGGCCAGCACCACAAATCCGATGAAAGCATTGCGCGTGCTTTTGGCCAGCACCGCCATCTTGCCCGCTGCATCGGAATACAACGCCCCCGCAGCCGTGGATTCCGCCGTATTGTCCACCGCAAGCCCCGCCCACAACCCATACGCGCGGTCCGAAAGGTGCAGCGCATGCCCAATCAACGGAAAGGCAAACAGCGAGATTGCCCCCAGCAGCAGAATCGCCGCCATCGCATACGAGACATCCTCCTCCTCAACATCAATCGCGCCTTTCGCCGCCATAATTGCCGAAACGCCGCAAATGGACGACCCCATCGCCAGCAGCGAAGTCAGCTTCGGATTCAAACGGAAGATGCGGCCCAGCAGCGTCATAAAGGCCAGCGAAAATACAATCTCAAAGAAGACCAGCAGCAGGTTGATGCCGCCCAGGTGCCGCAGATCGCCCAGCAGAAAGCGCGAGCCCAGCAGCACGATTCCGGCCTTCAGCCAAAAATCGTACGTATCCACGCCAGCGCGCAGCCACGCACTCAGCCCGAAAGTATTGGAGATCAGCAGGCCCAGCAGAATGGCCCACAAAACATATTCAATCGTCGGCAGGCCCAGATGATGTGTATTGCTTAAGTCAATGCCGAACTGTTGCAGCAGTTTTCCCGCGTAGCCCACGGCAGCCAGCAGCGCAATCCCCGGAATCAGCCGCAGCGCCTTCAGGAACGAGGGCTGCGATCCGGTCTGCCGTGGGACAACTGTACTTGTGGCCATGTCTACGCTTGCCTTGCTTCAACTCTGCTGCCAGAGGCGAGTGGAAAACTGCTTACCAGGGGATGTGCTTCAGCGCGCCCAGCCGCACCAGCAACGCCAGCGCCAGCGCCAGCGTCACCGCCCAGCCATCGGGCGACAGCGCCGGCCGCTTTGCCTGCGCTTTTTTTTCCATATGGCCCGCTTCACTTACGGTTTGATTGCCCGTGTTCTTCATCCTGCTACTCCTGGACCCTGTTTTCTGCGGCCGGAAGCGCCACCGGCTCCGCTTCCAGCATCTGCAATACTGCCTGTTCCCGCGCCTGCACATGCTCCATCGCGCGCCCAATCAGCAGCAGCACCGGCGCTGGCCCAGGATCCACCTCGCACAAGTGCTGCAAGGTCGTCGCCGCCACCTGCTGCTCCGGCGTCGCTGCCCGCGAAATCGCCACGCAGGGCATGTCCGCTGCCACGCCGTTCCGCACCAGGTCCGCACGCAGCGAGCTGTAATCACGGCCCGGCATATACACCGCCAGCGTCGCATCCTCTGGCAGCGCGCCTGTCCACACCGGCAGTTCCTGCTCTTTCGTCACCGCATGATGCCCGGTAACGAAAATCAGCTTGGAAGCCGCACGGCGGTCCGTCAACGAAACCCCCAGCGCTGCTGCCGCTCCAAAAGCCGCCGTAATGCCCGGCACCACCGCAAAGCGAATGCCCGCCGCACGCAGTGCCTGCAACTCTTCGCCCGCGCGTCCAAACACCATCGGATCGCCGCTCTTCAGCCGCACCACGCTCAGATTGCGCTGCGCCGAATCCACCATCAGCTCATGAATGCCTTCTTGCGTAATCCGCTTCCTGCCGCAGCGCTTGCCCACACTGGTCACCAGCGCATGCGGATTGCACTGCGCAATCACCGCCTCCGGCACCAGATCGTCATGCAGAATCACATCCGCCGTCGCCAGCAACCGCGCTGCCTTCACCGTCAGCAGCTCCGGATCGCCCGGCCCAGCGCCAATCAGATAAACCACGCCTTTTTCCGCCTGCGATGCTGTCCTCTTCATTGGTGCCTCCCTTCGTTTGCGATCTCTGCTGCCTTTGCTTCCTCTGCATGCCTGCGGGCAAACACCCGCGACGGACAACTCTCCGCGCCACAAGCCTCGCGCTGCGCCAGTTGATGCAGCAGCCACTTGCGTTCTTCGCCGGGTGGCTCCGCCGCCAGCACTTCCCGCCGCAGGCGGCCCAGTTCCATCAGCCACGCACCCGCATCCAGCGGCAGTTGCGCATTAATCTCCTTGCGCAGCCGCTGCGCCAGCGCCGGACTTTCGCCTGCCGTGGAAATAGCTATCTGCAAATCGCCACGCCGCACCACCGATGGGAAATAGAAGTCGCAGTACGGCGGATCGTCCACCGCGTTGCACAGAATCTCCCGCTCCTGCGCTCCGGCAAACACCGCCCGGTTCACCGCTGGAAGATTCGTGCCCGCAACCACCAGAAACATCCCATCCAGATCCGCATCCGCAAATTCGCGCCGATGCCATTGCACCTCGCCTGCTTCCGCCATCTCCACCACGCCCGGCAGCGCCTCCGGAGCCACCACCGTCACCTGCGCATTCGCCTCCACCAGGCTGCGGATCTTCGATTCGGCAATGTTCCCCGCCCCCACCACCAGGCAGGGACGGTTCGTGAGCTTCAGAAAAATCGGAAACAGACTCATCTTCTACGCCTCTCAGCCAGCTACCGAGCTGGGTATCGGCCCTTTGGGCAGATCGCGCTCCACAGCCGCCACTGCCTCACCCGCCAGCAACGTGCGCAGCGTGTCCACCGACTGGCGCGCAAAGTAGCCGCGAATGCTCTCGTCGCTCTGCCGCTCCGCAATGTAGCCGCGCATCAGGCGCTCAATCGCATCCGGCACATCCTCCGCCGCTGCGCGATACCCCGTCGGCCGCGCCGTTGCCTGGTGCCTGCCCACGGCGCCACCCACGCAGAAGAAGAAGGCGTCCACCATCTTGCCGTCCTTCTTGATCTTCTTGCCTTCCAGACCAATGTCCGCAATCCAGTGCTGGCCGCAACTGTTCGGGCAGCCCGTTACGTTGATCTTTACCTGCTGCTCAAAGCCCGGCAGGCGCTCTTCCAGCTCGCTCACCAGCCACTTGGTAAAGCCCTTGGTCTCAGAGATCGCCAGCTTGCAGAACTCCGTGCCCGTGCACGCAATGGCCCCGCGCCAGAAGACCGATCCATCCACCTGCAGATCCAGCTTTTCAATCTCCTGCGCCAGCTCCTGCGCCTTTTCCCTCGGCACGTTGATGATCAGGATGTTCTGCATCACCGTTGCGCGCAGTTCGCCGGAACCGTACTTCTCCGCCAGGCCCGCCAGCGCATGCAACTGATCGCCCGACAACCGCCCGCGCAGCACCGACGCGCCCACATAGCTCAGCCCCGCCTGCTTCTGCGGATGAATCCCCACATGATCGCGGAAAACATCGTCCGGCACCACTTCCGCCGGGGCCGGATCGAACTTGTAGCCCAGCTTGGCTTCCAGCGCCTCCAGGAAGCGCTCCGCCGTCCAGCCATGCCGCAGGAAGAGATACTTCAGACGCGCATTCTTGCGGTTCTCACGCAGCGCATCCTGCTCGCGGAAGATCTCCGTCACCGCCTTCACCACATCGTAGGCCCGCTCCGGCTGGATGAACGCATCCAGGCGCACCGCCAGGTGCGGCTCCGCCGAAAGCCCGCCGCCCACACGCAGCGAATAGCCCACCTCGCGCTGACCGTTCACCACGCGCTCCACTGCCGTCAGGCCAATGTCATTGATCTCCGGATACGAGCACCACTCCGGGCACCCGGTCGCGGAAATCTTGAACTTGCGCGGCAGGTTGTAAAACTCCGGATTCGCCGTCAGCTTCTCCGCAATCTCCTTTGCCAGCGGAGACGCGTCAATCAGCTCCTGCCCATGAATACCCGCCAGCGGGCATCCCGTCACGTTGCGCACCACGTCACCGCACGCGCCCTTGGGCGAAAGCCCGATCGCGCTCAGCGTCTCCACAATCTCCGGCAGCGACTCAATCGTAAGCCAGTGCCACTGGAGGTTCTGCCGCGTCGTGATGTCCACCAGATTGCGGCCATGCTTCAGCGTCAGGTCGGCAATCGTATGCAGCTGGCTCGAGGTCAAAATGCCATTCGGAATACCGATGCGCATCATGAAGTACTCCGTCGCCTTGCCCTCGCCGCCCACCCCGCCCACAGCGCCAATGCCATCGCCCTGGGTGTAGATGCCCCACCACTTGAAGTACATATTGGCCCACTCCGGCAACACCGCCTCGCGGCCTTCCCGGGCAAACTGCTGCACTTCCGCCCAGGCCCCCCAGGGGTTCTTTTCAAGCTTCAGGCGCTCGGTCTTCTGGGCCTTGGTTTCCCTGGCCGCCGGGGTCTTTTGTGTCTCTTCCGCTACAGAGTTCTGGCTCATAAATTTAGGGTGTCCTGTTCGAAAATGAAAAAGCCCACGCGGTGCGTGGGCGCTGTTGCATCCTGATTGTGGGGCTTTGCGGGTCCAGCTTCGAGTGTTTCTCGTTAGGACTCTTGGGCAGCACAGATGCGGCAGCGCGTTGCGTCGCAACAACACATACAACACACCCGCGCTGTCATCTGCGTGAATTTCATGTTCTCTCCAAGAGTACTGTTCCTGGCCACCAGCGTCAAGCCGGAAACGCAAAGTTCTTCCCGGCAAATCCCCTCAAATTGCTTCCGCATGCATCCCCCGGTCAGGTAAGAGGGCGCGATGAATGACATGACCCGCCGCAACCTGCTGCAGGCATTGCCTGCTCTGGCGCTTCTGGGCAGCACCCTGGCCAAAGGGCAGACGCCCGCCGCCGAATCGTCGCCACTGGCCCATTCCCGCGTCTTTAACTTCGATCAGCTCCCCGTCTCCCACAACAAAAGTGGAGCCACCTCGCACCACATCGTGCAGGGGACACTGCCCATCGGAGAATACGTGGAATTGCATGAAACCACGCTGCTTCCCGGCCAAATGCCGCATCCGGCGCACCGCCGCCGGCACGAGGAATTCATGCTGATCCGGGAAGGCAGCATCGAGTTCACCGCCAACGGCAAGCCTGCGATGGTTGAACCCGGCGGCGTCGCCTATGCCGCCTCCGGAGAGCTGCATGGGCTCAAGAACACAGGCAGCGTTCCCGCCCGCTACTTTGTGATTGCCATCAACAAAGGCTAGTAACCCGCTCCATCAAAAAAAGTTAGGGGCACGACCGTAATCGTGCCCACATAGCCGTACCCAGGCTTGATTCTGCTCGCCTGCTAATCCGCAGCCAGGCTCATCTGATGGCGCACATCCGACCCGCGCACCCAGAAGATGACATCTTCGGCAATATTGGTGGCATGGTCGGCCGTGCGCTCCAGGTTGCGCGCAATGATGATCGCGTTCAGCGCCTGATCGCTTACCTCCGGCCGGGCCTGCATCTCCTGCATCAGCGCCCTCTGTGCCGTGTGGTTCATCGCGTCCATCTCATCGTCCATCGTCAGCACAGATTCCGCCAGCTTCACATCCGCGTCCAGCAGCGCCTGGATCGAGGTCCGCACCATCCGCCCGGCCCATTCGCCCATCTTCTTCACATCCACCGGCAGCTTCACGCCCGGCAGATTCATCAGACCCTCGGCGCGCTGGGCAATGTTCACCGACTGGTCACCCACCCGCTCCAGATCGCTGTTGATTTTGATCACAGCCAGAATAAAGCGCAGATCCACAGCCATCGGCTGCTCTTTGGCCAGCAGATCGTAGGCCATCTGGTACACATCCCGCTCCGTCGTATTGATGGCCGCTTCCAGGTCGCGCACATGCTGGCACAGGCCGGCGTCCTGCTGCAGATACGCTTCCACCGCGCAGTCCAGCGCCTGCTGGGCCAGGGCAGCCATGGCCAGTAATTTGTCCTTCAACTCCGCCAGCTGCTGCTGGAAATGGATGCGTGGCACGCGAACACTCCTCCGACCCGGTTTCGCAGCCAAACCTCTGCGATCTCTTTATTGTGCAACATTCATGCAACAAACAAATGAATTTTAATCCGCAGAGTTGCATGGCATCCGAATGCGCACCCGCTCACCGGCAAAGCCGCCGCTCCGCCTCCTGCGTCGCCTCATAAATCTGCTCAAAGGACTCCACCGCATACAGCACCTTCTGCATCTCGCTGGTGGAAAACCGCTGCTCCAGCACGCGATCCAGGTCAAAGTCACGAATCTCCGGCCCGCCTTCAATCACATGCGTACACTCCCCATGCGACGAGATCAGCCCGCTGCCATACACCTTGATGCGTCCATTCTGCCGGATCACGCCAAACTCCACCGTAAACCAGAAGAGCCTCCCCATCCGCTCCAGATCCTCCTGGTCTTCCAGCGCCGCGCATACTTTGCCGTAATGCTGCAGAAAATCGGCAAACACAGGATGCGCGTGCATCGGCACATGGCCAAACACGTCATGAAAAATATCCGGCTCCGGCGTGTACTCCAGCGACTCGCGGCTGCGCAGCCAGGTGGTCGTAGGAAACAGCCGCGCCGCCAGCATCTCAAAGAAGGCGTCCGGCGGCAGAAAGCCGCTCACCGGCATCGATTGCCACCCCGTCCGCGGCTGCAACCGGCTGCTGATGGCCGCAAGCTCAGGAATCTGGTCTTCGCGCAGGCCGATAATCTCAACGCCGTCCAGATACTCCTGGCACGCATGCTCGCGCAACTGCGGCATGCGCCGCCGCACCAGCTCTGTCCATACGGCGTGCTGCTCCGGGGTGTAGGTCTTCCAGTCCTGTTGAATAAGAAACGGCTTTGCCGCGACCAGTTTCACGTCGGGTGTGGCTGCTGTCTTCATCCTCGCCAGCTCACTTTCTGCCCTGCAGGGCTGCAAGCCAAACGTATGATGATCTGCCTCCAGCCCATCTGCTGTCAATGCAGGGGATTTCAGTGCGACGCTTCCGGCGATGCACTGCCAAAGAGCACCGCCAGCGCCTTTTCCAGCCGCACACCGCGCGAGGCCTTCACCAGCACCGCATCGCCTTCCCGCACATTGGCCTGCAGCCACGCGCCCGCGGCCTCCGGCGTTTCCACAAACACCGCTTCCGCTCCGGCTGCCCCCGCCGCCTCCGTCAGATGCCTGGCCAGTCCGCGCACGCCCACCACCACCGGAATGCCCACAGAGGCCATCCGCCTGCCACAGGCCGCATGCAGCGCCGCCGCCTCCAGCCCCAGCTCCAGCATTTCCCCGGCCACCACAATGCGCCGGGTTGCCGGAACCGCCAGCAACGCATCCACCATCGCGTCCAGCGCGCGGGGGTTGGAGTTGTAGCAATCGTTGATGATCGTCGAGCCCTGCCAGGCCAGCACTTCGCCCCGCTTGTCCGCCGGCTTCAGCCCTTCCACCGCACGCACACACTCGGCCAGCGTCATGCCGCTCTTCAGCCCCACCGCAATGCCGGCCAGCGCGTTGTATACATTGTGCCGCCCCAGCAACTGCAGATGCACCGGCGCCGAAGCATCCCCCGCCGTCACCTGGAAGCGCATTCCCTCCGCACCTGCCTCCGTAATCCCCTCCGCCCGCAGATCAGCACAGGGACCGGCGCCAAAGTAAATTGCGCGGCCGTCCAGCCCACGGCCAAACTGCGAAACGTAGCTGTCATCGCAGTTCAGAAACGCAACCCCATTCGAGGGCAGCGCGTCGATCAGTTCATACTTCGCGCGCGCGATACCGGCAATCCCATCGGCAAAGTTTTCCAGATGCACCGGAGCCACGTTGGAGACCACGCCCCAGTCCGGCGCGGCAATCTTTGCCAGCGCGGCAATTTCGCCCGCATGGTTCATGCCCATTTCCATCACGGCCGCTTCGTGCTCCGGTTCCAGTTTGAGCAGTTGCAGCGGCAACCCAAAACCATTGTTCAGGTTCCCCTGCGACTTCAGCACGGCAAACTTTGCCCCCAGCACCTGCGCCACGGCCTCCTTGGTCGTCGTCTTGCCCGCAGAGCCGGTAATGCCAATCACCCGCTTGCCCCAGTGCCGCCGCACCGTATGCGCCAGGGCCTGCAAGGCGACCAGCGGATCATCCACCAGCAACAGTTTTTCTGCGCGAACGCTGGTATTGGCCGCCCAGCCCCGCTGCACCACGGCGGCCACAGCGCCCCGCTCCAGCGCCGCGGCGACGTAGTCGTGCCCGTCCAGCCGCTCGCCCCTGACCGCGAAGAACAGTTCCCCCGCGCCAATCGTGCGCGAGTCAATGGAGTAGCCGGTGGCCACGGCAACCACATCAAAGCTCCCTTGGGCCTTCGTCCACGCGGCAATTTGTCCCAGTGTCAGCTGCATTCCGCCAGCGCCTCTCCTGCTACTTCCACATCATCAAAGGCAATCGTGCCTTCGCGCAATATCTGCACCTTCTCATGTCCTTTGCCCGCAAGCAAGACAATATCGCCTGCGCGCGCCGCAGCGATTGCCTTGCGGACCGCCCTGGCCCGGTCCACTTCCACCAGACATTCCGTCCCCGTCTCCTGCACGCCGGGCAGCGCTTCGGCAAGAATCGCCTGCGGATCTTCGCTGCGCGGATTGTCGCTGGTCAACACCACCAGGTCACTGCCCTCGCCCGCAGCACGTCCCATGCGCGGCCGCTTGCTGCGGTCGCGGTCGCCGCCGCAGCCAAACAGCGTAATCACCCGGCCACCCTGCTTCGCCGCCAGTTCCCGCGCCAGCGCAATCAGGTTCCGCAGCGCATCGTCCGTATGCGCATAGTCCACAACCACGGTAAAGGGATGGTCGCCACGCACCACCTGAAAACGCCCCGGCACATGGTCCAGCGCTTCCGCTCCGGCAGCCACTTGCTCCAGCGTCAACCCGCGGGCCAGCGCCGCAGCCGATGCCGCCAGCAGGTTATACACATTCACGCGCCCGCTCAAATGTGAACGCAAAGCAATACTGCCCTGCGGCGTCACCATGCGGAACCGCGTTTCCCCCGCAAAATACTCCACCTGCTCTGCACGATACTCGCCCTGCCCGATGCCGTACAACATCGCCTGCGAGCCGGCCTGCCGCGCCGTCTCCGCCAGACGCAGCCCATACGCATCCTCGGCATTCAACACCGCAACCCGCGGCGGCGCTGCGCCCACGCCCTCAAACAACCGGCGCTTGGCGGCAAAATAATCCTCCATCGTCCGGTGATAATCCAGATGGTCCTGCGTCAGGTTGGTAAAAATCGCCGTATCGCAATGCAGCCCCCACACCCGCTCCTGCTCCAGCGCATGCGACGACATCTCCATCACCGCTTCCGTCGCACCCGCACGCTCCCCATCGGCAAACAGCTCCAGCAGGTCCCGCGACTCCGGCGTAGTATGCGGCGAGGGCCGCACCGCATCGCCCACGTGATACTCAATCGTGCCCACCAGCACGCAACTGCGGCGCACGCTGCGCAGCATTGCCTCCAGCAGAAATGCCGTCGTCGTTTTGCCGTTTGTGCCCGTCACCGCGCTCAGCGCCAGCCGGTGCTCCGGGTGCCCAAAGAGGTTGGCGCTGATGCCCGCCATCGCGCGGCGTCCCTGCGCCACCAGCACAGCCGCTACCTGCGGTGACTCCGCCTGCAACGCGGCAAAGGCCTCCGGCGAGTCCGTCACAATCGCCGCTGCGCCGCGCTCCAGCGCCGCGGCAAGATAGCGGTTGCCATCCGTGGTGCCGCCGCGCATGGCCAGAAACAAGTCTCCCTGCTCCACCCGCCGCGAATCATACTCAATGCCGCTGACCTGCGCCTCCGGCCCGGAGCGTGCTTCCACAGCAATGCCCGCCAATGCTTCCTGTATCTGCATCGTCTTCCCTGTCTCTGTTGGATTCTATCGCTGGAAGAACATCCGCTGCGCCAGCAGCACGCCCAGCTTCCAGTCAAAGTGTCCGGCGCGGCGGTACGGAATCAGCGGCTGAGGCGTACAACAATTTCGGTTCCGGTTGGCACCATCGTACCAGCCGCAGGTACCTGCTCGCGCGCCAGCCCACTGCCCACCGGATGCACCTTCAGCCCCGCCGTCGCAGCCGCCTCAATCACATGACGCAGGTCTTTGCCGGTCAACGAGGGCACCGGCACCAGCTTGCCCGCATTCACCACCACAGAACCATCCGGCCTGGCAGGCAAAGGCGGCGGCAAGGAGCGGTTCGCAAAGGAGCGGTCCGCATCCGAGGACAACAGATTGCCGGACGACTGCAGTTGCTGCTGATCTTTTTTATAGGTGTCCACCACGGATTTCGACAACGAGGCCGACACTGCTTCCGGCCCGCCCAGCCTGGCATCGTCCGCCTTCTGCGCCAACGCCGCGCCGTCCACCTCACCGGAGCGCAACGGATCATCTGCCGGCAGCTCATTCACCGCGGAGAAAAGCGCATCCAGGTCCTCCGGCGTCTCCTGCGGAGCATCGTCCTCATCCTCCATCTGTTTGGCAGAGGCCAGCAGCAGCTTGGGCGTCTTCACTTCCTCGTCATGCGGCACGCCCAGATACTCCAGCACATTCTGCGCAACCTCATGGAAGATGGGCGCAGCCACGGCCGTGCCGTAATACGCGCCCTTCGGCGAATCAATGACGATCACCACCGAAATCGCCGGATTATTAATTGGCGCAATGCCGGCAAAAGATGCTATGTGCTGCGTCTTCGAATACGTGTGCGTCACCACATCAATCTTCTGCGCTGTTCCCGTTTTCCCTCCGGCAGAGTAGCCGTTCAGTGCCGCGGGCCGTCCAGTGCCATTCAGCACAATGCCTTCCATCATCTGCCGCATCCTGGCCGCCGTCAGTTCTGAAATCACGCGGCGCGAGCCCTCCGGCAGCGGAGACGGCAACTGCACCTCCGGCCGGAACGGCTCCGGCTTCATCTTGTCTCCGTCTTTCAGCCCTTGGTTGGTCTGCATCAGAATATGCGGCGGCAGATACACCCCACCGTTGGCAATGGTGGAGACCATGGACACCAACTGGACCGGTGTCACCGCCACTTCCTGCCCAATGGCAATCGAGCCGATACTGGTGGCCTCCCAGCGGTTTGGCTTCTTCAGCAGGCCGCGCGTCTCCGCTGGCAATTCCACGCCCGTGCGCTGCCCAAAGCCAAAGGCATGAATGTAGTCGTAAAACCGCTCCTTGCCCAGCCGCAGCGCCATCTTCACCGCGGCCACGTCACTCGACCGCGCCAGCGCCGTAGCAATCGTCACCTTGCCCAGGCCGCGGTCAGAAATATCATCGTGGATAGTGCGTCCAAACAGAACAATCTGCCCGCCCTGGCAGTCCACAATGTCCGTGGGCTGCACCCCGGTGGCGTCAATTGCCGCCGAATAGGTCACCAGCTTGAAGGTCGACCCCGGCTCATACACATTGCTCACCGCAATATCACGCAGAGAGCGCGGGTCCGCATGGCGAAAATCATTCGGATTGAAGGTGGGACGAATCGCCAGCGCCAGAATCTGCCCGGTATGCGGATCCTGGATCACAATCACACCGCTCAGCGCCTTGGTCTTCTCCATCGCATGGTCCAGCGCCGTCTCCGCAATGTACTGGATGTTCGCATCGATGGTCAGCATCAGGTTGGTTCCCGGCTGCGGATCGCGCTCCACGCTGCCGAAGATGTGCCGCCGCGCATCGATGGCCGTCAACATGCGGCCCGGAACACCATGCAGCTCCTTCTCGTATGCCCGCTCCATGCCGCCCAGACCCTTATCATCCGTGCCCACATAGCCCAGAACCTGTGCGACCATGTCGTTGTTCGGGTAGTAACGCTTGAACTCCTTCTGGAAGTAGACACCCTTGATGTGCAGCGCGCGCACCTCGTCCGCAACATCCGGCCGCAGCTTCCGCGCGACCCAGGCAAAGTTGCGGGAGTTGTTCAGCCGCTCCAGAATTTCCTGGCGCGTCGTGTACTTGTCCTCCGGCTCCAGGTGGACGACCCTCGCCAGCGCATCGGCAGCGGCAGCCTTGTCTTCCATCTCCGACGGCACGGCATACACCGAGTCAGCCAGCACCGTCATGGCCAGTGCCCGCATGTTGCGGTCATACAACATGCCGCGGCGCGGCGCCACCTCAAACGTGCGCTGCTGCTGCCGGTCGGCCCGCTCCACAAACTCACCGTGCCGCACCACCTGCAACCAGCCCAGACGCAGCGCAATCACCACCACCCAGGCGCAAAAAAACAGCGCCACGTAAACAAAACGTATCCGCCGGATCGGTGCGGATAGCGTTTGCCTGGGCGCCTGCGTCATGTGCTCTCAAGAAAAAGAAATAGAAATAGATGGCAGATGCCGTCCGCCAGCTACTGCACGGACGGCATTGCGGGAACTTTTACCTGTGCCAGCACCGGTGCATTCGGGTCAGAACCATCCAGCGTCGGGCGTACAAACTGCCCGGGCTGCGGGGCATCCAGCCCCAACTGATGCGCCATCTCGTCAATCCGGCCCGGATCGGTCAGCTGCGCTTCCGTCAGCCGCAACTGCCGGTTCTGCTCATTCAGCAGTTCCAGCTGCTGCTTCTGCGCTTCAACATGGTAGCCATACTCAATGGCGCTGAAGTGCTGCCACACGTACACCATCACCAGCACAAACAGCACCGCCAAGGCGGCGGAAAAGCTGCGCATCTCGCGCGTCCGCTGCGGATCGTCCGCCTTCACCAGCCGGCTGTTGTCCAGGTGCTTGGTAAAGAAGACCTCCGGCGTGGGTCCGCGCCGCGCGCGCTGCTGCGCGGCAAAGAGAGCCATGTTGCGCTCGGCCACCGACTCCGCATTGTTGCGGGCAACGGTGCGGCCAGGCCTGCCCACCGTCTGCGCTGGAATTGCCTGTGTCGCCATACCTGCTCTCCAAATCTTCTGCTGCTTTCTGCTGCCCACCTCCTGAAACGAACCGGGTCGGGATCGCTGTTGTAAGGAAGGTGGTCGTACTGTAGAGTTGTCTTTCGCCAAATTACCGGTGGGACAACCCCGACCCGAACCTGTTCTCAGCTTCTAGCCTCTAGCTATTAGCCTTTAGCTGCCTCAGCGTCGTTTCAGCTCCTACGCTCCAGCCACTCATCTTGCTGCTTCATAAAGTCAGCTAAAAGCTAACGGCTGGAAGCTAAAAGCTGCTTCTCCGCCGCTCTCATCTTTGCGCTTCTGGCCCGCGGGTTGCGCATCATCTCTTCTTCCCCCGCAGTCACCGGCTTGCGCGTCAGCACCGTGTACGTCCCATCTTTTGCGCCGTCCCGGAAGGCGTCTTTCACGAGCCGGTCTTCCAGCGAGTGGAAGCTGATCAGCACCACCCTGCCTCCCGGTTTGAGCAATCGCGGCGCATGGTGCAATAGCGCTTTGATCTCGCCCAGCTCGTCATTCACATAAATCCGGAGTGCCTGAAAGGTCCTGGTCGCCGCATGAATCCTGTCCTGTTTCATTGCTGGGGCCGCAGCCGATACCACTTTGGCGAGTTGCGCCGTTGTCGTAATCGGCCGGGCCCTCACAATGGCTCTGGCGATTCTCCGCGACCTCCTTTCCTCTCCGAATTCGTAAATCAGATCGGCGAGCTCGTTTTCGTCCATCTGATTTACCACTTGTTCGGCGGTCACTCCGCTGCGCGTATCCATACGCATGTCCAGCGGCCCTTCCGCTCGAAAACTGAATCCTCTGTGCGCCTCGTCCAGGTGCAGGCTGCTCACGCCAAAATCCGCCAGCAGACCATCCACACTGCCCGGCTCCAGCAGGTTGCCAGCCCTGGAAAAGGCTGCGGGGTGCAAAATCACCTCCGGCATCGCCTCGCCCAGTTCGGCCCGTACCTCCTCCAGCCTTGCCTTTGCCAGTTCCATCGCTTCCGGGTCGCGGTCAAAGCAGATCAGCCTGCCCTGCGCGCCCAGCCTCTGGGCAATTGCGCTGGAGTGTCCTGCCAGGCCCAGCGTGGCATCCACATAGGTGCCACCCGGCCGCACATTCAGGAAATCCAATGCTTCTTCTAAAAGAACCGGCACATGCCGCGGTTTACTCATTCCCATTTCTCCGCCATGTGCTCCCCACTGAGGGGACTGTTAGCTTCCAGCTTTTAGCTACTAGCTAAAGGCTGTTTCACAACCCCAGATCCGCCAGCGCCTTCTCATCTTCCGCCGTCAGCGGATTGGCTTCCATCTGGGCCTTGAACTCATCGTGGTTGGCCACTTCCAGATACGTCTGCATCCCGAAGACCACCACATCGCCTGCCACCTTGGCCGACTCGCGCAGAATCTGTGGAATCAGCACCCGGCCCTGCGCATCCATCTCCACCGTCTGGCCGTAATAATTCGTCACGTCCAGAAACTTCCGCTTCGCAGCATTGAAGCTGGGAACCGCTGCCAGCTTTTCCTCGATCTTTTCCCACTCCTTCAGTGGGTAAATCTCGGCCCGCCGGCCATCCCGGCTGGTGATATAGAACTCCGCTCCGTACAGCTCATCCACACGGCGCTTGAACTCCGCAGGCAGCTTCAGCCGCCCTTTTTCATCAACCCGGGTTGGATGATTTCCACGAAACATCGCCGCTATCTGTTGTCGAATGTGAGACCTGGAGGATTTTCAAGAGTGTCCCGGCGAAATCTGCCCTAAAATTCATCTGGAACCCCTGAACACTCTCCATTTGCTACCACTTTCGACCACTTTCGTCCACATCTTTACGCAGTTGGCCCCCCATGTCAAAGGAGAAATTGCGGAAAATCAAAGATTTTCAAGGGTTTAATGTGGAAATTACAAGATGTAGTAGGTAATCAATCAGTAACCACTATATGCAGAGTTAACTACACAGGTTCGGGATACGCCTTGCGACTTGCCCCTGCAGAACATTCCTGATAGGCGAATCAAAGGCGAAAGTGGTCATCTCCGGGACACTGTGTCTGTCGCGCCTTCGGCATTCTGACACGCTGCGCGCTCTTTCTCAATCCGTTTGCTCTTCAGTATCCAAAGCAAATAGAGCACGATAACGATGTTCGTCAGCGTGATGCCCACCTTCCATAAGGTGAACCGATGAAACAGCTCATATGTCTCCCAGGGCAGGAACATCGCGCTCAGGATCAGCGTGACGTATTCGGCCCAGGTCTTTTCCAGCACCAGGCCTATACCCTCCACCAGCGCCAGCGCGGAATAGCTGAAGGTGGCCAGACTGATCTGCCACAGCCGGTGGTCGTTCAGCAGCGAGGCCTTCTCCAGCAGCAGGGCAACAAAGCGGCTTTCTGTGTCAAAGCGCAGGTGCTGCGCCATCTGCAGCAGCAGATCGCTGACGTCGCGGTGCAGCAGCCTGAGCGCGCCGACGCCGATCAAAAAAAACAGCAGCGACTTGCCCAGTTTGAGCAGCCCAATCAACACCAGGCCGCGCGCATGCGTGTGGTGGCTTTTATGGCTCCCTGAACCAGAGGAAGTGTTCGAAGAGGAGCCGGATTCTGCCGCTACAAAGGACTGCATAGTGCCTTTCTCTTTTCAGTGAAAGACCAAACAGAGTAAAAGTCAATGCGGCGAAGCCGCCACAGCACGGCAGGTACACCCTGAAGACCGCAAGTGGCGGCACGCGGACGACAACCATGTCGGACGTAAAAATGATGCTGGCGGACGAAAAAGGTGGCATGGCCACGATAACCATTCCGGACGTATACCAGTCCAACGGAGTGATCCACGTAGTAGATGCAGTTCTCCTACCTGATTAGTCGCTGCAACACAGATGCTGCAAATAATATCCCTCCTGAACAAAGGCGCCTCCAACGAGGCGCCTTTCGTCATCGGCTTTAAACCTCGGCCCATTGCCGCAGCAGATTGTGGTACACGCCCGTCAGTTGCACGGCCACCTTATGGTCTGGCCGCTCCTGATTCAGGTTCTGGATCGCCAGGTCAAGATCAAACAGCAAGGACCGCTGCGCATCCTGCCGGATCATGCTCTGAATCCAGAAGAAGGAGCTGACGCGCGCGCCACGCGTCACCGGACGCACATGGTGCAGACTGCTGGAGGGGTACAGCACCAGGTGCCCGGCCGGCAGCTTCACACTATGCAGTCCGTAGGTGTCCTCAATCACCAGTTCGCCGCCGTCGTATTCCTCCGGCTGACTGAAAAAGAGCGTTGCCGAAAGATCGCTGCGCACACGGTGCGAGGTGCCCTTCACATGGCGAATCGCGTTGTCCACATGGGTGCCGAAGGACTGGCCCCCGGCATAGCGGTTGTAGAGCGGCGGAAACACCTTCACCGGCAGCGCCGCCGTGATGAAGAGCGGATTCTGCCCCAGCGTGGAAAGAATGCGCTCGCCCACCTTTTCCGCTATCGGATGCCCTTCCGGAATCTGCATATTGTCCTTGGCCTGGGCAGACTGGTGACCCGCGGTCACACGGCCGTCCACCCATTCGGCCTGATCGAGCAGGCGGCGAATCTCCGCCACCTGCTCCGGGGTAAATACTTCGGGAATTGTGAGTAACATTGCTGCTTTCCTTTCAAGAATTGCTTCGGTCCGCTCCACCACGGCCAGCCTTTGCTGACCTGTCAGAACTTGAAGTCCAGCCCAATCACGGCCGACCGCCCCGGCCCGGGCACCAGATGCCCCGGATGCGGCTCGTCGATGTAGAAGCGGTTCGCCAGGTTATAAACGTTGGCCTGCAAATCCACCCGCTCCGCCAGCTTGTACTTCGCCATTGCGTTGAAGGCCCAGTACGACGGCACGGCCTTCAGCAGTTGCTCCGAACCCACCTGCACCGTCGGTGCCGTGGAGCTGGCCGTGCGGCTGGAAACCGAGTTCGCGCCAAAGCCCGCATCAATGTGCCACCACGGCAGTTCATGCGTAATCCAGGCATTGAAGGTGTTGCGCGGCACGTTGGCCAGCGGATACCCCACCGACTGCGGATAGAACTTCGAGCTGCGCACCTGGCTCTTCAGATACGCATAGCCGGTAATCACTTCCCAACGTCCCGGCAGATGCCCGGTCGCGCCAAACTGCAATCCGTCCACGCGCTGGTTGCCTGCCAGCACAATCAGGGCCGAGTTGGTCGGGTCCGTCTCCTTCGCGTTCAGCTTGTCTGTGCGGAAGATCGATCCGGCCAGCGACATCTTCTGCCGGAAGATGTCCCACTTCGAGCCCACCTCGTAGGACTTGCTCTTCTCTGGCGGCAGGTTCTGGTTGCCCGCGCTCAGCGAGAGCGCCGAGGCCGAAGGATCGAAGGACGTGCCGTAGTCAAAGTACACACTGCCATTCGGCGTCGGCTTGTAGACCAGCGCGCCACGCCACGTCGGCTGCTGATCCAAACGGCTGAAGGCGGAAGCCGGTGCCACGGACTGCTTGTAGTCCGTATTGAAGCTGTCCCAGCGCCCGCCGCCGGTAATCTCCCACTTCCGGCCGAGCTTCATCGTGTCCAGCACGTACACGCCCAGGCTCACCGCCGTGGTGTGCACAATCGACTTGATGTTGCCTGTGCCCGTAAACATCTGCTCGGAATTTGGATCCACCGCGCTTGCCGTCGGCACGCTGGTAAAGGTCGTGCGCGTCGGGTCCGAGGTCTCGCGTCCGCCTTCGATTCCCACCACCGCCGTGTGCTCCACGAACCCGGTGTGGAAGTGCGCCGTCGCGTCCGACTGCCCCCACAGCATGCCTTCCACGCTGTCCACAGTAATCTGATTGCGGTTCACCACCAGATCCGCCATCGGCGTCGCCGGCGTCATGTTCGGATTCACCGTGGTGTTGATCTGCGGCTCGGTAATCTGCGCGCTGCGCGGATAGTTGGCAAAGCGCAACTGCGTGCGGAAGGTGAGCACATCGCCAAAGTCGTGCTCGATCTTCGCCGTGGCAATGTCCACATTCGTCCGCAGAAAGTTGGTGTTCCTGAAGCCGTAATAGTTGTGGTGCGGCACCGGAGCGGGCCGGCTGTAGAACCACGGAATGCCGTAGTCCGGCGTGTCGTTCTCCGTAAAGTGAAAATAATCCAGCGTGAAGCGCGTGGAGGTGTTCATGCCCAGGGCCAGCGACGGGGCCAGCCCAAAGCTGCGGTTCTCCGCAATGTCCCGCCCGGCAATCTTCGAGTCGTCGCCCATCATGTTCAGGCGGAAGGCGGCGCCAGAGGCAAACTCAGGCAGCGGCTCATTGATGTCGGCCGTAATGCGGCGCGTCTGGTCCGTCCCAAATTCCGCGCCGACATGCACAAAGGGCCTTGCCCCCGGCTGCTTGGTCTCCTGGTTGATGATGCCGCCCGTCGATCCGCGGCCAAAGGTCACACCCGACGGCCCCTGCAGCACCTCCACCTCCTCATAGTTGAAGGAGTCGCGGTAGTAGCTGCCGAAGTCGCGCATGCCATCCAGAAAAATGTCATTGCGGGCGCTGAAGCCGCGGATCGTCAGGTTGTCGCCCTGCGAGCCGCCCTCCCCGGCCGCCAGGCTGATGCCCGGCACATTCCGCAGCGTGTCGCGCAGCGTGGTCGCGTTCTGCTGTTGCATCACAAACTGCGGCACCACGCTGATGGATTGCGGCGTATCCAGCACCGGCTCGGTATAGCGGCTCAGCGCCAGGCTGGAGTTTGCATTGGCAATCACCTCAATGGAGTCATGGTGCCAAAGCCCCACGGCAATCGTGTTCGCGTCGACGTAGGTGTAGGAGAGCCCGGTGCCCGCCAGCAGATGCCTGATTGCCTGCTCCATCGTATAGAGCCCCGTCACCCCCGGCGTGCGAAAGCCAACGGCCATGTCATGCGAAATCTGCACTTCAACATGCAGCCCTGTTTCTTTCTCGAAATCCCGCAATGCCGCATCCAGCGGCCCCTCGGCAATGTTGAAGCGCCACACCGGCAGATTGGCCGCCGCCTTTCCGCCGCGCCCGTCCGGATGCGTGTTCTGCGCATACGCCATCGCCGTCATTTTGCCGCCAACCGCGGTATAAGCCATCAGGGTACCCATCGCCATCCAACGCGCTGAACCCGAACGCCACTGCCTGCTGCCACTCTTCTGCTGCTTGCTCTTCTTCATCGAACCGGGAGCCTCCATCTCGTGCAAATATTCAAAAAATGCGTCTGTACTTCGAAAATGAGTATGAAAATCACCTTCCAAAAAACAGCGCGGGACTGTTCCAGAACCAACTCCTCACCCTGAGTTGTTCCCTAAAAATTTCTTTCAGAAAGGCCACATCCGCCTAGGACGAAATCGATAGTCAGAATCAATTTCGCCCTGAGACTATCGCCCATTTCCGCCGCAACCAACGCATTCGCAGTAAATGGCGACTAATTCAGTCTGAGTTGTGTCAATCCTACCCTCAATGGGCGACTGATTCAGTCCTATATATCGAAGCCCTGGGATTTTCATGCCGATTTTGACGAAGACCCCTTCCGGCGTAGCCATTCCAGCCCCCTTCAGGGCAGTATGGAAAAAGGGGCGAACGCCAACATGAGACATACCTTCCGTGCAGAGCAGTGGGTGCCGTACCCGGTGGAGCTGGTCTTCGCCTTCTTCGCCAATCCGGAGAACCTGCCCGTGCTGATGCCGCGCTGGCAACGGGCCCGCATCGAGGAAGCGCAGTTTGCCCCACCGCCACCGCGTCCACAGACTGACACTGCGCCACGGCTGCGCAGCTTTGCTGCCGGAGCCGGTAGCCGCATCACCCTCAGCTTCCGCCCATTTCCCTATTCGCCAGTACGCCTGCCGTGGCAAGCGCACATCACTGCCTTCGTCTGGAATGACCATTTCTGCGACGAGCAGGCTGGCGGACCGTTCAACTACTGGCAGCATTGCCACCATTTCCACACTGAAGCCAGAGACGCCGTTGTCGGCACGCTGGTCGTCGACGACCTGAGCTACGAGCTCCCGCTGTCACATTTGGGAGAACTGGCGCACCGGCTGCTGCTCCGCCGCCAGATCGAACGCACTTTTGCCTACCGGCAAGCGCGTCTGCTGGAAATCTTTGCCCGCTTCACCGCGCCACGTTGAGCCAGCACCCCCGCCTGCAACAAATCTGCATCGCAGACCCGCTCCAGCACTGTATCCCGGTCCCGGCTGCACTGCCATCCGGCAGAGCATTTTGCGCCGCGCCGCACAAAAACGTATGTTTAAGGATGAGGCGCCGAACCGACTGTGAAACCAAGATCCCTGCATTGGATGCTGCTTTTTCCGCTTCTCTTCTGGATGGCAGGCTGTAGCGGCTATATTCCCTCCGGTCCGCCCACCCAGCCGTCGCCCACCCAGCCGCCACCCACTCCCACGCAAACCGGTTCCGTCGTCATCAACCCGCAGAATGCAGCGCTTTTCGCTGGCCAGAGTGAGCAATTTACCGCAACCGTGCTCACGGGCAGCGCCCCGGTCTCATGGTCGGTAAATGGCGTGGCTGGCGGCAACGCCACCGTCGGCACCATTGACGCCAGCGGCAAATACACCGCCCCGCCCTCCATCCCGGCCAGTACCAACGTGGTTGTGCAGGCCGCGCTCACATCGGCGCCCAGCGCCAACAATGCCTCAGCGCCGGTCGCCTTGATTCAACCCACAGTGGTGCTGCCCACCAAAAACCCGCAGGTGGCGGAATACTCTGTGTATCTGCCGCAGCCCGGCACCGTCTCCGTCGGCTTTGGCCCGGATATGAACTACGGACTCAATACCTGGGCCGTCTCCACGCCCACCAGCTACGGCGGACAGATCAATATTCTGGTAGCCGGAATGCGGGCCACCACCACCTATCACCTGCAGGCGCAGATCGCCCTGCAGAATGGCGTCACACTGCAGGACAGTGACCACCCCTTTACCACCGGAACCCCTCCGGCAACGGCTCTGCTGCAGGTGACCACAACCTCCGGCGCTGTGCCGCAGCCGGGAGTGAAGTTGTTCGACACCGCCGCGCCCAACTATGCGGCGCAGGCCTTTGCCACCGACCTTGCCGGCAATGTCATCTGGACCTACAGCTACCCGGACAACCAGGGGGACTTTATCCAGCCCATCCGGCTGCTGCCCAACGGCGATATGCTGATGGTGATCTCCTATCTTTCGTCGCTGCCGCCCATCCTGGTCTCCAGTAAAGCCATTGATGTGATCCGCGAGGTCGACCTGGCCGGGAACACCGTGCGCGAGCTGAGCTCCGGCACGCTCAACGCATCCCTGAAAAGCAAGGGCTTCAACCTCACCATCGGCAGCTTTCACCATGACGTTCTGCCGCTGCCCAACGGACATCTGGTTCTGCTGGCTACCACCACCAAACAGTTCACCAATCTGCCCGGCTATCCGGGAACCAAAACGGTCATCGGCGACGCGCTGATCGACGTGGACCAGAGCTTTACGCCGGTATGGACCTGGAACAGCTTCGACCACCTGGATGTGAACCGGCATCCCATGAACTTCCCGGACTGGACGCACAGCAACGGACTCCTTTACTCCTCGGATGACCACAATCTGCTGCTTTCCATACGCCATCAGAACTGGATCATCAAGATCGACTATGAGGATGGTCAGGGCTCCGGCAATGTCCTGTGGCGGCTGGGCGAAGGCGGTGACTTCAAGCTGGTTGGCGGCACGGACCCGACCGACTGGTTCTATGCCCAGCACGGACCAAACTTCTTTTCCACCAACACCACCGGCATCTTCAAGCTGGGAGTGATTGACAACGGCGATGACCGCGAGTTCCCCTCCGGCGTCACCTGCGGCAGCACCGGAGCGCCGCCCTGTCACTATACGACAGCGCCCATCCTGCAGATCGATGAGACCAGGATGACGGCAACGTTGATCTCGCATTATGTCCCTGCCGGATTTTACAGCCCCTTTGGGGGCGATATGCAGCCGTTGCCCAACGGTGATGCGTTCGCGGATTTCTGCGCCGTCACCGGTGGCTCGTATGCCCGGGAGCTGAACCTGTCGCAGCCCGCCAATCCGCAGATCGTCTGGCAGGCATTCACTCCAAAGTCCGATCAATACCGCGTAGAGCACCTGCCCAGCCTGTATCCCGGCGTGCAATGGTGATGCCGCTTCCTGCCCGTTATAGCGGTTTTCCAGTTGGTGTAGAGGGCCAGTTGGTGTAGAGGGCCAGTTGGTGTAGAGGGCCAGTTGGTGTAGAGGGAATGTGATGCCCTGAAACGGCTTTTTTCTCAAGAAAAAGCCGTCCTGCATATTCCTGGAAACTCCACGAAAACTGGAGAACCGCTCTAAATACAACAGCCGACCCACAATGGAGGGGGTCGGCTGCTTTTCTCTGCCGGATGCGGTGCTGCTCAGCCCACCAGTTGTTTGCGGCGGATGCGCGCCAGGCAGGGCTTTGCCTCCAGCAGCGCCGCCTCTACCGTAAGCCCGTATTTCCTGCGCAGCGCATCCGGCTTGCCATGCTCAATGAACTCATCCGGCCAGCCGATGCGCACCACCGGCACCGCGAGCTGCATCTCATTCAGCGCTTCCAGCACGGCCGAGCCAAAGCCGCCCATCAGCACATGGTCTTCAAAGGTCACAATCAGTCCCACGCGGCGGGCATAGCTCGCCAGCACTTCGCGGTCCAGCGGCTTGGTAAACCGTGGATTCACCACCGCGGCCGAGTAGCCTTCACGCTCCAGCGCCTGTGACATTTCCTGCGCCAGCGGCAGCATGGCCCCCAGGCCGAAGATGGCCACATCGCTGCCATCGCACACCACTTCCGCCTTGCCAATGGGAATCGCCACCGGCTCCGGCTTGACGGCAGCGCCAGGCCCGGTGCCGCGCGGGTAGCGGATCGCACAAGGGCCGTCATGCAGCATGGCCGTATACATCATGTCCGCCAGTTCGTCCTCATCCTTGGGCACCATGTGCACAATATTGGGAATGCCGCGCAGATAACTGATGTCGAACAGGCCGTGATGCGTCGGGCCATCGTCGCCGGAAAGCCCGCCACGGTCCATGCAGAAGACCACCGGCAGGTTCTGCAAACAGACGTCATGCACGATCGGGTCAAAGGCGCGCTGCAAAAACGTGGAGTAGATCGCGCAATATGGCTTGAATCCCCTGGTCGCCATGCCCGCGGCAAAAATCACCGCATGCTCTTCCGCAATGCCCACGTCAAAATAACGCTGCGGATGATGCGGCCGGAAGAGATCGAGCGCCGTGCCGTTGGGCATGGCCGCCGTAATGGCCACCACCTTTTCATTGCGGTCAGCCAGCCTGGTCAGTGATTCGGCAAAAATCTCCGAATAGGTCTTCTGCCCGGCAGACTTGGTCTCGCCCGTCGCCGGATCGTACGGCCCCAGCCCATGGAACTTCTTCTGCTTGTCCATCGCCGGTTGAAAACCGCGCCCCTTCTGCGTCAGCGCGTGCAACAGCACCGGCTTGTCCTGCTGCTTCAGAAAGCGGAAGGTCTCCACCATCAGCGGCAGGTTATGTCCATCCAGTGGCCCGTAGTAGGTCAGGCCAAACTCCTCAAACAGCACCGACGGCCACAGCAGGCTCTTGGCCGCCTCCTCGGCCTTGCGCGCCACGTTGCGCACTGCCTTGCCGCCAAAGCGCTCAATCAGCCGCGCTGCACTGTCATGCAGATGCGTGTAGTGCTCGTTGGTGACGATCTTGTGCAGATAGCTCGCAATTGCACCCACGTTGCGGTCAATCGACCACTCGTTGTCATTCAGCACAATGATCAGCCGCCTGGTCTGGCCGGCAATGTTGTTCAGCGCTTCAAAGGAAATGCCATTGGTGAAGGCCGCATCCCCGGCAAAGGCCACCACATGCTCCTTGCCGCCCGCCAGGTCGCGCGCCACCGCCATGCCCAGAGCCGCGGAAAGCGCCGTCCCCGCATGGCCCGCGCCATAGCTGTCATGCTCGCTTTCCGTACGCAGCATAAAGCCGTTGAGCCCGCCCGGCTGCCGCATCGTCTCAAAGCGGTCATTCCGCCCGGTCAGCAGCTTGTGCACGTAGGTCTGATGGCTCACATCAAAGACAAAGTGGTCCTGCGGCGTATCGAAAACGTAGTGCATGGCCAGCGTCAGTTCCACAACGCCAAGGTTCGGCCCCAGATGTCCTCCTGTCTGCGACAACACCTGGATCATCCGCTCGCGGATCTCCTGCGCCAGCAATTCCAGCTCCGCCAGGCTCAGCTTCTTGACGTCGGCCGGGGATTGTATCGAGCAGAGCAATGCTTCTTCTTTCTGGTCCTGCATAAAAAAAACACCTGCTTTTCGGGCTGCCGGCTCATTTCACAGAGAACACCGTCTCTCCGCCAACATCCAAAGGATGCGCTTATGAAAAACGCCCCCATGCGGGGGCCTGTCGGCAAAGCTCCTGGGCAGTTACAACCACTGTCCTTACCGCGATAGTTTCAGCAATTCAGTATATCAAGTTATGAAACTTCTCCAGGGAATTTCGCCTGCCGCCTCGCCGCCGCCAGCCTCGCCCGCAGACAGGCAAAGCTCCATGCAGCGCTGCATACAGCCCTGGACCTCGTTTCTTCCGGGCCTTTTTTCTTTGGATGCCTGCCCGTGCGATGCCGTTTGATTCTCTTTGCGTATCAGCCCTGGCTCCGGCAACTGCACCCTGCTCCTTCGATAAAAT
>DZDJ01000006.1:62044-106053 GCA_022736715.1 Edaphobacter aggregans
TCCTTCGATAAAATAAAGGCGGCCGCACAATCAGAAGTGAGTTCGTTTTGCCACGATGCACTCCCTGGGAGGAATCCATGTTGCGCCTGTCTTCGCGCTCTAACCTGTTGAACCTGTTTCTGATTGCGGCTTTCTGCCTGCCGGGCCTGCCCCTGTGCGCCCAACTGGACGGCCAACTGGATCCGCTGAACCAGCCCGCGGAAAATATCCCCAACGTACTCACCGAGCCCACGCTTTCCCCCGGCGTTGCCCTGCTGATGCAGCTGGAGGCTGAGTTCCAGAAGGCCGTGGTTGCTGGCGGCGGCAAGGCCTTTGCCTCCTGGTTTGCGCCCGATGGCATGACCCTGGCCAACGGCAAGACCCCGGTCATCGGTCGCGAAGCCATTGCCACGCAGGCCACCTGGGACCCCAGGGGTTACCAGCTCACCTGGACACCCGAAGGCGGCCAGATGGGCCCCAGCGGCGACATGGGATTCACCTGGGGGCACTACGAAGGCCGCTCCAGGGACCAGAACGGCAATCCGGTTGTCACCACCGGCCGCTACCTGACCATCTGGAAAAAGCAGTCCGACGGAAGCTGGAAAGTTTCCCTGGATGCCAGCGCCGACCTGCCCCCCTCCGGCAGTGAATGCTGCACTTTGCCCAAGCCATAAAAATCGCCTATCGCCTACAAGAATCAGCGTGATTGATGAAGCGGAGAGGATGGAATTATGTTGGGTTCCGCCTACATTCGTCCCTCTAAAGTGGAATAACTATTTGCCGCCAACACTCCTAGAATGAATTGTTATGTGTGCTGTCCTCGTAAAAGACGAAGCATTACGTTTGCAGGCATTGCAACAGTACGAGGTTCTGGACACACTTCCTGACCCGGCGCTGGATGACATTACCCGCCTGGTGGCCGATATATGCAACGTGCCCATGGCAGCCATCAGCCTGGTAGACTCCAACCGCGTCTGGTTCAAGTCCCGTGTTGGAATTGATGCCCGCGAGATGCCGCGCGCGCATACGCCCTGCCAGTACACCATTCTGAGCGATGATGTGCTGGAGATTGAGGACTCCACCTGCGATCCTAACTTTGCCCCGGAAGGCATCCTTGCCGGACCGGTTTCCATCCGCTTCTATGCCGGTGCTCCGCTTACCACGCCAGAGGGCGCCACCGTTGGCACGCTCTGCGTGATGGACACCGAGCCACGCAAGCTGGATGCGGCCCAGCTTTCGACACTGCGTATTCTGGGCCGCCAGGTGATCACGCGCATGGAGCTGTACGCCAAGGTACGCGCCATGGAACGTTCCGCGCGCGCCCGCCAGCGCATTGAGTCGGCCCTGACGGTGGAGCGAAACTTTGTCAGCGCCGTGCTGGATACGGTCGGCGCTCTGGTGGTGGTGTATGACACCGCCGGGCGCATCGTCCGCTTCAACCGCACCTGCGAAAGCATCTCCGGCTACAGCTTTACGGAGCTGGTTGGCCGGCCATACTGGGAGAAGCTGATTCCGCCGGAGTTCCACCCGGATGCGCTGGCCAGCTTTGACAGCATCCGCTCCGGGGCCTTCCCTGTGGCCTATGAAAACTACTGGCTGACGCGCGAAGGCAACCGCCGCCGCATTGCCTGGTCGGCCACGGCCCTGCTCGATGCGCAGAACGAAGTGGCCTTCATCATCGCCACCGGCATTGACGTGACCGTGCAGAGGCAGGCGGAAGAGACCCTGCGCGAAAGCGAGGCCCGTTACCGGCAACTGGTGGAGGGTTCACTGGGTATGGTCTGCACGCACGACCTGGAGGGCCAGCTGCTCAGCGTGAACACGCACGGGGCCTCCAGCCTGGGCTATGGCGTAGAAGAGATGCTCGGCCATGTGCTGCAGGAATTCATTTCAGAAAAATTCCGGCCCGGCGTCCCGGTCTACCTCGAAAAGCTCCGCCAGCATGGCGAAGACCAGGGCCTGCTGCATCTGCAGCACCGCAATGGAACCGTGCACACCATTGCCTATCGCAACAAGCTGATTGAGTTGGAAGGCCGGGACCCTTATGTGCTGGGGCACGGCATCGACATTACCGACAAGGTGCAGGCAGAGGAAAAACTGCGCGCCGTCATCCGGCAAAGCAACTCCATTCTGGAGTCCGTCGGCGACGGCATCTACGGCATTGACTTGGACGGCAACATCACCTTTGTCAACCCTGCCGCCGCGCAGATGCTGGGCTTCAAGCCACCGGAAATGCTGGGAAAGAACATGCACCACCTGACGCACCATACCCGTCCCGATGGAAGCCCGTATCCGGAGGAGGAGTGCCCCATCCGCAAAAGTGTGGAGCGGATGGAGACCGTGCGTGGCGCCGACGAGGCCCTCTTCCGCAAGGACGGCCGCAGCTTTCCGGTGGAGTTTGTTGCCTGCCCGCAGATTGACCAGGGAAAAGCTGTGGGTGTGGTGGTGGCCTTTACCGACGTCACCGAACGCCGCGCGCTCGACCGCATGAAGGACGAATTCATCTCCACCGTGAGCCACGAACTGCGCACTCCGTTGACCTCGCTGCGCGCAGCGCTGGGGCTGATTACCAGTGGTGCGCTGCAGACCCGTCCGGAAAAACAGCAGCAGATGCTGGAGGTCGCCGTCGGCAACACAGACCGCCTCATCCATCTGGTGAACGACATCCTGGAGCTGGAGCGCATCGGCAGCGGCAAGGTGCAACTGCATTACACCATGTGCAATGCAGAGAACCTGCTGCGCCACGCGGCGGAGTTGCAGCACACCGCCGCCAATAAAGCGGACATCCAGTTTGTGTATGACATTCAGCCGGTCAACGTCTGGGCAGACCCGGACCGTATTCTGCAAACGCTGACCAACCTGATCAGCAATGCCATCAAGTTTTCTCCTGCCGGCAGCAAGGTCCTGCTGGCGGCGCATCCGTTGGGCGAGGAGGAGGCCCGCATTGCAATTCACGATCAGGGCCGCGGCATTCCAGCCGACAAACTGGACCTGATCTTCGAGCGCTTCCAGCAGGTGGATGCTTCCGACTCGCGCACCATGGGCGGCACCGGCCTGGGACTGGCCATCTGCCGCAGCATTGTGCAGCAGCACGGCGGGCGCATCTGGGCGGAAAGCGTGCCCGGCCGCGGCTCCAGCTTCTACTTCACGCTGCCAACACAACCCAGCCACAATCTGCGCTGATTTTCCGGCCGCGGCAAAGGCCTGGGAGCCAGCTTCACCCAGACATTTCGGCGAAAGCAGAGCTGCTGTGAGGTGTACGCTGCTTGCTGGGAGTGCCGGCCGCCGCTCCCTGTTGGTCGCGCCAGCTCAAGGCCTGCGGCTTCGTCTTACACTCCCTCTGCTTTTGCTTTACGGCCAGCAACAGGACTGGTTTCCTACTCGTCCTGCTCGCGCAGTCTGGAGATCACGCTGAAGTCTTCGAGCGTTGTGGTATCGCCCTTCACTTCGCCGGTGGCCGCCAGTTCGCGCAGCAGACGGCGCATGATCTTGCCGGAGCGCGTCTTGGGCAGTGTTTCCGTAAAACGCAGATCATCCGGGCGGGCCAGAGCGCCAATCTCCTTGGCCACCCACGCACGCAGCTCCTGCTTCAGCTCTTCGCTGGGCTGGTACTCCGACTCCAGCGTGACGAAAGCGGAAATCGCCTGCCCCTTCAGGTCGTCCGGACGCCCCACCACGGCAGCCTCCGCCACCTTCGGATGCGCCACCAGCGCCGACTCGATCTCCATCGTTCCCAACCGGTGCCCGCTGACGTTGATCACATCGTCCACGCGGCCCATCAGCCAGAAGTAGCCGTCCTTGTCCTTGCGCGCGCCATCGCCGGTAAAGTAGCTGCCCGGAATGTCTGACCAGTACTGCTTCTCATATCGCTCCGGATCGCCATAAATCGTACGCGCCATGGACGGCCACGGTTTGCGCACCACCAGCAGACCGCCCTGGCCATCAGGCACCGGATCGCCTTCCCTGGTCACCACCTCCGGCACAATGCCAAAGAATGGCCGCGTTGCCGAACCCGGCTTGGTGGGCACAGCGCCGGGCACCGGAGCAATCAGCACCGCGCCCGTCTCCGTCTGCCACCAGGTGTCCACAATCGGGCAGCGCGCCTTGCCGATGAGCGTGTGATACCACATCCACGCCTCCGGATTGATCGGCTCGCCCACCGTTCCCAGCAGACGCAGACTGTCCAGCTTGTGCCGCAACGGAAACTCATCGCCCCACTTGATGAAGGCCCGGATCGCCGTCGGCGCCGTATAGAAGACCGTCACCTTGTGGTCCTCCACAATCTTCCAGAAGCGGTCGTTCGCCGGCCAGTTGGGCGCCCCCTCGTACATCACCACAGTCGTACCATTCTGCAACGGCCCATACACCACGTAGGAATGCCCGGTGACCCAGCCAATGTCTGCCGTGCACCAGTACACATCGTCTTCCTTCAGATCAAAGATGTACTTCGACGTGAGGTACGTCTGCACCGCATAGCCACCCGTCGTGTGCACCAGCCCCTTGGGCTTGCCAGTGGTGCCGGAGGTGTACAGGATGTACAGCGGATCTTCTGAATCCATCGCCTCCGCCGGGCACTCCGCGCTCACTTTCTTCAGTTCCTCATGAAGCCAGCGGTCCCGACCCTCCACCATGTTCACCGCAGTGCCGGTGCGCTGATACACCAGCACCTGCTGCACTGTTGGGCACTTGGCGAGCGCTTCGTCCACAATCGACTTCAGCTTCACCTCGCCGCCACGGCGATACGAACCATCCTGCGTAATCACGGCCACGCACTGCGCATCGTTGATGCGGTCCACCAGCGCCTGCGACGCGAAGCCGCCAAAGATCACCGAGTGCACCGCGCCAATGCGCGCGCAGGCCAGCAGCGCAATCGCCAGCTCCGGAGCCATGCCCATATACACGGCCACACGATCGCCCTTTTTGATGCCCAGCCCCTTCAGCACGTTGGCAAACTTCTGCACTTCCACGTGCAGCTCGCCAAAGGTCAGTTTGCGGACCTCGCCCGGCTCACCCTCCCACAGCAGCGCTACCTTGTCCTTACGCGCGCCCATGGCATGACGGTCCACACAGTTGTGGCTCAGGTTCAGCTTGCCGCCCACAAACCATCTGGCTTCCGGCACCTTCCAGTCCAGCACCTTCGTCCACGGCGTAAACCAGTCCAGCTCTTTGGCAGCTTCGGCCCAGAATCCTTCCGGGTCTTCCACAGATTTTTTGTATAACGCCTCGTACTCTTCCAGGTTCTTAACGTGGGCCCTGGAGGCAAATTCCGCCGGCGGCGGAAAAACGCGGTTCTCGCGCAGCAGTGAATCCATGTTGGTGCCAACACTTGCGCCGGATGCCGTAGTTGAAGACATGTAGTCCCAGTCCTTTTCTCAAATCAAATATCTGCACGCAGCCAGGCTGCCAAATCAGGAGAGGCGCCGTTCGTGACGGAAATTGTGTGGAATTTTCTGCCTCCAGCAACTTCGCAGCGCCCCACCAGCCGCTTTTTTCTTTGCAAAAACACTACCCTAACCAACACATGTGCAGCAAGCGGAGCCACAAAACCCGCATGTTTGCTGTATTAAAAACGACCGCTTTTTGAATGCGCGCAGTCTGGCGTCTCACGAAAAGCAGGCCCATCCAACTTGGGATGTGTCCTGGGAGGTTCGCACATGCCGTAACCTCTTTTCCCCTCCGCGAGGTATTGCATGGCCACGCTGCACACTGCCGGTCACCGCTCCTGCCGTCTTTGCCGCCACGCCCGTCTCCAAATCCGGTCGTCACCTTTCCGCCGGAGACGCAGGATGGCATCGTGGAAACCGAAGGCGTCATGGTGGCAGCAAGCACATAAGACCCGCTGATGGTTCCCTCTTTTCTGCCGATACAGCATGCAGCGGCGCGCTGCGTTGCTGTGCCTGCAACAATTCGCCAGGAGTCACCTGCATGGAGAATGCTCCGTCATCGGAAATGCCCACCGCTGCGGAATTTGTCGAACGCCGCAAGCACCGCCGTTATCGCTGCGAAGGGCTGGCCAACGTGCTGGTCGCCAACGGCACCGTGCTGGTGAAGGGAGATCTGGTCGACCTCAGCCTCTGCGGATGCCTTGTCCGCACGGCGGCCCCGGTCGTGCTGGAGCGCGGCACCTATGTGGAGATCGTACTGTCGGTCAACAACGTCAGCTTCCGCATTGCCGCTACCGTGATGGGAGCACGCGCCCACTCCGGCACCGGCATCGGCTTTCTGCGGCTCAATCCACGAATTCAGAATCAAATGGAACTGCTGCTGCAGGAGCTGGAGGAGTAGGGCAGGCGGAAATGTTACACTCCGGTGCAGGCAGGCCATCTCCGTGAACTTTTACTGGGGCGCTATTCTCGGCTATTTTCTCGGCTTCGCCTTCGGCGTGGGCTGCGCGCTGGCCGTCATGTACAGCATTTATCGCGGCGGCTACCGCAAAGCGCTGCAGGACCTGCTGAGCGAGGAAAAGCCGGAACGCTTCCACCGCGAACTGGCCCGCGCGGAAGAAAAGCTCTCCCGGCCCAAAAGCTGATTGCAGCTACCCAGTTACCGACTGCCCAGTTGCGCGCGAATTGCCTGCATTTCAGTCGTCAGCACGTCCAGCCGCGCCAGCAGTTCGCTGTGCTGCTCTACGCTCAGCCCCGGCTTGCGGCCTTCCATGTAGAAACCGCCGCCCGGTTCCAGCACGCACTTCTCAATTTCATGAAAGCCGCCAAAGCCCTGCCTGTGTACGGCTGCCAGCAGGTCCCGCTCATTGAGCAGTTCCTTTCCCAGCGCCTTGTGGTCCACGTGCCCATGCCGAATCAGCACCCGCGCCGTTCCCTCCAGCACGCGGTCCATCTGTGGCGAGCGGAACATCAGGCGCACCACCAGCCAGTTGATGGCCAGCAGAGAAAAGGCCCCGATCAGCCCGCCGCTGACCGAGTTATCGTCACCAATGATGGCATTCTGCACCGTGTTGGACAGCGACAGCAGCACCACCAGGTCGAATGGGTTCAACTGTGCCAGTTCGCGCTTCCCAAAAATGCGCAGAAAGATGACCAGGCACAGGTAAACGATGATGGGGCGAAGAATCTTCTCCAGAATCGGCAGCGGCAAAGAAAACATGTCGTGGAACATGATGCTGTCAGTTATACGGCATTTGCAGTATGGGCGGAAGACAGCTACGACGCCAGCATCCCAAAGAAACTTGTTCTGCTGGCGTCGCGCCTTCTGGCTGCATGTTCGGCCTGTTCCTGCCTGGAGTGCACGGCAGGAACAGGCCGAGATACTACTGGCATCCGGTAAAGGCCAGCGTCGGGACAGGCACCGTCGTCCCCGCCACCGGCGTCACCGGAGTGGACTGCAGCTCGCTGGGCGAGCAATCCAGCACACCACCGGAGGAAGGCACAAATGCAATGCCGTCCACCGTATAGACCGCCGCCAGCGTGCTTTGCGTCAGCGTAGTGCCACCCGCGGAATACGCACCCAGATACGGCGCGCTGGCTGGAAGCATCATGCTGTAGCTGGCGCAATACGTACCGGAAGCGCAGGTAGTGCTGCTGGCAGTTGAGAGGGCCAGTGTTGCGCTTGACTGGCTGGCGTTCGGAATCAACGGCACAGTTACCGTCAGACCGGTGCTCACAGGCTGAAGCGCGCTGAGCTGCGCATCAATGCTGGTTCCTGCCGCCGGGC
Organism: Edaphobacter aggregans; assembly: GCA_022736715.1. Lineage (GTDB taxonomy): Bacteria > Acidobacteriota > Terriglobia > Terriglobales > Acidobacteriaceae > DZDJ01. Next base: position 69,695 of record DZDJ01000006.1, read on the forward strand.
TCGCCCCATTCTGTGACGTTACCTGCCCCTGCAAGGTCACTGGCCCTGTGGCAACGGCTGGTTGCGCATGCAGTTGGATGATTCCTGCTGCGGAACCTGTTGACACACCAGTAATCACCGTCGGCGCATAAATCACCCCGGACGAACTTTCGCCGACAATCACCATGTCATAGGTTCCCGAAGGAAGCGGACAGAAAACAAAGGCTCCGCCGGCATCGGTAAGCGTGTTCATGAAAATACGGTCCACTCCGCTGGCGTCCTTCTGCTCCAGCGCAACCAGAATCTGCCCGTTGATGGCATTTCCTGTAGCGCTGTCCACCACCGTTCCGTTGATGGAAGAAGATGTAGTGGTGACTTCGCCCGCATGTAATACCGGCTTCAGGCGATATTGCCCGTTGCCCTCCTGCACAATCGAAATACAAGTATTGAAGTCGATATCCAGGTCCTTCGTCTGCCCCGCTGCAACGTTAAAACCACCATTGGCAATCTGACCTGATGGAATTTTGATGCCCGTATTGGCCTCACTGGAAAGCTGTAGTGTATGCACACTGCCATCACTCAGCACAACACAATTAGCTGCGCCATTGCTGCAGGCATTGTTGGCGACGGAAGTATTATTATTCGCCAGCAATACGCGGACCTGCTGATAATTTCCCGGCTGCAGTTCTTGTGATGCTCCCAGCGTGGCCAAAAAGCATTGGTTGTTCGCCTGGCCCAAAAGATCAATCTGTTTCGGCTGTGAGGAGAGTCCTGGAGTCAGATCGACAAAACTCGGATCATTGTCCCCAGCGCTGGCATTCACACTTGCCTTCACATCAGTCACAGTTACGTAGACATGCTCATACGGACCATTCGGCGCCATGCAGGTGGAAGGATCACTCAGCATGACAGAAACCTGCGCCATGGAAGAACTGGGAGGTGGAGTACCACTATTGCCACTGCATCCTGCAATAACCGCAGCAGCGATCAAAACAGAAAAACCAACAATGATGAGGGAGAGGAAATACCGGGAAGGAGTGTGGGAGTGTTGACTACTACAGTTTGGTGTGTTCATAACAATATGCACCTCTCAAAAGGGGTTTCGTTGCAAATCCAGCAACCTCCTGCGGAGTTTCAAGCGGCGCACTGTCGCAGGAAACCAGCAGACGGTCAGAAACTTGTGTCCGGCCTTTTGCCGGACTCAAGTTTCATCAATCCCTGCACTATTCGCCTTTAACTCGGATGCGCCAACCAAGAGGATGGTTTCCTCGAAACCTCATCCCATATGACTCATCCAACACAAAACCCGCAAATCTCCCGTCTTATAGCGGTTTTCCAGTTGGCGTAGAGGGAACGTGATGCCCGGAAATGGCTTTTTCTCAAGAAAAAGCCGTCCTGCATGTCCCTGGAAACTCCACGAAAACTGGGGAACCGCTATAAAACTAGAAAACCGCCATAAAATCGTGGCTTATTCCGCTATACGGAAGGGCATGACTTTCGTCATGCCCTCGCACTACCTGCCGATTTTGCGGTGCGTACCAAGTACCAAACAATCATGCCTTCCGGCTGTAACGCTGCTGGTGCCAGGCCCAGGCGCTGGCGATGATGTCATCCAGTTTGGCGAACTTCGGCTGCCAGCCCAGCTCCGCCTTGATCTTCTCCGAACTGGCCACCAGTACCGCCGGATCGCCCGGACGGCGCGGCTCCTCCACTACAGGAATCGGATGCCCGGTCACGCGGCGCACCGAGTCGATCACCTCGCGCACGGTAAAACCCTGCCCGTTGCCGATGTTGTAAATCAACCGGTCCTGCTGCTCCAGCGCGGCAAAGGCCAGCAGATGCGCTTCCGCAAGGTCGTGCACATGGATGTAGTCGCGGATGCAGGTGCCGTCCGCCGTGGGGTAATCCTGGCCGAAGATTTTGATGCTCTGGCGGCGGCCCAGCGCCACGTCCAGAATCAGCGGAATCAGGTGCGACTCCGGCTCATGCGCCTCGCCGCGGCCATCGATCGCGCCCGCCACGTTGAAGTAGCGCAGGCTGGCATAGCGGAAGCCATGAATCCGGTTCAGCCAACGCAGCATGTGCTCCACCAGCAATTTGGATTCACCATAAGCATTCGTCGGCTGCAGACGGGCGTCTTCCAAGATCGGCGTCGACTCCGGCTCGCCATACACGGCAGCCGTGGAACTGAAGACCAACCGGTTCACCCCGGTGGCCAGCATGGCCTCAAACAAAGCCAGCGTGGAAGCGGTGTTGTTACGAAAATAGATTTCCGGCTTCTGCATACTTTCGCCCGCCTCAATGAGCGCTGCAAAGTGCATGACGCCGTCAAAGGGACTGCCCGCGGCCCTGGCTGTGGAAAACAGCCTCTCCAGCCCGGCGCGGTCGGCCAGATCGCCTTCCACAAACTCCGCACCCGCCGGAACGCTCCAGCGATGCCCATGGCACAGGTTGTCATACACCACCACCGTGTGCCCTGCCTCCAGCAGCATCTGCGCTACCGTGCCGCCAACATACCCCGCACCACCCGTCACCAGAATCTTCATGCTTGGTTCTCTTTCATCCCTCGATCGTGATTATTTGCAAAACGCCATCGTGGCCGCAACACAAATCCTGCGCGCTGCCCCGCCGCACTCCGTCATTACTACGTTACAAGGTTCCAGAGACCCGATGTAACTGTTTTCATTTTGCCGGGAAATCCCCCCCCCGCACCGATGACCAGTTTGCTGTGAAAAAGCTGGAACAAAAAAAGCTATGCAAAATTTATCTCAAAAGTTCTATATCTTTGCTACTATTGACCCCAACTACTACCACGCTGGCTCTCCCCTGAGTATGCACTGAATTTCGCCTCGGAATTCAGCCAGCGAGGTTCTGTAGCGGAAAGAGAGTATTGTGTGTTGTTTGGTTGAGGTGAGTCGCTATCGTACCCGTGACCGGCGCTCCGTCAAGGAAACGGGAACTCCGTGTTCCGGCAAAACACCTTGCCGATAGATTTTGGTAAGTTTCAGGAAGTAAAGGCTCTGACACAGACTAAAAAGCAGAACAGCAGGATCAGCGGTGTCGCCCATAGACGGCGGGTTGTCTCAGAGCATGTTTTAGATTTACTTTTGCGCCCAGGGTTCCCCGCATTTCTTTGTGCGGTTCGTCCAACTTACCTGTAGTTAGCTTGCATCATACTGAGAATGACTCCCAACAAGCAGGAGACGTTCCCGGTCATAACAAGGGGCGCAGTCGTTTATGGCAAAACTTGCAGTCGAAGAGATGGAAAAAATCGATCGTAGCGCACCGAGAGAACCCAGTTTCGGCTTGTTGCCAAGGGACCGTTTCAACTGGCGCTCCTTTGGCGTCAGCACCTTTGTCAATGTCGTTGTCGTTTTGCTGTTTATTCTTCTGACGCTTGCTTCGCTCAAATCCAAGATTGTCCAGCAGCAGATGCACCTGGTTCTGGTGGAACCGGTGGTCACCCCTCCGCCGCCTCCGCCGCCACCGGTCATCAAAGCTCCGCCGCCGGAGATCCTGAAGCAACTGGCGCCACCAAAAATTGAGATTCCCAGGCCTGTGGAAGTTCCGCAGCCCAAGCCGGTACAGATCAGGATGAACACCCCGGCGCCCGTGCTGCCGAAGGCCCCGCCCAGGGCGGTTACTCCTCCGCCTGCGCCCAGGCGGATTCTGCTGGCCCAGGCAACACCAGCGTCGGTACCCAACCACGAATCTGTTTCCCGCCCGGTGAGCCTGGGTGATCCCAATGCGCTGCGAGCGCCAAACAATGCAAAGCCAGCTCCACATGCCGTTTCGCTCGGCCTGGCTGGCATGCCTGCTACCAACAACGGATATGGAGAGCGGGGAGCTACGCACATCAGCCTCGGCTCCGGCGCTCCGAATGGCGCCATGGGCGGCCGTGACCGTGGAGTGGCCCGAATTGCGGGACTGGCGAATGGTGTTGCCGGGGGAACCGGCGACAGGAACTCCCATGGCCGCGTGGCCAATGTGTCCCTGGGGCAGCAGGCCGCGCCCACAGCCGGGCGCGCTCAGGGACCCGCTGGTGGCGGAAGCATCAGCGAAGTGGTGGTTACTTACAAACCACCCGCCGCCTACACGGAAGAGGCCAAACAGCTCCGCATCCAGGGAACTGTCGATCTGGAAGTCATTTTTACAGCGCGTGGCGTAGTGCGGGTGCTGGGGGTTCTCCACGGACTGGGACATGGGCTGGACCAGGCGGCCATTCGCTCTGCGGAAGGCATCCGCTTCAAGCCGGCAATGCAGAATGGACACGCCATTGATCGCCGGACCGTTGTGCATATTCTTTTCCAGATGAGCTAGCGGTGAAGATTTTCAGAAGTTTTCGTGCTCTGGTATGAGAGAAAAGAAGAGAGCAAGATTTTTGCGGTCGAACCTAAGAAGTATGCAAATAACAGGAGCTTTGTCTATGACTCTGCTGAAATCCTCTGTAGCCGGTCTACTGCTGGCGACCCTTTTGATGCCTGCCTCCCCGGCCCATGCACTGCTCTTTGGCAAGAGCAAGAAGTCACAGAGCACCGTGCTGCCGGCCCATAGATTGACTGCGGGGCAGAATGCACTGATTGACAAGGCCGTCGTCCGCGAAAAGGCCATAGTAAAGGCCCTCCAGGAACGGACGCCGATCGTGCAGACCTACATCCAGAACATGCGGCCTGACCCGCAGCTGCTGCAGGTTCCGGACTCTGACAAGTATTTCCTCTCGCGCATTGACTTTGGCAAGGTTGTGGGAGACAAACCCTACATGGACCAGAGTGGTGGCAAGCATGGGTTCTTCCGCGGCTCCCTGGCCGCCATCACCGGCCTGTCAAGCGCCTTCAAAATGCAGTATGTCGACGCCGGGTTCGTGAACATGGTCCTGATCGACGACAAGACCTTCGACCGCCAGCACTACAACTTTGGCTATGTCCGGCAGGAGTTTCTGGGCACTGTGCTGACCTCCGTCTTTGACGTTGAGCCAAGGGCCGGAACCAGGAAGGGCCTGTTCTATGGCCGCATCTGGGTCGAGAACCAGGACGGCAACATTGTCCGCTTCAATGGCAGCTTTACCAACAGCAGCAACAACCTTTCCCGGCTCTATTTCCACTTTGACAGCTGGCGCACCAACGTACAGCCGGGCCTGTGGCTGCCAAATGCCGTTTATGTGGAAGAGTCGACCCCGGCCACGGACAAGCGTGCCTCGACAATTGCCTTCAAGGCCGTCAGCCACGTGTGGGGCTATGTGCTGAAGGTACCCAACCGCGACACCGACCAGACGAGCATGCAGATTGACAACGCAACCGACGCCAGCAATGCCTCGCAGGACGTAGGCCCGCTGGAGGCGCAGCGCGCCTGGGTGCAGCAGGCCCAGGACAATGTGGTGGACCGCCTGTACCAGGCCGGCCTGGTGGATGCTCCCAGCCCGTTTGACAAGATTCTGGAGCAGATTGCCAACAACATCCTGATCGAGAACAACATTCCGTTCTCAGGCCAGGTGCACTGCCGCGTTCTGATGACTTCTCCGCTGGAATCTCTGGCGGTCGGCAACACCATCATCCTGAGCAAGGGCCTGGTGGATGCGCTTTCAGTACCCTCTGTCAGTGGCGATGCCACGGTCTCCAACCTGGCCAGCGTGATCGCATTCCAACTGGCACACATCATTCTGGGTCACCGCCTGGACACCCGCTACGCCTTCAACGACCGCCTGCTCTTCCCGGACTCGGCGACCTTTGAGCGCATTCCCATGCACCACACCGATGCCGACAACGAAGCCGCTGCCAAGAAAGCCATGCAACTGCTGGAAGGCTCGGAGTTCAAGGACAAGCTGGCCTCGCCCGGCCTCTTCCTGAAGCAACTGGAGGCCCGCGGCAAAGCACTGCAGGAGCTGAATGAGCCGCGCATCGGCGACTCCCTCTTCAGCAAAAATGATGGCAAAACGATGACCTTCTGGATGTCTGCCCTGATGGCAAAGGCGCCGAAGCTGGACATGAATGACCTGAATCAGCAGGCCGCGATGCCGCTGGGAGCCATGCTGAAGTATGACCCCTGGACGGACCAACTGCTGCAGATGCACGCCAAACCGGAACCACTGCTGAGTGCGCGCGACAAAATGCCGTTTGAAATAACACCGGTCTATCTCAAGCTCTCGTACTATCAGGCCCCGCAACCTGCTGCAGCCCCCAATGCCCCGGCAACGGGCACGGCAAATCCGCCGGCAACACAGCAGCCTGCGGCCAATGCGCCCGCGGTTGCGACAACTCCGGCTCCGGCCGGCAACACTCCACCGAATCAGCCACAGTAACTTGGGGCCTGCTTTTGGTTATTTGTAACGACGCTCGAACGATAGACAATTCGTTCCCCAGGAGATCGAACCGTGCTAAAAAAAGCTCTTTTCTTCGTCAGTCTGGTGCTCATGCCCAGTTTGCTGCACGCGCAGGCTGTTCCAGCCGCGCGCCGGTCCGGAGTCCTTCAGGTAGGTGGAGGATTCTCCTACGCCAATCCAGATTACGGCTCAACAAAATTCAAGGGCATCGCAATTTTTGGCAGCTACGACTTCTATCGCAATATTGGCATTGAAGGAGAGTTCCGCAGCCTGAGCTGGGGCGCCCCAAGCAAGGAATACGAGCGTACCTACCTCATTGGGCCGCGCTATGTCTTCCACCACCATAAATTCGAGCCATACGGAAAGTTTCTCTTCGGCCGGGGTGTATTCAACTTTCAAAGCACCAGTTATGCCCCCAATGGCTATGCCAACATTGCCTACAACATGTTTACGTTTGGCGGTGGCGTCGACTATCAACTACGCCGACATATCATTATCCGCGCCATCGACTACGAATATCAGCACTGGATGAACTTCCCGGGGATTGCGCTCCCTCCCGATGGCACGAACAAGAAAGATGGCACACTTTCTCCGCAGGTACTCACCTTTGGAGCGGCCTATCGCTTCTGAACGACTACAGCCACCAATAAGAAATCCCCGGTTGCCCGGGGATTTCTTATTGGTGGCTTCAACTACTTCAGGCCATCTGCATCACATACTTCTACAGCAAAGGCCCTTCCATATGGAAGGGCCTTTGGGCTTTCTCGTAGAACTCTCGCGGATCAACCGAACTTATCAAGGCAAAAGCGCGTTACTGAGAGGAGTACGCTTTTTGCGGGGAGTGCCCGGCGGCCGCGCCGGCTCAAGGCCTTCGGCATCCTCTTACACTCTCTGCTTTCGTTTTAGAAGTGATACGCAATACCCAGTACCGGAACCGAAATATTGGTGTAAGTATTTGTCTTAAAAGTGCCCACATTGAAATACGGCGACTTCACCACAAGGCCACGATACTCGACACGGACGTCAAAGCTGGGGCTGATTTCATACGCTATGCCGCCGCCATAGATGGCGCCAATATCCGTGGTCTGCTTGGCGTCCAAAAAGGTTGTTCTAAAGTCGTTGATCGGCGTAAAAATAATTCCGCCAATGCCGGCCTCCAGAAACGGGTTGAAGTTCTTGAAGTTGAAATAACGGACATACGCAGCGCTGATTTCCTGCTGGCGCGTGTAGAAACGCCCTGTGATTGCGGTTGTATAGTATTTCTCAGAATATTGCGCGAACGAATAGTTCACTTCCAGAGCGCTGCTGGGGGTGAGCATATAGCGGTAGCTGGCCAATCCCCCCAGCGTGCTGGTCGGCGTCTGTTGAACGGCATTGCCAAATACCTGTGGCTGGGTCACGCCCATCAAACTAAGGCTGACATCCTGACGGCTCTCCTGCGCAAACCCGGCCGCCGTCATCAACAGCAGCACGCACAACAGCATCGATTTCTTCATTCCTATAAAGACCCCTTCACGGTGTCCCAGCCACGCATCTGCGGCCCCTGGGCCTGCCATATCAGCTGGATGCAACTTCACCCTGATCTTCCGGTGATTGCTTTTACCAATTGTACCTGTCCGAAGACCAGAACGGCGAAAGCTGTTGCGAAATGCCTGCAAGGATCTTCAGATTTTTGCCCCGGCGCGCAGAAATACGCAAAAAACACGCCGGAAGAAGTGCGAATCTTCCGGCGTGCCATCCGCAACCTGAAATTTCCTGAAACCTATTCCTGCGGCGGAGGCGGTGTGTCCCCGCCGCCACCCTGCATTTCGCCCATGCGATGCTGCATCCGCTGCCGCATTTTGGCCTGCATCTCGTCGAATTTCTGCTGCTGGTCCTCATTCAGCAGGGTGCGAATCCTGCTGCTGGAGTCCTGCATGATGCTCATGGCCCTGGCGTGCAGGGCCTGCATCTGGCTGCGGCGGTCCGCCAGAATCGCTTTGACCTGGGTCTGCTGGTCGGCCGTCAGATCCAAGCGCCTGGTCATCATCTGCAACTGGCGCTCCTCTCCGCCGCCGCGCATGTGCCGTCCGCCCGGAGGCGGTGGTGGCGGTCCCTGATCCTGCGATGGGGGTGTCGGCGGCGCATCCTGGTTCTGGGCATGTGCGGGCACTGCGGTCAACGCAGCGCAACAGAAAACGAGGGCGGCAAACCGCAGTGCCGTCCCTGGGGCGAATTTTTGCAGGAATCCGGTAGTCATCATGGAAGCTCTCTCCTTGCGCCAGTCAACTGGGGCAACTGAGCGTACAGACGCGATCCCGCTCCGGTTTGTCGCGGGAAAAACGTACCGGGCCATCATTTTTTTCAGGAGATTCAGAGTAAAACTTTTCCTATCAGAAAGTTATCCGTTCTTTTCAACATGAAAACAGAATGGGTCGCCGTTGCGCGCTGCAAAGGATTCCACCGCATTCAGGAACGCCAGCGCGGCATGCGACAAGCTGGCCTGTTTGCGATGCACCAGCCGGAGTTTGCGCTCAAATTGCAGATCCGGCACCAGAACACGCACCAGCGAACCAGCGGCCAGTTCCGTTCGGACGGTGAGTCCCGGCACCAGCGCCACACCGTTGCCCATGGCCACAAAGCGCTTGATCGCCTCCAGACTGGGCAGCTCCACCCCCATATTCAACGGGGTTTTATGTCGGCGGAAGGCCTGAATCACCTTTTGCCGCAGCGGCGAGGGCACATTGTGGGCAATGAAATTCTCACGCCCCAATTGGTGAATGGTCACGGCACCTGTCTGCGCCAGGGCATGCCGGGGATTCACCACCAGCACCAGATCGTCCCGGTAGACCACAATTGAACGCACCTGCGGATCGTCCGGGCGAAAGGAGACCACGCCCAGTTCCACCGAGTGCAGCAGCACCTCGTCCGCAATGCGGCTGGCCAGCGAACGCTGCACGGCGATCTTGATCTGCGGGGCCATGCGGCGGAATTCATCCAGCAGCGGCAGCAGACAGAGGCAGGTGTATTCATTAGCGGCCAGGTTCAGCCGTCCACGGTGCAGCGAGCGCAGCTCCCCCAGCGCAACGTTGGCCTCTCCCCGTAAATTCAACATTTTACGGGCATATTCACGCAGCACTTCCCCAGCTGCCGTCAATGTGCCATCGCGCGAGGAGCGCTCCAGCAGCACCTCGCCCACTTCCTCTTCCAGTTTGCGGACCACCTGGCTGACGGCGGGCTGGGTACGGTGCAACCGGGCCGCCGCGCGGGAAAAGCTGCGCTCCTCGGCAACGGCCAGAAATGTCTCCAGCTGAAAAAGATCCATACAGTGTCCCCTCCCTGCCAGGTCTCGTGCCGGGCTTCCTGGATCGCCAGCCCCAAGCGGCATGAATACCAGAATAAGAATAGTTGATAGTAAGAAAACTGTGTATAAGCCTGCGTTATGATACATCCATGCTTCCGTGGGCGGATGCGGTGTCCCTGTCCCGCGAGCAGGCTCGATACAGCGAACAGCAAAAACGAGAGGATGCGATGAGCATTCGCGATCAGGTTTACTTCTTCGACACGACACTCCGCGACGGCGAACAGTCCCCCGGCTGCAGCATGAACACCAGCGAGAAGCTCCGGCTGGCGCATCAGCTCTGCACGCTGGGTGTGGACACGATTGAAGCTGGCTTTGCCATTGCCTCGCAGGACGACTTCAATGCCGTGCAGACGGTGGCCCGCGAGGTGGCGCGCGGAAAAGCGGCCCCGCGCATCGCCTCCCTTTCCCGCGCCAAGCGCGAGGACATTGAGGCCGCGGCACGCGCCGTGGAACCGGCGGACAAGAACCGCATTCACATCTTTCTTTCCTGCTCAGACCTGCATCTGGAGTACAAGCTGAAAATCTCGCGTGAACAGGCGCTGGAGCAGGCGGCTGAGTCCGTCGAACTGGCGGCAAAACTCGTAGATGAAGTGGAGTTCTCGCCGGAAGATGCCACCCGCACCGATCCGGACTTCCTGTGCAAGGTGGTCGGCGTTGCCGTACAGGCGGGGGCAAAGGTCATCAATATCCCGGACACGGTCGGCTACACCGTTCCACAGGAGTATGCGGCGACCTTTCGCATGTTGAAGGAGCGCGTGCCGGGCATTGAGAATGTGGTCCTCTCCTCGCACTGCCACGACGACCTGGGTATGGCCGTGGCCAACTCGCTGGCGGCGATTGAGGCCGGTGCGCGGCAGGTGGAGTGCACCATCAACGGCATTGGCGAGCGTGCTGGCAATGCGGCGCTGGAAGAGATTGCCGCCGCCATGATGGTGCGCGAGGACAAGTATCCGTACCGCAGCAACATTGTGCACGCGCAGCTTTTCCCCACCAGCCAGATGCTGGGCAACTTCATCAGCTTCCGGCCGTCTCCGAACAAGGCCATCGTGGGCAGCAACGCCTTTGCGCACGAGTCCGGCATTCACCAGCATGGCGTGCTGTCGAACCCGCTGACCTACGAAATCATGACGCCGGAGTCGGTCGGCGTGGAGAAGAACAACATCGTGCTGGGCAAGCACTCCGGCCGCCGCGCGCTGGAGCATCGCCTGCGTGAGCTGGGGGTTTCGCTCACACGCGAAGAGCTGGACGATGTCTACCACCAGTTCACCGAACTGGCCGATCGCAAGAAGGGCATTTACGACATTGACCTGCTGAATCTTGTCTCGCACGAGCGGCGGCAGGAGGCCGGGGCCATCAAGTCCGCCTAGAACAGCAGGGGCTCGCCTTGCCGGAAAGCATTGTTACGAACTTTATATTCGATTTTTTTGAGAGGTTGTCTTTATGCACTTGAAGATTGCAGTCCTTGCCGGAGACGGCATTGGCCCGGAAGTGACCCAGGAAGCGGTCCAGATTCTGCGGGCAGTGGCCGAGATGGGTGGTTATGACTTCCAGTTCCAGCAGTTGCTGCTTGGCGGCGTGGCCATTACCGCAGCCGGTACGCCGCTGCCCACGGCCACGCTGGATGCCTGTCTGGAAAGTGATGCGGCGCTGCTGGGCGCCGTGGGCGACAACAAGTTCAACGCGCTGCCGCCGGACCGCCGTCCGGAGGCTGGCCTGTTGCAGATTCGCCAGGCGCTGGGCGGCTATGCCAATCTGCGCCCCTCGATTGCCTACAAGCCGCTGACGAACAATTCTCCGCTGCGGCCGGAAGTGACCGAAGGTGCAAACATCCTCTTTGTGCGCGAGCTGCTGGGCGGCCTTTACTTTGGAGAGCCGCGCTCGTGGAACAAGGACACGAACTTGGCCATTAACACGATGCGCTACACGCGCGACGAAGTGGCCCGCGTGGCCCGCGTGGCCTTCGAGCTGGCCTCGAAGCGCAAGAAGAAGGTGACATCCGTCGACAAGGCCAACGTGCTGGAAGTTTCGCAGCTGTGGCGCGCCACGGTGACGGAGATTGCGGCGCAGTATCCCGATGTGACGCTGGAGCACCAGTTGGTGGACTCCATGGCCATGCACCTGATGAACATCCCGCGTAACTTCGACGTGGTGCTTACCGAGAACCTGTTTGGTGACATCCTTTCCGACGAAGCGGCCGTGATTACCGGCTCGCTGGGCATGCTGCCCTCGGCTACGATTGGCGGCGCGGTGAATCTGTATGAGCCGGTGCATGGGTCGGCGCCGGATATCGCCGGAACAGGCAAGGCGAATCCGCTGGGCGCGATTCTGACGGCGGCCATGGTGCTGCGCCACTCCGCCGGGCTGGAGCAGGATGCGCAGGCCGTGGAAACGGCCGTGAACAACGTGCTGGAGGCTGGCTACCGCACGGCGGACCTGGCGCGCGGCAACCAGCCGGGGCAGCAGATTGTGACCACGCGCGAGATGGGCAAGCTGGTGCACAGCGCACTCAACGAGATCATTGACCGCCGCCAGGCCATGCACGCGGTATAGAGCAGGTGGGGGCTGCGGCCCGCGCAACAGACAAAAATCAATGCCGGGGCCTTTGCCCCTGAGGTACGAAATACATGTCAGAAACACCGAAAACATTGTTTGAAAAAGTCTGGGAGCAGCATGTGGTCGTCGAACCGCAGGGCGAGCCGTCCCTGATCTACATTGATCTGCATCTCATCCATGAAGTGACCTCGCCGCAGGCCTTCGATGGGCTGTGCCTTTCCGGACGCAAGCTGCGCCGCCCCGACCGCTGCGTGGCCACGGCAGACCACAACGTGCCGACAACGAAAGACCGGCTGGTAATTGCCGACCAGACTGCCGCAAAGCAGATTGATACGCTGCGCAGGAACTGCAAAGAGTTTGGCGTTGAGCTGTATGACGTTGATTCGCAGAACCAGGGCATTGTGCATGTGATTGGGCCGGAGCTGGGCCTTACCAAGCCGGGCATGACGATCGTCTGTGGCGATTCGCACACCTCGACCCACGGCGCTTTTGGTGCGCTGGCCTTTGGCATTGGCACGTCGGAGGTGGAGCACGTGATGGCGACGCAGTGCCTGCCACAGTCGAAACCGAAGAGCTTCCTGATCCGCGTGGAGGGTGAGCTGCCCGCCGCGGTGACGGCGAAGGACATTGTGCTGGCCATTATCGGCCGGATTGGCACGGACGGCGCAACCGGGTATGTGATCGAGTATGCAGGCTCGGCCATCCGCTCGCTGAGCATGGAGGGCCGCATGACGGTCTGCAATATGAGCATCGAAGCGGGCGCACGCGCTGGCATGATCGCTCCGGACGAGACCACCTTTGCGTATCTGAAGGACAAGAAGTACGCACCGCAGAATTCACAGGACGGCGGTGCGGCATGGGACGAGGCCGTGGCGCAGTGGAAGCAGTTGGCGTCGGACCCCGGCGCGCGGTATGACCGCGAGCTGGTGATCGATGCAGCGGCGCTGGCACCGTATGTGAGCTGGGGCACCAACCCGGGCATGGTGGTTCCCATCACGGCAGCGGTTCCTGACCCGGCTGCTGCCGAGTCCGACTCCGACCGCCGCGGCTTTGAGCGCGCGCTGGAGTATATGGACCTGAAGGCAGGCACGCCGATGGAAAAGATCGCCATCGACCGCGTCTTTCTGGGCTCCTGCACCAACTCGCGGATTGAAGACCTGCGCGCTGCGGCCAGGGTAGTTCACGGCTACAAAGTGGCCACCACGGTGCGCGCGATGGTGGTTCCGGGCTCGCAGCAGGTGAAGCATCAGGCAGAAGCGGAAGGGCTGGACAAGGTTTTTGTCGAGGCTGGCTTTGAGTGGCGCGAACCGGGCTGCTCCATGTGTCTGGGCATGAATCCCGATATTCTTTCGCCGGGCGAGCGCTGCGCTTCCACCAGCAACCGCAATTTTGAGGGACGCCAGGGACGCGGTGGCCGCACGCATCTGGTAAGTCCGGAGATGGCGGCCGCGGCCGCCGTGACCGGCCACTTTACCGATGTTCGTCAGTGGGAATTCAGGTAATACAGCTACCAGCTCTTAGCTTCTGGCCGTTAGCTAAAAGCAGGAAGCTGGAAGGAGATTTTTATGCAACCCATTCGTACACTTACCTCGCTGGCCGCTCCGCTGGACCGCGTGAACGTGGACACGGACCAGATTATTCCGAAGCAGTTTTTGAAGCGCATTGAGCGCACCGGCTACGGCGAGTTTCTTTTCTTTGACTGGCGGCGCATTCAGGATGGTGCGGACGCGGGCAAGCCGGATCCGGAGTTCACGCTGAACCAGACACGCTATGCCGGCGCGCAGATTCTGCTGGCGGGCAAGAACTTTGGCTGTGGCAGCTCGCGCGAGCACGCGGCCTGGGCGCTGTCGGACTTCGGCTTCCGCTGTGTGATTGCGCCGACTTTTGCCGATATTTTCTATTCCAATGCAGGCAAAAACGGCATACTGCTGGTCCAGTTGCCGGAAGAACAGGTGCAAACGCTGCTGGACCGCGCCGCGGCCAATGGAGGCTACAAGATCACCGTTTCACTGGAAGACCAGACGGTGCGCGACGACCACGGCTTCTATGCGCAGTTCCAGATTGACCCCTTCCGCCGCTACTGCCTGCTGGACGGACTGGACGACATTGGGCTGACGCTGCGCCATGCCGGCGCGCTCGACAAGTTTGAGACGGAGCACGACGGGAAGTTCTGGCTCAAGCCACGGCCCGCGGTGGTTTAGCCGGACGGGACAGGCCGGGCCGTAACATTGCATTCTTCAACAGGTTTTCTGCGGCACCTTGCAGCAGTAGGCCTACAAACACCAGCAGGAACCAACTCGAATCCACGGAGCATCTGCCCTGGAGGTCATCGAAATACTGGAGGTCATCGAAATATATGAGCATCCAATCCAACTCGATCAAAGCCAGCAATGAAGACACTACCGAGCCCTTGAAGCTCCCCCGGAACACCCCGCTGACAGGCGCAGAGATTCTTTGGGCGACGCTGGCGGGCGAAGGTGTAGACACGGTCTTTGGTTATCCGGGCGGCGCGATTCTGCCTGCATACGATGCGCTGCGCAAGTTCCCGGTCCGCCATGTGCTGGTGCGGCATGAGCAGGGAGCCGCGCACATGGCCGATGGCTATGCGCGCGCCTGCGGCAAGGTGGGAGTGGCCATTGCCACCTCCGGCCCGGGAGCCACCAATCTTGTGACCGGCATTGCCACGGCCATGATGGATTCGATCCCGATGGTCTGCATCACCGGGCAGGTGAGCAGCAAAGCGCTTGGCTCCGATGCGTTTCAGGAAGTGGACATCACCGGCATCACGCTGCCGATCACCAAGCACAACTATCTGGTGACGCGCGCGGAAGACGTTGCGCCCACGCTGCGCGAGGCCTTCCAGATCGCGCAGTCCGGACGCCCCGGCCCGGTGCTGGTGGACATTACCAAGGACGCGCAGCAGAACACGGCGATCTTTGACTTTGATGCCGCCGCACCGAAGCCCTATCGTCCGCACCCGATGCTGCGCGCCGAAAGCGGATCTATCACGGAGGCCATAGAACTGCTCAAGCAGGCCAAACGGCCGTTGATTCTGGCCGGGCATGGCATTCTACAGTCGGGCGCAATGGACGAGGTGCTCCAGTTTGCCGAACGTGGACGGATTCCAGTGGCCTGCACGCTGCTGGGGCTGGGCGCGGTGCCGGCCTCGCATCCGCTGAATCTGGGCATGATGGGCATGCACGGCGAATCATGGGTGAACAACGCGATTCAGCAGGCGGACCTGCTGCTGGCCTTTGGCATGCGCTTTGACGATCGCGTGACCGGCAACCTGGCCACCTATGCGCAGAATGCGAAGAAGATCCACATTGAGATTGACCCTTCGGAGATCAACAAGAACGTCAAGGTCGACGTGGCCCTGATCGGCGACCTGCGGCAGGTGCTCAAGACGCTGCTGCCGCTGCTGCCGGAAGGCACGGACGCCCGATGGATCAGCGCCATCAACGCCATGAAGGGCGATGCGGCGGTGCGTGACATAGTGAACCTGCCGGACAATGGCCATCTGTACGCCGCGCACGTCATCAACGACATCTGGCACGCCACCGAAGGCAGGGCTATTATTGTGACGGACGTGGGCCAGCACCAGATGTGGGAAGCACAGTACTACAAACACGACCACCCGAACACGCTCATCACCTCCGGGGGCCTGGGCACAATGGGCTTTGCACTGCCCGCGGCCATCGGCGCAAAGGTTGCGCAACCGGAAAAGGACGTCTGGGTGATTGTGGGCGATGGCGGCTTCCAGATGACGGCGGCCGAGCTTTCCACCATCCAGCAGGAGCGGCTGAAGATCCACATTGCGGTGATCAACAACGGCTTTCTTGGCATGGTGCGGCAATGGCAGGAGGCGTTCTATGACAAGAACTACGCCTGCTCACCGATTCTGAGCCCGGACTTTGTGAAGCTGGCCGACGCGCATGGCATCAGCGCCGCGCATGTCCGCTCGCGGGCCGAGGTGGTCCCCACGGTGCAGAAAGCGCTGCAACAGGACGGGGCCTACCTGATCAATTTTCAGGTGGAGCAGGAAGACGCGGTGTATCCGATGATTGCTCCGGGCGCTGCTCTGCATGACATGATCCGCCGCCCGCAACACAACCCGTTGGTGGAGACGGCGGAAGACGAGTAAAAGCACGACCACGGATGGCACGGATACACACGGACCAAAGGCAGCAGACAAAATATGAGCGTCGGCTGCTGACGGCTCTGCGATGGAGTCAGCAGGCCAGGAAGCAGCGGTTCAGGAATCAAGAAAAGTTTTATCCATGTTTCCCCGTGTCACCCGTGGTCAGGCTTTGCAAAGGACGAACTTATGCTGCATACATTCGTAGCACTGGTAGAGGACAAGCCCGGCGTGCTGACGCGCGTGGCGTCGCTGTTTCGCCGTTTGAACATCAACATTGTTTCGCTCACGGTGGGCGAGTCGGAACGGCCCAACGTGTCGCGCATGACGATTGTGGCCGAAGCGCCGGAGCAGGCCGCGCACCGCATTATGGCCTCGCTCTACAAACTGGAGATCACGCTGGAGGTGGACGAGGTGGGCCGGCATTCGGCGGTGGTCCGCGAGCTGGCGCTGATCAAAGTGGCGGCCGGCCCGGCGAACCGCTCGAACCTGTTCTCGCTGGCGGAGGTCTTCCGGGCGCGCGTGGTGGATCTTGCACCGGAGTCGCTGATGCTGGAACTGACGGGCGGCGCCAGCAAGATTGAGGGCCTCATCCAGGTGCTGCAGGAAAGCGGCTACAGCATCCTGGAAATCTCGCGCACCGGCCGCATGGCTATGCGGCGCGGACACCATACCAGCCGCGTGCTGCAGGCGCTGGGCGGTGACCATGGCCTCAAGCGGATGATTGGCCGGGCAACAGAGCTGGCAGCGGAGGACATGCCGGACCATATCTGTGAAACCGACTAGCGGAAAAAGATTAACAATGCCGGTTCTTTTCAACAGAAAGACTTACACTTTAAGAAAGCAGACAAAGGAAATTACATCATGGCAAAGACGTACCACGACGTAGATGCAGACCTGACACTTATCCAGGCGAAGAAAGTCGCCATCATCGGCTACGGCTCGCAGGGCCACGCACATGCCCTCAACCTGAAGGATTCCGGCGTGGACGTCCGCGTAGGTCTGCGGGAGGGCTCGCCCAGCGCAGAGAAGGCCCGCAAGGCCGGCCTGGTGGTTGGCTCCGTGGCGGAAGTGACCATGTGGGCCGATGTCATCATGAACCTGACGCCCGACCAGACCGCTGCCAAGGTCTACCATGCTGAGATTGAGCCGAACTTGGCCCCCGGCAAGACGCTGATGTTTGCCCACGGCTTCAACATCCGCTTCCGCACCATTACGCCACCTGCCACGGTGGACGTGTCGCTGGTCGCCCCAAAGGCTCCGGGCCATCGCGTCCGCGAGGTCTTTACCGAGGGTGGTGGTGTTCCTGCCCTGGTGGCTGTGGAGCAGGACGCCAGCGGCAATGCACTGGCACTGGCTCTTTCTTACGCCAAGGGCATTGGCTGCACCCGCGCCGGTGTGCTGCAGACCACCTTCACCGAGGAGACGGAAACCGATCTCTTTGGCGAGCAGGCAGTGCTGTGCGGTGGAACGGCCGCACTGGTGAAGGCAGGCTTTGAGACGCTGACCGAAGCCGGATACCAGCCGGAACTGGCCTACTTTGAGGTACTGCATGAGCTGAAGCTCATCGTCGACCTGATGTACCGCGGCGGACTGGCGTATATGCGCCACTCCATCTCGGATACGGCAGAGTGGGGCGACTACATTGCCGGTCCGCGCATTGTGACGGATGAGGTCAGGAAGGCAATGAAGGGCCTGCTGAATGACATTCAGGACGGCAGCTTCGCCAAGCGGTTTATTGAGGAAAATGAGACGGGCCGCAAGCAGTTTGCCCACTTCCGGGAGCAGGAAGCTGCCCACCCGATTGAAAAGGTCGGAGCCAGCCTGAGAGCAGGCATGCCGTTCCTCGATCCGGTTACGGTCGAGGATGGCGCTGTGAAGAAAGTGGAACCGGTGACGGTCTAACCGCGTATCTACAATCTGAGCAGGACAGGCTTACGCATTTTCAAGCCATTACGGGAGTGGCAGCATCGGCAACGATGCTGCCCTTTCATTTTCGCAAAATTTTCGCTATCCTCGATCATCGTCCAGGTTGTTTTGCATCCAAATAGGAACAGCACATGGAAACTACGCAGGCCCCGGTTTTGTCACAGACCTTTGATTTGACCATCCCCACTCCCCGGCTGGAGCTGCTGGCAGCTCTGCGCAAGGTCAAGCATCTGGATGGGCTGACGGACGCCGAATATGAATGGCTGGCCGACCACGGCACGGAGCGCAAAGCTCTGCCAGGCACGGTCGTCTTTCAGGAAGGCGAACCGGCGACGCAGATGACCATCATGCTGAAGGGAGAGGTACACGTGCGCCGCGATCGCAGCGGCCCGGCAGCGCTCTTCATTGGCCGGTCCGGCGTCATCACCGGACTGATTCCCTTCTCGCGCATGAAGGCGCATGGAGGGCAGGGATCCACGGCCGGCAATACCTGGGTGCTGGACATCCATAAGGATCTCTTCCCTGAAATGCTGCAAGTGATTCCGTCGATGGGGCAGCGCTGCGTCAGCGTGCTGCTGGATCGCGTCCGCGAGGTGACGCGGATGGAGCAGCAGGCGGAAAAGCTGGCGGCGCTGGGCAAACTGGCGGGCAATCTGTCGCACGAGCTGAACAATCCGGCATCGGCGGCGCAACGCAGCGCTTCCACCTTGCTGGGAGAGCTGCGCACCTATGGCTGGGCAAAGTATCAGCTCGGCAGTCTCTGTCTGACGGAAGAGCAAACCACCCGTTACCGGGATTGGGAAGCCAGCGTCCGGGCATCGCTGCCAATCACGCAGGGGCCGGCGCTTTCTACCATTGACCCTTTGCAGATAAGCGAGCGCGAGGACGCTTTAATGCAGTGGCTGCAACAACACAGGATTCCAGAGCCGTGGATTCTGGGGCCGACCTTTGCCGAGGCCGGTGTGGTGCCGGAGCATCTGGATGCGCTGGTGAAGGTGGCTTCTCCGGAGATTGTGCCGGCGGCGCTGGCGGCTTTTGCCTCGTCACTGCGCGCCGAGCGGATGACAGAGGCCGTGCTGGACTCGACGGCGCGCATCTTCGATCTGATCCGGGCAATCAAGGACTACTCCTACATGGACCAGGCTCCGATTCAGGAGATCGACCTGGCACAGGGACTGGAAAACACGCTGCTGATGTTGAATTCGCGGCTGCAACAGGTAACAGTGGAGCGGGACTACGATCCGGAGCTGCCTCCCCTCAGTGTTTATGGCAGTGAGCTGAACCAGGTGTGGACGGCGCTGATTGAAAATGCGCTGGACGCGATGGAAGACCACGGCACGCTGCGGCTGCAGACGCACCTGAGCGGCCAGATGGCGCTGATCGAGGTACACGACACCGGATTCGGCATTCCGGCGGACATCCGCAACCGCATTTTCGAGCCGTTTTTCACCACCAAGGCTCCGGGAAGCGGGCTGGGACTGGGGCTGGATGCGGCGATGCGGATTGTGCAGAAGCATCGTGGCTTCATCAGCGTGGAGTCGCGGCCAGGGGCCACCTGCTTCCAGGTGCGCCTGCCGCTGAACCAGTTGCAGGCGTACTAGCCAGTTTTCGTTCGCTTCCAGGGACATGCAGATTGGCTTTTTCCTGAGAAAAAAGCCATTTCAGGGCATCACGTTCCCTCTACACCAACTGGAAAATTGCTATGAGACGCAGCAGAAAAAGACAGGGCCGAAGAGTATTTTCTCTTCGGCCCTGTCTTTTTCTGTTTCCAGATCAGAAGTTGCTGTCCACAACACCTGGTGGTTTCGGAGGATTCGGCACTTGGGACACTTTCGGAACTTTCGGAACCTTCGGAGCCGGAACAGGGCTTTTCTCCGGCGGCGTCAGGCTCAGCTTTGGCGCAGCCGGAGCCACCGGAGGCAACGGCATCATCACGGCGCGATGGAGGACCAGATCGCCCTTGTCCACATTCAGCCGGATTCCCTGGCCACCGCTTCCCACCTGCCCCGTCAAGCTGCCGCCATTGTCGCCGGACTGCTTCGTCAAACTATCAATGTTGGTAGCTATATCTCCATCTGTCGTGCTGCCCTGCACGCTGAAGCTGGCCTTTTCCGGCACCGTCAGGCTCACATCGCCATTGCGGTTGTCCACCTCAATCACGCCCAGCGGCGGGGCGGCCGTCAAGACCACATCGCCATTGCTGTTCTCCACATGTAGATCGCCAGCCACCTGGCTCAGTTCAATGTCCTTCGAGCGCGTCTTCAGCGTCACTGGCCCCAGAATGCGGTCCGCCGTCAAATCGCCGGAATCCATGGTCAACGAGCCATCCAGCCGCACCAGGTCAAAATCCGTCCTGCTGGAGTGGAAGTGGAACTTGCCGCGAACATGCTCCAGGTGCGTATCGCCAAAGAAGTCGCCGTCCAGCGCCACCGGACCATCAATCTCCGAGATCGTTGCGTCGTTCACCTGTCCCGTCAGATTCACCGGGCCGGTCACCGCATGAGCCGAAAAGTCCCCGTCAGAGAGCTTCGCTGTCGCCGGACCTGTAATCGCATCCAGTTGCACATCGCCATGCGCATTCACAACCGCTACCGGTCCTTTGATGGCACTCACCTGCACATCTCCGCGGCCTGCCTTCACAAAAACAGGAGCATCTGCCGGCATCGTAATGGTCACATCCACCGTTGCGCCATTCGTATCCGGAATCCGCACTCCCAGGCTCTGGTTCGTTGAGGTCACCTGCGGGTTCAACTCCTGCATCTTCCGGCCAGCGTCAGAGTCAGAGTTGGTATAAACCGTCTTGTACAACTGCACATGCACCTGGCCATCCTGGCTGGAACCGGTGATACTCACATCTCCGCGCGGATTCTCAATGCTAAAGCCAGCTCCCTTGGCCAGCGTCAGCGTCTGGGTCACCGTGTCTTCATGCTTGCGCCCGAAAAACTGGTTCCAGTCGTCACTGTTGTCAATGCCCATCTGGCTGCCAATCGCACCCCAGTTGACGTGGTTCGCCCCACCGGCAATCGCACCCGCAACCACCAGCAGCACCAGCAGAAAGACCACCCCACCACCCACGCCACGGCGCACCGGCCGGTTCGCATGAGAAAACATCTGGTCCAGCGCCCATTCCAGCACCAGCAGAATGCCCGCGCCAATCAGCAGCAACGGCCACCAGTGCGCATACCACTGCCAGAAAAGGTGTCCCGGAATTTTGCCCAACTGGATCAGCAGCGCAATCACGCCAATGCCAATCAGAATCACCGGCCCCAGAATGGACCCGCGACGCGCATAACGCATCTGCGCACGGAGCTGGTACCGTTGCGCCCGCATCTGCTCCCGCATCATGCGCCGCTGCGCTTTCATCTGCTCACGGGACGGTGGAGGATACGCACCCATCGCTACCTCCCCTCGCCCGCTACGGAATCATGGTTCACCGGCCCGGATGCCGGAGGCATCGTCTGTGGACCAGGCGCTGGCGGCATTGAGCAGCCTTCCGCCTGTGCATTGCCGTAGGTCACGCGCTCGGCAATCACCAGCAGCCCCAGCACAATGATGTAAAACGGCCAGCTTTTCCCCCAGCTCAGCACATTCCAGGTGTCCATCAACGCCAGCACGCCCGTCAACATCAGGAATGCCGGCCCCTTCAGGCAGCGCACCACATACCAGCGATAGGTCGCCGAACCATCATCGGCCAACCCCACGCCAGCCTCCTGCATCTTGCGAACGAACATCCAGATGCCCAGACCAATCAGCAGAAACGGCCAACCGCCTGCCAGCCAGCGCGAACTGAAGATATTCATCGTCCCCAGCAGGAAGAAGACGCCCAGACCGATCAGCACGATGGCTCCGACCGGCAAAGAACTTCCACCCGGCTGAAAGCCATCTCCCGCCAGCGGAACCTGCTGCGGCATCGGTGGTACTGCATTGCCAGCATAAGGATCGGGACCTGCTGGGGACGATGAATACGAAGATTGCGGCGGAGGTGCTGGTGGGGGAGGTGGATAATTGGCTGCCGGTGGTGCGTATCCAGCACTGGTACCTGCTCCCGGCATTGCCGAAGTCCCGGACCTGCGCAGCCCAAGACGTTCATCCAGATCATTCAACCCAAACGGATTCGGCAACGAATCCCCATCTCGTCGCGCCTTGGCCGTCTGGTAGGCATCTATCACCTGGTAAAAGAACCAGAAGCCGATCATGATGCCAAAGAACGCCGCCTTGTCAGACAGACTTACCAGCACCGCAAAAACAACCAGATGCACCAGCGCCTTCACAAACTGGCCGTTATACATGGCGCCGACGCCGGGAATCATACCCAGCAGTGCCCCCAGCGTTGGACTGGGGCCGCCCGGTGGCGGCGGCGGAGGAGGAGGAACCGCTCCGCTATAGGAATAGTTCACACCGCCAGCGTTGCCGCTCACCGTGTAACCGACACCGGGAGCGGCAGCAGCCGGTCCGGAAGCGCTGAGTTTTGCTTCAAGGCATGGCTCGCAAAAAACCGCCTGCCCCACCGTCTTCATGCAATCGCGGCAAAGTGGCTTGCCACAGTCCTGGCAGAATGCTGTTTTTTCTACGTCTGGATGATTTGCGCAATTCATGCCAACTTCCTTTCCGAAAAGCCATGTTCAACGAAATTGATTTGAACTGGTTCGTTCTTTTCCTGCCATTTTTCGCCGGTGCACCATGCCATCTCCCCTGGGCGCGCTTCCAGCCAGTTACTGCAAAACCCTTCGTTACAACAGCCATCACTCTGCACAGGATACGCAGCCTGCTCTACGCTGCCACCCTCAAAATAACCATCCTGATAATTGTCCTGTGGCGCAGCTTTCCGCGTTGGCCCCGGCTGCTTGTCCTGTGTTCTCGCAGTGTGTGTGTCGCTGTTCACCTGCCGCAGACTGGTGCCATTGCCCGGCGCTGCGGGTCTCTGCTCCTCTTTTTTCTCCGGTGCGGGACTCTGCTCCTGCAAGCGTGGCTGCGGCTCGCTGTTTACCCGTGGCTCCTGGTCGGTCGCCCGGCGCAGCTCCTGCACCCGGGACTCCAGCTCATACACCACGCGCAGATTGTCGTAGTATCGCACCACATGCGCATTGGCCTCGTAAAACTGCCGACGCAAACTGCTCGGACGCAGATCAATCGCAGCAATATCCGACAACCGCACGCCCAGCAGATTCATGGTGAGCGAAATGGAGAAGAACGCCATCGCCGCCGTCATCGCCAGCCGTGGCTGCAACAACGTCTGACGGACCGCCACCAGATTGGCCCTCTGCCACAGTGGGGCTTTCTTGCCATAAGCAGGCACGGCGGTCTGGCTCCGATATACGCCTGGGTATGTA
The DNA here is from genome assembly GCA_022736715.1 of Edaphobacter aggregans. GTDB lineage: Bacteria > Acidobacteriota > Terriglobia > Terriglobales > Acidobacteriaceae > DZDJ01. The sequence continues at coordinate 93,283 of DZDJ01000006.1, forward strand.
TTCGGATTCGTGGCCGGAGGAATTGACGCACTGCTCATTACCGGGGACTGCGAGCCGACAAACGGCGCCGTCACTGCGGGATCCTTACCACTGGTCTGCGCCAGAATCCGATCCACCAGACCCATCGGCGCTTCTGGCTGATCCCCCTTCAGCATCTCCAGCCATGCCAGCCCACGCCGCGCTTCCTGCGTCATTCCGGCGCAGGCCGCACAGGCCACCACATGCTGGTCAAACGCCGCCTGCTCCGCGCTGGTCAACAGACCGTCCAGCGCATCGGCCAGAACCGACTCGCAAGTTGCGCAGGACACCGGTCCGGCCTGGCCGCCCTGCTGTCCTGCACTACCGAATTGGCTCTTATCCACCATTTACATCACCTGCCCTTGTGTACGTTCCAGAATCCTTGCAAGTTCCCCGCGACCGCGGCTGATCCGGCTCTTCACGGTTCCTTCGGGGATGCGCAGCACCTGGGCAATTTCCTTGTAATCCAGGTCCTCCAGGTCCCGCAGAATCACCGCTTCCCGCAGTTCCGGAGAAAGCTGTTTCAGCGCCACCTGCACCCGCACCTTCAACTCCATCCGCGCAACGTGGTCATGCTGCGTCGGCCTGCTGTCCGCCAGCCGGTCAGACATTGTGGGACCATCTTCCTCGCCCGGCCAGTGCTCATCCATCGAATCTGTGACGCGCTCCTGCCGGCTGCGGCGGAAGTGGTCTACCAGCAAATTGCGCGACAGCGTGGTGACCCAGGTCTGAAAACTGCCTTTTTCCAGATCAAAACTGTTCAGGTTGCGATAAACCTTCAGAAAAACTTCCTGCGTCAGGTCCTCAGCGTCCGTTGCGGAGCCGGTAAAACGATAACAGATGGAGTAGACCCGGCGATGATGCGAAACCACCAGCGACTGCCATGCTTCGGCATCACCGGTACGGCACTGGCGCACCAGCCGCTCGGTCTCGCGTCCATCATCCTGGCCTGCTCCGCTGTGTCGATCCAATGCCCGATCTCCCGCCCGTCCCTGCCTGGCAGCCTGCTCCCGCTGAACCGCTTTGCGCACCGGCCTGCGAACGGGAATCGCCACCGGTGCTGACCAAACCGTGCTGGCAATCGCGCCCATGCAACCCAATACGCGCCCTGACGACAGAATGTTCCACGCAGTGTCCACCTATAACGCACCGTAAACCCGCGGCTCCGGTCCACAATTTCCTGCAACGAGCAGAACTGCTCTGCCCACTGCTCTGCGTCCTATCCATCCTACTGATAAAAAAGCAGCAACCGGCTGGATATTTCTTGACGAAATCCAATTTTTTTCACAATTTCACGCCCATTTCTGCCGTGAAATTTTTCCATCACTGCCTGCACCAGCCGGTTCCGCCGCCAGGGTGGGTTTTCCGGTGCGTATCCCTGCCCTCCGCTTCAGCTTGCGAACCAGACACGCAGGCCAGCAGACCGGCCACCCACTGCTGCTCTGGAACAGAGCCAGCGTGGAGATCCAGCATCTTATTCAAAAGAAAATAGATAAAATCAGAAAAAATATACCCCGCACGCGCTTCCCTGTCCTTCCGCCGTGGGCCTATAATTCACCCCCAACAAGGAGGAACGTCTATGTCTGCCGAGAACAAAGAAGTCGTACGCAAGTTCATGGACGAATGTTGGAACCAAGGCAAGCTGGAACGAGTGCGCGACCTTGTTTCTGAAAAATGCCACCATCATGACCCGGTCTTCCCGAACCTCGCTCCGGGCACGGAGAACCTGAAAAAGCACATCAGCATGTGCCGGAATGGTTTCCCTGACCTGAACTTCAAAATTGACGACATGATTGCCGAGCGGAACGAAGTCGTCATCCACTGGTCCGCCCGCGGCACCCACAAAGGCCAGTTTCTGGGAATGCCTCCCACCAGCCAGAAGGCCAACGTCACCGGCACCTCAATTTACAGACTCGAAAACGGAAAGATCACGGAGCAATGGTCTGACTGGAATCTGATGTCGCTCATGAACCAATTGGGCATCATCGCTGCTCCGGGAGCGGAGGCAAAGGCTGCCCGCTGATACGGCGCATCCATCCTGCCTTCGCATCCACCCTGCCCCGGTTGTCAAAATAAAAAAGCCCTGAGCATCCGGCCCAGGGCTTTTTTGAAGCTCGCAGAACGCTCTACAACGAGCTCATGTTGTGCAGAAACTCGGAATTGTTGCGGGTCTTGCCCAGTTTGTCCACCAGCAGTTCCATCGCTTCCACCGGGGACAGTGGGTTCAGCACCTTGCGCAACACCCAGATGCGCTGCAGATCTTCCTTCGTGATCAGCAGTTCTTCCTTCCGCGTGCCCGATCGCTGAATGTCGATCGCCGGGAAGACGCGCTTGTCGACCAGCTTGCGGTCGAGGATGACTTCCATGTTGCCTGTACCCTTGAACTCTTCAAAGATCACTTCGTCCATGCGTGAGCCGGTGTCGACCAGCGCCGTGGCAATGATCGTCAGCGAGCCGCCCTCTTCAATGTTGCGGGCCGCGCCAAAGAAGCGCTTCGGACGCTGCAGCGCATTGGAGTCCACACCACCGGAAAGCACCTTGCCCGAAGGCGGCACAATCGTGTTGTAGGCACGCGCCAGACGCGTGATCGAGTCCAGCAGGATCACCACATCTCGCTTGTGCTCCACCAGGCGCTTCGCTTTTTCGATCACCATTTCCGCCACCTGCACGTGGCGCGCCGCCGGCTCGTCAAAGGTGGAGCTGATGACCTCGCCCTTCACCGAACGCTGCATGTCCGTCACTTCTTCCGGGCGCTCGTCGATCAGCAGCACAATCAGCACCACTTCCGGATGGTTTGACGTGACGCTGTTCGCAATCGACTGCAGCAGCATCGTCTTGCCGGTACGCGGCGGAGCCACAATCAGTCCACGCTGGCCTTTGCCGATCGGCGTCAGCAGGTCCATCACGCGGCCGCTGATGTTTTCACGCACCGTCTCCATCTTGATGCGTTCCTGCGGATAGAGTGGCGTCAGGTTGTCGAACAGGATCTTGTTGCGCGTCTCTTCCGGCGACTCGAAGTTGATGGCTTCGATCTTGACCAGCGCAAAATACTTCTCGCCTTCGTGCGGCGGACGCACATTGCCGCTGATCGTGTCGCCCGTCTTCAGGTCAAACTTGCGGATCTGCGACGGCGAGACATAGATGTCATCGGGGCCCGGCAGATAGTTGTAGTCCGGCGAACGCAGAAAGCCATAACCGTCCGGCAGAATTTCCAGCACACCCTCGGCAAAGATGTGACCTTCTTTCTCACTCTGTGCCTGGAGGATCTTAAAGATCAGGTCCTGCTTGCGCAGACCGCTGGTCCCAGGAATTTCTAATGTTCGTGCGAGCTTGCCCAGCTCCTGGATATTTTTTTCTTTCAACTCAGAAATCGTCATTGTCACCTGCTGATGGGGATTGTGCTGGAGGGATTGATTCCGGAAGGTGTCTATAAGGGTCGATTCAAGGTAATTGATTCATTGCCATCAGGCAAGAGCAGACCGCGCAATTAAGCTGCGCGGCGCTCTTGCACTTTGGCGGAGTCCTTCGCCGGGGCCGTCGCTGTGCTCATCGGCACAGTCTCGCGGAAACGCTCCAGCACTTCGTTGGTCGTGTCCTGCAGACGGGTGTTCGGCTTGTGCAGCTTGCGCGTCGCCTTCGATGCAAGCTGGCAAAGCTCATAGCGGTTGGTTACGTGGGTCAATGCCCCAAAAATCAAGTCAGAGCGCATGGTATTTCTCCTTCATTCCTTTCTGGTTCCGCGTTACTCAGGCCTGTTCTGTCATCTCCGGCCCAGTCGCATGTTTACAAACATCAGTAAAATCCTTCGCTGCTTTTTCTGTGCTACCCCACATGCAGATCCCCACGACCTTTTAGACGCGGCACACTGCATTTGCGGTGTAGTATTTTTTCACATTCACCGGAGAACTTTCGGAGCAATCCCGCACAGTTACGCCAACTGCCAGATCATCCATTATTTGAATGGAAGTACCGGGTGCGCTGCACTCCGTGAGACGTCCGCCTCTTACACGATGCCGGTTCAGGTCGGCCAGATTCGCTGAACCGTGATTCCTTGCCTACAGCCGCACGCAACCCATACAGATTTTGGCAACCACCTAAATTGGCAACCACCTAATCTATCGATGTCCCTGCCGTGTCTTAGCGAACCAATGTCCTCCGGAAACCGCCGGTGCAGCAACTGAACCTGCTGCCGGAGGCCGTTACGTGGCCGTGACAATGTTGAAGTTATCGCGGATGCGGTCAAAGGTCAATACTTTTTTTAGAATATGGGATTCCAGAGGTCTCCGCAAAAACGGATATTTCAATTCCGACCTGAAAAACCACGGATAGAACTGAAACTGAACCAGTTATACGCTATCTCCAGAAGCGGTAACAGCCATCACCTGCACCGATAGCGGTGCAGGTTTCGTCATTCACGACCAGTAACTGCGATCCAGGGTACGGTACTGAATGGCCTCGGCAATATGCGGCACCTGAATCTCCGGCTCACCGGCCAGATCGGCAATCGTCCGGGCCACTTTCAGGATGCGGTCATGCGCCCGCGCACTCAGTCCCTGCTGCTGCATGGCCCTCTCCAGCAGGTGCTCGGCATCGGAGGTCAGCTCGCAGTACGTCCGAATCTGCCGTGTCCCCATCTGCGCATTGGCAAAAATCGCGCGCGTGGCCCCATTGGCGGAGCCCTTCGTCCGTTCCTCATCCCGGGCAAAGCGTCCGTGCTGCACCTCGCGGGCACGCAGCACCCGGCTGCGGATTTCCGCCGAGCCTTCCGCCGCAGCGCCACCGCGCAGCTCCTTATATTGCACCGCCGGAACCTCAATATGGATGTCGATGCGGTCCAGCAGTGGCCCGGAGACCTTCGACACATAGCGCTGGATCATCGGTGGCGTACACATGCACTCCCGCGACTTGTCATTGAAGTAGCCGCACGGGCAGGGATTCATGGCCGCGGCCAGCATGAACCGTGCCGGAAAACTCAGGCTCATCGCGGCGCGCGCAATCGTCACCGTGCCATCTTCGAGCGGCTGCCGCATCACCTCCAGCACATTCCGCGGAAACTCCGGCAGTTCGTCCAGAAACAGCAGCCCGTTGTGCGCCAGCGAAACCTCCCCTGGTCGCGGAATCATGCCACCGCCGATCAGTCCCGCATCGGAGATGGTATGGTGCGGCGAACGAAATGGCCGCTGCGTCACCAGACCAGCCTCTGCATCCAGCACGCCCGCCACGGAGTGGATCTTGGTCGTCTCCAGCGCTTCGTCGAACCTCAAGGGGGCCAGAATCGAGGGCAGCCGCTTGGCCAGCATGGTTTTGCCACTGCCCGGCGGCCCGATCATCAGAATATTGTGGCCGCCCGCAGCCGCCACTTCCAGCGCGCGCTTGGCCGTGTGCTGTCCGCGAACATCCTTGAAGTCGAGCGGAAAATGCTGCAACTCATTCAGCAGATCGCGCGCGGCAGCCCGCAATGGTGTAGCAGTCATTGCTCCCTGTGCTGCCGAGTTCAGCAGCTCGCGCACTTCCAGCAGCGTCTGCACCGGATACACATGCACGCCCTCCACCACCGCTGCTTCCCGCGCATTGCCCGCTGGAATAATCAGGTTGCGGATGCCTTTTTCGCGCGCCGCCACCGCAATCGGCAGCATTCCCTGCACCGCGCGCAGGCCGCCATCCAGCCCCAGTTCGCCCACCAGCAGAAACTCACTCAGATCTTTCAGCAGCAGCGCGCCATACGCGCCCAGAATGCCGATGGCAATCGGCAGATCAAAACCGGAGCCTTCTTTCCTGATGTCCGCCGGAGCCAGATTGATGGTGATCCGCGTCGGCGGAATGTCAAAACCGGAGTTCTTGATGGCCGAGCGCACGCGGTCGCGGCTTTCGCGCACCGCCGCATCCGGCAGGCCTACGGTGTTGAACTGTTCCTGATCGGTTTTGACTCCGGCAAAGTCGACCTCAACATCGATGATGTTCGCGTCGATTCCATAAACAGCAGCACTGCGGGCTTTAAAGAGCATCTATTGGTCGCCTGTTGTTAAGACTGAGGCATTAAATCCAGTTCCGTGCGCCGAGTATAGCATCCGCCTTTGTCGGCTTTCACCTACCAGAACGGCCCCAGCCGGGCAAAGCGCTGCCACACCACGCGCAGATGCCTGCGGTCGTGCCGCAGATGCGCGCTGATCCAGCCCAGCAGCAGACCACAATCGTGCTCCACTCCTGCACCGGCCTCCAGTTCCAGCTTGTGCCCCTGTTGCTCAGCAATGGCCGCGTCGTTCATGGTTCCCAGCACGTCCTGCAGGTCCTTAAGCGCGGCGATGTAGCGGCCCGATGCCCGCCGGGGCCATAGCGCATGGAAAAACTCCGTCGCGTAGCGCAGCTTCTTGATCTCAATGCGCAACTGGTGCAGCTCCTCCGCACTCAGCTTGCGGATTCGCCGGCCCAGTTTGCGCACCTTGCGGTGCCGCCGTTCAAGAATCTCCACTGCGAGCTCTGCCACAGGTTGTGGCAGCCTGCTCTGCTCATCCTGCGCTGCTGGCTGCTGCCGTGTCCACGCATCCAGCCATGCCGCCAATTGCAGCAGCAACCCGGTGGCACGCGCGCTGCGCAGACTCTTCTCTGCTCGTGCATATCCGGCCATTCGCTGCGCTTCTGCCAGCGCCTGAATGCGGCGCAGCCCTTCACGATGCGCAAACCGCTTCCGCACCGGCTGCAAGGTGTTTGCCAATAGCACATCCCACTCCCGCGCCGGGCCAACCTCCTGCAATAGCCAGCGCAGTTCCGTTCCCAGATGCTGACGTTCCGCCCTGGGGATCACCTCTCGAAAGGACAAAAGCGCCCCGCGCAAACGCCGAATGCCCACACGCAACTGATGCACATACTCTGCCTCGCCGCCCGCCTGCGCTCCAGCAAAGTTGGCCAGTATATGCGCCAGGCAGGAGTGCGCAATCGCCGCAAACGCACTCTGCACCGTCATCGCCGCATCCACCGGCACCTGCTGGCTGAATACCGGCACAGGCTTCTGCCCGGCGGCCAGCGCATACCCGCGGGCAGCCTTGCTCGCCAGCTCCAGCCGCAATGGCACGTCCTGGTTAAGCTGCCGCGCCAGCGCGAACAGCTCTTTGCGATCTCCGGACTTCCACTCCAGCTCCACTTCGCAGATTGGCACCGTGGCCTCGCCTGCGCGGACTTCGCCCAAATCCAGCGAACACTCCACCTCAGCATGCGCCGTCTTCAGCAGCCACGTAGTGCGGCGAAAATCCGTGACAAAGACCGGCTGCAACGCCAGCCTGCCGCGGCGTGGCAGCAGCACGCTGCGCAGGGCCGCATCGTCCAGCTGCGTCAGGTCGGGAACATCTGCCGCCAGCGGCATTTCCCACTCGCCGCGCACCCATCCGCTTTGGCCGGGCAAGGCATCCCGCTTGATCGTCTGGATACGCTGACGGCCGGCCCGGCGGATGCGCAACGCGATGTGATTCTTCCGGAGCCGCTGCGTCGGCGTGTCGAAGTATGTGTTCACCAGCCGCCGCTGTGTCGTCTTGCCCTGCTGCAAGGAGCGCAGCAAAGGATGCCGCCGGAACTGCGCAACCGCTTCCGGCGCCAGCACAAGTTTCAGTTCCACTTCCTCCGGCATGGCAACACACCTCTTCCGGAAAACTGTGAATCAGGTTGCCGAGTATAGCACCGCGGAACACGCAAATGCAGTGCAGTGCAACACCGCAGCACCGCAGCCAGCTACAATTCAGATAATGAAAACGAGCCTGTTTGAGCTGTTCAAAATTGGCATTGGCCCTTCCAGTTCGCACACTGTTGGCCCCATGCGCGCCGCCCTGCGCTTTGTGCGGCAACTGGAAGCGGATGCTCTGCTGGGCAATGTCTGCCGTCTGCGCATCGATCTCTACGGCTCGCTGGCGCTCACCGGCCGCGGCCACGGAACCGATCGCGCCGTGCTGCTGGGGCTGCTGGGCGAAGCGCCGGACACGGTCGACCCCGCCAGCATCGATACCAGACTCGCCGCCATCCAGAGCACCGGTCGCATTGCCCTGCTCGGCAAGCGTGAAATCGCATTCGCAGTACCATCGGCCCTGCTCTTCCACACCGGCCAGATGTACCCCGACCCGGAGGTCGTCTCGCATCCCAACGGCCTGCGCTTCTCCGCCTTCGACGCAGCGGGCCAGCCGCTGCTGCAATCGGTCTTCTACTCCATCGGCGGCGGCTTCATCGTGTCAGAAGAAGAGCGTCTTGCCGGAAGCATTGGCTCCGGTCCGCAGCGCACCGTGCCATATCCCTTTGCCAGCGCGGCCGAACTGCTGGCAACCGCGGCCGCGCATCAACTGCCAATCTGGCAACTGATGCTGCGCAACGAATGCGCGCTGCTGGAAGCACACTACCCGTCCGACACAGAAAAGCGTGTGCGCGACGGCATTCTGCGCCTGTGGCAGGCCATGCAGCAGTGCACCGAGCGCGGCATGCAGATCGAAGGCATCCTGCCCGGCGGACTGAATGTGCGCCGCCGCGCACCGCACCTGGCCAAACGGCTGCAGACCCAGGGATCCAAAGACCCGCTGGCGCCGCTGGACTGGATCACCGTCTACGCGATGGCCGTGAATGAAGAAAATGCCGCCGGAGGCCGTGTCGTCACCGCGCCCACCAACGGGGCGGCTGGCGTAGTGCCCGCCGTGGCGCACTACTATCTTCATTTTGTGGATGGCGCGGACACCGAAGGCATCGTGCGCTACTTCCTCACCGCGGCCGCCATCGGCATTCTCTACAAAGAGAACGCGTCCATCTCCGGCGCAGAGGTTGGCTGCCAGGGCGAAGTGGGTGTGGCCTGCTCCATGGCGGCTGGTGGCCTGGTGGCGGCGCTGGGCGGCACCAACGGCCAGGTGGAACATGCCGCCGAGGTGGCCATGGAACACAACCTGGGCATGACCTGCGATCCCATCGGCGGCCTGGTGCAGATTCCCTGCATCGAGCGCAATGCCATGGGCGCCGTCAAAGCGGTGAACGCCTGCCGCATCGCCATGCACGAGTCGGAGGCGCACAAGGTCTCGCTCGACCAGGTGATCCACACCATGTACCAGACCGGACTCGACATGCAGTCGCGCTACAAGGAAACCTCGCTCGCCGGGCTGGCCCTCAACGTCATCGAGTGCTAAGGCAATAGCAGAGCCACTGTGAGGTGTACGTTTTTACAGGGAGGCCCGGCCGCCACTCCCTGTTGTCCGCGACGGCTCAAGGCCTGCGGCTTCGTCTTACACACTCTCTCTTGTGCTTTCCCTGGTGAAGCGCCCGCAGACCAGGTGGCAGCGCAACTGCGGAAAGCGGCCGCGCAGTTGCTCGCAGGCGCTGCGCATCTCCGCATTCGGCTCCACGGCAACCACCGGATTGCCGTGCGCCAGAAACAACTCCGTCAGCATGCCGGTGCCAGCGCCAATGTCTGCCACCTGCCAGGACGGCGCAAGCCCGCAGCGCTGCTCCAACGCGCGCAACACCGCCGCAGGATAGCGCGTGCGGTACTTCTGATACACGTCCACGCGCCCGGTAAAACGCTCCGGATGAGAAACCGCCGATGGCTCCATGCAACTAGTCCCTCTCGACCGCCATCGCCACCGAGTTGCCGCCGCCAAGGCACAACGCGGCAACTCCCTTCTGCACATCGCGGCGCATCATTTCATGAATCAGCGTCACCAGCACACGCGCGCCACTGGCGCCAATCGGATGCCCGATCGCCACTGCGCCGCCATTTACGTTCACCTTTTCCAGATCCAGGCCCAGCTCGCGCGTCACACCCAGGGCCTGCACGCTGAAGGCCTCATTCAACTCATACAGGTCCACATCCTCGCGGCTCCAGCCAGCCCTCAGCAACACCTTCTGCACGCCTGTCACCGGAGCCATCATCACCCACTTCGGATCAACTCCACTCGCCGCCTGCGCCTTGATGCGCGCCAGCGGCGTCAACCCCAGCGCTTCCGCCTTGCGGCTGGTCATCACCACCACCGCGGCCGCCGCATCGTTCACGCCCGGTGCATTGCCCGCCGTCACCGTGCCATCTTTCCTGAAGGCAGGCTTCAGCGCGCGCAGCGCTTCTATCGAGGCGTCCTCGCGAATGCTTTCGTCAAAGCGGAAGACCGCCGGTTCGGCCCCCTTTTTCTTCGCAGGAATCTCCACCGGCACCACCTCAGTATCAAAGCGCCCCTCGCGCCAGGCCTCGGCCGCCTTGCGATGTGAGTTCAGTGCATACTGGTCTTGCTCCTCACGCGCAATGCCATACTTTTCGGCCACGTTCTCGCCCGTCATGCCCATGTGATAGTCGTAGTACGCATCCCACAGCCCATCCTGCACCATGGAGTCCACCACAGTTGCGTTGCCCATGCGAAAGCCCTTGCGTCCCTGTGGCAGCAGATACGGTGCGTTGCTCATCGACTCCATGCCGCCAGCCACAACAATCTCCGCATTGCCGGTCATCACGCTCTGCGCAGCCAGGGCAACCGCCTTCAGCCCGGAGCCGCAGACCTTGTTGATCGTCAGCGCAGCCACCTCATTCGCCAACCCGCCACGCAACGCCGCCTGCCGCGCCGGATTCTGCCCCAGCCCTGCCGGCAACACGTTGCCCATAATGCACTCATCCACGCTTGCCGCATCCACCCCGGCGCGCTCCACCGCAGCCCGCACGGCAATCGCCCCAAGCTGCGTTGCAGTAAAGTCGGCCAGCGATCCCTGAAACTTGCCTACAGGCGTGCGCACTGCGGAAACAATCACAACATCTTCCATGACAAAACTCCTCCTGAAAAACAAACACCGCAAACGCAGTAGTATACGGCCCAGAGGGTATTCCATGCAGGAACCGTTGTTGCATTCTGAACTGACGACCTCCACAGCTGTGCAGAAAAGACACATCGCGCCTCTCTGGCACACGATGCTGTTCGTCGGCATCCTCCTCGGCTGGTCTGCCCTCAACTGGAAGACCAAACACGCCGTTCCAAGCGGCCATCATCTTCCACTCTACTTCTTCACGCTGTTGTGGGAGTGGTTTCTGCTCGCCATCGCCGTCGTCGGATTGCGCAACCGCAAAGCGCTGCTGCGCAACTGGATTGGCGAAGGCTGGCATGGCGCAACCACACTGCTGCACGACCTTGGCGCCGCAGCCATCTTCTGGCTGGTTGCCATCACAGTGCTGAACATTGCCGCCATCCTGTTGAAACATGCCGGACTCAACCCAAACGAAGCGCGGGAGACCGTGACTAAGATTGCACCTCACGGCCGCCTGGAAATCCTGCTCTGGACCGCACTCAGCATCACCGCCGGCCTGTGTGAAGAAATCATCTTCCGCGGTTACCTGCAACAGCAATTCGCTTCCCTCGCCGGCAAACTCTGGATCGGTGTAGTGCTCTCCGCACTGGTCTTTGGCGCCGCGCATGCGTATGAAGGCCTGGCAGCAATGTTGGTTTTGGCCTTGTACGGCGCGCTCTTTGGCGTACTCGCTGTTCTGCGCCGCAATCTGCGCGCAGGTATGATGGCGCACGCATGGCACGACGCCTTTACAGGAATCGCCCTCACCCTCCTGCACCACGCAGGTAAGCTTTAATCAGTCAGTCCTCACTCGACAGACACAACCAACCGGCCGCTTGCTGCTCCGTAAGACGCCATTTCAGCAAAGCTGGCACAAGAATAATTTCAGAAATATGAATTTTTTTCTTGACATGGATTTTCACTGACTCTATACATTCGTTAGCTGCAACATAGCGTGTTGCAGGTTCGATGTCACATCGGAAAAGGGAGAATGGTTCTATGGCAACGAAAAAGGCAGCTAAGAAGGCAGTGAAGAAGGCAGTCAAGAAGGCAACCAAGAAGACTGCAAAGAAGAAGTAACCAGGGCAACTCATCACTGTAACAGGCAACACATTTGGGGAGCGCATCAGCGCTCCCCAAAGTGTTTAAGCCTCCACTTACCATTCCCGTGGAACATTGCAACAGTTGCTGCTGCTCCCTTTTATTCCACTGTCGGGCTTCTTCTTTTTTCAGCCCCCCCTGTTTTACATTGATCTACAGTTTCCCCTGTTTCAGCGATATGCTGGAACCACCAGTTATGACACGCCGCAGATGGATTGCAGACACATGGGACACATCAACCGCAACCCTCACCGGAGACCAGGCCGCACACCTGGCCCGCGTCCTTCGCGCTGAAGCGGGCATGGTCTTCGATGTCGTAGCCGGCGGCCACCTCTATCGCGCCGAAATCACCAGCCTTCAGAACCATCAGGTCTGCTTCGCACTGCACGAAGAGCTTTCCGCCGCGGCAGCACTGCCTGTCACGTTGCTGCTTTCCGTCTTCAAGTTCGACCGCATGGAGTGGGCCATAGAAAAAGCGACTGAACTCGGCGTTGCCCGCATTGTTCCTGTTCTTGCCCGCCGCACGGAAAAGCATCTCGCGCAGTCCGCCAGCAGGCGCGTCGAGCGCTGGCGGCGCATCGTGCGAGAGGCCGCCCAGCAGTCGCGCCGCTCCGATGTGCCGGAGATTACCGGTCCCATGCCGTTGAAGATCGCTCTCGAACAGCAAACAGCAACGCTGAAAATCCTGCTGGCAGAAACCGAACAGGAGCATTCTCTCAGGAATGCGTTGCAGGAAAATCACCTTGGCGAAGTTGCGCTGGCCATCGGTCCGGAAGGTGGATGGACACCGGAAGAACTGGCACTCTTCGCGCAGCATCAATGGCAATCCGTCACGCTGGGGCCGCGCATCTTACGTGCCGAGACGGCAACCATCGC
>DZDJ01000023.1 GCA_022736715.1 Edaphobacter aggregans
GTACAATGCTGGGATGACGAATTCTGAAAACCCCCAGGTCGATCCACCGGATCCGCTCGATGCCGCGCCGCTTGCCTACGAAAACCCTGCCTTTCTGAACTCGCCCGATGGCCGCATCATCCGCATCCTTGCCGAATACTCTGAGCCGCTGGCGCGTTTTCGCCGCGAGCGCATTCAGGACACCGTCGTCTTCTTCGGCTCCGCCCGCTTCCGTCCGCTGAACGAAACCTGCGGGCATCTGGAACTGCTGGAGAACACCGGCGCGGCGCAGCCTGCTCCGAAAGAAGAGCAGCCCACCGCCGAAGCAGAAGCCAGCGAACTCCAGCGCCAGCGCGCTGAAGCGGCCTGCGAAATGTCCCAGTATTACGACGACGCGCGCAAGCTGGCGTACATGCTCACCCAATGGGCGCAGGACATTCCCGGTCGCCGCCATCGCTTTGTGGTCACCTCCGGCGGAGGCCCCGGCATCATGGAGGCGGCCAACCGTGGCGCGCATGAGGCAGGCGGCAAAACCATCGGCCTCAACATCCGCCTGCCCTTTGAGCAGATGCCGAACCCCTACATCACACCGGCGCTCAACTTCGAGTTCCACTACTTCTTCATGCGCAAATACTGGTTTGCATATCTGTCCAAAGCGCTGGTGGTCTTTCCCGGCGGCTTCGGCACGCTGGACGAAATGTTTGAGCTGCTCACCCTGGCGCAAACGCGCAAACTGGCCAAGCAGATCACCGTGGTGGTGTACGGCTCCAGCTATTGGAAGCAGGTGCTTAACCTGGACGTGCTGGTGGAAAAGGGCGCAATTTCCCCTAGGGACAAAGATCTCTTCCAGTTTGCCGACACGCCGGAGCAGGCCTTTGCCATGCTCAAAGATGGTCTGACGCAACAGCATCTGCAGGTGGAGGCAAAAGAATACGACATGGCTTCCGGCGAGGCCCGCCGCGCCAGCGAAGCCGCACTCGCCGCAGCCACCATGGATCCCGGCCTGAATCTGGAGGCCTTCCTTGGTCCGGACATTGCAAAGACCATGCCCTGATGGCGCAGAAGGAGTCCACCGTCAAAGCACTGCCGGCCCGGTGGATTCCTCCTCTGCTTTCTCCGCGCGCGACACCTTGCGGTCCGCCGTGCGATCTGCCGCGCGATCCGCCACAACTGCAAATGCCCGCTTCGCCGCATTCGCAACTCTGGCAATCCATCTCCCGCCAAACTCCGAGGCTGGCTCTGACCAGAACAGAGGTGGCTCCGTCATGGCCGCAACGCTCCCCAGACCATCCATATACAGCTCACGATAAAGCCGCAGAAAATCCGCCGTGGCACTCTGCCAGCGGTAGTGCTCCGCCGTGGCGCGCGCAGCCTGCACACGTGCGCTGCGCAAAGCATCCTCTGCAAAGACGCCCGCAATTGCGCAGGCAAACGGCGCAGCCTCCGCCGGTGCAATCCACGCATTCTGCGCATTGGCATAGGTGGTGACGCCGCCTGCATTCGGTGCAATCAACGGCAATCCGCTGGCCATTGCCTCCAACGGTGCAATGCCAAATGGCTCCCGCGGATTCGGATGCACAAACGCATCGCAATTGGCGTAAAGCTGCGCCAGTTGCCTGCGGTCGCCGATGTGCCCCAGAAGGCGCACCCGGCCCGGCAGCCGCGCCTCCGCCGCCTGCTGAAACGCATCGCGCTCAATGCCTTCGCCGGCAATCAGCAGGCGATAGTCCCCCGCACTGCCGACAGCCAACTGCTCCAGCGCATCCAGCAGCAGGCCCAGATTTTTCTCCGGCACCAGCCGGCCAACATACAACAGCAAGCGGCTCTCGCTGCTGCCTCCAGCGGTTTGCAGCAACTGCCGCCGCACCGCGGCAGCGCGCCACTCCGGCCCCAGCCCATCCACATCCACACCCATCGGCCGCACCCACACACCGCGCCGCACCGGATGCCCTTTGGCCACAGCACGCAACTCTTCCGCCGTATGCACCGAGTTGGCAATGTGATGGTCGAAGAATGGGAAGTACAGCCACTTCATGTACACGCGGCTCATCCACTGCGCCGCGCTGCTGCGGGAAAGATACGCGCCAACATTTTCGTCCATGCGCTCGCAACTCAGGCCAATCACCACCGGCCGGTAGTCCACCGCCCGCACCATCCCCAGCCGCACCACCGCGCCCAGATAATTGAAGCAGTACTTGTCGCAAATCTCAATCACATCCGGCCGCTCCTCCTGAATGATCTGCTGAATGCGCGTCCCCGGCCATAGATAACGGTTGGGGTAAATCGTGCGGTACTCTGGATTCACCAGCGCCGTCGGCGCCGTCAGATGATAGATGCGCCCATAGCGGCCCACCTCTTCCGTGTATTCTTCCTTCGCCGGAACAATCAGCAGCATCCTGTGTCCGCAACGATTCGCCGTCTCCAGCATGGCCCGGTAAAACGTGGCAATGCCGCCCGAAGTAGAGTGCCACGCATTCGTCAGATGCAGAGTTTTCATCGCTGCGGCATGTCCCCTTTTTTCTTTTAGGACTGCTCCGGCTCCGCGGTCATCATCCTGCGATAGTTGCGGACCAGCACCCGTGGCCCCAGGCCCACAAACAGCCACACCAGCCGCGGCATCCCGCACACATCGCGCAGAAAACTGCGTCCCTCGCCACCCGTCAACAGCGTGCCATGACGCATCACATACCAGTTGAAGAGCGATGACAACGCCGCAAAGCAGAGTGAGGCCATCATGCTGGTCACCAGCTTCGGCGTTCCCATCCAGTAGTGCACCCAATATTGCAGAAATTGCAGCGTCCCCGGCAGACCAATCGAGATCACCAGCCCCGTCAGCCACTCCGGCCGGGCATTGCGAATGCGCTGCGTAATGGCGCCAAATACGCCGGAGGCCAGCGATGCGTACACCGCCTCTACCAGCATTGCTTTCAGTGCTTTATGACTGCCCGCACTCAGATTGGCACAGAGGAAAATGATGGAGCGCAGAAAGGCGCTCATCAGTCCCGCCTTCCAGTTCCAGCGCACCACCAGCGAGCGGAACGGATGCCGCAGCACCAGCCACAACACCGCAGCCAGCGGCGGCGCTGCCTGCGCGCTATCCATTGCATTGTCTATCTCTTGCGACGCTTCCCCGGATTGGGTCATCTGCCTGAGAATTCTAGCCCTCCCGCTGGTCAACAAGATGAATAATCTGCAAAAGTCGCTGCGTATCGCTCATTTCTTATGCACGTACCTTCTTCGATTCACCCCCCCCACACACACAAATTTTGAAGCATCTTTGTTGTTTTCGTAACAAATTATTCACAGGCCCCCCTCATACTGCACAATAGAGCAGTGTAGGAGGCAACCATGCAACAGTCCCGCATTTCGTATGCTTGGCAACAGCCAG
The DNA here is from genome assembly GCA_022736715.1 of Edaphobacter aggregans. Taxonomy (GTDB): domain Bacteria; phylum Acidobacteriota; class Terriglobia; order Terriglobales; family Acidobacteriaceae; genus DZDJ01. Next base: position 3,368 of record DZDJ01000023.1, read on the forward strand.
AGGCCGCGCGCGGCTACATCTCCGGTGTCTCTTTGCATAGCCATACTAATCAATCCAAAGAGACGCTGGATTTCCTCGCCAAGATGGCAGTAGAGTTCCGCATCCTGCGTCCGCTGTTTGCCAGCCGCGAGCGCCGCTGCCGCGAAAACCACGGCATTGAGCTGAACTACGCCGCCAGTTACTGGACGCCGCCGCTCACCCCGCGCCTGGCCTTCGACCTGGAACGCCGCCAAATTGAAGACCGCCTGCAAATCTCTGCACTCGTGTCGATTACGGACCACGACGACATTCAGGCCCCGCTGCTGCTGCGTTCAGTGCCCTCCGCGCGCCACATTCCGGTTTCGCTGGAGTGGACGGCACCATTTGCAGAGACCGCCTTCCACCTCGGCATTCACAATCTGCCCAGCGCGCTTGGCCCGTACTGGATGGAAACCCTGGCGAAGTTCACCGCCAATCCATCGGACATGCAGCTTACGGCCCTGCTGGCCGAGCTGCACGCCCTGCCCAACGTGCTCATTCTCTTCAACCACCCCATGTGGGACCTCTACCGCATCGGCGCCGATCTGCACCGCCTGCGCATCGACCAGTTTCTGGCGCGCAATGCCGAGTTCATCCATGCCTTTGAATTAAATGGCCTGCGCAGCTGGCCAGAGAACCGCGAGGTCATCCGCCTGGCGCAGAAGTGGAAGCAGATTGTGATCTCCGGCGGCGACCGTCACGGCGTGGAACCCAATGCCAACGTCAACCTGACCCATGCCACCAGCTTCAACGAGTTTGTGCAGGAAGTGCGCTATGAGCGCCGCAGCCATGTCCTCTTCATGCCGCAATATGCGGAGCCCTGGAAGCACCGCATCCTGCAATCCACGCTGGACGCCATCCGCAATTATCCGGATTTCCCCGAAGGTTCCCGCAACTGGGACGATCGCGTCTACCACCCGGACGCCCAGGGCGTCGTCCGGCCGGTTTCGCAGCTTTGGGCTGCTGGCCAGGCACCTGGCTATATCCGTTATGTGCTGGCCGCTGTCCGCATGATGGGCATCGCGCCGCTCTCCAGCGGCCTGCGTTTTGCCTGGAATGAACCGCACGAGCTGCGTACGGCGCTGGGAGAACAGGAACTCGCCTAGCTTCCCGCTGCTCAATGCACCGTGCAGGAAGGGGTCATAGTCAGGAACGCCATGCCAATGCATTGCCCGCGCGTTGCCTACCTCCCGGACTCCTTCCATGAAGTCAATGGGGTGGCGCACACCAGCCGGCATTTCCAGGCCTTTGCCGAACGGCGCGGCCTGCCGTTTTTGTGCATCCGGGCTGGAAACCGGGCAGAGCCATATCTGCAACAGGGCGAGTTGCGCACGCTGGAGCGCCCCCGCAGCTCCGCCTCCATCCGGCTGGAAAAGGACCTCTACTTCGACCCGTTCTACCTGCGCCACCTGCGCGAGATGGAACGGCAACTGCGTGCCTTCCAGCCCGATATTTTGCACATCACCGGCCCCAGCGAACTCGGCATCCTGGGAGCCTGGCTGGCCCATCGCATGCAGATTCCCCTGGCCGCTTCCTGGCACACCAACGTCCACGAATACGCTGCGCGCCGCTCTGCCAAATGGCTGCACATGCTGCCGCAGCACCCGTCCGCAGCCGCAGAACGATGGATTGAGCGGACGACCCTGAGCGCCTCGGCGCGCTTCTACCGGCTGGCCGGCGTACTGTTCGCCCCCAACCTGGAACTGTGCGATCTGCTGCAACAAAAGACAGGCAAGCCCTGCCACCGGATGCAGCGCGGCGTCGACACGGAGCTTTTCTCCCCGGCGCATCGCACACGGCCCAGCGAAGACCGCACCTGGGTGCTTGGCTACGTTGGCCGCCTCTCCGTGGAAAAAAATGTTGCTCTGCTCGCCACCGTGCAGCAGGCATTGCAGGCAGCCGGAATCACCAACTTCCGCTTTCTGATCGTCGGCCACGGCGGCGAAGAGGCCTGGCTGCGCGAGCACCTGCCCGGAGCCGAGATTGTCGGCGTCCTGCGCGGCCCGGAGCTTTCCCGCGCCTACGCCAACATGGATCTGCTCGTTTTCCCCTCCCACACAGACACCTTCGGTAACGTGGTGCTGGAGGCGCTGGCCAGCGGCGTTCCCGCCATCGTTACATCCAGCGGCGGCCCCAAATACATCGTGCGCGACGGCAGCACCGGCTTTATCGCCCGCGACGACGGCTTTGCCGCTGCCGTGGAACGCGTCCTGCGGCAACCACAGCTACACATGACAATGCGTACCGCCGCGCGCAACTATGCGCGCAGTTGCTCCTGGGATGCCATCTTTGAGGGTGTCTATGCTGCGTATGCTGCGACTTGTCCTGTCCCGGCCCGTCCCGGGCAGAAGGACTTACACCGGAAAATTCAGGACTTCTTTGCCGACTCGTAGCTTCCCGGAACCGTACGGAAAGCAATGGCAATCCGGTTCCAGCTGTTGATCGTCACCACCGCCAGCGTCAGCTTCACCAAATCTGCCTCACTGAACTGCGTCAGCGCGTGCTGGTAGACCGCCTCGGGCACATGGCCCTCCGTGATGCGCGTCAGCGACTCGGCCCACTCCAGCGCTACGCGTTCCCGGTCGGTAAAAAAAGGCGTCTCGCGCCAGGCATTCAACGCATAGATGCGCTGCTCCGTCTCCCCCAGCGCGCGCGCATCTTTCGTGTGCATATCAATGCAAAATGCACATCCGTTGATCTGCGAAACCCGGATTTTGATCAGTTCCTGCAGAATCGGCTCCAGCCCGGTTTCATTCACCACTTTCTGCAAGGCCAGCATGCCCCGCATCACCTCCGGGGCGGCTTTGTAATATTCCAGTCTCGGCTGCATGTAGAAATCCTCCTCTGAAAACAGCTTTCCCGCTCTCAGAGGAAGCACCTGCCACCCTGAAAAAGAGAAATTATTCCTGTCTTTTCAAGAAGATGTTCTATGCACCCCCGGCGATGCAAAAAGCTCTGACCGGTAATTCCGGTTGCAGAAACGCATTGATTCAGCCATACTTAGTTGTTGGGTTTTGTGAGCGTCCGTCCTGCCCTGGGCGGAATGTTGTGGATGCGCTTGCCCCGAACACAATTGAAGTTTGAGAGGATTCTGACCTGTGCTGATGATTCGCCTGGCGCGTGTAGGAGCGCGCAAGCAGCCCCACTATCGTGTTGTTGTGATTGAGAAAGACCGTGCCCGCAATGGACGCTCCATTGAGGTGGTTGGCACCTACAACCCGCGCACCAATCCTGCCAGCATTAACCTGAAGCGTGATCGCATCGAATACTGGACCAGCAAGGGCGCGCAGCCTTCCGAGACCGTTGGAAAACTGCTGGCCAAGGCTCCTGCCGCAGTTCCTGCTGCCTAAGGTTGTTCCGTTTCGGTGCGTGTGACTTCCTCCGTGTTGTCAACAAGAGCTACCACCGGGTTGCACCTGTGTAAGTTCCCTGCTTGAAATCCACATCCGCTCGCGTAAACTGCTTTCAGCAAGTCCAAGGGGACTGGCATTGACCATAGGCTCCACAAGGGCCTATGGCATCACTCCCCACGTCAGCTGTGCCGCAAGCAGTGCTTGAAGTCCGAAGACTCTCTGCAACAGACGGAGAGCGAAGACCTGAAGAGCGATGCGGGCAGCTTTACTCCCAAGAGGTGTGAGATGTCCCAGGCTGTGAACGAAGTAAAAGCAACAACAGGCAACAACATGCAGGAGCTGGTAGCCGAAATAGCACGCGCTCTGGTCGACAAGCCAGAAGAGGTAGTTGTGGAGTCTGTCTCTCAGGCGGATTCCACCGTACTGCGTCTGCGCGTTGCCCAAAGCGATGTTGGCAAAGTCATCGGGAAGCAGGGACGAACAGCACGTTCGCTCCGGACCATCCTGGGGGCCGCCAGCATGAAACTGCACCACCGTTATTCACTGGACATTCTGGAGGAAGGCTCCGGCAGCAGTGAGGGAACGGAGGCGCAGGACTAGCGAGGGCTCTCTCCGGTGCAGCAGCTTCTTCCATTACGATGAATAATCCACCTCACCAGCAGAGATGGGCCATACTTGCCCATTTGTTGCGTCCGCAAGGACGCAAAGGAGAGCTGCTGGCAGAGCTGCTGACCGACTTTCCGGAGCGCTTCACCGAGCGACGGCGTGTGTTTCTGCAACGCGCCACTCCACAACCCAACAACGCCGCACCTCCTGCCGAATACACGCTGGAAGCGCACTGGCTGCCGATGGGCAAAAATGCCGGCCGCGTGGTGCTCAAATTCGCCGGCGTCGACAGCATCAACGATGCCGAGCAGTTGAAAGGCTTCGACGTTCTCATCCCCATCGAGGAACGCGCCACGCTGGAAGAGGATGCGGCGTACATCAGCGACCTCATCGGCTGCACGGTCTTCAACGGTTCGCATCCCGTAGGCACCATCGAAGACATCGCCTTTCCCACCGCAACACCGCAGGAACCGTCCGACGCAAATGCTGTGCCGCTGCTGGTAGTGCGCGGCGGTCATGGCCGCGAGTACCTGATCCCATTTGCAAAAATCTGGCTGCGCACGCTGGACATCGCCAGCCAGCGCGTGGAGATGCAACTGCCCGAAGGGCTTCTGGAAATCAATGCGCCTGTGACCGATGAGGAAAAACGGCTGGCGCAGACCTCCTCTGCGTCATAATGCAGAGAGCCTCGGCAGTTGAAATTTTTCGCTATGCGTTTTGATATTGTCACCATTTTCCCCGATTTTTTTGACGGCCCGTTCCGCTACGGCGTGCTGCACCGCGCCATGGAAAGCGGCATCGTCTCCGTCGGTCTGCATGATCTGCGCGCCTTTACGCATGACCGCCACAAAACGGTGGACGACCGGCCATTTGGCGGTGGCGAGGGCATGGTGCTGAAGCCGGAGCCGATCTTCGATGCGGTCGAATCGCTGGGCATCGCGGAAAAACCGGCGCGCAATCCCCAACGCGAGACCGTGGTCCTGCTTTCCGCGCAGGGCGAGCGCTTTACGCAAGCGGTGGCGCATCAACTCTCCCGGACCGAGCGCGTCGTGCTGCTCTGTGGACGCTACGAGGGCGTGGACGAGCGCGTCAACACCCTGTTGGCCGACCGCGAACTTTCCATCGGCGACTATGTGCTTTCCGGCGGCGAACTGGGCGCAGCGATTGTGGTGGACACAGTTACGCGCCTGCTGCCCGGCGTGCTGGGCAACGCCGATTCCGCCCGTTTTGAAAGTTTTGGCCACTCGGATGCGCATCTCTCTCTTCAAGCCGAAGCGGCCGCGGAAGTCTCCGGCGTTCCCCGCTCCACGCATGGCTCCGGCGGTCTGCTCGATTATCCGCACTTCACCCGCCCGGCGGAGTTTCGCGGCGCAGCCGTGCCGGAGGTGCTGGCCTGTGGCAATCATGAGGTCATCCGCAAATGGAGACGCCAGCAGTCCCTGCTGAAGACCCTGCACAACCGGCCCGACCTGCTGGCCCGGGCCGAACTTTCTGACGGGGACCGCGAGTTTCTTGCACAGGTGGAAGTGCAGAAACCCAGCGCAAAGCCGTGATTTCGTGTAGACTGGAGTTTCGACTTCAACATAGGAACGTATCATGTCTATTCACCCGATTATGCAGAAGCTGGCCGCGAAACTTGAGCGGACCGACATCCCTCAGTTTGGCCCTGGCGACACCGTGCGTGTGCAGGTGAAGATCAAGGAAGGCGATAAAGAGCGCCTCCAGGCTTTTGAAGGCCTTGTGATTGCCCGCAAAAATGGCCCGCAAGGCAGCTTCACCGTCCGCAAGATGAGCTTTGGACAAGGCGTTGAGCGTATCTTCCCCTTCAACTCCAGGGTCGTCGACAAGGTGGAGAAGGTCCGCTCGTACGAAGTGCGCCGCGCCAAGCTGTTCTACCTCCGCAGTCTGCGTGGCAAGGCTGCCCGCCTGCGCGAAGTGGACACCACCAAGGTTGCCAAAGCGGCCAGGGCCTGACTTCCTCATTTCCATTGCAGAAGCCCCTGGAGCCTGGCTCCGGGGGTTTCTGTATTTAACCGCGAAAATCCTCAGCACGCAACACGTTACACTGGCAGGCAGAGAAGGTCCCCTTTTCTCCGGAAATGCCGTAATTCTTCGTTCATGGAGCCGCCATGCCTCGTAGCGCCAAAGTATCCTCTGCTGGCGCCTCTGCCGCCGCCAGGAAGCAGCAGTTGCTGAAGACGCTCCATTGCAGCGACCAGTATGAGCAGGCGGCGCGGCGGCGTGGCGCGCGGGTGATTGCCGGGGTGGATGAAGTGGGCCGCGGCTGCCTGTTTGGCCCTGTGGTGGCCGCTGCCGTAATTCTGCCGGAGGATTTGCAGGCGCTTTCCACTGCTGGCCTGAAGGACTCCAAGCAGATCAGAGAAAAGGACCGCGAAAAGCTGGCCACGCTGGTACACGCCCTGGCGATCGCGGTCAGCATTGCGGAAGTTGACGCCGCCACCATCGACCGCATCAACATATACCAGGCCACGCGGCAGGCCATGGCGCAGGCGGTGCAGGGCCTGTCCTGCGCACCGGACCATCTCCTGATCGACGCCATGCAACTGAAGGTGCCCTGCACGCAAACCAGCATCGTGTATGGTGATGCGTTGAGCCTTTCCATCGCTGCCGCTTCCGTTGTGGCCAAGGTCTATCGCGACCGGCAGATGGTCGAGCTGGACAAGCAGTACCCACAATACGGACTGGCCGCACACAAAGGTTATGGCACAGCGAAGCACCGCCGGGCATTGCTGGAGCATGGGCCCTGCGAATTGCACCGGCGCAGCTTTGCCCCGGTTGCACTCTGTCTGCAATGAGTAAGATAGAAGTGGGGGAGTTTTCTTGGCCAGGCGATTGATGTGCGTGGTGGCGCACCCGGATGATGAAAGCGCAGGTTTTGGCGGGGCCCTGCTGCTGGCCGCCGAACGCGGCATTGAGACCTGTGTCCTCTGCATGACCGACGGCCAGGCCGCGACCTTTCGCGGTGACGCCAGAACCCCGGCAGAGCTGGGACAGATGCGCCGCGCCGAACTCAGCGCTGCCTGCGACGTGCTGCGCGTCAGCACATTTGAAGTGTTGCCCTACCAGGACGGCCAACTGGAGAGTGCTCCTTTTCTGGAAGCCACCGGAACTCTGGTAGAGCGTATTCGCCATTGGCAGCCGGACATCATCCTGACCTTTGGCGGCGATGGCGGCCTGAACACGCACCGTGACCACACGATGGTCTCCGCCTTCACCACGGCCGCTTTTCACTGGGCCGGCCGCGCCACGCGCTTTCCGGAACAGATTGAGCAAGGGCTGCAACCGCATCTGACGCAGAAGCTCTATTATCTGAGCTATGATTTTCTGCTGGAGGGCTCCGAGCCGCTTTGCCCGGCGCCCTACTCTGTCAGGCTGGATGTGCGCAGCGTTTCCGGCAAAAAACTCCAGGCATTTCACCAGCACACATCCCAACTCCCCGTGTTGGACAGGATTAACAAAACTGCCGAAAAGCATGGCGACCGCGTCTTCCACCATGAGATCTACGCGCTGGCCGCCTGCAGCACGCAACGTCCTGCACAAATGGACGCGGACCTCTTTGCCGACTGCAACGCTTAGCTGACATTGCTGGTTACAGGCTGTCTGACAGCGGCTGCGCGGTGCTTCCAGCGCTGGTATGCGCTCCATGCAAGACGCGCCAGCAGCAGACATGCCAGGATCACCGTATCGCGCATCGGCGTGCGCACGCCCGGCTTTACCAGCCACCAGAAGTGCACCACGCCGGCGATGGCCGCCACATACGCCAGCCGATGCAGCAACTGCCACCGCCTGCCGCCCAGTTTGCGGATCGCCCACGCGGTTGAAGTCAGCGCCAGCGGCACCATCACCAGCCAGCCCAGCAAACCCATGGTGATGAACTTGCGCTTCACAATGTCGGCCAGCATCGTAGGCACGTCAAAGCCGGAATAGAGCCAGATGTACGCCGTCAGATGCAGCGAAGCATAGAAAAATGCAAAGAGTCCCAGCATGCGCCGGAAGCGGATGAGCCAGCCGAGCTTGCTCCAGAGCCGCCGCACCGGTGTGATGGCCAGCGAAAGCAGCAGAAAGTAGAGCGTCCAGTCCCCGGTGGCATGCGTGATCGTATTGACCGGGTCTGCCCCAAGGTTCTGCTGCAGCCCTCCCTTCACCAGCAGGCCCAAAGGGACCAGGCAAGCCGCAAACACGATGACTTTGAGGATGACAAGAGTGCGATTGGACATGATCGTTCGTCGCCTTAGAAGTTTTTGCGCAGGTCCATGCCGGTGTAGAGGCTGGCCACCTCATTGCCATAGCCATTGAAAGGCATCGTATCGATCATTTTCGGGAAAAAGCCCGGCCCGATGCGGCGCTCGCGCTTCTGGCTCCAGCGGGGGTGGTCCACCGCCGGATTCACGTTGGAATAAAACCCGTACTCATTCGGGGCCATCTCATTCCACGTCGTATGCGGCTGCCGGTCCACAAAACGGATCTTCACGATCGACTTCGCACTTTTGAAACCGTACTTCCACGGCAGCACCATGCGGATGGGCGCGCCATTCTGGTTGGGCAGCAACTGGCCGTACAGGCCAAAGGTCAGCAGCGCCAGCGGGTGCATGGCCTCATCCATGCGCAGCCCCTCGGAATAGGGCCAGTTGAGATCCACCGAGTGCAACTCCGGCTGCTGCTTCGGGTCGGCGAGCGAAAGAAACTGAACATATTTCGCGCTGGGGAGCGGCTCGCACTGCTTGATGAACTCCGAAAGCGAATACCCGGCCCACGGAACCACCATGCTCCACGCCTCCACGCAACGATGGCGATAGACGCGCTCCTCCAGCGGCCGCAGCTTCAGCAACGCGTCAATATCGAAGGTCTTCGGCTGCTTCACCTTGCCTTCGACCTGCACCGTCCAGGGCCGCGTGCGCAGCGTGTGCGCGTTGCGCGCCGGATCGCTTTTGTCCGTGCCAAATTCGTAAAAATTGTTGTACGTGGTCACCTTGCTGTACGGCGTCAACACCTCGCCGGTCGTGCTCAGGCTGCTCTTTACTGTCTGGATGCTGGTGGCTGCTTCCGCAGTCTGCGAAGGCGAAACCATCCCGGCAACGCGGCTGGCGGCAAAGGCGGCTGCGCCCAACGTGGCGGCGCCGGTAAGGAATTTACGCCGACTGATGTTATGGAACGCGTCAAATGCTTCTTTAGGCGTAATTTCTGACGAAGGAATCTCATTCGATTTGCGAATCAGCATAGTTGCCCCTTCCATGCAGTAAGACGCGAATTTGCTCTGCAAGTTACAGTACGTAAAAAATCGCTTGCGGATGGTGAAAATCCCACAACCACCGCAGCAATCCGCTCCAATTGCGAATGCGCTACGGCCGCTGCCGGTAACGTGCCAGAATTCCGTCCAGCGTCAACACACCTTCCACCGCGCCACGGCTGGCACGATTGCTGACCGGCAACATGGGCCACACGTTGAAGTAGCCCAGCGCATTGTCGAGCGGCATATCCGGGAAAAGATGCGGTGTCCGCTCCGCGCCCAGCAACGTCTCCACCGGCGTGTACTTCATGGCTTCCGCACTGGTAGTTGCGGCCAGCGCCGCCAGCCTGCTCTTCTCCATAGAGTACCAGTGGTCGTCGCTGCACTCCACCAGCACCACCTGCACCGTCTCCGCGCCGGCCTCTTCCAGCACCTTTGCCAACGGATCGCGCCCGCGCACAATCACCACCTCGGCCAGGGACGCATGCCGCATGGCATCCTCAATGTGCAGCACCTCTTCTTCGCGCTGCTCTTCGAGCGACGGCAGCTCCATGCCATCCTGATGCGTAAAGACTTCGAAGATCGGCACCGGCTGCAGGCTGCGCGAGATCAGGTACGCGATGGTGTTGGCCAGAATCACCGGCAGAATAATGGAGTAGTTGCCACTCACCTCCAGCACCATGAAGACCGACGTCAACGGCGCCCGCAGAAAGCCTGCAAACAGCACGCCCATCCCCACCAGCGCATACGCGCCGATCGAGCCGGTCAGGTGCGGAAAGAACATCTTTTCCACCGAGCCAACCGCCGCGCCCAGCATGGCTCCGGTAAACAGTGCCGGGGCAAACATGCCGCCCGGCGTGCCACTGCTGAATGAGATGGTTGTCGCCAGAATCTTCAGAATGGCCAGCGCCAGCAACAGCTTCCAGGTAAACTCCGCGTGCATGGCCTGGTCCATCACGCCGTAACCTGCGCCCATCACCTGGGGAAATCCAAAATAGCCGATGGAGCCCACCATCAGGCCCGCAACCGCGGACTGAAAGAAGTGCGTCCAGCGCGGCAAGGCCCGCAGGCGGGGACGCAATGCGCCCAGCGACCGCGAAAAGAGCACGGCAAAAAAGCCGCCCACAATGCCCAGCACCGCATAGGCCAGCAGTTCGCGCGGATCGCGCAGATTGACCTCTGGAATGCGGAACATCGGCTCCGAACCCCAGAAGCTGCGCGCCACCACCACGCTGGAGATGGCAGCCAGCGCCGTGGCGCCCAGCACCGCGGCGTTCCAGCGGCCAATCACCTCTTCAATCACAAACAGGATGGCCGAAATTGGGGCGTTGAAGGCCGCCGCCAGGCCCGCCGCCGCGCCCACCGGCGCAAACAGCCGCATCTTTTCCCTGGACAGCCCCATGCGGCGGCTGACGGCAGAGGCCACACCCGCACCAATCTGCAGCGAAGGGTCTTCCGGCCCCAGCGAAAATCCGCTACCCAGCGCCAGCGCCGACAGCAGAAACTTGCCCACCGTCGTGCGAAAAGAAATGTATCCGTTGAAGATGTAGAGCGCCGCTTTCGTCTGGTTTACGCCGCTGCCGCGCACCTGCGTAAACACATACTGCGCCAGCACGGCAATCACCAGCCCGGCCAGCACCGGCATGGCAATCAGCCGCCAGTCATGCGCATGCGGAGCCGAACCCAGCAGCAGAATGCTGAGCCACTCAATCGCCACACGAAAAGCCACCACCAGCGCACCGGACAGAACGCCGATAAAGACCGCCAGCACCACAAACAGCCGTTCCCCACGGCCCGGAGCAATTACCTGCTCTTCCGCCAGTGTCAGCGGAGTTTTGTCCTTCAACTGAAGCCAGGAGCGCAGCACCCCATCCGTGCTCATCGCTGCCCTCCATGTTCAGCAGTGGTTGTGGCGGAAGCTGCCGGTTCTCCCGCCTGCGACAACATCATCAACAAGGCATCATCGCCCACGGCAGGCCCACAGTACTGGTTCACCGTCTGCTCCGTATCAAAGACCAGTTGCATCTCCTGCTGGATCAGATCTGGATTGCGCCGCAGGCGGGCCGCTGTGCCGTTGGGCGCATCCGTCTGCCAGCGGTTCGCCAGGTCTATCAGCCCGGCATTGGCCAACCCTGCATTGGCCAACCCTGCATTGGCCAACCCGGACAGGCTCGCAGACGACATGCAGCTGTCCAGCCGCGCTTTGGCCGTCTTGCGAGCATAGAGCACCCGCTGTATCCGCTCCGCAAGCGGCAACTGGTCCGATGGGTCCAGTTGCAAAATCCGCGTCGCGTTCAACAACATGCTCTTCAACTGCGCCACCTCCGCAGGACCGGCCTTGTCCACCTCGCGGCGCCGCTCCAGTGCGCGTTGCAGCAGGGTGCGCGCGTGCTGGTAATTCTCCAACTGATAGGCCATGCTCCCCGCACCCGACAGCGCCGTGAAATTCGCCGGAGCATGACGCAGGACCGTTTCATACAGGCGGTAGGCACTGTTGAACGCCCCCGCCTGCTCCATCAACGCCGCCACCTGTAAGCGCATGCCACGGCCCGTCGGCAGGTCCTCCGACAGAATCAGCAATTCCGTGCGGGCCGAGGTCGTGTCATTGCGGCCCAGCAGATAGTGGACCAGTTCCATGCGCACCGCCTGGCGTTCTTCCGGCGCATCCTGCTGCCAGGAGCCGTCAATCGCCGCCCGGTAGTGCCGCACCGCATTCGCCGGATCGTTGCGCCTGGCCGCCAGCCGGGCCAGCTCCAGATTGATCAGACCATTGCCGGGCTGCGCAGTCCACAATGTAGTGAAATACGCATTCGCTTCTTCTACGTGCCCAGCCGCTGCCAGCGCTCGCGCCAGTTGCAGTTCATAGTCTCGGTCATCCGGAGCATAGTTCAGGGCCGCGCGCAAAGCGCCCACAGCCTGCTCCGGCTTGCCTGCAGCCAGTGCCTTCACGCCACGGTCGTACCAGCGGACGGCCAGGTCCTCACGATGGCTGGTAAAGGAGTGGAAAAGAAGAAAAGTAACACCCACAACAAGCGCTGCGGTCAGAAAAAGCCCCACCAGGCGCACCGTGTCCCGCACGATCAAATGCCGTTTTTTGTTCCGTAAGTCCGCTACAGGAGATGCTGCTGAGGGAGCGGACTGGTTGCTACCCATTGGCTCCACGTACCATAGCTTACCGCATGTGGGCCAGGTGCGCGCTCCTGACAACCGGAATTCTCCGGATGCGATATGCTGGCTAACAGACCATTCCGAAACAGTCCTCCGCATCTGCAATCGTGGGAATGTCCGATTTCTCACCGGAAGCCTGCTGGAAAGTCCGTGGTTTTGGCAGGAGAAGATCATGCTCAGCGCCGAAGTTCTGAGGCAACTGCGCGACGCGGCCGGCGCAGACGGCCTTATCTGCGAACAGGACCAGTTGCAGACCTATGAATGCGACGGATTGACCAACTTCCGCGCCGTCCCCGGCGCCGTTGTGCTGCCCCGCGATGCGCACCAGGTACAGGCCATTCTGCGCATCTGCACCCAACATAAAATCCCCTTTGTCGCTCGCGGCGCAGGCACCGGCCTGAGCGGTGGCGCACTGCCCGCTGCCGGCGGCGTGCTCCTCAGCTTTGCCCGCATGACGCGCGTTCTGGAGGTCGATATTCCCAACCAGCGCGTGGTTGTGGAACCGGGCGTTATCAACGCCCACGTCACCCAGCAGGTGGCCCCTTACGGTTACTTCTACGCGCCGGACCCCTCGTCGCAACCCGTCTGCACCATTGGCGGCAACGTGGCGGAAAATGCCGGCGGAGCGCACTGCCTGAAGTATGGATTCACCACCACCCACGTGCTGGGCATGGAAGTGGTGCTGCCCGATGGCGAAGTGGTGCACTTCGGCGCAAAAACGCTGGACACGCCCGGTTATGACCTGTCAGGCGTCTTTGTCGGCTCCGAAGGCACGCTGGGCGTGGCCACAAAAATCATCCTGCGCATCGTCAAACGGCCGGAAACGGTGCAGACCCTGCTCGCAGCGTTTGATTCCTCCAACGCCGCCGGGCAGACCGTCAGCGACATCATCTCCGCCGGTATGCTGCCCGCAGCCATTGAGATGATGGATCGTGTCACGATACAAGCGGCAGAAGCCGCCGTGCACGCCAACTATCCCCTGTGCGACGGCCTGCTGATTGTGGAGATGGACGGCCCCCGCGCGGAAGTGGATCTGCAGATGCAGCAGGTGCGCAGCCTGAGCGAAAAGAACGGCGCCTGGGAGATTCGCCAGGCGCAGTCCGACGCCGAGCGCGCGCTGCTCTGGAAGGGCCGCAAGGCCGCCTTTGCCGCCATGGGACGCATTGCCAAAAACTACATCGTGCAGGACGGCGTGATTCCCCGCACCGCCCTGTCCCGCGTGCTCGATGAGATCGACCGCATGAGCAAGGAGGTGGGCCTGCGCGTCGCCAACGTCTTCCATGCCGGTGACGGCAACCTGCATCCGATGGTGCTCTATGACAACACCATCCCCGGGCAGGAAGAAGAGGCGCTGGAGTTCTCCTATCGCATCCTGCGGCTTTGCGTCGACAATGGCGGCTCCATTACCGGCGAGCACGGCGTAGGCAAGGAAAAACAGGAAGTGATGGGCTACATGTTTGCCGAGCCCGACCTGGACACCATGCAACTCGTCCGCTGCGCCTTCGATCCGGAGTCGCTGTCCAATCCCGACAAGCTCTTTCCGCGTCCCCGATTGTGCGCGGAAAAAACCGGACCGTATGAGCCGCATCCCCTGGAAAAGGCGGGAACGGCGCAGTTCTTCTAGCGCTGCGCCGCGCCGGATGCCACAGCAAATCATTCACGATCGTTTTTTGAGATATGACCATGGAATTCAACAACCCAGCCCTGCAGCATCAGCTTGCCGCCCTCGCTGGAGCGGAACACCTGCAGCAGCAGGAGGGCGCGCTGGTGGTGGCGCCGGCAAACACTGCTCAGGTGGCGGAAGTGCTGAAGCTGGCCAATGCTGCCCGCGCTTGCGTAAGGCCCACCGGCGGAGGCACCAAGCTGGCCTGGGGTGACCCTGTGCAGCCGACCATCTACCTCAGCCTGCATCGCCTGAACGCTGTCCGCGACCACATCTGGCAGGACATGACCGTGACCGTGGAAGCCGGTTGCCCCTGGGGCGCCATGCAGGCCCATCTGCGGCAGCACGCACAGCACGTCGCGCTGGATCCGCTCTGGCCCGCCGAAGCCACCATTGGAGGCATTGTGGCCACCAATGATAGTGGAGCCCTGCGTCTGCGCTATGGTTCGCTGCGCGACCTTGTCATCGGCATGACGATTGTGTTGCCCGACGGCACCATTGCCCGCTCCGGCGGCAAAGTGGTGAAAAATGTCGCCGGCTATGACCTGCACAAGCTGATGACCGGCGCGCATGGCACGCTGGGCGTCATCACCGAGGTCAACTTCCGTCTGCATCCGCGCGAGCAGCATGTGCAGAGCTGGACCATCGCCTCCAATGACGCCACGGAGCTCGACGTGGTGATGCACAAGGTGCTCGATTCGCAGATGGTCGTCAGCAGCATGCAGATGCGCGGCAGCGCGCAGGGCCATGCGCTGGACGTCTGCTTCGCCTCGCTGCCGGAGTGCCTGGCCGATCATCATCACCAGTTGCAACGCCTGGCCAACGGCCTGCAACTCGCCATTGCGGAAGGTCTGGTGTGGCAGGCGCGCGAGCGCCTGTTCTCGCCGCAGGCGGCCATCCTTTTGAAAACCAGCCTGTTGCCCACGCAGATTGCAAGCTTCAGCGGGCGGTTGCAGCAACTGGCCGCGCAGGCAGGGCTTACCGCCGCCAGCACTGCGCAGGCCACCGGGCTGCTGACGGCAGCGATCCACGGCGGTCCGCAGGCAGCCGCCTCGCTGGTGCAGTCCTTGCGTGCGGAACTGAATGCAAGCGATAGCAGCCTGGTAGTACTGCAAATGGCCGACGAACTGCGCGGCCAGCTCAGCGTGTGGGGCCGGCCCGGAGACGCGCTGCCGCTGATGCAGCGCATCAAGCAGCGCTTCGATCCAAACGGTATCCTGAACCCAGGCCACTTCGTGGGAGGCATCTGAACATGACACATTCCGCACACTCCCTGGTCCAGCTTGAGACGGAGAAAAAGCCCTCCGCATTTGACGCGCACCATCCGCCAGACAACGACCTCATCAAGGACTGCGTGCACTGCGGCTTCTGCCTGTCCGCCTGCCCCACCTACGTGCTGTGGGGGGAGGAGATGGACTCGCCACGCGGACGCATCTACATGATGAAGAAGGCCGCCAGCGGCGAAGCAGCGCTCAACCAGCGCTTTGCCGAGCACATGGACAACTGCCTTGGCTGCCTGGCCTGCATGACGGCCTGCCCCTCCGGCGTGCAGTATGAAAAGCTCATCGAGGCCACGCGCGCGCAGGTGGAGCGCCACGTGCCGCGTTCGCTGGCGGACTCGCTCTTCCGCCGCATTCTTTTTGAGACCTTTCCGCACGCAACCCGCATGCGCTGGCTCTCCCTGCCGCTGCTGGCCTATCAACGGACCGGGCTGCAATCGCTGGTGCGTGCCTCCGGCGTGCTCCGCCTGCTGCCGGCGCGGCTGCAGGCCATGGAAACACTGCTGCCACAGGTTCCCACCAGCCTCTTCCGCAAGCTGCCGCAGCAGGTGGCGGCCACCGGCAAAAAGCGCCGCCGCGTCGGCATGCTCTCCGGCTGTGTGCAGCAGGTCTTCTTTTCTCACGTAAACGCAGCCACTGCGCGCGTATTGGCGGCGGAAGGCTGCGAGGTTGTCATTCCGCAGCAGCAGGAGTGCTGCGGCGCGCTGATGGTGCACACCGGCGTGGAAGAAGAGGCGCTGGCGCTGGCCCGCAAAATGATCGCCGCCTTTGAGGCCGCCAACGTGGACACCATCGTCATCAACGCCGCCGGTTGCGGTTCCACCATGAAGCAGTACGGCCATCTGCTGCGCGACGATCCGGCATGGGCCACACGCGCCGCGGCCTTTTCCGCCAAATGCAAGGACATCGCCGAGATTCTCTGCGAGCTGGAGCCCGTAGCGCCGCGCCATCCGCTGCCCCTGCGCGTGGCCTATCACGATGCCTGCCATCTGCAACATGCACAGGGCGTGCAGCGCGAGCCACGGCAACTGCTGCGCGGCATTCCAGCAATGGAGGTTGCGGAGATTCCCGAATCCTCGCTCTGCTGCGGCTCGGCCGGCATTTACAACCTGATGAATCCCGAACCGGCCAACGAGCTGGGCGACCGCAAGGTGAAGAACCTGATGACGACCCAGGCCCAGGCCGTCATCTCCGCCAATCCCGGCTGCCTGCTGCAAATCATGAGCGGCCTGCGGCGCAGCGGACATGCGGAGATGCCCGCCTTCCACATGGTGGAATTGCTGGACGCTTCCATCCGCGGACTGTCTGCGGATGAAATTCTGGCGCAGGGCAACGGGCGCACCGCCAGGCACTGATTCGGAAGAGGACAACCATGACCGCAGCGCCCCGCAAAGACCAGCTTCTGCAAGCGGCAGACATCCTGCTCGACGCGCGCCGCGCGCTGCAACCGATCGACGACCTGCCGGGGGACCTTCAACCTGCTTCGCTCGAAGAGGCTTATTTTGTGCAGAACCAGATGGCCATTGCCTTTGGCGCCATCGGCGGCTGGAAGGTCGGCGCGCCCAGCCCGGAGGCAACACCGCTCTTTGCTCCCTTGCCGCTCATCTGGATGGCGGAGACGGACAGCATTCTGGCTGGCCCGCGCCATCGCTTTCGCGGACTCGAAGGCGAGATTGCCTTCCACATCGGACATGCTTTGCCCCCGCGCGCCACTCCCTACACCCGCGAAGAAGTGACAGCCGCCATCGGCAGTTGCCATCCAGCCATTGAAGTGCTGGAGACCGCCATTGCCGATCCCATGAAGTGCGCCCGCTTCACCCAGGTGGCCGATCTGCAGATTCATGGCGGCTTCGTCTACGGCCCGGCAGTGGCCAACTGGCAGCAGCTCGACTTCGCGCAGGAATCCGTCGCCATCTCCGTCGACGGCATTGTCCGCGTGGAAGGCACCGGCTCCAACCCGGCAGGCACTGATCTGCTGCGGCTGCTCACCTGGCTGGCCAATGCAGGCGCAACACGCACCGGCGGCCTGAAGGCCGGTGACTGGATCACCACCGGCAGCTGGACCGGCTACACGCTGGCCTCCGCCGGATCGTCCGCGCAGGTGCGATTTGCCCGCGCTGGCAGCGTGGCGATGCGGTTTGCATGAAATTTTTCAGCCAAAATTCCGGCTTGACTCCTTTGCCCTCAAAAGGGTTGCTTTTCGTGTACTTTATTGTTTACTGTGGCGCCTTCATTCCTTAAGGCAAAAGCAGAGTTACCGTGAGGTGTACGCTTTTTGAAGAGAGTGCGCGACCGCCCCCTGTTGGTCGCGTCGGCCCAAGATCCGCGGCTTCGTCTTACACTCTCTCTGCTTTTGCTTTGGATGTTCAGTCCCACAGTGCGGCCGGGCCTTGTATTTCATTGGAGATATAATTTCCATTTGACAGCATTGCAACCACCCGGCTTCCGGAGGCACGTCTGCGCATCTCACTCTTCATCGCTTGCTACAACGACACCCTGTTCCCGCAGACTGGCATCGCCGTCACCCAGGTGCTGGAACACCTGGGGCACACCGTTGTCTTTCCCGTGGCGCAAACCTGTTGCGGCCAGATGCACTACAACACCGGTTACCACACCGAGGCCCTGCCGCTCGTCCAGCGGTTCGTCGACATCTTTGAGGACGCCGAGGTCGTCTGCGTCCCTTCAGCCTCCTGCGTCGCCATGATGCGCGAACACTATGAGCTGATGGCCTCCTCCACCGGCAACACCCGCCTGCTGGGGCGCGTGCGCGCTCTGCTGCCCCGCGTTTATGAGTTTTCTGAGCTGCTGACAAATTTCCTGAAGGTGGAAGACGTGGGCGCCTACTATCCGCACTCCGTCACCTATCATCCCTCCTGCCATTCGCTGCGCATGCTGCATGTAGGCGACGCGCCGGTACGCCTGCTGAAGCAGGTGCGCGGTCTGCGCTACGTGGAGTTGCAGAATGCGCAGCAGTGCTGCGGTTTTGGCGGCACCTTCTCCGTAAAAAATGCGGAGGTCTCCGCCGCCATGCTGGCCGACAAGTCCCGCGAGGTGCTGAACACGCAGGCCGAGGTCTGCGCCGCGCTCGACAACTCCTGCCTGATGCAGATTTACGGCGGCCTGCACCGCCAACGCGCCGGCATCAGGACGCTGCACCTGGCAGAGATTCTGGCCAGCACCGAGGCCGGGACCGAGGTCTGCGCCGAAGCCGCCACTCCCAGAACCGGGGGTGCCGCATGAGCATCCGCGTTGGCAAAACCGCAACCGCGCCCGCCTTCCCCGTCGCCGCGCATCAATCGCTGGAAGACACCCAACTGCGCCGCAACGTGAAGCATGCCACGGACGTTATCCGCGCCAAACGTCAAAAGGTGGTGGACGAAATGCCGGACTGGCAACAGTTGCGCCAGGCCGGGCACGACATCAAGAACCACGCCCTGCGCCATCTGGATTATTACCTGCAGCAGTTTGAGCGGAACTGCGAGCGCGCCGGTGGCAAAGTGCACTGGGCACGCGACGCCGACGAAGCCAACGCCATCATCGTGGGCCTGGTGCGCCAGTATCAGGGTGAGGAGATCATCAAGGTCAAGACGATGACCTCCGATGAAATTGGCCTGAACCGCGCGCTGGAGGCCGAGCATATTCAGCCGCATGAGACCGACCTGGCCGACATGATCGTGCAACTTGGCGAGGACGAGCCCTCGCACATCGTGGTGCCTGCGCTGCACAAGAACCGCGCCGAGATCCGCGAGATCTTCCAGAAAAAGATGCAGTTGGAGCATCTCGGCAGTCAGCCCAACGACCTGACCGATGCCGCCCGCACCTACCTGCGGGAGAAGTTTCTGCGCGTCAACATTGGTCTGAGCGGCGCCAACTTCGCCATTGCAGAGACCGGCTCGGTTTGCGTGGTGGAATCCGAAGGCAACGGCCGCATGTGCGTTTCGCTGCCGGATGTGCTGATTACACTGGTCGGCATTGAGAAGGTTATACCCACTTTTCAGGACCTCGAAGTCTTTCTGCAACTGCTTCCCCGCTCCGCCACCGGCGAGCGCATGAACCCCTACAACTCCATCTGGACCGGCACACACGCTGGCGATGGTCCGCGCGCCTTCCATGTAGTGCTGCTCGACAACGGCCGCACCAACCTGCTCGAAAATGCGCAGGAACGGGAGACGCTGGACTGCATCCGCTGCGGAGCCTGCCTGAATGCCTGCCCCGTTTACCGGGAAACCGGAGGCCACGCCTACGGCTCCATTTATTCCGGCCCCATCGGAGCCATTCTTTCGCCGCAGCTGCAATCGATGGAACACTCCCGTTCGCTGCCTTATGCTTCGTCGCTCTGCGGCGCATGCTATGAAGTATGCCCGGTCAAGATCAACATTCCTGAGCTGCTGATTCACCTGCGTGGCCGCGTGGTGCGCGAAGACCAAAGTACGCTCACCGGCTCGTTGAATCCGGAAAACATCGCCATGAAGTTCGCCGCCAGCATCTTTCAGAACCACCGGCGTTACGAAGCGGCGCAGCGCATGGCACGGCTGGCGCAGTCGCCCTTCACGCGTAAAGGCATGATCGGTTCACTGCCCGGAATGATGGGCGAATGGACCCGCTTCCGTGATCTGCGGCAGATTCCGCAGCACTCTTTCCGCGACTGGTGGCGCACCCGTGAACAACAAGGCCGCCAGAAGAAAGAGGGCCCAGCCCATGACTGATTCTCTTGCCGCACGCGAAGCCATTCTGCAACGCATCCGCACTCGGCTCGGCAAGCCGGCAACCGACGCCGCCACCGAACATCAGGCCATCCAGCGGCTTTATGCCCGCGCCAGCACGCTCAGCGCAGAGGACAGGCTGCGTCTCTTTCTGGACCGGCTGGTGGACTACGACGCGCAGGTGGTCCGCACCACATCGCAACAGATTGCCGGTGCCGTGGGCGAACTGCTGGCATCGCGCGACCAGCACGCAATGCTGGTTCCTGCGGAGATTCCCGCTGCGTGGCTGCCGCAGGGTGTGCGCATTCTTGTGGATGACCAGCTGGACTACGATGCCATGAATCAGGTCCCCACCGTGCTCACCGCCTGCACCGTTGGCATTGCCCGCACCGGCACTATCCTCCTGCAACACGATGCGCCGGAGGGCCGCCGCGCGCTGACGCTGATTCCCGACTTTCATATCTGCGTAATATATGCCAGCCAGATTGTGGAGACCGTGCCGGAAGGCATCGCGCGCATCAGCAAACGCAGCGAGCAGCCGATCACCTTCATCTCCGGCCCATCGGCTACGTCGGACATTGAGATGACGCGCATCCGCGGCGTGCATGGCCCGCGCCATCTGGGCATCGTGATTGTGGAAGATCAATAGCCGCTTCGCACGACAAAATGACAAAGGGCATGGAGACGGCCGTCTCCATGCCCTTTGTATATTGAGCTCTATGCTGCTTCGGGATTCTGCTTGTGCTTCGGCCCGGAAACCTTCTCCAGAACCGTCTTCACCAGCACATACAGCACCGGGATGAACAACAGATTGAGGATGGTCGACACAAACATGCCGCCCACAATCGAAGTTCCCACCGAATGCCGCCCCAGCGCACCTGCACCCGTCGCAAACACCAGTGGCAGAATGCCGAGGATGAAGGCGAAGGAGGTCATCAGAATCGGCCGCAGCCGCAGCTCGGCTGCCTCAATCGCAGCCTCGCGGACCGACCTGCCCTGCGCGCGCAACTGCTCTGCGAACTCCACAATCAGAATGGCGTTCTTTGCCGAAAGTCCGATCAGCATCACCAGACCAATCTGCACATACACGTCATTCGACAGGCCCCGCAGCGAAATTGCCGACAGCGCACCCAGCACGGCCATGGGCACAGAAAGCAAAATGATGAATGGCAGCACAAAACTTTCATACTGTGCTGACAACGTCAGGTAGACCACCAGCAGGCCCAGGCCAAAGATAATCGCCGCCTTGCCGCCAGCTTCGATTTCCTCCAGCGCCAACCCGGACCACGAGTACATCATGCCCTGCATCATGTTCTGCCTGGCCACTTCCTCCATCGCCTGCATGCCCTGGCTGGAACTGTAGCCCGGTGCTTCCGCACCGATGATCTCTGCCGAACGGAAGAGGTTGTAGTGGTTGATCACCTGCGGCCCGGACGATTGTTCAATGGTGACAAAGTTGTCCAGCGGAATCATGTTTCCATCCGTCGACCGCACATAGTACTGCCGGATGTCCTGCGCCGTCTGCCGGAACTGCTTGTCCGCCTGTACATACACGCGGTACGAACGGTTGTTGAAAGTGAAGTCGTTCACATATTCCGACCCCATAAAGACGCCCAGTGTGTCCGAGATCTGGCTGAACGGCACATTCATCGCCTTCGCCTTCACCCGGTCAATCTTCACCAGCAGTTCCGGATCATTCGCCGTGTACTGCGTAAAGAGCGGGCCCAGTTCCTTGCGCCCGCGCGCCTTGGCAATCATCACGTGCGCAACGCGGTCCAGGTCAGCCAGCGTATTGCGGCCCTCATCCTGCAACTCAAACTGGAAACCGCCAAACGAACTGATGCCCTGAATGGCAGGCGGTTCAAACGGCTGAATGATGGCCCCCGGAACCTGGAACAACTGGCCACGCAACCGCGCAACGATATCGGCGGAAGAGTGCCCTTTGCCTTTACGTTCAGCAAATGGCTTCAGGCTGGCAAAGATCAAAGCAAAGTTCGGCGCATTGCCGCTGAAGCTGAACCCGCTCACGGCAAACGAGCCTTCAATGTCCTTGTCTTTGGCCAGCACCACCTGCGCTTCGTCGCAAATGTGCGTCGTGTAGTTGAGCGAAGCGCCCTGCGGCGACATCACCATCAGAATGACGTAGCCCTGGTCCTCCTGCGGAACAAACGACGTCGGCACGTGCCGGTACATGTACAGCGTTGCGCCCAGCCCGGCGAAAAAGATCACCAGCATCACATACCGCAACTGCAACACCACATGGATCAGGCTGGCGTAGCCCTTGTTCAGCGCCTTGATGCCTTTGTCCACTGCGCCCAGAAACCCGCCATGATGCACTTCCTTCTTGAGCAGCAGCGCCGCCAGTGCAGGAGAAAGCGTCAGTGCGTTGAATGCGGAAATCGCTATCGAGAACGCAATCGTCAGCGAGAACTGCTTGTACAGAATGCCGGTCGTGCCCGGAAAGAAGGACACCGGCACAAACACCGAGATCAGCACCAGCGACGTTGCAATGACGGCGCTCGTCACCTCGCGCATACCGACCGACGCAGCCTCATACGAATCCGCCGTCTTGCCGTCGGAAATATGCCGCTGCACGTTTTCGATCACCACAATGGCGTCGTCCACCACCAGGCCCGTTGCCAGCGTTATGCCAAACAGCGTCAGCGTGTTGATGGAGAAGCCGAATATCTTGATGAAGGCAAATGTACCGAGCAGCGAGACCGGGATGGTGACCGCAGGAATGATCGTCGCGCGCCAGTCCTGCAGGAAGAAGAAGATCACCACGATCACGATGACGATCGCCTCCGCCAGCGTATACAGCACTTCGCGGATCGAGTCGCCCACCACCGTTGTGGTGTCAAACGCCACTATATATTTCAGCCCCGGGGGGAACTGCCTGGAGAGCCGCGCCAGCTCCGCCTTGGCCTCCCGGTCCACATCCAGCGCATTGGCATTGCTCAGCTGCTGCACGCCAATACCAATGGCGTCAATGCCGCTGTATTTCAGGTTGGTGCCATAGGTCTCTGCGCCCAGTTGTGCGTAGCCAATGTCTCGCAGCCGGACAATGCCGTGCGGAGTGGTCTTGATCACAATGTTGTCAAACTGCTCCGGGTCAGTCAGCCGGCCAATCACACGGACAGGAATCTGGAAGTTCTGTGTCGGATCGCTTGGTGGCGCGCCAATCTGCCCGGCCGGCACTTCCACGTTCTGCTCCTGCAGCGCATTCACAACGTCCGTCGCTGTCAGTTGCCGTGCGGCCAGCTTTACCGGATTGATCCACAGGCGCATTGCAAATTTGCGCTCGCCAAAGATCAGCACATCTCCCACGCCCGGAATCCGCTTCAGCGCGTCCTTGACGTACACGTCAATATAGTTACTGATGAACTGGTTGCTGTACCGGCCATCTGTCGTAAAGAAGCCAGCGGCAAACACAAAGTTCGAGTTTGCCTTGGTGATCGTGATGCCCGTGTTCTTCACCGCCTGCGGCAACCGGCCTTCAGCGGCATTCACACGGTTCTGCACGTCGACGGCGGCAATGTTCAGGTCATACCCCGTCTGGAAGGTGACCGTAATCGCGCTGGTGCCATCATTGCCGCTGGTGGAGGTGATGTAACGCATCCCCTCCACACCGTTGATCTCCTGCTCCAGCGGAATGGTAACGGCAGACTCCACCGTCTCCGCATTGGCGCCCACATAGTTGCTGCTGACCGTCACCTGCGGTGGCGCCAGCTGCGGATACAGCGAGATGGGTAACGTTGGAATCACCACGGCGCCGGCAAGAATAATCAGCAGCGCGCAGACCGTGGCAAAGACTGGCCTTCGAATGAAAAAGTCGACAAACAAGCAGTTTTATCCTTTCGCGGTTTCTGCAACCGCTGGTGGATACAACATTAAAATCGGTTTCCATGCAGCAGCACAGGTCTCTGCCTGGCACTTCGCGGCGGCCTGCGCCGCATGCAACAACTCAAAGGAAAACTAACCCAGCGGCTGCACCGGCATGCCGTCCATCAGGAACTGGATGCTGGAGAGAATCACCTTGTCGCCCACCTTCAGGCCGCTGTTCACGGCATAGCTGTTGCCCACCGTATCTCCCAGCTGCACCGGCACCTGGTGGGCCACATAGCCATTGCCCTTCTGCTCTGCCACATACACAAACGTCAGGCCGCCAATGTGCGCCACCGCCAACACCGGAACCGTGGGAGCCGGACTGGTGCTCCAGATCACCTGTGCCTTCACCATCTGCGCATTGCGCAGCATCTCCTGCGTGCGATGCACCGGCGTCTTCACCAGAATGCCCTGCAGGTTGTTGTCCACCTGTGGCGACACAAAGTCGATGGAGGTCTTCTCCAGCAGATTGCCGCTGTTGTCCAGAATGTTCACCGGCAGCCCGCGGCGCAGCTGGCTGGAGCGCTCCGTCGGAATGTAGATGTAGGCCTCCAGGTCCGTATTCTCATCCACCGTGGTCAGCACCGTACTGGCAGAAACATAGTCGCCCACATGCACCGGGACATCCCCCACAATGCCGTCAAACGGGGCCGTAATGTGGTAGTACTGCAACTGCGCCTGCTGCGTCTTCAATGAAGCCTGCGCGGACTCATACGCGGCCCTGGAGTTTTCATACAACTGCTCCGCCTGGTCGTAAGCGTCCCGCGACGTCACACCCGCCTGGAACAATTTACGCTGGCGGTCCACTTCCACTTCGTTGTAGTGGTACACGGCATAGTTCTGCTGCACAGTGGCCTTCTGCGTCAGCACGGTGGCCAACTGCTTCTGCGGATCAATCTCCATCAGCACCTGCCCGCGGCGCACATGGTCCCCGGAGTGGACATAGATCTGCGTCAGGTTGCCATCCACCTGCGGCTGCAGCGTGGCCGACCGGCGCGACTTGATGGTGGCGACGTAGGTATCCGATTTAGGCACAGGCGACAGCGCGATCGTGGACACCTCCACCGGCATCGCCTGCATCTGCTGCTGCGCACTCACCGCTGGTTTACTGCACCCCACCACAAGCAGGCTGGCCCCAAAAAGCGCTGCACAAAAAATCCTTTTCTGGTTCTGATTCACGTTCAAGCAATTCGCTCCATTTTTCAGGCAAAGCCAAGATGTTTTCAGGCAAAGCCAGGATGCAGCCTGCCACTCAACACCAGTCCAGTTCGCTACAAGGCTTTCCTGAGCAACTGAACCTGCTGGCTGTGGCAGACAGAGATGTATGCAACCCTAGATGAGCCAAAGATGTAGAAAGATGCGATTAAAATTCCCCCTGGCCGCACCAGACAACAGATAATACTTGTGATACTGGGCTATTCATCCGCTGAGACACTGTCCGTATTGAACACAAACGGACTGAAATTCTCCTTCCGGTCAAACGCGTCCACCTTTTCTGCCCGCTTCAGCGCAATCACCACTCCATACGTAATCGGTGTTGCCAGCGTCTCATAAGCCACCTTCAGCACATAGCTGGAGACAATCACCTGGCCAATCGTCTTCCAATCCACCGTGCCCACAAAGGTCAGCACAATCACAACCGTCGTATCCACAGCCTGGCCAACAATGGTCGAGCCAATTGTACGTGTCCACAGCCAGCGCCCTCCGGTCAGCAGCTTCATCCGCGCCAGCGTGTATGAATTGGCAAACTCCCCGGCCCAGTAGGCAATCAGGCTGGCCACCAGAATCCGCGGAATAAAGCCGAACACCTGCGCGAAGGCCGCCTGGCCATGCCATCCCGGTGCTGGCGGCAGCGCAATGGTGGCCGCGCCCATGAGCGAAAGCAGCGCCATGGCAAAAAAGCCCAGCCAGATGGCCCGGCGCGAGGCTGCATAGCCATAGACTTCCGTAAAGATGTCGCCAAAAATATACGTAATCGGAAACAGCAGCACGGCTCCGCTCACCGTAAATGGCCCGATCTGGCAGATCTTCTGCGCCACCAGATTCGACACCAGCAACACCACCACGAACGCCGTCACCAGCGCATCCAGATATTTGTACCGACGCATACTCCGTATTCCTCTTCTGTACTCCGGTGAAAAACGGGAAATTGCAGTCTACCGCACAACACCAGCGTCACGCCGGGCACAGTTTTTGCCGCATTTGGTTCCATCGTTTGCCTGCGCTAGAATCTTCGCTGCATCCTGATATTGCAAAATAGCTGCAATCGCAGAGTCTCTGAAAGGACGTTCCTCTCAAAATATGCAGATGCCCTCGATGTCTCGCCGCGCCTTTCTTGGCAAAGCCTCCCTGGCGCTGGCCGCCCAGGCCTTTGCCAGCCGCAGTCTGCTGGCGGACAATGCCGCAGTTGCCGGCCCATCGCTCGACAGCATCGTGCTCAGCACCCCCAGCGGCAAACTGCGCGGCATCGAAACCGGCCCTGGCGCCCGGCGCGTGCGCATCTTTCGCGGCGTGCCTTTTGCGCAGCCGCCCGTAGGCCCTTTGCGCTTTCGTCCTCCGGTTAAAATCGGGCCCTGGAGCGGCGAGCGCGACGCCACCCGCTTTTCCGCCTCGCCCGTTCAGCCTGGCGAGCCCGGCGTGCAGCACAGCGAAGATTGTCTGCACCTCAATCTGTGGGCTCCGAAGGGCAAAGGACCGTTCCCGGTCTTTGTCTGGATACACGGCGGCGGCTTCACCGGCGGGCATGCCTTTGAGCCCATCTACGACGGCACGGAATTCGCCCGCTCCGGCGTCCTCTGCATCGCCGTGGCCTATCGCCTGGGGGTCTTTGGTTTCCTGGACTGGGAGCCGCTCCTCGGCTCCAGCTATGCCGGCAGCGCCAACAATGCTCTGCGCGACCTGATGCTGGCGCTGAAGTGGATTCATCACAATGTTGCCGCCTTTGGGGGCGATCCATCCCAAGTCACCATCGGTGGCGAATCCGCCGGAGCCAAACTCACCGATGTGCTGATGGGCATTCCCGCAGCCCGGCACGGCTTCCACCAGATGATCTCCGAAAGCGGCGGGGCCGATCGCGTCTGGTCTCTGCAGAACTCCCAGCGCATCGCACTGGGCTATGGTGATGTATGGCGTCAGCGCACTGGTCAAAGCCCTGCCAGCGCAGCCTCCGCGCCTGCTCCTTTGCTCCTGGCCGCGCAGCAGCAATTCCTGCACATCTGGCCGCAACACTTTCCGCTGCGTCCGCAGATTGACGGCGACCTGCTGCGCCAGTTTCCGCTGCCCACCATTGCCAGCGGCAATACCCGCGGCAAGCGGCTGCTGATCGGCACCAACCGCGATGAAAGCGCCCTCTTCATCGGCCCGCATCCGCAGAAGCCCGTCACCGCCGCCAACCTGGGCAACGTCTCGCTGGAGGCATTCCAGCAGGTCTTTGCCAAATACAAGGCGCTCTGTCCCCACATGCCCGAGGACGAACTCCGCATCCGCGCCTTGTCTGCCGAAGAGTACTGGGTTCCGTCCGTGCGCGTGGCGCAGGCCCATGTTCGCGGAGGCGGCAAGGCCTGGATGTATCGTCTGGACTTTGCCGAAAGCTCCGGCGGGCTGCGCAACTACGCCTATCACTCCCTCGATGTCGGTATGGTGTGGAACAAGCCGCACCGCCTGGTTGGCAATGCCGCCGCTGAGGCCGCGCTCGGCCGCCAGATTCATGCAGCATGGGTGGCGTTTCTGCAAGGCAAGTCCCCTGCCGCGCCCGGCCTGCCAGAGTGGCCGCAGTGCGACAACACTACTCGCGCCACCATGATCCTGAACACGCAGAGCCACGTAGAAAACCAGCCGCAGCAGGCCGAACTGCGCCTGTGGGACAACGTACTGTAGTGCGGCCAACATCCCATTCGTTCAGGTGTGATACGCATCACGGCCCTGGTCGTTGCTGAAGATATGCAATAGCGTCTGCGCTTGAATCCTGCAATCTCCAACAGAAAAGGCAAAAGACGATATGAAAATTCTTCTCGCAACCGATGGCTCCAGCTTCAGCCAGGCGGCGGTCCGGGAACTCCTCCACCGCCCATGGCCTGCCAACACGGAAGTGCGGGTCATCTCCGTCGCGCACCCTTCCCCGCTGCTGCAGGACCCGCTCCTGATTGTTGCGGCCTGCCATTATGACTCTTTGCGCGAGGAGCGCAAACGCGCCGAGCAGGACACCGCGGCAGCCGCTGGCGAAATCACCAAGCAGTCTCCCGAACTACAGGTGACTACGGAAATCCTGGAAGGCCCGCCGAAAAAGCGCATTGTGGAAGAGGCCGAACGCTGGCACGCCGACCTCATCCTGATGGGCTCACATGGGCGCGGTGCGGTGGAACGCTTTCTGCTGGGTTCTGTCGCACAGGCCGTCGTTCAGCATGCGCCCTGCTCAGTTGAGGTCGTCCGCTCCGCGTAGCAACACAAGCGCAGCTACTGCACCACCGGCGGCGTATGCCCCCAGCTAAAGCGGCGGCCAATGATGCACTTGATGATCCAATGATCGGTCGAGGCCGTTGGCCCCACGCCCACGCCAAAGTTGATCTCCCATTGAGGAGACACATTCAAATCCACCGACGGAAAGAACTGCTGCTGCTGGTCGTGCAGCGGGTCAAAATTTCCCAACTGCCCATAGGAAGCGTAATACTCCAGCCCGCCGGCAATCACCTTGGTGAAGTTGTAGCTCACCTTGACGTTGGGCGAAAAAGTGACGCCCTGCGCTACACCCGGCCCATGAAACGAGCGGTCCAACGCCGGGTTGAAGGCAAAGTACCAGCGCCCCAGTTGCTTGTCCACAATCGGGCGAATCTCCCACGTCCACGTATCCGGCGAGAACCGCGCCCGCTGGTAGCCAATCTCCGTCGACATGCTCACGCCCACCGGCCAGTGCCAACTGTCTGGCACGCGCACCCGCGGGCGGATATGGTCGCCCACCCACTGCCAGCCGGTTTCCGTGCTGGCGCTGGTGAAGATGTAAAACCCCACTTCAGACCAGCTCGTGATGCCCTGCGTGATCTCCACCGTTTCATGCTCGGCGTGCGTGGTGGGAAAGGTGCCGTCAGCGGCATAGCGCGACCCCGGCACGGCCTTACTGCCATCCTCAGTGAAGTTGCTGTGTAGTTCCAGCATGGTGCTTTTGGCCGGAACTGTGTCCGAGCCATACACTTGGATTTCATAATTGTCCTGCGCCTGCAACCATTGCGGAACGATCCACGGAAATAGCACAAACCAAAGTAATATCAATGACTTAATGGCATAGATGGCAGTGCTGCCATACGTGCGGCGAGCAGAAAGTAATAATTGTTGAATAAGAGTATTTCTCCTGATCGCAACCATAGCTACCAGCTTACAGGAGAGCGCAGCTTCTCAGAATGAACTTATCGTCATCGAGCGCCAGTTCGTTCCCAATAGACAGTAAATTGCGGGGAATCCGGCAAAAATCAATCGCGGAGCAATTCAGTCCTCGTTTTCTGCCAATCAACCCGAATATTGCGCTTTTCACTGGAAGTGGATTGAATCAGAAATAACGACTAAAATAGTCTTAGTTTGACACTGTTCCTCCGGCAGGGTGCCCCTCGTACCAGAACAGAGCATCCGCCAAACCCGGCAAAAGCACCTGTCAGACAGGTCTTTACCCGGAAATTTCTGAAGCAAAGGGCACCAGAGTCCCATGGCTACCAGTACCATCGCGCATCGTCCGGAGGTAAAGCAGCAGCGCCGGAGTGGAATTGTCCTCTTTTCCGTGGCATTTCTCTTTGCCGGATATCTGCTCTGGCAGCTCCTGCCTGCGCTGGGCGAATCGGTTGGCGCAGCCCATTGGTTCCGCTTCACCCCTGCGTCTCTCGATATTGGTGTTCTGGTCTTTCGGGAAGGTCTGGAGTGCATTCTGGTACTGGCCGCCATCACCGCCAGCATGACCGGAGCCCAGCAGGCGCATCGCCGTCCGGTGGCTGCCGGCGCAGGAGTAGGATTCCTGGCCACGCTGGCCACCTGGTTTGTCGCCGTCCGCATTCTGAGCGACTTGAGCGACAACGTCTCCGCCCTCAACCTGCAGGCTGGCACCGGGCTGCTGGCCATTCTGGTGCTGCTGGTGGTCATGAACTGGTTCTTCCACAAGATGTACTGGACCGGCTGGATTTCCATGCACAACAAGAAGAAGCGGTCGCTGCTCGAGGGCGCCACACAGCAACAGAACCGCGCGCGCCTGCTCTGGGGCCTGATGCTGCTGGGCTTTACTTCCTTCTATCGGGAAGGCGTGGAAGTGGTGCTCTTCCTGCAAAGCTACCGCCTGCGGCTCGGCGGAGGCGTGGTCTTCAATGGCGTCGTCATCGGCCTGGCGCTGACGGCGGTTGTCGCAGTGCTTACGTTTGTGGCCCACCGCAAACTTCCGTATAAGAAGATGCTGGTCCTCACCGGCGTCATGCTCGGCGTAGTGCTCTTTGTAATGGTTGGCGAGCAGGTGCAGGAGATGCAGTTTGCCCACTGGCTGCCCACCACGCAGATTCACTGGCTGCAACCGCTCATCCCCGGTTGGATGGGCCTGTGGTTCTCCATCTTCCCCACGGTGGAAACGTTGATCGGCCAGGCCATTGCACTGGTTCTGGTGCTGGGCTCGTATTTCGTGGCCAGTTCGCCTGCGCAGAAGCACCCGGCCACCACGTAGACTGCCACCAGCTACCCACAATTTACGAGAATTTAAATAGGCAAACCTTTGTCTTTTGGTTGTACAGGCCTACCACATACTGAAATACTTGCAGGGAGAGCAGGCAGCACCCTGCTCCGCAATCCTCTTATTTCAGGGCCTGACCATCGATGAAGAATTCTGCCGGTTCGCACAGCTCTCCTGCCACGTTTACCCGCCGCCGTCTGCTGAAAGGCGCAGCGGGCATGGCCGCGGCCGTCGCCGCTGAAACGCTCCTGCCTCCGAATGTGCGCCGCATGCTGGCGCAGGGGCCTCCCCGCAACAGCTCTCTGCGGGACATTCAGCACGTCGTCATCCTGATGCAGGAGA
This sequence comes from Edaphobacter aggregans, assembly GCA_022736715.1. GTDB lineage: Bacteria > Acidobacteriota > Terriglobia > Terriglobales > Acidobacteriaceae > DZDJ01. The sequence goes on from DZDJ01000023.1 coordinate 34,322, forward strand.
ACCGCTCCTTTGACCACTACTTTGGAACGCTGGCCGGAGTACGTGGCTTTGATGATCCCAGGGCGCTGACGCTTTCCACCGGAAAATCCGTCTTCTACCAGCCAGACGCCGTCAACCCCAATGGCTACCTGCTGCCCTTCCATCTGGACACCCGCGCCAGCAGCGCGCAGAAGATTCCCTCCACCAGCCATGCGTGGGCCGTGCAGCATGAGGCCTGGAATGGCGGGCGCATGGACAACTGGCTGCCCGCGCATCGCAAGGCCGACGGCGCGCATGGCCCCTACTGCATGGGCTATTACACCCGCGAAGATATTCCCTTCCACTTTGCCCTGGCAGATGCCTTCACCCTCTGCGACGAGTACTACTGTTCCATCATGGGCCCCACCTGGCCCAACCGCATGTATCTGATGACCGGCACCATCGACCCCGATGGCAAGCACGGCGACCCCGTTCTGCACAATGCTGCGCCTCCGGGCGGCTTCACTTGGACCACTTATCCGGAGCGGCTCGAACAAGCAGGCATCTCGTGGAAGGTCTATCAGCAGGAGGACAACTACGGCTGCAACATGCTGGAAAACTTCCACGTCTTTCAGCAGGCGAGCAAAGGCTCTTCCCTCTACAATCGCGGCATGGTGCGCGGCCCTGAAGGGCAGTTTGAATACGACGCCAAGCACGGCAAACTGCCCACTGTCTCGTGGATTGTCCCCACCAGCGTACAGTGCGAGCACCCGGATTACATGCCCGCTGCCGGTGCAGCTTTCATCGCCAGCAAGCTGGACGCCATCGCCGCCAACCCCGATCTGTGGGCCAAAACGCTGTTCATCCTGAACTACGACGAGAACGATGGCATCTTTGACCACGTTCCGCCGCCAGTGCCGCCCGCAGGCACTCCGCATGAGTTTGTAGATGGGCTGCCCATCGGCGGCGGCTTCCGCGTGCCCTGCATTCTGGTTTCGCCGTGGACAACCGGTGGCTATGTGTGCAGCCAGCCCTTTGACCACACCTCGGTGCTGCAATTTCTGGAGGAGTTTACCGGCGTGCGCGAACTCAACATCTCCGACTGGCGTCGGCAGGCCTTTGGCGACCTGACCTCCGCGCTGCGCTTCCACCATGCGGAAAAGAAGCCGCCCATACTGCCAGATACCGCCGGAGAACTGGCCATGGCCCGCTACTCAGCCCACAACCTGCCCAGGCCCGTGCTGCCCACCACGGAGCAGTCCTTCCCGGTGCAGGAAAAAGGCAAACGCCGCCGCACCCACGAAGAGGCCTGAGCTAATCCTTCCTTCAACACAACGGGCGCCTAATTCGGACGTTCGCGGCGGGTGCGGCGAAAGCGCTCGTCGATTGGCTGGCGGCCCTGGAAACCGGCGTCCATCGTATGCCAATGGGTAATTTCCGGCTCGCCCGTCTTCCAGCACAGCAGCACCACCTGGTCTTCCAGTTGGCAGGGAAAATCCAGCAGGCCGGTGTTCAGGTCCTTCACCTGCACGCCGATGGCGTCAATCTCTGCCAGCGTGTCCTGTGCTTCTTTCAGGGCAACGTCGCGCTGCGCGCGCTGCCGGGCCGCTGCAACAACATCCACCATCATGCCGCCCATTGCCAGAATGCGCTGCTGCAGCGCCTGCAACTCACGGTCAAAGGCTTCCACCTTTTCCCTGGCGGCAATGGCACGCTTCAGCAGCGCTTCCAGCACGGGCAACAGTGTTTGTGCTTCCTGCAACGTAAAAGTACGCATGCGCGTGGTCAGCTCCGAATCTCCAGCATACGGTCCAGCGCCACGCGAGACCAGTGCTTCACGTCCTCGCGCACGCGGATGCGGTTCACCACATTGCCTTCGATCAGGTTTTCCAGCGCCCAGGCCAGATGCTGCGGCGAAATGCGATACATCGTCGTGCACAGGCAGCCGGAATCGTCCAGCGTGATCACCTTTTTGCCCAGCGGAGCAAAGCGCTTGCCCAGGCGGTTCACCAGATGGATCTCCGTGCCCACGGCAAACATGCTGCCCTCTGGCGCGTTCTCAATCACCTGGATAATGCGCTCTGTTGAGCCCAGCGCATCGGCCTTCTGGCAAACCTCCCAGCGGCACTCCGGATGCACAATCACCTGGATCCCCGGATGCTTCGCGCGCACATTGTCCACATGCTCCGGCAGAAAACGCTGATGCACCGAGCAGTGGCCCTTCCACAGAATCACCTTCGCCGCCTGCAACCGCGCCGGCGCAACCCCGCCGTTGATCTGGTACGGGTCCCACACCACCATCTCGCTCAGTGGGACTCCCATGGCAAATGCCGTGTTGCGTCCCAGATGCTGGTCCGGGAGGAAAAGAATCTTTTGACCACATGAAAACGCCCACTCAAACGCACCGCGCGCATTGGACGAGGTGCAAACCAGTCCGCCGCGCTCGCCCACGAAGGCCTTGATCGCTGCGCTGGAGTTCATGTAGGTCAGCGGCACCAGTCCGCCGCCACCCTGGCTGGTAAATCCCTGTGCTTCCAGCGCATCCCAGCAGTCTTCCACCTGGCCAATCTCAGCCATGTCCGCCATGGAGCAGCCGGCATTCAGATCGGGCAGAATCACCTGCTGATCGCCATGGGCCAGCACGTCGGCGCTTTCCGCCATAAAATGTACGCCGCAAAAGACGATGTACTTCGCTTCGGTCTCAGAGGCGATCCTGGACAGCTTGTAGGAGTCGCCTGTGTAGTCGGCAAACCGGATGACTTCATCGCGCTGGTAGTGGTGACCCAACAGCACAACGTCTGTGCCCAGCTTGCGCCGCGCAGCCGCAATGCGGTCGTCCATCGTGTGATCTGGCAAGGCCAGATAGTTCTCCAGCGAGCAGGCCTCTGCTGCACTCCTGCCATTGTCCACAGCCACTGCCAAAGCATCCGCTTCTTCAGTGAGTACGCTCAAATTTCTCCGCCTTCAGTCCCAGCAGGTCGTTGGCTGGCTATGCCAGGGTTGCGCCTCTGGAACGGGGATGTTGAAAGCATTCCTGCTCGGTTGCAGTGGATTCACTGCGTCTGCGCCTTTGGCGCTCGCGCCCAACCCACGGGGATGTTGCAACCTGTGTACACCCAGTTCAGCACCTGACTGCCTGCACAAATCCTGAACCTGCTTATTCGACGCTTTTGTTAACAAAACGTCGCAGAGATTTATGTGCCGCATTCAGATACAGTTACCTGAGGTGATTTTACTACAGGCATTTACGGCTCCGTAACATTGAGCAAAACACGTTACCCTGTTTGAAGTGGGGCCGGTGCATTTGTGGACCCGGCTTTCCACTCGGTATGATGAGGGGCATATGCCGAGCTTCGGCGATTCCATTTTTATCTTTATTCTGGCGCTGGTTCTCTTTGGGCCGGAGCGGTTGCCTAGGCTTGCCCGCGAACTGGGCAAGCTGATGGCCGAATTCCGCCGCGCCAGCAACGAGTTCAAGTTCCAGATTGAAGAAGAGCTGCGCGTGGCCGAGCAGAAAGACCAGCAGAAACAGATGGAGGCACTGCCTTCCTCCAGTTCCGCGATCGATGCTGCTGCGCCTGCCATCGCAACTTCCGGGGAAATCAGCATTTTGCCGCCGGAAACAGGCCTGCCCATCCACGCCACGTATCAGGCTGCGCTGGATGCGGAACTCAGCGCTGAAAACGGTGTGACGAATCCATCGGCTGAACTTTCGGCCATTCTGGCTCCGCAGGAGCACAGCACACCACTGCCGGAAGAACCAACTGCATCGCCGGAGTATGCCGCAGCAGCGGCGGAGGCTTCCGCAACTATGACAGCGGCGGAGCCTGCGCCGGAGAAACCTGCGCCAAATGAGCTGGCTGCGAAAAGCACTCTGCCGCCGCACGAGCACGAAGAGGTAAACAGTACCCATGGTTGATCTGGTCGACCGCGCACGCGCCGCTGTGACTGACCGTGCCGACTTACCTGGCATGAGTTTGCTGGAGCACCTGGACGAACTGCGCAAACGCATCATCCGTTCTGCGGCAGGCATTATTCTGGGCTTTTTTGTTGCCTATGGCTTCCATGCGCAGATCTTCCGCCTGATGCAGGAGCCCATCACCACGGCCCTGGCCAAACACAACCTGCCCACCAAGCTCACCTACCTGGACATCCTGGACCCCTTCAACATGTACCTGAAGATTGCACTCATCTTCGGCTGCATACTGGCTTCGCCCTGGGTGCTCTATCAAGTGTGGATGTTCATCTCCCCCGGCCTCTACAAGCAGGAGCGGCGATACGTGGTGCCGTTCATGTCGGCCACCGTGGGACTGTTTCTGGCCGGTGCATGGTTTGGCTATCACTATGTCTATCCGGGCATGCTGGACTTCCTGCTGGGCTACAGCAAGGACTTCACCCCGAACCTGACGATCGACAAATACACCAGCCTGTTTGCCACCGTCATTCTTGGGCTGGGCATCACCTTTGAGCTGCCGATTCTGGTCTTTTTCCTGGCGCTGTTCGGCATTGTGAATGCCAGTTTTCTGTGGCGCAATTTCCGCTACGCCGTGCTCATCATCTTCATCATTGCCGGCATCATTACGCCCACACCCGACGTGCTGACCATGTGCCTGTTCGCGTTGCCCATGCTGGGGCTGTATACGCTCAGCATTCTGGTGGCCTACATGGTTCATCCCAGCCGGCGGAAAAAGAAGCTGGAAGAAAAGGAAAAGCGGGAGCAGCAGACCGATGAGCAGTAGCTTTTTCGCAGTTGTTGCGGCAGCGGCCCTTATCAGCCTGCCGCTGCACGCGCAGACGCAGCAGTTCAGCGGCGGACGCGCCTTTGCCTACACCCGGCAGTTCGTCGCCATCGGTCCGCGCTACGTCAACAGTGATGGCCACCGCAAGGCAGAGGCTTACATCCGAAACCACTTTGCTCCGGAGGCAGCCAAAGGCGACCTGCAGGTGGACAGCTTCACTGCCAACACGCCCATCGGCGCTGTGGCCATGCGCAACTACATCGTGAAGTATCCGGGCCGGAAAGACGGCATCCTTGTGCTGGGCTCGCATTATGAAACCAACTATCCGCTGCGCAATATCGGCTTTGTCGGCGCGAACGATGGCGGTTCCACCACGGGCCTGCTGATGGAAGTCGGCGACCTGCTGCGCGCGCAGACCAGCGGCGGCAAAAAGCTGGATGGCTACAGCGTATGGCTGGTCTTTTTCGATGGCGAGGAAGCAATGCAGCAATGGTCAGACACGGACAAGCTGTACGGCAGCCGTCATCTGGCCGCGCAATGGTCCAATGATGGCACACTGCCTCGCATCAAAGCGTTTCTGCTGGCCGACATGCTGGGCGACAAAGATCTCGACATCGACCGCGACCTGAATTCCACGCCCTGGCTGCTGGACCTGGTCTACAAGGCTGCCAAAGAGGAGGGCGTGCAGTCACACTTTTTTGCGCGCACCAATCAGGTGGACGACGACCATATTCCCTTTGTGGAGCGCGGTGTTCCCGCAGCCGACATCATCGACTTCGACTATGGCCCGCACACCTTTCTGCACCCGGATGGCTACCACCACACGGCGGAAGACACCATGGACAAACTGAGTCCCAACAGCCTGCAGATTTCCGGAGAAGTCTTTATGAAGACCCTCCAGTTACTCAATCAACGCTGAGCACGCGCCACGAATTTCTTTTCATTAGGCGCTCGACTGCGTATCAGTTAGCATCTTGGTATGTTCGCCGGAGCTCCCGTAAGCTACTGGATTGGTTTCCACGTCCTGCTGGCCATCTTGCTGGCCATCGACATCTTCTCTTCCCCGCATGACAAGCCAATCCCCATGCGCACAGCCGTGCTGTGGACCTGCATCTGGGTCTCCATCGCTCTCGGCTTCGGCGTCTTTATCTATCACGCCATGGGCTCCACCTCGGCCGTGGAATTCATCACCGGCTATGCCGTAGAAGAGTCGCTCTCCGTCGACAACCTCTTTGTCTTTCTGGTGCTCTTCCATATGTTTGAGATCACCGGGGCGAGCCAGCACCGTGTGCTCTTCTGGGGTGTGATCGGCGCCATCGTGATGCGCGCGCTCTTCATCTCCGGCGGCATTGCGCTGCTCCAGCACTTCAGCTGGATCAACTACATTTTTGCAGCCATCCTGCTGGCCGCGGCCGTCCGGCTGATTATGCCGCACAAGGAACGCGACCCTGGCCAGCACCCGCGCTGGCTGGTGTGGCTGCAAACCTGGATGCCCGTCAGCAGCAGTCCGCACGGAGGCCATTTCTTTCATCGCAAGAAAAAGAAGTGGCTGCCGACGACGCTCTTTCTGGCGCTGATTGCCGTCGAAGGCACGGACCTGATCTTCGCCATCGACTCCATCCCGGCGGTGCTTTCCATCACGCAGCATCCCTTCATCGCCTACACTTCCAACATCTTTGCGGTGCTGGGGCTGCGCTCGCTGTACTTTACGCTGGCTGGCCTGATGGAGCGCTTCTACCTGCTGCACTACGGGCTGGCCGTCATCCTGGCCTTTGTGGCTGCCAAGATGTTGCTGGCGCACGTGCTGGAGATTCCCGCACTGGCCTCGCTCAGTGTCATCTTTACGGTGATTGCCCTCACCATCGGTGCATCGCTGGCCATTCCCCGGCCAGCCGGAGCAGGAAAGTTCGGCCCATAGAGGGCTACGCTGAGACGGAAGCCGCCGCTTCCACCGGCTCAAAGCGCAGCACGCCTTTGACCAGCACGGAATGCGCGGCAAAGTGCGCATCGTCCCGCTGCGGATAGTCGTTGCGGTAATGCGCGCCGCGGCTTTCCTTGCGCTCCAGCGCCGAGGCCACCATCAGCATGGCCACCTGGTGCAGGTTGCGGGCCTCCAGTGCGCGTCGAGACGGCCCCTCCGGCAAAGTGAGCGCCATCTCCTCCAGCGTCTTGCGCGCCTGCAGCAGACCAGCCTGATCGCGCAGCAGTCCTGCGTCCTTCCACATCAGGTCCCGCAGTTCCATGATCCATGCTTCCATGGCTGCTTCGTCGGTGCTGTTTTCATCCGCCGCGACCGCAGCAACCGTCTGCGCAGTCACCTCTGCCTTTGCCGTATCGCTAATCATGCCTGCCGCCGCCAGAGCGCCAAAGACCAGCCCCTCCAGCAACGAATTGCTGGCCAGCCGGTTGGCTCCATGCACGCCGGTGCAGGTCGCCTCGCCCGCCGCATACAACCCCGGCAGCGAGCTGCGGCCATGCGCATCGGTACGAATGCCGCCCATCAGGTAATGCGCCGCCGGTCGCACCGGAATCAGGTCCCGGCCCAGTTCCAGCCCATATTGCGCCAGAAAAGCGGAAATCCCCGGAAAGCGCTTCTTCAAATCCTTGTGCGCCAAATGCCGCATGTCCAGATACACCGGCTGCTCACGCAGCCCTTCGCGCGTAATCGCGCGCGCCACCACATCGCGCGGCGCCAGTTCCAGCAGCGGATGATACCGCTCCATGAAGCGCTCCTGCTTCCAGTTCAGCAGATACGCACCCTCGCCACGCAGCGCCTCGGACATCAGGAAGCGCGGCGCTCCCGGCAGGCTCAATGCTGTCGGATGGAACTGGAAGAACTCCATGTCGCTCACTTCCGCACCAGCGCGGTACGCCATGGCAATCCCATCGCCCGTCGCTACCGGAGGATTCGTCGTATCGCTGTAAACCTGCCCTGCACCTCCGCTGGCCAGCAGCACCGCTTTTGCGTACACGGAATGCAGCTCGCCCTCGGCGTCCAGCAGCGTAATGCCCACCACGCGCGCTCCCGCTGCGCCCTGTTCGACGATCAGGTCCACCGTCGTCGCCCATTCCATCAGCGTGATGTTGCGGATCTTCCGGGCATGACGCTGCAAGGACTGCGCAATTTCGCGCCCCGTGGCATCGCCATTGGCATGCAGAATGCGGGAGCGGCTGTGCGCGCCTTCGCGGGTCAGCAGCAGTTTTCCTTCCGGATTGTCGCCCTCGCGGTCAAAGGCCGTGCCCCACTCCAGCAGCTCGGCCACGCGCTTCGGCCCCTGCTCCACCAGCACCGCCGCCGCCGTGCGGTCCACCAGCCCGTCGCCGGCATTCAGCGTGTCCTGCAAATGCAGCGCCACATCCTCATCACCGCCCAGTGCCACGGCAATGCCGCCCTGCGCGTAGGCGGTATTCGATTCAGCCAGCTGCTCCTTGGTGACCACCAGCACCGGACCCGCTTCCGCAAGTTGCACTGCGGCACGCAATCCGGCGATTCCTGCACCTACCACCACGAAATCGACACGATTGGGTATCCCCATGACGCTTAAGGCTATCAGCAGAGGCCACTTCAGTGAAAGTCCAGCCCTGCTCCAACGGCGCGCACGGTGAAGAAAATCCACCTGTTGCGATACGATAAAAGCATTGTGACCACGAAAGCCCGACGCCCCCCGGCCCATCAACCGGCCCATCAACAGGCCCGCAAAACTGCTGCCCGCAAAACTGCCGGTTCCGCATCGAAAAGTGCACCAAAAAACAAGGTGCGCACCATTGCCGTCAACACCCCTTCGGCCAGCTATTCCGTGCTCATCGGCGATGGCCTGCTGGCCACGCTTGCAGACCGTCTGCACAAACTGCTCGGCGGCAAGCTGCCGCGGCTCTTCGTCGTTACCTCGCCAGAGATCTGGGCCTTATGGAGCGAACGCTTCCTGGCCTCCTTCGCGCGCCGCGGTGCAGAACCCATCGTCTTGTTTCTGCCCAGCGGCGAAGCCAAAAAGCGCATGAGCAGCGTGGAAACGCTGGCCGGTCAACTGGCCGCCGTCGGTGCTGACCGCGACTCCCTCATCCTCGCCTTTGGCGGCGGCGTGGTGGGCGACCTTGCCGGTTTTCTGGCAGCCATTTACATGCGCGGCATTCGCTATGTGCAGGTGCCCACCACGTTTCTGGCGCAGGTGGACTCTTCCCTCGGCGGCAAAACAGGTGTCAACCTTGTCCACGGCAAAAATCTGATCGGCAGCTTTCACCATCCGCTGGCCGTGTATGCAGACACTGCTGTGCTGCAAACGCTGCCGCCGGAGCAGCTCCGCGCTGGCCTGCAGGAAAGCATCAAGGCCGGCGTCATCTACGATGCGCGCCTCTTCGCCTATATGGAGGAGCACGCCGCAGCAGCGCTGGCCAGCGATCCGGAGACGCTTGCTCACATCGTGGCCGCTTCCGTGCGCGTCAAGGCCGACGTGGTCAGCAAGGATGAGCGCGAGTCCGGCCTGCGCATGATTCTGAACTACGGCCACACCGTGGGCCACGCCATTGAGGCCGCCACCAGCTACAAGCAACTGCTGCATGGCGAGGCCGTGGCCTGGGGCATGATCGCCGCACTGCGCATTGCCCGTCAGCGCAATAAAATTCAGCCCAGCCAGGCCGAGCGCATCGAGAAGTTGATTCTGCAATACGGGCCGCTGCCAGCAATCAACGCACCCGCCACAAAGCTGGCCGCGCTTACCGCAGGCGACAAGAAAAACCGCAGTGGCGTGCGCCGCTTCATCCTGCCAGTGCGCATCGGCAAAACGGAGATCGTCACCGACGTCAGCCCGGAAGAACTGCTCAGCGCCATTGAACAAATGCTGCAGCTCGCCCGCAGGAAGGCCGCGCGATGACCGCCGATAACAGCCAGAGCGCCACCGGCGCGCGCCCGCAAGGGGCAAAGGACGAGGCCTCTGCCGCGCTGGCCGTGCAGCAGATGTTTGACAGCATTGCGCCCAGGTACGATCTGCTGAACCATGTGCTCTCCGCCAATATCGACCGCCTGTGGTGGTGGCGCGCCGCACGCACCTTCCATCCCATCCTTGTCCGCCCGGAGGCCCGCGTGCTGGACCTATGCTGCGGCACCGGCGACATGACGCTCGCGTTGCTCAAGCATCGCCCTCCCAACCTGCAAACGCTGCCGGCACAGCCCATTATTGCCGCGGACTTTGCCCACCAGATGCTGGTGCGCGGCGCAAAAAAGTTCGCCCCGCGCGGCGCCGTTGCGCTGGAGGCCGACGCGCTGCATCTGCCCATTGCCGCCAACTCGCTCGACCTCGTCACCTCGGCCTTTGGCTTCCGCAATCTGGCGAACTATGAAGCCGGTCTGGCGGAACTGCATCGTGTGCTACGACCTGGCGGAGAGATCGGCATCCTCGACTTCAGCGAGCCGGACGGCATTACCGGCAAGCTCTATGCCTTCTACTTCCGCCGTGTGCTGCCGGCCATTGGCTCGGTCATTTCCGGCGTCACCGGCCCGTATGCGTACCTGCCATCCTCGGTACAGAACTTTCCACCACCGCAGGCGATGCTCGAAAAGATGCAGGCCGCGGGCTTCCGCAACGCAAGCTGGACGCCCTATACCTTTGGCATCGCCGGGCTCTACCGCGCCGTGAAGATTTAATGCGGCCCACTACCCGCCGATGTAGGCTTATCCAATGAGTCCGTTGCCTTCGCCAGCCATGGAATCCGCAAATGCACCGATGCAGCAGGAGAAGCGCTCGGTGGCGTTGTGGTCCGTGGTTGCGGCCTTCGTCATCACCGGGCTCAAACTGCTCACCGGCATCATGACCGGCTCGCTCGGCATGATGTCCGAGGCCGCACACTCTGGTCTGGACCTGATCGCCGCCGCCATCACGCTTTTTTCCGTGCAGGTTTCTGACAAGCCTGCCGATGAAGACCACACCTACGGCCACGGCAAGATTGAAAATCTTTCCGCCTTCGTCGAAATCTTCCTGATGCTGGCCTCCTGCGTCTGGATCATCTACAAGGCCGTGGAACGCATCCTGCTCGGCCACGTGGAACTGACGCTCTCCATCTGGCCATTCGTAGTGCTGCTGCTCTCCATTCTGGTGGACTACACCCGCTCGCGCTCGCTGATGAAAGTGGCGCAGCGCCACGGCAGCCAGGCGCTGGAGGCCGATGCGCTGCACTTCCACACCGACATCTGGGCCAGCACCGCCGTGCTGGTGGGCCTTGCCGCCGCCTGGGCCGGAAGCCACTGGCAGATTCCCTGGCTGGAACGCGCCGACCCCATCGCCGCGCTGCTTGTCTCCATCATCATTCTGCGCATCATCTGGGGCCTGGGCCAGCGCACCATCGATGCACTGCTCGATGCCGCACCCGCGCAGACCCGCCGCGGTCTGCTGCATGCGCTCTCACAGGTGAACGGCGTGATGGATGTGGACCGCCTGCGCGTGCGCCGCTCCGGCAACAAATATTTCGTCGATCTCTCGCTCGGCATGGCGCGCAACCTCACCTTCCAGCGCTCGCAGCAGCTTGTGGAAGATGCCACGCAGGCCGTGCGGCGTCTGCTGCCCAATGCCGACGTGGTGGTGCACAGCGAGCCGCGCGCCAGCCTGGCGGAGAGTATCTTTGACCGCATCCGCGCCGTGGCCTCGCGCAACAATCTTTCCATTCACGACGTCAGCGTGCAACAGTTCGACGGCGAGATTCACGTGGAGCAGCATCTGGAAGTGGATGAAACTCTGCCCCTGCGCGCCGCGCATGACATGGTCTGCCGGTTGGAGGCCGAGATGCTGCGCGAAGTGCCCGAGGTAAACAGCATCCTGACGCACATCGAAAGCGAGCCAGCCACCATCGAGCATCCGGCGCGGCTGGAGCGCGACCGCTCGCTCGAAGTCCGCCTGCGCAAAGCGGCACAGGCCTTTGCGGAGATTCTGGACATTCACGATGTTCTCGTCAGCCGCGTGGCCGACCACATCCAGGTCTCCTGCCACTGCACGCTACCGGACGATCTGCCCATGGCCCGCGTCCATGAATTAATCACCGAACTGGAAACCAGCTTCAAGCTCGACAGCCCGGAGGCGCACCGCGTCTTCATCCATCCGGAGCCAGCCACCGACAACCGCAGATAAAGGAGATCCCATGCAAGCCAGCGCCACATGGAAACCAGGAAAAGACAATCCGCAGGAGTACGACGGCCTTACGCACAGCGGACACACCGTCCACATGGACGCCAGCCCCGAACACACCACCGGCCCCAGCCCGATGGAACTGGTGCTGATGGCGCTCTGCGGCTGCACTGCCGTCGATGTCGTCAGCATCCTGCAGAAAAAGCGCGAGCCCTTTACCGGACTCACCGTCTCTGCCGTTGCCGAGCAGGCCGCCGAGCCGCCACGCATCTTCACACACATCCGGCTCACTTATCGCGTCTCCGGCGCAGTCTCGCCCAAGGCAATGGAAGACGCGGTGCGCTTGTCCAAAACGAAGTACTGCTCCGTCTCGCAAATGCTGGAGAAGGCCGCCAAAATCGAAGCTGTGATTGAATACAACGGCTGAGTCCGCAGGGCAAACCACAGCCACGCCACCCGGCGATAACTGCATTTTGGAATTCCTATGGGCAGAAGCCAAGGGCCTTGAGCCGGCACGACCAACAGGGAGTGCTGACCAGACACTCCTCCTGCAAAGCGCACACCTCACAGCAATTCTGCTTTTGCTCTAGGATAAGGACATGATTCTGCGCTTCTTCCGGTTCATACTGGGAATCATGGTGCTGGCCACAGTGGCTTTGGTGGCCGCGCTCACCACCATGCGCTTCGCCATTCACGGAGCCGAAGTGTCGGTTCCCGATCTTTCCGGAATCACCTTGCCCGAGGCCGTCAACAAAACCAGCCTCATCGGCCTGAATCTGGATGTGGAGAACCGCTTCTACAGTACGGAAGTGCCTTCCGGACACATTCTGGCGCAGTTACCCGCGCCGGGTACCGTGGTGCGCCGCGGCTGGCACATGCGCGTTACAGAAAGTCTTGGACCGCAGCGCGTCTCTATTCCCAATCTTGTGGGCCAGCGCGAACGCGCCGCCGCCATCAACGTGCACCGCGCCGGACTGGAACTGGGTACCCAGGCCTACATGCCCACCGACCGGGCACAGCCGGACACTGTGATCGCGCAGAGTCCGCCAGCCAATGCCACGGGCGTCGACCGCCCCCGCGTGAGCCTGCTCATCAGCCAGCCGCCGCCACCCTCGGCTACCAGCTATGTGATGCCGGGCTTTGTCGGGCAGAACATCACTCCGGCACTGCAGATCGTGCTGCGCGCGGGGCTGAAGCTGGCGCCTGTGCAGGAAGAAAATATACTGATACCACCCGTTGCCGCACTGGGACAAATGGCTGCGCCGCAACCCACTACGCCTCCGGGCACCATCATTGCGCAATATCCGGCCGCTGGCTATGTAATCTCAGCCGACCAGCCGGTCCAGTTCACCGTGGCCCATTGATGAGCTTCAAGGCTGGTCCTGCGCTC
>DZDJ01000051.1 GCA_022736715.1 Edaphobacter aggregans
AGCCATTTCAGGGCATCACGTTCCCTCTACACCAACTGGAAAACCGCTATAACGGCCACGCAGCCCGCTACTCCTGCGCCTTTTCCAGCGGCAGGCGCACTGTAAACTCCGTACCCTGGTCGCCGCTCACAAAGCCGATGTGGCCGCCGTACTGCCCCACCACAATGCGATGAGCAATATCCAGCCCCAGCCCGGTGCCTGCGCCAGAGGGTTTGGTGGTGTAGAAGGGCTCAAAAATATGGAGCTGGCAATCTTTGGGAATGCCAGCTCCATCGTCACTGATACTTACGCAGATTTCGTTTTTTTCCAGCCAGGTCTTAAGAGAAATATGGCCTTTGGGGCCCACGGCATATACAGCGTTGTCCAGTAGATTGGTCCATACCTGGTTCAGCCCAGTGCCGCGCGTTTTCAAAGGTGGAAGGTCCGCGGCAAAATTCTTCTGCAACTGAATTTCCTTATGGCGGAATTTATAGGCCATGATGACCAGTGTGGAGTAGATGCTGTCATTCACATCCACCGTCTGCTTCTGGCCCTTGTCCTCGTATGCGTATTTCTTTACGGCCATCACCAGGTCCGTAACGCGGCTGATGCTCTCCTCAATGGTGCCCACCAGCTGCACGCTGGAAACCAGCGAGCCCAGCCAGTTCAGCGAATCCGAGAGCAGTGTTCCCTGAAAGGCGGCCTGCGCGCACTCCAGTTGCTGCGCGTCCAGCCCGATGGAAACCAGCGTCGGCGCAAGCTGCCATGCGTTTTCAATCTGGTGCGCCTCCAGCCATTCCGCCAGCGCATCTTCCGCATCGGCCTGCTCCAGCGTGTTCATCACGCGCGGCTTCTGCACATTGAACGCCTGCTGCTGCAACTGGATCAGGCACTCCATCTGCTCCGGCTTCAGTTCATGCTTGCTAAAGCGCAGGCTGAGCTGTTGCAGCCGGGTAAGGTTTTCCCTTAATTGCGATGCGGCCCGCTTTGCCGCCGAACCCGGGTTGTTCAACTCGTGCATCAGCCCTGCCGCCAGCATGCCCAGCGATGCCAGCTTTTCCCGCTGGATGGTCATGGACTGCATCCCCTGGAAGCGGTGCGCCATGTTGCCAAGAATCGCCTTGCGCACGTGCGGACAGGTGACCATCAATTGCCAGAAGCCCTCCTCATCCAGCCGGATCATCCGCGCTGGATGCGAAATCTCCACAGTCACTGTGCTGGTAATGCCCCCCAGCAGTGGCACCTCGCCAAAGGTCTCCGGGGCTGTCCGCTCACCCAATAAAACAGGAGTGCCGTCCTCGCGCGTCTGGTAGGCCCGCAGCGCACCTTCCAGCATGATCCAGAAATATTTGTTGGGCTCGCCCTCCTGGATGACTGACTCGCCCGGTGCAAACTCGACAAACCGTGCATCGACAAAACAGGCCAGGTCCTGCTCTTTCAGGTCCGCAAAGATCGCCACTCGCCGCAACTGCTCCAGCAGTTCTCCACGCTCCGGCATGCGTGGTGTCGTACCTGTTGTCTGTTTGCCTTCACTCATCATCGTCGTGATGTGTCCCCTGAATTTTCTAAAAATCTCCCGGCTACAGAGCAGCCAAATACTGATGCACAAACTGAATGGCAATGGAGCCTTCGCCCACGGCCGAGGCCGCGCGCTTCACCGATCCATGCCGCACATCCCCGGCAACAAAAATGCCCGGCGCGCTGGTTTCCAGCAGATACGGTTCCCTCGGCAGCTTCCACCGCTTTGGCAGCTCCCGCTCCACCCTGATGTCCGGCCCGGCAAGTATAAATCCATTGTCGTCCCGCATGATTTCTGCCGGCAGCCACTCCGTCTTTGGAGCCGCGCCAATGAAGACAAAGAGCGCCGTCGCCGGGCGCACCTCCTCTCCATTCTGAGTACGAATGCGGACGCTCCCAAGACGCGCCTCTCCACATGCCTCCACGATTTCGCAGCATGTCTCGACCTGAATATTCGGCGTTGCGCAAATCTGGTCGATCAGGTATTTGGACATGCTCTTCTCCAGCGACCCGGCGCGCACCATCATGTGCACGCTGGTGGCATAGCGGCAGAAGTGCATCGCCGCCTGCCCCGCGGAGTTGGCCCCGCCGACAATGTACACATCGCCGTCCTTGCAGGAGATCGCTTCCGTCATCGCGGCGCCATAATAAACTCCAGCACCTGCCAGCCGCTCCACTCCGGGTATCTGCAACTTGCGATAAGCAACACCCGTTGCGATCAGGCATACATGGCAACTCACCTCGCGGCCGTCGGAAAGCTCCACGATGTGGTAGTTGTTCTCCGATCGGAGGCCTGTCGCCCGCTGCGTCAAAAACTCCGCTCCAAAACGCGAGGCCTGCACATACGCCCGGCGCGCCAGGTCCGCGCCACTCAACCCGGCCGGGAAGCCCAGATAATTCTCAATCCGCGAACTGCTGCCCGCCTGACCACCCGGCGCTTCCGGCTCTACGATCAGCACGCTCAGCCCTTCCGATGCGCCATAAACACCGGCCGCCAGTCCAGCCGGACCAGCGCCCAGCACCACCACGTCATAAAAAGCCTCAGCCGCTTGCGTCCGCAGCCCCACCCTGGCCGCCAACTCCGTCTGACTCGGCTGCACCAACGAGCTGCCATCCGGAAACAGCACCACCGGCAGCCTGGAATCATCCAGCCCAGCCTGCTCCAGCGCCAGCAGCGCATCGCCAGTCAGTTCCGGATTCAGCCACTGATATGGGATGTGGTTGCGGGCCAAAAAGTCGCGGACATTATGATCCAGCGGCGACCAACGATGCCCCACCACCCGAAGTCCTTCAAATTGCGGACGATAGCCGACCTGCCAGTCCTCCAGCAAATCATCCAGCACCGGATACAGCTTCTCCTCCGGCGGGTCCCACGGCTTGTTCAGGTAGTAGTGGATTTTTGCCGAATTAATGGCGCGGATCGCTGCTTCCGTGTCGGCGTAAGCCGTCAGCAGGGCACGCTTGGCATCCGGATACAGCGCAATCGCCTGCTCCAGAAACTCCACGCCAGTCATGCCCGGCATGCGCTGGTCAGAAAGAAACAGCGCCACCGTCTCCTTGCGCTCCTGCAACTGGCGGCAGGTGTCCAGCGCAGCCTGCCCGGAAGCTGCGCGCAGGACGCGGTACCTGGCTCCGTACTGGCGACGGAGATCCTGCACCACGGCCTCCAGCACGCTGGGGTCGTCATCCACTGCAAGCAAAACTGGTTTTGTCATACATCTGGTAGTGTAGTGCGCCTTGGCAGACCTGGGAAACAGGGTCGGGGAATATTGCTGCCCGGGACCGTACCTGGGCATGCCGGCGCTCTACGGAGGCACGGGAAAAGAAGATTCGTTGAGAAATCTACACGCTGCGCAGATCCAGCCCGCTTGCCTCTTCTAAACTGCGGTTTGGCACATACGATGTGTTGTTTTCTGACGACACAGACATCGTGTCTTCAGACTGGTACCGGTTTCGCTTTCTACGGCCGCCACGTTGTTTGGAGTAAAAGTTGGCCTTGCATGCCTTGCAGTTCCAAGGATACCGGCTGAACCGCGGAAGGATGTACCGTTCCAGTATGCCCTTCCGTTCCACTCGATACACCCTGTCGCCGCCACACTCCGGGCACCTCACGAAAGTTTCCATCATTCAGCCTCTGCATTGGGGGATGTACGGATAAGGGTGGGATGCGGCCAGTCGGCTTCAGGATGTACGCACATCCGCGATGTTGCAGAATCTTGTCCACAAGTGTGCTCTCCATACCACTTGCAATTCATTGGAATCGCGGTACTCTCGTTATGGAGAGTCTTCTCTCCTTCCCATTTTGTTTGAAATCGCTACACTGCTGTGGGATTCTTCCGGTTTTGCCGATGGTTCTGACATCGCGCCAGAACCGTCGAATCGTATGCCCAGGACACCATGCCAACAAAGCGCTTTTCGACGTAATGCCGAATACCAAACGTGTATGTTCAGGAGTCGTCGGCCCCAATGAACCGGATCATCCTAGCGGACAACCAGTCTATTTTTCGTGCCGGAGCCGCTCGTGTTCTGGCCTCGGAAGACGACATGCGCATTGTGGCGCAGTGCAGCACTACAGAGGCGCTCTTCAGTGCGGTACAGGCATTCCGCAATTCGATCACTTTATTTGCAACTTCGCTGCAGCCGGATCTTCATGCTGCACTGGAGTGTCTGATTCCGGCGGGCAGTAAAAGCGTACTCATCACAGAAAACCATGAACAAATTCCACTGGATGTGCTCGCCCACCTGTCAGGCGTCCTCCAGCGCGGCATCACCGGCCAGGAACTGGTGCAATGCGTTCGCCAGGTTGGCGAGGGAAAGCGCAGTGTTCGCCTGCCCGATCGGGATACAGCTAACTCTGCCACGGACCTGGTCGGCACCCGCGTGCGCGACCGGCTGACTCCACGCGAGATGCAGATCGTGGGCCTGATCGTCCAGGGCTGCAAAAATAAGGAAATTGCCCAGCGGCTGGGCGTGACCGAGCAGGTGGTCAAAAACTACCTGCGCAGTGTGTATGACAAATCCGGCGTCTCAGACCGGCTGGAACTGGCACTCTTCACCATTCACCACCGCATTCTGGCCGAAGCAGCCCACAAGGCCGGCGTTCACTTTACCGCCATGCCGGAACGGCAGAGCGCCTAGCACCGCTGCTGCCTACCGGTCCAGCAGTGTCGCTACAATTTTGACCAGTTCTTCCGGGTTGACCGGCTTTTCCAGATACAGGTCCGCCAGCGGTTCTGCGGCGTGGTAGGCCTCGGACACGTATCCGGAAACCACCACCACGGGCACATGCGGGTTGCCCTTGGCCGCCTGCACAATCTTATGGGCGCAAAGCTGCCCCAGGCGCCAGTCCGTCACCACTGCATCAAACTGGTCTGTTCCTAGGCGCGCGATGGCATCCTCTACCGTCAACGCGGCCGTGGCGTTGTACCCTGCCCGCTCCAGAATCGAACATTTCAACTGGAGGGCTCCAGGGTCATCATCCACACACAGGATGCTGGTCATGACTGCATCTCCTTTATTTCCTGATTCACGATGATACTGGCAGAACTTCCAGCCGACCGACGTCATGCTCTGCGGCAAGTAAGATGTATGCCAACTTGAAATGCAACTCTACGCCGATATTAGCCGAGCTTTTCCGCAACCGACTTTGCCTGCGTAAACAACAGCAGGTACTCTGGCCCGCCCGCCTTGGAGTCCGTCCCGGACATGTTGAATCCGCCAAAGGGATGTGCGCCCACCATGGCCCCCGTGCATTTGCGGTTGAAGTACAGATTGCCCACATGAAAGCTGTGGCGCGCCAGTTCCAGCCGGTCGCGGGAAGCGCTGTAAACGGCCCCGGTCAGCCCATACTCCGTATTGTTGGCGATCGCCAGCGATTCTTCAAACGAGTGCGACCGGATGACAGCCAGCACCGGCCCAAAAATTTCTTCCTGCGCAATGCGCGCCGTCGGGGCAACATCCGCAAAAACCGTCGGTGCAAGATAATATCCACCATCCGGCGCGGCAATCGCCTGCCCGCCATGCAGCAGTCTTCCTTCGCTTTTACCGATTTCGATGTATTGCAGCACCTTGTTGTGGGCCAGATCGTTCACCACCGGCCCCATGTCCGCGTTCTCCACCGGGTCGCCCACCTGAAGCCTTTCCACCTTGTCCTGCAGCTTCTGTAAAAACACATCGTAGATACGATCATCCACAATGGCCCGCGAGCAGGCCGAACACTTCTGCCCGTTGAACCCGAAGGCCGATGCGACCACGCCCGTCACAGCCGCATCCAGATCGCAGTCCGAATCAACAATGATGGCGTCCTTGCCGCCCATCTCCAGCACAGTCCGCTTGATCCACTTCTGCCCCGGCGCCGTGCGGGCCGCCCGCTCGTGAATCTCCAACCCGACTTTTTTTGACCCGGTAAACGAAATAAAGCGCACCTGGGGATGTTCCACCAGCGCACTGCCAAACTCCGCTCCGCCCTGGCACAGATTCACCACACCCGGCGGCATACCAGCGGCCTCCAGCACATCCAGGAATTTTGCCGCCATGGTTGGCGCAAAAGTGGATGGCTTGAGCACCACCGTGTTACCACAGACAATTGCCGCCGCCGTCATGCCCGCCATGATGGCAAAGGGAAAATTCCACGGCGAAATGACCGCCCCTGCGCCCAGCGGAATGTAGTGCAATTCATTCCGTTCCCCCGGATATTGGATGGGCGTTGTGGCAGCAGCCAGACGCAACGCTTCACGCGCATAAAACTCCAGAAAGTCGATCGTCTCGCCCACATCGGCATCGGCCTCTGCCCAGTTTTTGCCCACCTCATACGTCAGCCAGGCGCAGAACTCGAACTTGCGCTCCCGGATCATCTCCGCCGCATTCAGCAGCAGCGAGACGCGCTCCTGCACGGGAACCTGCCGCCAGCTCTCAAACGCAGCCAGCGCCGCCTGCATCGCCAGCTCCACATGCTGCACGCCGGCCTGCTGATGCACACCCACCACCTGCGCCGGACGCGCCGGATTGATGGAGACAATCTTTTCCTGCGTGCGCAGCCGCTGCCCGCCAATCACCAGGTCGTACTCGTGGCCAAGCTGATCGGCCACTTTCCGCAGCGCTTCGCGCATGGCGCGCGCCATGTCCGGGTGGTGAAAACCAGTAAACGGCTCGTTGCTGAATGCTCCCTGCGGAGCGCGATGGGCGATGACAGTGGAAAGGGTGTTCGTAGCCATAACGCATCAGTGTAGCCCAGTCCGGGCAAACGTGCTGCGCAAACGCCGGGAGCCTGTGCTCAGCTCCCGACCGTCATTTCCTCTGTTTTGCGCGACATTTTGGCCGTCCGCTCCAGCTTGTCCCAACTGAATGGCCTGCCATCAATGGCCCGCTTCAGCGTCTTGAGCAGGACAACAGAAAAGACCTGCCGGTAGGTAAACCGCTGCAACCAGATGTGGAAGAGCAGCCAGCCGTCGCCCTTGCTGGAGGGGTGCCTGCGCTCCAGCGCAAAGGCCAGCGCCGAGGTTACAAAGTCAATGATCAGGAAGGTCAGGAAGAAGGCCAGCAGTTTAAAGAAGCTCGCGGTGCTGGCCGTCTCCGGATGAAAATGCCGGTCCAGGAAGTAGTGCACCACCCCAGCGGCAAACATCAGGTCAATAAACGGCGAAACCAGCGGCAGCAACATTTGGAAGATCACAATATTCGGCAACGCGAACAGCCCCATCGCCCTGTGCCGCAGAAATGCCGCACGGTGCTTGAAGACAGCCTGCAGCGTGCCGAAGGACCAGCGGAAGCGCTGCCGCATCAGCCCATCCATATTGGCCGGGGCCTCCGTAAAGGCCAGTGCGCGGTCCTCGTAAATCACATGGAGGCCCTGCTCCAGCAGGACCATGGTCAGGTCAGCGTCCTCGGCCACCGTGTTTACATGGTAGCCACCCTGCTGCTTCACCGGCTCTGTGCGCCAGGCGCCAATGGCTCCCGGCACCACCGTGACCACGTCAAACAGATCCAGCGCACGCCGCTCAAAGTTCTGGCTGGTGATGTACTCCAGCGCCTGCCAGCGCGTCCACAGATTGACGCGATTGCCCACCTTGGCATTGCCCGCCACCGCGCCAATCAGCGGGTTGGCAAAGTGCGGCACCAGCCGGGAGATGGCATCCGGTGCTATCAGCGTATCGGCGTCAATGCCGATATAAATCTCTTCGGTCACAAACTGCAGACCATAGTTCAGCGCTTCAGCCTTGCCCGCATTTGGTTTGGTCAGCACCGTCAACACTCCGCTGGCAATCTCGTCCGGATATGCCTCACGCGCCACCTTGCAGGTGGCATCGCTGGAGCCATCGTCGATCACAATCACGCGCAGGTTCTTGTAGTCCGAATTCAGCACCGAACGGACCGTCCGCACGATGACCTTCTCCTCGTTGTAGGCAGGCACCAGCACCGCCACCTGCGGCTGATAGTTGGGCCCGGCAAAGTTGCGGCGCCTGCGGAACCGGTCGATCAGGGCGAACAGGCCAATCAGCAGCAGCCGCACACTCATCAACACATCGCCGACAAAGAAGACATCGACAACAAAGTGGTTGAAGAAGGCAAAAGCATAGAAGGCCACTTCATCCACACGCGCCTGCCAGCGCTGGTCCGGCCGCAGCGGCGGCATCACCTGTGCCCGCGTTTTGCCGATCAACTGCGAAACCGGAACAATCTTGTATCCGTGAGCGCGCAGAGAGTCTATCAGCACCGGCAGCGCCTGCACCGTTGCCGAGCGGTTGCCGCCGCCATCGTGCATCAGAATTACGCTGCCCCTGAACTGTGGCTTGGCCTGCATGACGGACAACTGCTCCAGCACGCTGTCCGTAATTTCCTTCGGCGTTTTGCGCGGATGCTCATTCCAGTCGTTGGTGTCGATCTTGTCGCCCAGAATGATGTAGCCCATCTTCTCTACGTGTTCCACCGGGCGCGCCTGGTCGTTGGTGTCCGGCTCCTGATCGATGGAGTATGGCGGGCGGAAATAGAGCGGCTGCACACCCAGAATGCTCCCAAAGAGCCGCTCCGTCAGGTTCAGTTCCAGGTCCAGCTGCCGCTGCGAAATTTCGCTGATGTCCGGATGCGTGAAGGTGTGATTGCCAATCTCATTGCCGTCGCGGTAAACCTCGCGCAACAGGCCGATATTGTCCTGCGCCTCCTCACCGATGATCAGAAAGGTCCCAATGACGTGCTTCTCTTTCAGAACCTTCAGAATCTTCGGCGTCCAGGTAGGATCAGGCCCGTCATCAAAGGTGATGGCGACTTCCCTGGGGTGGTATCCGTACTGCCGGACCGTGTAGGAAAGCGGATAAGCGTCCATCGTCTCATCCACAATGAACTGGTTCTGGTCATCCATTTTGATGCTGCGCTTGCCGTCCTGCGGAGTGCGCACCACGCGCAGAATATCGCCATCACCCTCGGTGTCCACATCGTGACCGGGCAGGACCGTCTTGAGCAGATCCGGAGCGTTGGAGTTCATCGGCTTGTCCCAGATGCTCCACAGGGAACGGTCTTCCGAACCCAGCCGCCAGAGCGCAAAGGTCTCAATGCCCAGCATGTGCGCGGCGCGCATCTCATTCAAGACGGTCACGGCGTCCAGAAACCAGATCTGATGGCGAATGTGGTTGTCCAGATCGTCATACGCGAAATGAGGATTCAGCGAATCATCGTCCAGATTGACCGCGGAATCGGTCTCGGACGCAGTCTGCCACGCCTGCTGCGTGGAAATGTCATCCGCGGCAATCGGCTTATTCAGGTTGATGTGGCTTTTCCTGTGGTGCCGGCCGGCCGGCGGCAATGGCATTGTCCAGTCATACCCATAGCTGCCAATGGAGCAGATGACCTTCTGCCTGGGAACAACCTTCAGCACCTGCTTCAGATTGTTGATGAACCAGTCCTGCCCGGCCACAGGCCCCGGACCGGAATCCGTCTGGTGCTGGTCATAGTTCATCAGCAGCAGGCCATCGCTGTGCGCGGCGATGAATTTCAGATCAAAATCATCATTATCGACCGGCACATTCACATACAGCCGCAGATGTTTCGCGCGAAAATCGTTGTAAAGCGACGCAATCAACGTGCGGTAGGCCGGCTGCGCATTGCTGGGAATCTCCTCAAAATCCAGCGAAAGCCCATGATAGTTCGGATTGGCGGCAAAGAACTCGTCAATCTGCTGCTGGAAATGCGCGCGCGCCCTGGGGTTCTTCAGAAATTTGCCGACGTTGTCCTGAAAACCGCCGGTGATGGGATTGAAGTTGTTCACCATCGGGAAGACTTCCGTGTCTTCATGCGCATCAACAATCGTGCGCGCCACCTTGCTTTCCTGATCCACATTGTGGACACCGGCAGAATCCACCACAGCAAAGGGGCGATTATCTTCCGTGTAGTCCGTCAGTTTTCCGTCCGGCGTCACCACATGCAGCCACTCGGGAAAGAGCAGGTCAATCTGATGGATGTGCTGCTTCAGCGATGAGTAGCTTGCCGGGTCCCAGTCCACGTAATAGGCCGCACGCAGTCCTTCGCCGGAGTTCAGCGTAACGTCCGACGGTTTCCGCGTCGTGTGCCGGTGCGGAGAATGCCGCAGATATTTTGACCGGAGATCCACCGGAAACTTCAGCGTGCGGTAATTGTGTTTGGGAGCGTTCAGCAACAACTCTGGCAAGGTCTGCGTCTGCAGAACCCGTATGGTGAAAATCACCAGCACCAGCGTCGAAAAGACCGCTACAATATCGAACACCCGCCGGAGACGCTTCCAACGTTTGCGGTCCGGATCGTAAAAGACTTGTTTACTCATCGCACTGAACTATTGGCAATCCTATGCAGTCCTCTCTGCAACGTCAATGGCGAGCAGGCCAATACCAGGCTTATGATGCAACCAGCATGCAGCAAGTTTTCCTCCGGCCAAAATCGCACCCGTTCTGGCTCAATACCGTTGTGGCGCTCGCCGCAGGACTGGCTCTGCGCCTCTGGCTGATCTTCCATTACGCCCAGATTCAGGAAGACTCGCTGGTGTATGGCGACATTGCCAAAAACTGGCTGCTGCACGGCATTTATGGCCTCTCGCACAAGCATTTTGTTGCACCTGCGCTCATCCGATTACCTGGTTACCCGCTCTACCTTGCACTCTGCTTCCGCCTCTTTGGCTTGGAGCACTACACTGCGGTGCTTTATACCGAAGCTGCCGTCGACCTGGGCACCTGCCTGCTTGCTGGCCTGCTGGTGCGCAATCTGCTGGGCCCGCGCCTGGGCATGCTGGCCACCTGGCTGGCAACGCTCTGCCCGTTTACCGCCACCTATACGCTTTCGCCACTCACCGAAGTTCCCAGCATCTTCTGCGTTGCGCTGGCGCTCTATGCGCTGGAACGCTGGCGCCACCGGCCAGACTACGGCCTGCACTTCTGGCTGCTGGTTTTCGCCCTCAGCTATTCCATCCTGCTACGGCCAGATGGCGGCCTAGTGGCCGCAGCCGTTGGCCCGGTGATGGCCTGGTATGCCTGGCGTTCGCTGGGCCCGCAGCCAGCCCTGCGGCGAATGCTGCTTTTCAGCCTGCTGGTGCTGCTGCCGCTCTTTCCGTGGACGTACCGCAACTGGCGCGTCTTTCACGTCCTGCAGCCGCTGGCGCCCAAATCCGCCACCGATCCCGGCGGCTTCGTTCCCGATGGATTCAACCGCTGGTTCCGCACCTGGGGCATCGATTACGCCTCCAACGAGGAGGTCTACTGGAATGCCGGCAGCGACAGCATCGATATTCACGACCTGCCAACCCGCGCCTTTGACAGTCCCCAACAGTACCAGCAAACCGCAGCACTGCTGGAACGCTACAACCGGCAGAACCTCATGACTGCTCCGTTAGACGCACAGTTCAACGCAATAGCACAGCAGCGCATCCGCCACAGCCCCATTCGCTACTATGTCCTGCTGCCCCTGGCGCGCCTGGCGGACATGTGGCTGCGCCCTCGCACGGAAATCCTGCCCGTCAGCACCCGCTGGTGGGAATACAGCGAGCACAACCAGGAGACCGAGCTGGCCTTTGCCTACGGCGTGCTCAACTTTGCCTATCTGCTGCTGGCCGCGGTTGGCGCCTGGCGATGCTACCGTCTGCTGCAGGCGTCCAGCACATCCGCACCCTGGATGCCGCTCTATCTCGCCATGCTGGGATTCGTACTCCTGCGCTGCCTGCTGCTGCTGACGCTCGACAACTCCGAGCCGCGTTACACGCTGGAGTGTTACCCCATCGTCTTCTTCTTTGCCGCGGCCGCTTTTTTGGCGAAAACGCGGCCTGCCGCAACCAGATCCTGATGCTTTCCCTTAATGCCTGACCACTGTCGTCCTGGACGTGGTTTTGATGTCAAAAGCCTTTCCGGAAACGGCGGCGTTGTAGCGGATGTTGGTAAAGTTCGTTGTCCGGTAGTCCCCGTTCGGCTCAAAGAACTGCTGACGCAAGGAAACGCCGCGGCCCGGATCGACCCAGATGGTGACGTGCGAAAACATGTTCTTCACCTTCTGCTGCTTCGGCACCAGATCCAGCCTGGCCGTCTGCACGCCGCTGATGGTCTCCATGCCCTGAAAAGTAACGTCCCAGCTCTTTTCCAGCTCTGCCCCACTGCCGCCAAAGCCCAGCGTCAGAAAACTCTCGGCCTGCGACCGGTTTTTGCCTGCGGCAAACTCGGTCAGTTGGTCAATCTTCGGCTGGTACATCTTCAGCTCACCGTCCTTATACACGATCAGCTTCGATGCCGGCTGATTGGGAGCATCAAAGAACCGTGCCGCCATCAGTGTGCTGCTGCCACGCCGCTTGAAAGTGATAGCACCGCGCTGCGTGTCCGTTTCATTGACGACGCGCTCATAGGTGTCCCACACAAAATCCGCCTGCGCCGAACGGAACTGCAACGAAGCCGCATCCAGCTCGCGCAGCACCTTCTGCGCCTCAGGACTGGAGGCAGCATCAGCCCGGCTGCCTGAGATAAGGAAACCGGCAGCAACCAGCGCCACTGCCAGCGAAAAATCCCTAATCCGTAAAGAAATTCCTTTGTCTTGTCTCATCGTAGGAAGACTCACCTTGTCCTGGACGCAGCGCCGCCGCTAACGGCGCACCCACACCTTGTAAGCAACCAGCTTTTTGTGTTCATCCATCACCGGTGCATAGCGGTCAATTGTCACTTCCCCGGCGATCGGCTCAATCACGCCCAACATGGCCGTGCGCTTCTGGGCCTCGCTCACCAGTCCGTCCAGCGTAGAGGCCGGCAACTGGTAAATGAAATGGATGCTGTCCACGTTGGTCACCAGCAATTCGCTCGTCTGCAGCGGAGCAGGCACCTTGGGGCGGTCCCTGAAGTCAATAAAGCGTGGCGACACGAACAGGAATGCGAGAACCAGCGTCACCATGACGTCATAGTGAAAGCTGCCCCGCTCATAGGTCCAGAAAAAGTAATTACGCAAAACTCGAAACATACCTGTCTAAACCTTCCCTGCTGCCGGTTCCCTGTTCCCTGTTTTCCTGGGCCGCAATACCGTCTCGCCACGCATATACGGTATCAGCGCCTCTGGAATGCGCACTGTGCCATCCCCCTGCTGGTAATTCTCCAGAACAGCCAGCCAAGTACGGCCCACGGCCAGTCCACTGCCGTTCAGCGTGTGCACCAGCTCGGACTTTTTAGCTCCGGCCGGCCTGAAACGAATATTCGCACGCCGCGCCTGGAAGGCCTCAAAGTTGGAGCACGAGGAAATCTCGCGATAAGTGTTCTGCCCCGGCAGCCACACCTCCAAATCATACGTCCTGGCCGAGCTGAAGCCCATATCGCCCGTGCAGAGCAGCATGCGGCGATACGGTAACCCCAGCTTTTCCAACACAATCTCAGCATGGCGCGTCAGTTTTTCATGCTCCTCGCCAGACTTTTCCGGATGAGCAAACTTCACCAGCTCCACCTTCTGGAACTGGTGCTGGCGGATCAGTCCGCGCACGTCCTTGCCATAGGAGCCAGCCTCCGAGCGGAAGCACGGCGTATAGGACGTCAGCGAAACCGGCAGATGCGCCTCCTCCAGCGTTTCGTCACGATACAGGTTCGTTACCGGAACCTCCGCCGTGGGAATCAGCCAGTAGTCGCCGTTTTCGCACTTGAAGAGATCTTCCTTGAACTTCGGCAGCTGCCCGGTGCCAAACAGCGAGGTAGAATTCACCATATACGGCGTCAGCACCTCGGTGTAACCGTGCTCGCTGGTGTGCAGGTCCAGCATGAAGCTGGCCAGCGCGCGCTCCATCCGCGCTCCCTGCTCCCAGTAGACGGCGAACCGCGCTCCACTGATCTTGGCAGCGCGCTCAAAGTCCAGAATCCCCAGCTGCTCGCCCAGTTCCCAGTGCGGCTTCGGCGTAAAGTCGAACTGCGGCTTTTCACCCCAGACCTTTACTTCTGCATTGGCCTGCTCGTTGCTGCCAACGGGAACACTGTCCTGCGGCAGATTGGGAATGCCCTCCAGCGTGCCGCGCAGCTCCGCATCGGCCGTTGCCGCTTCGGCTTCCAGACGCTCAATCTGCTCCTTCAGGCGGCGGGTTTCTTCCATCGGCGCAGCAGCATCCTGCCCGGCCTTCTTCAGCCTGGCCACTTCCTCAGTGAGCTTGTTGCGCTGCGACTTCAACTGCTCCACCCGCGTAATGCTCTCGCGGCGGCGCGCATCCACCGTTTTGAAATCGCCCAGCACCACCGCAGGGTCAGCCCCGCGCTGACGCAGCTTTTCTTCCACTAATGGCAGGTTAGCCCGTACGAACCCCAGATCCAGCATAAGCCTCTATGTTACCGGAGCGAATGATACAGCGCTACGGATTCTCCCCGGCAGACGCCAGGTTGCAGCAAGAATACCCACCCTTGCTAACATGGAAGAGTACCCGCACATCTGCGACACGGAAGACACGCCCGTCTCCGGTAGAAAGGTTTGCTGCACTGTGAACAAAAGCAAAGGCCCGGACATGCGCGTGACGATTGCCGGTATAGAAATGTGCAACCCGGTCATCGCCGCCAGTGGCACCTTTGGCTATGGCATCGAGTTCCAGGAGATTGTCTCGCTCAACCGCATTGGCGGCTTTGTGGTCAAAGGCCTTTCGCGCGGGCCAATGGCCGGGAACCCTTCGCCCCGCATCATTGAGACCGCCGCCGGCATGATGAATGCCATCGGACTGCAAAACATTGGCGCGCAGGCCTTTGTGGAGAAAAAGTTGCCCGCGCTGCGCAAGATTCCCGGCTGCAATGTCATTGCCAATGTCTTCGGCAATGAGGTCGCAGATTACCTTGCCGTGGTCCGCACGCTGAATGAAGCGGAAGGAATTGCCGCGTATGAACTGAATGCCTCCTGCCCCAACACCAGCCACGGCGGCATGGTCTTCGGAACCGACCCCGCGCTGCTGT
Source organism: Edaphobacter aggregans (assembly GCA_022736715.1). Taxonomy (GTDB): domain Bacteria; phylum Acidobacteriota; class Terriglobia; order Terriglobales; family Acidobacteriaceae; genus DZDJ01. The sequence continues at coordinate 14,889 of DZDJ01000051.1, forward strand.
ATGAACTGGTCTACAAGGCCAGGCGGATCAGCCGCAGACCGCTGTTCGTCAAGCTCTCGCCCAACGTCACCAGCATTGCCCAGATGGCGCGCACCGCCGCCGATGCCGGGGCCGACGCTCTCTCGCTGGTCAACACCTTTCTGGCTCTGGTCATCGATGTAGAAACCCGCCGTCCGCGCATTGCCAACGTTACCGGAGGGCTCTCCGGCCCGGCCATCAAGCCAATTGCGGTGCGTATGGTGTACGAAGCGGCCAAAGCCGTGAAAATTCCCATCATCGGCATGGGAGGTATCACCACAGCCGAGGATGCTGTGGAATTCCTGATGGCCGG
>DZDJ01000007.1 GCA_022736715.1 Edaphobacter aggregans
ACTAGTGAGCGAGAGACAGTTCAAGATACAAACATCAACTATCGAATTAGATTAATTGTTTCCTGGGCTATTGTGTCGAAAGTTGTAACAGTCTTTGAATTTGCTTCAAATGCGCGTTGGGCCACTATCAGATTGGCGAATTCTGTTGATATGTCAACATTTGAAGCCTCCAATGCGTCGTCTTGTATTGATCCACGGCCACCAAGACCTGCCACACCAATACTTGCTTGCCCAGAGCCAGTAGTTGCAGTGTAATTATTATCGCCCAATCGTTGCAGACCCTGGTTGTTGTTTACCGTTGCCACCGCTATCTGTCCGATATTTTCAGTTTGCCCATTGTCAAACTGTGCCGAAATGACACCACTGGCATCTACCGAAAACCCTTGATATTGACCTGCCGCAAATCCATCTTGATTTGTCTGAGAAACCGTGGAACTCGAAGCTGACTGCATCACTAGTGGGTTACCAGGAGAACCATATAAATTCCAATGGAAATTGAGATCGCTGGCACCATCAGTCAGATTTGTGAATTGGATGCCGCTGATATTGGAAGACGGACTTGTCAGCTTTCCATTGGAATCGAAAGTGAGAGTCCCTGTGTTATTTATAGCTGATCCACTATAGTCTGAACCAGGAAGATTGATTGAATAACTCCACTGAGTGGGACTTGTCTTCGTGAATGATACAGTTGCACTATGTGCCGTTCCCAGTGAATCATACATTGTCATCGTTGTTGCAAATTGCGTCCCGGTAGCTGAACTTGAATCAAGGTTAGTTATAAGCGCTATATTTTTTGTTGACTGCGCCTGCTCTACAGCGCCTACAGGGATGTTGATTGCAGCCAAAGGAGCATTTGTGTCAACCGCACCATTTGTTACAGGGTAACCCATCACTTGCTGGCCGTCTGCGGTAATCAGCTTGCCTGAATTATCAAGTGAAAAGTTTCCTGCTCTGGTCAGTTCCTGAACTCCGTTTTGTTGGACTATAAAAAATCCATTTCCATTGAGAGCCATATCCGTCGCATTGGAAGTTGTCGTCAGGCTTCCCTGAGAAAAATCAGACGATATGGCTGCCACTCCGGTTCCCATACCCGCGAGCAATGGGTCATTAGAACCGGAAACACCTAATTGCTGATAGAACAGATCCTGAAACTCCGTATCTTGCTTTTTGAAAGCGGTAGTATTCAAATTGGATAGGTTATTACCTATGGTATTCAGAGCAGTAGAGTCGGCCTCCAGCCCTGTCAGTGGTATCGAAAATGATGGCATGTCCCTCTCCTTACTGTTTTCACAATATCTAAAATGTGGCCGATACTCGTATTACATTCTCTGAGTTATCTATCCAGAACGAGTAACACCGTTGACTACTGTGGTGTGCCTCTACTACCAGGTGTAGTCATCGTAGTTCTGCTTTCCCGTGCTGAGCCTTGACTCGGAGCGGTGCCAGTCAAAGATGTAATCCCCTGGTTGATCGAAATCAACTGCTGCAGGCTATTCACTTGAACCAATTGATCAATATAAGAATTAGGGTCTGTCGGAGCAGTGGGATCCTGATTTTTCAGTTCGCTGACCAGTAGCGTCATAAAGTCGTCAGCAGTTATATTCGAACCTCCACCAGAAGTACTCGATGGGGACGATCCTCCGGATGGACTACTGTTTAATGGTTTAGACTTTACTGTAAGTGCTCTATCCAGAGCATCAGCCTTATCGGTACCTAAAGTAGAATTACTCATATTACTGTTTCGAACAATTTCAGCAACATTCTGCATACGATTACCTCAATAGATGAATTCACTTCACAAGGAACTACTGGCTATAGGGCCCATATCATTTGTTTGCATAGTGAGCAACCCCTATGCACGAATGCTCAGTCTTTTATCTATGGCCTCTTCCATCACTACTTCATGTGATGCTATTGCGATAGAGCCTTGCAATTTAAGTGCTCCGCGATTCTCCTCAGGCTGCTGAAAATGATGCGGGGTGTGGGGGGCATTTTGCTGTTGCATACCTGATTGCGTGTTCGTCCCCAGACTCTGCGAAGCACTATATTGGGTCATGTTCTGACCTTCCGGCGCAGATGGCACTACATGAACTGTCAACTTGCTCACGGATATTTGTTGCTGAGTAAGATATGACGAAATATCTGCAATACTATTTCTTAAAGCCTGCTCTGCTCCAGGAGAAGATGCCCACAGGGAGGCTGCAACTGCTCCTGAAGATTCCATATCTGCACGAACCTGGAGCCACCCATGGCTGGAGTCAGAGATACCAACTTCCAGGGAATGTGCTCCAACAGCAGGAGCTTGTCCCAAAGATATTTCAGATGGATGTCCGACTCCCACCGCTGCATCCATCCCAGCAAAAGCTCCGCCGGCTGCCACATTCTCAGAGTGCAGGCTTGTACCACTCAACGAGATACGGCTGCTGGGTTCTACAGTCGCAACTGTCGTCCCAATTACAAACTTAGGATCACTCGGTATTTCCAATGAATGAGAAATACCATCTACATTTGCTGTCGACAGCTTATTTGACGCCGAAAGTTTTGCAGTCTTCCTAACAGTCTCCGACGAGTTTTCTGCCTGTAGTATTTCCGATTTATTTCGGACAGAAACATCAACATCACTTATCATGGTGGATTGCCTAACTTCTGGGACAGCATTTACTGACGCATTTCCATCTAATAAGGCAACTGCTGAGTGATTCAGGGCTTGATTATCGTCCACTTTTTCCAAAGGCTTTTCATTTTCACTAAGCACCTCAGAGCCCATATTCTGGCCACTCTCCGCTAAGGTGTTATTTCTAGAAAAGCTGCCAGAATTCAACATACCTGAGCGGACATCATTGGTCGTGCTTTTCTCCCCTGAACATTGATTTGGGGTGCTTTCTCCTACAAGAATTTCTTTATCAATGAATCTGCTTTGTTGCTTGGAGTTCTCGTCAGGCCTGGCACCTTGAAAAACTGTGCTTGCGCCCACAGCAGAGGCGTCTTTCTGCCTTACAGTAACAGATGACATTACATCGTTTATAGAGACAGTGGCACTATCTTCCGGAAAAGCAGAGCCCAAGACACTTCCTGAAATCTTTGCGGTTGAATGTTGAGGATTTTTCAGGGGGCAATGTCCTGATATATACGCCAGGTTGGTGTAATATTCAGCAACCAAGGTGGAGCTAGTCTTGTCTACCGTATTACTGTGATCTTTTTTATCTTTTTTTATGATGCCTGTTTTTTTTACGGTTAGATCATCTTTGCCAACCCTATCCACATTTATTTGATCGGGATCATTGATAATCAAAGTAGTAACTATGCGTTGCTCTTTCTTATTCTCTGCTATTTTTACTGACAATACAGGCGAATACGCGGGCCTTACTAAACCTGCAGATTCCCCCTTACCCGCACCCAGATTCAGGTCTTCTCCCTCCTGAATTTTCCCTTTCAACGATCTGTCCGGCGCAGGCTGGCTCGAAGAATCTGTTTGATGAGCTAACATATCCGCGAAATCTTGCTCATTACCTTTTGTAATATATGTTGCAGTAGATAGATGAGGAGATACTACATTGATAGTTGCTTCGCCAGCACACTTCATATCAGGAACAACACTTGCAGTCACGGCCGACAGCATATTTGTGGCTCCTTCACGGGATATTCTCCTGCAAGCGAATCACCACAATGTCCTGAGAGTTCAGGAGAAGTATTAAAGTTTCTTTATACTCTGTATTGCATACTTTCGGGAAAACCATTCATCGGCCCCCCGTTGCTCGTTTCTCGCTTTTTTCAGTTCCAGTTGAGCAGCGATATTGTCCACGAGTATCTTTACCTGCTCTTGTTCACAACGGCTACACAGATAACTGTTGCTAGCAGCGGACAACTCTCGCAAACGAATTTGTAAAATCTGATGTAACCCATTCAAGTTTGACTCTGCAATATTGCTGATTGCTTCAGCTAGTCCACGCTCCTGCATATCTCCTATTTGCAAAGCATATCTGTGTGATAAAGTCTCCTGCTCCTTCCTATTCCCCTGACATTCCATTGCCGACTCAACATGCCGGACACGAGCCATGGCATACTGAAGGTCTGACAGCCGCTGAGATTCTACTATTTTTTTAATATGATGCAACCGCTTCAGGCGGAAACATTGAACGCTCATACTTACTCCCTACAACTCTAGTGACTGCAGCTCATTAAGTGTCTGCTGGAATATCAACTGCTCCGATGCTTGTTGCTCCAGAAAGCGGCGAATCGCTGGGCGGGCACGTATTGCCTGATCCAATTCAGCATCAGATCCAGGTTTATAAGCTCCGATACGAATCAAATCTTCTGACCTTGCATATGACGCCAGTAGCCGCCGAATTAGCCCTGCACGTTCAAGATGTTCATTTGATGCGACCGCCGGCATCAACCGGCTAATTGAATCCAGCACAGCTACTGGCGGATACCATCCTTCTGATGCCAAATCACGCGAAAGAACGATATGTCCATCCAACAGTGAGCGCACAGCATCAACCAGCGGATCCTGTTGATCGTCCCCTTCCATCAGTACTGTATAAAACGCAGTTATACTTCCATTTTGAAAATTACCAGCTCTTTCAATGAGCCGAGCCAGACGCAAAAATACAGACGGAGTATAACCCTTGGCCGTTGGTGGCTCTCCCGCAGCCAGCCCAATTTCCCTTGCCGCCATTGCAAATCGTGTCAGGGAATCGAGAACAAGCAGGACATGCTTACCGCGCGATGCGTAAAATTCTGCCACCGATGTTGCCGCCAGAGCTGCACGCATTCGCAACAACGGCGATTGGTCAGAGGTCGACACCAGAACGACTGAACGTTTGCGACCTTCCTTCCCTAATGAATCCTCTAAGAACTCCCGGACTTCACGTCCCCGCTCGCCAACCAACCCTACTATCGTCATCTCCGCAGACGTATTTCTCGTCATCATCCCTATCAGTGTGCTCTTGCCAACGCCGGAACCACCAAAAATGCCGACTCTCTGTCCTCTGCCTACCGTGAGCATTCCATCCAAAACTCGGAGTCCAGTTGCGAGAGGTTCTTTAATTGGGATGCGATTCATTGGTTGCGGAATATTTCCGTCTAACGGCCACGTTTCAGTTAGTCGCGGCACGCCAGCAGCATCGAGTGGTGAACCGAGTGCGTCCAGTACGCGCCCAGCCAGGCTCTCACCCATGGTCATCTGTGGAATGCCGCCCAAAGCAATTACTGAGTCTCCATAGCGTATACCCGCCATTGCATCCAACGGCATTGAAATCACATGTCGGCCACGAAAGCCGATCACCTCTGCCGCATGTCGATCTCCCTGCTGGTCCACAATTTCACAGCACTCGCCAACAGAGCAGAATGGGCCTTCGGATTCCACTGTTTGTCCGACCGCTTCTACAACTTTTCCCCGCCATCGCCATGTCGGTCTTTCCGTGAGTTTTATGAAATAAGAAGACAACTCAGAATTCGCTTTCACTGCACTGAGGGTTGGAGTATTCACAGTAACTCATTCCCCACTTGCGGATTGTGCTGCAGTAAGTCGAAGAAGCCACGCTCAATTTCTTCCAGCTGCGCCTTCACCCCAAGTTCCACAGTCCCCAACTGTGTTTCCAAGATGCACTCCGAGCCATCTAATTTCCCATCGCCAATAATTGTCGGACAGAATTGGGCTCCATCCATGCCACGAAATAGCCCCTGCCACTGATTCACCGCATCAGGGGCAACCTTCAATACAATCGAGCTTGTATCGGCCATTTTCTCCATTGCCACATGCACCACACCGGCCAACAACAATGGATCCAACTGCGCCTCACGATGCAAGATACGGGTTGCGATTGCCAGCGCCAATCGGACAACTTCTTTTTCCACGCGCTGAAAATACTCCCCCTTTGCTTTTTCCATATTGTGGAGAAATATCTCAACTTTTTCATGCTCCTCTCCGAAGCGTTGCTCCATCTCTGTCGCTTTGGCGGCCTCTCCTTCTTCCCGTCCCATCCGAAAGAATTGTTCAGCTTCCATTTTCTGCGCTACTAATTGCTCTTCCAACCGTTGCTCAAGAAAACTAATTTTCTCCTGCAGGCTTTGTAGCATATTCATTTCTGTTTGCAGATTTTCCGTCTCAGCTTTCTGAGCACAAGGCACGTTGTCCCATACCCGAAATAGAAGCGGCTCGACGTCGGCCGTAAAGGGTTCGTCACTTACGGACGAGTCATTCAGAATCAAATCAGCTAATACAGTAGCAGCAACATCTTCCTGTGCCGCTTGATTCGAATCAGATGGCGAAATCATTTTCAGACTCCACTTTCAGAATTATTTTTCCTTCAGTCTCCAATTTGCGGGCCAATTGCAGCATTTCCTGCTGCGCTGCTGCTACTTCGCGCATTCTCACTGGCCCCATTACCTCCATGTCCTCTACCAACATTTCCACTGCCCTGGAACTCATTGCTTTGAACATATGGGCCCTGAGGTCCTCTTTCGCACCTTTTAGGGCCAGGCCCAGCATCCGTTTATCAACCTGATTTACAATCTCGCGCATGCTCTGAGAAGGAACTGTGAGTAAGTCATCAAAAGTAAACATCAAGTTGCGTATGCCGATTGCTATTGTCGGCTCCTTCTTCTCAATTTCCTCCAGAATTGTCTTACTCGATTGCTGGTCCAACCGATTCATTAAATCTGCTACCGCCTTGAATCCCGAGTAAGCACGCCGTCCGCCCGTACCCCCCGACTCTGATCGTTGATGCAGGATCACGGCTACTTTCTGCGCCATTTCTGGAGAGAACTGCCTCATTTCTGCAAGCCTGTACACCGCTGCTACACGTTGTGGTTCCTCCAGATTCATCAGCACAACTGAGGCCCTCTTAGGGTCAAGATGCGCCAGAACCAGGGCCACCGTTTGCGGATGTTCTCCTTCCAGAAATTTACTCAACTGCTGCGGATCCATGTTCTGCAGCATGGCAAGGTCACTATGCGTAGCCTCTTCCGCTCGCCGAACCTGTGCCATCAAATCCTCTGCGCGCTGCCGCCCAAAGGCCTCAACTAACAACTTCTTCGCATACTCCATGCCACCACGCAACATATATTGTTGCGTTTCCAGCAGTTCATGAAATTCATTCATCACCTGCAGGATCAACCCCGGAGAAATCTCTTTGATGTTGGCGATTTCTTCTGTGAGCCGCTGCACATCATTTTCAGAAAAGCTTTGTAACAATCCTTTAGCAAGCTCATCGCCAATCGCAATCAACAAGACTGCAGCCTTGCGCAGGCCCGATATATTGGCACGTGGAATCGTCTGCGGTGCCGGTAAAAGATGACCTGCCTCAGCTCCATTCATCTCCTGGGATAGTGCTGCCGCCGTGGCCATCAATTTGTCTCCTCCGGAGCCTGCATCCAACTCTCCAGCAAGCGCTTACTCTGGAGTGGCTCGCGTTTGATGTAGTCCGTCACATGATCGAAAATTGTCTGCGCATTTCGCGGGGCCATGGACTGCCCCGGAAGCGCGGCCGCATCCGTCCTCATAAATACTTCCGTCGACAATCCAGCGGCTCCACTTGCTAGTGCGGCCACATCCTGCTGTCCTGATCGTGGCGCCGCCAATAGCGCCGGCTGCTTCAATGCAGTAGTAATCTGCTTCATGGCAGGACGGACAATCCATAGCAATAAAATCATCAGGGCGGCCATCAGCAATAGCGTGCGGACCAACCCTGGCTGCAACGCAGCAAATCCTGCCGCCTGCCCCAGCACTTTTTCCAGTGTGGTTGCTTTCCCGCCTTCATTCGAAGAGAAGCTCACATTCTCTAATACGACAGCGTCACCACGCCGCGGGTCATACCCTACCGCTGCCTGCGCCAATTGCTCCAGTTTGCTCATCTCATCGGGAGTGCGCGCCCGCCACACCATCCGCGTCTGCTTTCCGCTTCCTTCAATCACAGAACGGTCATTGATCAGAATTGCGGCCGTAATCCTGCGCACCCTGCCCGGTCCCTCCACAGAATGATGTGTGCGCTGCGAAACAGCATAATTAGCGCTCTCTTCACGGCTGTTCTGGCCCTGCCCTGTAATCTCCGGATAAAGCGGAAGGTTTGGGTTCGAGGTTGTTACCGTCTGCGATGGACCATTTTTTGCAGCGGCCTGCGGTGCGGCCTGCATAAGAGGCGGCACCGGATTACGGTTCATGTTCGTGCCGCTTTGCACCGCATTTTGCGCGCTTCCCAGTGCAGCAGCAGCAGGAGTATTGCTTGCCGTTCCCGGAACTCCCATCGGCCGCACCTGAGGACTCGAAGTTTGTTCTGATCGCCGCATACTTAGCGTAGCCATGTTCGCTGGATCATAAACTTCGTCCGTCTGCTCATCAGTCCCTTCGTCGTAACTGATGTTGACAGTTGCCCGAATGTTGTCTCTCCCTGCCAATGGAGTTAGTAGCTCAACTATTTTTCCCTGCAAAGCCTGCTCCTCGGCGGCCGCCTCCGCTGTAGCACTTGGAGGAGCAAAGCTCTGACGTCCATCCGCATCCACCAGCACCACATCGTCCGGACGCAGATTGTCCACTGCCCCCGCAACCAGGTTTCGGATCGAACCAATTTCTTCCTGCGTCAGGGAGGCCTTTCGTAACTTAAGCACCACAGACGCTTTCGCATCCCTTTGCTCCGAGGTGAAAAGTGATTGCTCTGGCATTACCAGGTGCACCCTCGCAGAGCGCACGGCGCCGAGTGTTTCAATTGTGTGCTCCAATTCTCCTTCCAAAGCGCGCTGATAATTTACCTTCTCATCAAACTCCGAGCCGACCCAGTTTGGCTTATCAAAAATCTCAAACCCCATCCTGCCTGTTTGTGGAATCCCCTTTGCAGCAACCAGCAATCGGGCCTTATTCAACTCGCTTACCGGGACACGGATGCTCGCTCCGTCCGGAGTCAGGTCATAATTAATGCCAGCCTGTGTCAACTCCGTACCAAGCTGCTGCGCGTCCTGCGCATCCAGCCCCGCATAAAGAATGCGCCAATCCGGGCGCATCGCCAACCACAGCATTCCCACCGCAACCCCAAGCACCAACAGGGATGAAATCAACAACCATCGGCGCTGCTGTGATGGCATTGCCCCAATCCGCTCACGCACATTGTTCAACACCTCACGCAGCCGGTTCATTATTTCAGCAGCAGGCCCCGCGGACGGTTGTCCGCCTTGCTCATTCTGCGCCGTCTGCTGTCTATCGTTTTCTGCCATGTCTTCCTGCCAATGACTCCCTGCTCAATTGCGTTGATTCTGCTATACGCACCTTGCTAGAACTGCATATTCAGCATCTGCTGGTATGCTCCAACAGCTTTATTACGCAATTGCAGGGCCAGCTCGAAAGCCATGTCCGCTTTCTGTGTCGCAATCATGGCCGTGTGCACATCCACCCCCTGTCCGTTCAGCAAACCGCTGACCGCTTGTGTGGCCTGCGTGTCAAGCCCGTTTGCCTCTTTCACAAACGCACTCAATGCCCCGGAAAACGGCTGCCCCTGTGCTGCCGCTGCATTCCCGGCAGCTTCATTTCCCTGCAGTGCGGAATCAAAATCAGAGTTCATTATTGAGTCAGCAAGTTTTGCAGTAGCGATCATCTTTCATCCCCGAAATAACTTTGCACAGCGTCTCTACTTACCAATATCCAGCGAATCGGCAATCATGTTTTTTTCCGCCTGAATTGCAGAGGTGTTCAGTCCGTATGACCGTGTCGCCCCCATCAGGTCAACCATTTCCGTCAGCGGATTAATATCTGGATATGCAACATACCCATCCGGGCCCGCATCCGGACTTTGTGGATCATAACGCCGCAGCGGAGCATCTCCATCCGTTGCTATGCCCGCAACCTGCACACCAGCATCCTGCGCATCATCTGTATCGGGTGAGCCCCTCATTGCAAAGCTCACACCGGAACCGTCCAGTCCAGCGCCGCCCGCCTGCCCTAGCAATGAAGCAGCAAAGCTCTGCTCTCCATTGGGTGATGCCGTTGCAAAAATCACCTGCTGGCGCCGGTACGGCCCGCCGTCCGCTGTGCGCGTTGTTTCTGCATTCGCCATATTGGCCGCCACTACTTCAGCGCGAATACGCTCTGCTTTTAGTGCTGAACCACTTACATCCAGTACGCCAAATAGATTCACCTGTCAGCCCTCCATCCGCAGCCCTGTTATTTTCCATCCACATGGATCGCATTCATTATTTCGGAATACTCGTTTTTCAGTAACTCCACTCCAGTGCGAAACTGCAACTGCTCTTTCGCCATCTGCAGGCCTTCGCGGTCCAGCGAGACATTATTTCCATCCGGCCGCTCCACTAATCCATTCACCTGCGCAGTAGCAGGATCAACACCAGCATTCGGCGCCTGCTGCAGTGCTTTCGCAAATGCGCTCTGAAAGTCGATGCCTAACGTGTGGTACCCAGGAGTATCCACGTTTGCTGCATTCCCGGCCGTCAGCTTCAGCTCATCATTCGTCAGGTCAAGATATTTTTGTAACTCGTCGCTCAGCGGCGTCGTTATCTGCATAACTCCTCCTGTCATTTTTTTTGATAGCAAATTATGGGTGCGGCTCAAGTACTACAAGCACCTGCCGATAAAAAAAGCAGGTGCATCACCATGAAACTATGCACTTGATAAGAAAATTCTTAGGCCGGTCTACCGGGCCTCACGTCGGCGTCGTCACAGGCTGCAATCGCACGGATGGGAAGGTCTTCCGGCAATATCTCCAGGCGATCTTCCGCCAGAATCGCCGCCCGCTCCAACATATGGCCAAGCTCTCGCACATTCCCCGGCCAGCGATAGGCAATCATCTTCTGCAAAGCGTCCTTTTCCAGCCGCTTCACTGGCATCTCTGCGCCAAACCGCGCAAGAAAATGCTGTGCAAGAAGAGGAATATCTTCCACTCGTTCCCGCAACGCCGGAACCCGAACAGGAAAGACCGCCAGGCGATAGTACAAATCCGCGCGAAACTTTCCTTCACTCGCACGCTGTTCCAGCGGCTGATGCGTCGCGGCAATCACACGCACATTCACACGCACCGGCTCATTATCCCCAACGCGTTGCAACTCTCCGCACTCAAGAAAACGCAGCAGCTTCGCCTGCAATGCCAGGGGCATCTCTCCGATTTCATCCAGAAAGAGAGTGCCGCCATCCGCCGCTTCAATTCTTCCTGTGCGCGACTGCACAGCCCCAGTAAAGGCGCCGCGTGTATGCCCAAAGAGTTCTGCTTCAAGCAGGGCCTCTGGAATTGCAGCGCAATTAAGCACGACAAATGACCTGGCCGCACGATTGCTGAGCCGATGCAGCGCCCGTGCCACCACTTCTTTTCCCGACCCGGTTTCGCCTTCCAGTAAAACTGTTACCGTGCGCGGAGCAACCAGCCGTATGAGACGTGCCAGCTCCCGCATCGCAGCGCTTTCTCCAACTAACTCTGGAATCGGCATCGCTTCCGGCTTGATTATTTTGTGTTGCGATCGTACTGGCACTGCAAGATCGCTGCGCTCAACAGTCCGATCTTCCTGATTCGCCAAAATACCGCGCGCAGACACTACCGAGTCCATACTCGCTGCAGCCACTTCGCCTACACTCTCCGGAGCGGTTGTAAATGCAGACCCGCCCTCCGGGGCCATATTCCACACCGGTCCGTCATACTCCTGCGCCTGACGCAGGGCATGCAGTATTTCATTGCGCCGCGGACTGCGTGTGTCTGTACTCTTTTTTTCAATGCGCGATGCACCATCCATCCCCAGCAAATCAATCCACGGATAAGACACACGAACCTGTTCCACCAGTTCACTCACTTGCAGGTCCGGCAGCCAACTGTCCAAAATCATCGCCTCTGCCGCAAATTCATCCAGATGCGCCAGTGCCTCTGCGCCTCCGCCTGCTTCGCGCACCTGCCAGCGCAGACCCATCAGCGTTCTGCACAACCGTTGACGGAAGGACCTGTCCGCACTGGCCAGCACCACAGTACGTGGCTTTATCGGAATATTTGTCGGTTTATGTTGCGTGCTGGCAGAAGAAAAAGGGCGAGTGGTTGTCATCGAAACTGATTGCCGTTCCATATCTCTTGCAGCTCCTCTTTGCGAACAGAAATTAATGCAAATCAAACAGGAAGCAGATTGCTCTGCACTCCAATCCATTGAAAACACGAATTACAGAAACTACTCTGCAAAGGCGGAAACACCCGACGTTGCCGTCATCGACTCTCCAGTAAGCTCATCTAGGCAGATACTTCCGGCACCGGCGACATGGCCTCCATAAATCCGCCCGCATCCATCAGCCTGTACCCCACCCCGCGCACTGTCTCAATCAGCGCATTTTCACTGCCGTCCTTGAGCTTTCTGCGTAAATAGTTGATGTACACATCCACTACGTTTGTTCCCGTTTCGCCAGACATGTGCCAGATATTTTCCAGCAGCATCGAACGGGAGACACAGCGCCCGCGGTTCTGCATCAGGCACTCCAGCAAGGCAAATTCTTTCACCGTCAGTCCTACGAAATGCCCGGCCTGCTCGATCGTGCGCTCCACGCGGTTCAACACAATGTCGCCACAGCGCAGCACCAACCCCGTCTGTTGACCTCTCCGCCGCATCAGTGCCCGGCAACGTGCCGATAACTCCTGAAATGAAAATGGTTTTGACATGCAATCGTCCGCGCCCATGTTCAAGCACCGCACGCGCTCTTCCACCTCGGTCCGCCCTGTCAGCACCAGAATTGAGGTCTCCCGATAAGCCCGGTGCACAAGATCCAGCACCTCTGTGCCGTCCCTCCGCGGCAAATTCAGGTCCAGCAGCAACAGCTCCGGCAGATGCTCTGCCACCTTCCGCAAGGCCTCTTCCCCATCTCCCGCGCAGGCGACCTCATGCCCATCCATTTCCATCCCTTTGCGCAGAAACAGCGCCAGCGCGCGCTCATCTTCCACAATCAGTACCCGCATGGCCCCTCTTTCAGAGACAGCTCCATCGCTGCAATATTTGGACAATTTAAGATTTGCCCTGGGAAAGACTCTCTCCGTTTCCCGCCCGTGCTTCAACGGCAAATGCACAATCGGGAACCAGCCAAGTCTCAAAAGAGAACAGAAAGTGAAATTGTTCCAAAATGGAAGCCCGGCAGACATCTTGACTCCGCTCTACCACCCAACCGCCACTAACCCTGCGGCCCATTTTGAAATATGGCCTGTAAATTCGCCTGTAGTAAGATAGGCTTGCATTCAGCGCGCCATTCCCCCTGCCCAGGTACAGTCTGGCAATCGCGGCAGACATGGTTGCTGGCATCGAAATTCTGGCGAAGGAAATAAGCTAACTCATGGCAAAAAGTGTTAATAAGGTGATTCTTCTCGGCAATGTGGGCAAAGACCCGGAAATTCGCTCCACGGCAGGCGGCACCATGGTCGCCAGTTTCTCGCTCGCCACTACCGATCGCGCCAAAGACCAGTCCGGCAACTGGACCGACCGCACAGAATGGCATAACCTGGTCGCCTTCCAGCGCACGGCAGAAATTATCCGTGACTATGTTAAGAAGGGTTCCAAGCTCTACGTCGAAGGCAAAATCCAGACCCGCTCCTGGGACGACAAGGAAAGCGGCCAGAAGAAATATCGCACTGAAATTCTGGTAAATGACATTTCCCTGCTCAGCGGACGCAGCGAGGAAGGCGGCCAGTCCGCTGGCGGCAGCTATTCCCGCTCCAATACCGCCTCCTTTGATCAGCGCGCCCCCTCGGACGACTACGCCCAGACCACCGAAATCACCGACGACGACATCCCCTTCTAAAGCAGTTGTCGCCGACCCCGGTTACAAGTGCGGGCCGCTGGCCCGCGCTTCTGCATCCAGGCAAATTCCGCTCAACTGCCGTCCAACATATGGCCTGTCGATTCATCCGCTGTAAACTGTCCTTATGCTTGACGAACTCACCTTCCGCCGCGAAGCCGATGCGGCCCTCGAATCCCTGAAGAAAAGCCTGATCGCCGCAGAAGAAGAGGGCGACTTTGAAACCGAAGAGCAGAATGGCGTTCTGAACATCCTCTTCGATGCACCACCGGCCAAATTTGTCTTCACTCCCAACACTCCCGTCCGCCAGATCTGGATTTCGGCCCTGGCCACCAGCTTCAAGCTCGGCTGGTCCGACGAAGCTCAGGCCTTCATCCTGCCGCGCACCCGCGAAGACCTGAAGACGCTCACGCAGCGGCTCATCCAGGAGCACCTCGGCGACGATTCCGTCACTCTCTACTGAAGATTTCCGGTAAGCTGCTACCAGCACGCAGACAGTCCACCCATTCGCCGATGAAACTCTCCGTCGCCATCATCGCCTGCAACGAGGAAGCCAACCTTGCGCGCACTCTCGCCTCGGTCGCATGGGCCAGTGAGGTGATTGTGGTCGACTCCGGCTCCACCGACCACACCGTTGCCATCGCGCAGCAGCACGGCGCACAAGTTTTCATGGAAGAGTGGAAGGGCTTCGCCGCGCAGAAAAACTCTGCCCTGGCAAAATGCACCGGCGATTGGATTCTCTCCCTGGACGCAGACGAAGAGGTCAGCCCCGGGCTCCGCATGCAGATCGAAACGCTGCTTTCCAGCCAGCCGCAGCACAATGCCTACTTCGTGCCGCGACAAAACTTCTTCCTCGGCCGCTGGATTCGTCACGGCGGCTTCTACCCGGACGCCAAACTGCGGCTCTTTCAGCGTGGCGCCGCACAATTCGAAGACCGTCCCGTGCATGAAACCATCCGTTATCACGGCAGCACCGGCACCCTCGGAGCCCACGGAACCCTAGGAGCCGCCAACAGCGCACTGCTCCACCACGCCTACCCCACGCTGGAAGACTACCTCGATCACATGAACCGCTACAGCACGCTCGGTGCGGAACTGGCGCACCGCAAAGGCAAAATCAGCCGCAGCCCGCTGGCCTTTTTCTGGAATGTATTGCTCAACCCCGGTGCAACCTTCCTCTACAACTATTTCCTCCGGCTCGGCTTTCTGGATGGCCGGGAGGGCCTGCTCCTGCACCTGCACCACTCGGTTTACGTCAGTTGGAAGTACGCCAAAGCCTGGCAATTGTCACGCAACGCACAAGGCTGACGCACCGCCACTTGCCACACACCACCGCATCTCCTATTCTGGTGCGTCACCTGGTCTGACCGACGCTATGCCGACACAGAAAAAGAACCCGGACACCGGCATCCCGGCAGAAAAGCCCATCGGCGCGCCGACAGGCTCCAATCTGGATGCCGACGGCCACGCCCGCTTCACCACCATCTCCGGCGTCCCGGTCGAGCGGCTTTACACCGCCGATAGCCTGCCAGCCGATTTCACCACTCACCAGTCCAGTTACCTCGGCCTGCCCGGACAGCCACCCTACACCCGCGGCATCCACAGCACCGGTTACCGCGGCAAACTTTGGACCATGCGACAGTTTTCCGGTTTCGCTTCTCCTGAAGAAACCAACGCCCGCTACAAATATCTGCTCGCCAATGGTGGCAGCGGGCTTTCCGTGGCCTTCGATCTGCCCACGCTGATGGGGCTCGACTCCGACCATCCGCAGAGTGAAGGCGAAGTTGGCAAATGCGGCGTCGCCATCGATTCTCTTGCCGACATGGAGACCCTTTTCGACGGAATCAATCTGGAAAGCACCACCGTCTCCATGACCATCAACTCTCCGGCCAGCATCCTGTGGGCCATGTATCTGGTGGTTGCAGAAAAGCAGGGAGCCGACTGGAAAAAAATCTCCGGCACACTGCAAAACGACATTCTGAAAGAGTACATTGCGCAGAAGGAATACATTTTTCCGCCAGCTCCCAGCATGCGGCTGGTCATTGACACCTTCGAGTTCGGCGCACTCCACACTCCACGCTTCAACCCCATCTCCATCAGCGGCTACCACATCCGCGAAGCTGGCTCCACTGCCGTGCAGGAGCTGGCCTTCACCCTCTACGACGGCATCGAGTACATTGAATGGGCCTTGCGCCGCGGCCTGCGCATCGACGACTTTGCCCCGCGGCTGAGCTTTTTCTTCAACTCCCACAACGACTTTTTTGAGGAGATCGCCAAATTCCGTGCCGCCCGCAAAATCTGGTATCGCATCATGACCGAGCGCTTCAGCGCGCGCGAGCCGCGCTCCACCTGGATGCGCTTCCACACCCAGACCGCCGGCGTTTCTCTCACCGCGCAGCAGCCTGAAAACAACATCGCCCGCACGGCCTTGCAGGCCCTTGCCGCCGTGCTGGGAGGCACGCAGTCGCTGCACACCGACGCCTACGACGAGGCCCTTGCCCTGCCAACCGAGGACGCCGCCCGCATCGCACTGCGCACCCAGCAGATTCTCGCCTATGAGTCCGGCGTCGCCCAGACCATCGATCCTCTCGGCGGCTCCTGGTTTGTCGAAAAGCTCACACTCGATACAGAACAGGCCACCTTGGCCTACTTCGACAAGCTCGATGCGCTCGGCGGCATGGTGAAAGCCATCGAAGCCGGATACCCACAAAAGGAAGTCGCCGAAGCCAGCTACCGCTATCAGCGCGAGGTCGAGGCCCACGAAAAGATCATCGTCGGCGTCAACGACTTCACCATCGACGAGGCGTGCCCAGAGATTCTGTACATCGGTGAAGAAGTTCGCCAGGCACAGATCGCCAAACTACAGCGCCTGCGCGCCCAGCGTTCCCAGAAAAAGGTCAACCAGACCCTCGCTGCCCTTCGCCACGCCGCCGCGCAGGAGCCAGCATCCAACTCCGGCACCCTGAGCCGCGCCAACACCATGCCCTATCTGCTGGACTGCGTGCGGGCCTATGCCACCGTTGGCGAAATCTGCGCCGCACTCAAAGAGGTCTTCGGTAGCTACGAAGAGTCCATCTGGATGTAAATCTGCATAAAAGAAGCAGCTTTTGCCCTCCACCAGCATCTACAACCTCAGAATCTGTTCAGGAGAGCCCCCACTATGCCCTCAATCAAACCGCAGAACTACAAAAATCACGCCAGAATTGACCCCTGGTTCCACCTTTTTCTGATCGGGGTTCTTTTCATCAGCTGGATCGCCAGCATTGTGCATCTGGTGCGCCACGCCAACCTGCTTTCGCTCTGGCTGGTTGTGGTTTCCTTTGCCCTGCTGGTATTTGCCTTCAAAATGCGCCTTTACACGCTCAAAGTACAGGACCGCATCATCCGCCTGGAAGAGCGGTTGCGCCTTTATGCCCTGCTGAACGAGCCTCTGCGCTCGCGCATTCACGAACTGACAGAGGCCCAGCTCATCGGCCTGCGTTTTGCCGCAGACAATGAAGTGCCCGAACTGGTGCATCGCACCCTGCAGGAGCACCTCACCCGCAAACAGATCAAACAGGCCATCCAGAACTGGCGGGCCGACCACTGGCGCGTCTGAAACGCAAAAAAACGGCAGAGCATCCGCTCTGCCGTTCGCTTTCCGCTCCACAATCGTTTAGTAAACGTCGCGCTGATACCGCTTCTGCTTCTTCATTTGCGCCAGATACTCCGCCGCATGCTCCGCGCCCTTGCCGCTTTCGCTGGCAATCGTCTCCAGCAGCGCCGTTTCCACATCCTTGGCCATACGGCTCGCATCGCCGCACACATAGAAATACGCGCCGTTCTCCAGCCAGCGATACAGCCCCTTCGCCTGCTGATGCATCCGGTGCTGCACATACAGCTTCTCCGCCTGGTCGCGTGAAAAGGCCACGTCCAGCCGTGTCAGCACTCCATCGGCCGCCATTTTCTGAAACTCTTCCTTGTAGAGGAAATCAGTCGCTTCCCGTTGTTCGCCAAAGAAAAGCCACGTATCGCCCGATTCCGCCAGCGCCATGCGATGCTGCAAAAATGCGCGGAACGGGGCCACGCCCGTTCCCGGGCCAATCATAATAATCGGCGCCGTCGGATCCACCGGCAAACGAAAATTGTTGTTCGAGTGCAGGAAGATCGGCAGCTTGCCACCCTCCGGAGCGCGCTCTCCCATGTGCCCCGAGCAAACGCCCTGCCGGTGCCGTCCATGGGCGTCATAACGCACCACGCGCACCGTCGTATGCACCGCATCCGGATGCATCGCCTGGCTGGACGCAATGGAATACATGCGCGGCGTCAACCGCTGCAACACGGTAAAAAGCTGCTGCGGCTCCGCAATCACTCCCGGATGCTCCACCAGCAGATCAATAAACTCGCGGCCCCATAGATATTCCTCAATCCTAGCGCGGTTTTCCGGAGCCGTCAGTTCCTTCAGCGTGGCGTTGTCCGTCAGCTTGGCGTAGCTGTTGACGGAGCCGCGCGCCAGCTTGCCAACCGCCAGCCGGGATTCAACCGCCTCATGCAGGCTGATCTCCACCCCATAATGGTCCTTTACCCGTTCTTCGCCCGTAAACCCAAGCGCCTGTAGCACTTCCGCCACTGCTTCCGGACGGTTTGTCGGCAGAATGCCAACCGCATCGCCGGGAGTATAGGTCATCTCCGGCGTGTCCAGCGAAAGTTCAATATGCCGCGTCTCTTTTTCCGACGCTGCCCCGGTCAGAAGCCGGTTGACCAGCACGGTAGACTGAAAAGGGCTGTTACGCGTGTACTTCGACTTGTGCGCGACCTGCTGTTCCTGTGGTTCCATTGCATCCCGCTGAGTGGTCTTGTTTCTTGATTTAAACGTAACATGGCTTGTGTCATATCCGTGCGCGGAAACCAAATCTCCCCACTGGAAAGACATCCTGAATCTCTGCCGCTCTGTCTGCATCTGTATATAAGTGTGAACGTTACGGACGCCGCAGTCCCTCTTCTCCTCGCGGGAAGGCAGCCTTGCATTCGTATCCATAAAGCAACAAAAAACGCGCATGACATTTCCCCGATCTGATGGCAGGATGTCAGAACATCCGCTTTCACTCCATACTTATGTCTCTCTTTTTCAAGGGCATGCAAAGATAAGGTTCTGATGAGCACCACAGAAGTTGTTTTGACTCCCGCAGAGCAGGACTGGAAGCCCAGGGCCAATCCCTGGCTGATCGCCTTCGTCGTATCTCTGGCGGCCTTCATGGAGGTGCTGGACACCAGCATTGCCAACGTGGCCCTGCCGCATATTGCGGGCAATCTGGGTGCCAGCCAGGACCAAAGCACCTGGGTGCTGACCTCCTATCTGGTTTCCAACGCCATCGTTCTGCCCATCAGCGGCTGGCTGGTCAGCCTCTTCGGCCGCAAGCGCTTCTTCATGACCTGCATCGTGCTCTTCACCATCAGTTCGCTCATCTGCGGAATCGCCCCCAGCCTGGGCATCCTGCTGCTGGCACGCATCCTCCAGGGCGCTGGTGGCGGCGGACTGCAACCCATGGCGCAGGCCATCCTGGCAGACACCTTTCCGCCCCGGCTGCGCGGTCTGGCCTTTTCGCTCTATGGGGTAACTGCCATTTTTGCGCCCTCCATCGGACCCACGCTCGGCGGCTGGATCACCGACAACTACACCTGGCGCTGGATCTTCCTGATGAACCTGCCTGTCGGCATTCTGGCGCTCTTCCTCGTCTTCCAACTCGTCGAAGACCCGCCCTATCTCACCAAAGCGCGCGCCCTGGGCAGGCGCATCAAGTTCGACTACATCGGCTTTTCCCTGCTCACGCTCGGCGTTGGCGCCTTGCAGATTCTGCTGGACAAGGGCCAGGAAGACGACTGGCTGGGCTCGCACTTCATCGTCACACTCATCATCGTTGCCAGCATCTGCCTAGTGGCACTGGTTATCTGGGAGCTTTACCAGAAAGAGCCCATTGTCGACGTCCGGCTTTTTGCCAGCTTCAACTTCACCACCTCCAGCATCATGATGTTCATCGTCGGCGGCATGTCGTTTGCCACCACCGTGCTCATGCCGCAGTTCCTGCAGGCCAATCTTGGCTATACAGCAGAGGCCGCCGGCATGGTGCTTTCCGCCGCCGGCTTTGTGCTGCTCTGCGAACTGCCCTTTGTCGGCATGCTCGCCGGACGCTTTCCGGGCAAATATCTGATCGCCGTTGGCTGGGCACTGCTCACGGTCAGCATGTATCTCTCTACCCAGCGCGTCGACCTGCTCATCAGCTTCCAGTCCGCCACCCTGCTGCGCATCACGCAATATGCGCCCATGGGGCTGGTTTTTATCCCTACAACGGCCGCCGCCTACTACGGCATGGCAAAAGAGAAAAACAACGCCATCGCCGGACTCATCAACTTCATGCGCAACATTGGCAGCAGCGTCGGCACCTCCGTGGTCACCACTGTTCTGGCCCGCCGCACCCAGTTCCATCAGGTACGGCTTGGCAGCCACATGATTCCCGGCAGCCCGGCCTTCAGCGACACTGTCGCCGGGCTCGCGCAGCAGTTGCAACAGGCCGGCTTCAGCTCGGCAGATGCACTCAAGGCTGCCTACGCCCGCGTCTACCAGTCACTGCAACTACAGGCCTCCACCATGTCGTACATTGACACCTTCTGGCTGCTCACCGTTGCCGCAGGCGCCATGCTTGTCATGACCTTTGTGCTCAAAAAGAATGACCCCCGCGCCAGCGAAAAAGTCGTGGCGCACTGAAGCAAAAGCAGAGAGAGTGTCAGGCAAAGCCGCAGGCCTTGAGCCGGCGCGGCCAACAGGGAGCGGCCGCCAGGCACTCCCTGCAAAAGACGCACACCTCACACCATCTCTGCTTTTGCCTTAAAACCACGTCACAGTCAGCATTTTCAGGGATTTCTACCAGAAAGCTCAAAAAATCGCAGCTCAAGAAGGCGAGTTACGGCAGCCGAAACACAATGCCGCTGCTGAGCGTTTTCGGGTTGAAGCTGCCATTCAGGTCAGAGAGTCCGCCATAGCTGAACTCCACCACGCGCCAGTCAATGCGCGGCAGCACCGTCATATCCAGCCCGCCAAGAAACTGGTACTCAAACTTCGTCGCCGTCGTCCGCGCCGAACCCTGCCCAAACGCGGCATGGCCAAATCCAAGCCCTACCTGGGCATACGGCTGCAACGGAATCACCCGCGGACGAACCGCCAGCCGTGGCCCCACAATCAGGCTGTTCAGCGAATTACCGCCACCCGTCAGAAACGTTCCGCGGACGTCGAAGCCTGTGCTGAAAAAGCCAAACCTGCTCACATCCGAGTACAGCCCAACCGTCGGACCATACATCCAGCCTGTATTCGGCTGGTTCAGTTTGGCAGCGCTGAACGTCGCATAAACGCCCGTCTGCGCCTTGGCCATCAGCGGCAAAACAAAAAGCAAAAGCAGTAAACTCCATCTGCAGGGTTTCATTTGGGAAAAACCTCCATCCTTGATAAGGAAATATAGCAAGCGTTAATTTGAGACTGCCGCCACAATCTTGTTCTTTCAGAAAATACGTCCCCTTCTCCAGCGTAAGATGCAAAATGCTCAGCAGCGGACGGCCAATTGTCCAAGGGTAACCAGAAGATAACCATGCAACGGAGACTCCCCTCCCTGCTTCACCTGCCATATCCTGCTGCATTTCCTGCCCACAGAAAACACAAAGGCCGTGATCCGGGTCACAATAGAGAGTTGCCCTTTTGAGTTTATGATGACAGTTGAAATCAACAAGTTGTATTACTGATATTGAACCGCAGCACCAACCAGCACACCGGAGGGCCGCCCCGCATGGACAGTTTAGTCATCCATCGCATCCACTTTGCTTTTACCATCACTTACCACTACCTGTTTCCCCAACTGACCATGGGTCTGGCGCTGCTTATTGTGATTATGAAGACCCTGGCGCTGACCCGCAAAAATGAAACCTACAACCGCGCTGCCCGCTTCTGGGCACGCATTTTTGCGGTCAATTTTCTGCTGGGCGTTATCACCGGCATTCCCATGGAGTTCCAGTTCGGTACCAACTGGTCGCATTTTTCGCAACTCACCGGCGGCGTCATCGGCCAGCCGCTGGCCATGGAAGGCGTCTTCTCGTTCTTCCTTGAATCGGCATTCCTCGGCCTGTTCCTCTTCGGAGAAAAGCGTCTGACGCCCTGGCAGCACTGGGGCTCCGCCTTTCTGGTTTTCCTCGGTTCGTGGATCTCCGGCTTCTTCATCATCGTCACCGATGCCTGGATGCAGCACCCGGTCGCCTACCGCATTCTGGCCAACGGCAGCTATGAAGTCACCAGCTTCTGGAAGCTGCTGATGAATCCCTGGGGCCTGTTGCAATATGCGCACAACATGTGCGGCGCCGTCGTCACAGCCTCGTTTGTTGTCGCCGCCGTTGGGGCCTTTTATGTGCTGGAGAAGCGCTCGCTGGAATATGGCAAGGTCTTTCTGAAGATCGGCGTTGTCGCTGGCATCCTCTCCTGTACCATGCAGATCTTCCCCACCGGCGATCTGCACGGAAAATATGTCGCCAGGCACCAGCCCGTCGCCATGGCCGGCATGGAAGGCCTCTTCAAAACCCAAAAAGACGCACCCATTGTCCTGCTGGGACAGCTTGACGAGGAACACCAGCGCATCGAGAACCCCCTGGCCGTCAACGACGTGCTCAGCTTCCTGATCTACGGCACCACCTCGGCGGAAGTAAAAGGTCTCGACCAGTTCCCGAAAGACATGTGGCCCACAACCCTGCCGTTGCTCTACTTCAGCTACCACATCATGGCAGGGCTCGGAACCTACTTCCTGCTCATCATGTTCATTGCAGCATTCCTCCTCTGGCGTGACCGCCTCTTCCAGACACGATGGGTGCTCTGGTTCCTGATGCTGAGCTTCCCGCTGCCCTACATCGCCAACACTGCTGGCTGGATGACCGCAGAGATCGGCCGCCAACCCTGGCTTGTCTATGGGCTCATCCGCACCACGGAAGGCTATTCGAAATACGTCTCCGCAGGCGACGGACTCTTCACCCTGTTGGGGTTCCTTGGCCTCTATGCCGTGCTTTCCGTCCTGTTCGTGGTGCTCGTCTATCGCATCATCCAGGAAGGCCCGGAACACACACCCCATGCCGTCACATCCGACACGGCCCTCACCACCCACTAACGCAACGGAGGAATACGATGGGATTTATCTGGTTCTGGATCGTCGCGCTGATGCTGGTGGCCTATGTCATTCTGGACGGCTTTGACCTCGGCGTCGGTATTCTGCATCCGCTGGTGGCGCGCACTGAAACCGAGCGCCGCATGATGTTTAGCAGCATCGGCCCCGTATGGGACGGCAATGAAGTCTGGCTGATTGCCGCAGGCGGAACCCTCTTCTTTGCCTTTCCACTGCTCTACGCCTCCGCCTTCAGCGGTTTCTATCTGCCGCTGATGATCGTCCTGTGGCTTATCATCCTGCGCGGCCTCAGCGTCGAGCTGCGCAGTCATATCCAGATGGACGTGTGGAAGAGCTTCTTTGATGGCCTCTTCTTTTTCTCCAGCTCCCTGCTCGCCATCTTCCTTGGCGCTGCGCTGGCCAATGTTGTGCGTGGCGTACCGCTTGGTCCGGATGGCTACTTCTTTCTGCCACTGTGGACCAACTGGCAACCCGGCCCTTCCCCAGGCATTCTGGACTGGTACACCGTCATCGGCGGGGTGCTCGCTCTGGTGGCCCTTGCCATCCACGGCGCCTGCTATCTGATCGTGAAAACCGAAGGAGAACTGCAGCAGCGAGCCCGCGGCTTTGTGCTGATGGCCTGGGGTGTTCTGCTGGTCATCACCGTCCTCAGCCTGTTTGCAACCACCTATGTGCGGCCAGACACCTTGGACAACTACAAACTCCACCCGGCAGGCTATCTGATCCCGCTGCTGGTGCTCGCCTCCTTGCTGGGTATCTTCTACTTCACCCGGAAGCAACAGGAACGCCGGGCCTTTGCGGCAAGCTGCACTTTTCTCGCCACAATGATGGCGGGTGCAGCCTATGCGCTCTATCCCACACTGCTGCCCGCCGTCGGCACGGCTGGCCACAGCATCACCGTCAGCGAGGCGCTTTCCGGGTCGCACACATTGCATGTTGGCCTGGTCTGGTGGTCCTTCGGCACGTTGCTGGCAGTCCTCTACTTTGTGGTGGTCTACCGCATGTTCCGCGGCAAAGTCTCTCTCGACTCCGGATACGGCCACTAAAAAACTGCGATCAACAAAGACAAGAGGCCAGCCGAGTTCGAGGCTGGCCTCTTGTCTTTGCACTACAGATGATTACTCTTTCTGCTTGGTTTGCCCTGCTACCTGCAGATCATTCACAACCTTGAAGACGCCCGGCACCTGGTTGGCCCGAATGCCGGCAACGTTCTTGTCCGCCTCCGAGTCCACCATGCCGTTCAGCGTCACGTTGCCGTTAATCACCGTAATGCGAATCGGCTTGACCGGATCAATCGCATACCTGTTCAGCGATGGGAATCCGTATATAGACCGCGCCACCGCAATGCGGATCCGGTCATCCATTGGCGAAACCGGGTCCACCTGAATGTTGTCGATCACATCCTTTACCCCCGGAAAGGTCTCCGCAATACCCACCGCGGAATCACGGTCCGGAGGCCAGTACGCATGGCCGCTCAATGTCACCACGCCATTCTGTACAAAAACGCCAATCGCATTGAACATCGTAGTTCCATAACCAACCCGGTCATAAGCAATCTTCTGCCCCAGCTTCTGCTGTAGTACTGCATCAGAGACTTCCGGCCCTGCAACCTCTATCTCATTGCGGATCGCCATGTCCTTGTACTTGTGGTGCGACTTGTCATAAGCCTGACGCTTATAGAAATACAGGCCCACCGTACCGGTTAACGTAAGCACCCCATTGCTCACGGCAACTTTCACATTCTTAAACTTGCTGCTGTTCAGTGCCCGGATCACTCCTGCCTGCATCTGGGCATCTTTCGCTCCACTGGAGGCCGCCTGCGCTGTTGCCAGCGCTGGCAACAGGCCCAGCACCATTACCACAACCAGTGATACACCATGCGTCCAACCACTCTTCCACTGCGTTCTGCTCATCGCTGTTCTCCTTGCTGGCAACCCGTGGACCTATTGAGTTCCATACTGTGATGGCGCATCCGCGCTTCACCATTGAAACTCCACTTCAGTGTGCCGTCAACGGAAATATCCCCCCGCATTCCATTGCGCCACACAATTGGACGCAGCAATAATACCGCCGATACAGAAAAGTGTCCGATTTTACCGGTAGCGTTTACGAATTTTTATGACCATACTGAAAATACCGGCCTCGTCACGCACCGCCACCAGCGACACGTTCCGCGTCAGACCCCACTCCACCTGGATCAGCTGCTCCGCAGTCTCATTCACATTGGTGGCATACGTCACCGTCACATTGCGCGCTATCGACTGCTCCACCGTGATGCGCGCGGCCGAGTTACCCAGCGTCCCCACAAATGCCGGGTCCACTTTGACACTGCCGACACCAAACAGCTTCTGCACACGGCTGCTCACCGTGGCATTCAGTGCGCCCCCCAGCAGCGCATTCGTAGTGGCGTCCGTCCCCGTCTGCTGCTGTTGCTGCTGGTAAAGCTGCGCTTCTTCCTGCGTCCGCCCCAGCGCCAGCAGTGCAAAAATATCGGACTCCGGCAATGGCGGCTCCGAACGATATGTCGGCTTCAAACTACTGGCCGGCCCATGCAGACCGATCGTAATGTCATAGTCTCGCACCCGCGCCGTCGCATCCATATCGATCACCGGCTCAATCCGCACCGGATTAGTGAAGTAAATATCGCCACGCTGCAACCGGTACTGTGTCCCAGCAAAGGTCGCGCTCCCTTCTGTAATGGAAATTCTTCCCAGCACCGAAGGTGTCGCTACCGAGCCCCCGATCCGCAGGTCCACATCCCCCGCCAGTTTGGCAAACGAGTTCTGAAAATCCAGTTGCGGGGCCGACGTAACGTGAACATTCACCCGGATATGGTTCGACGGCGCATTTGGATCCAGCGGCACCGCAATCGTGTCCGGCGAAGCAGCCAATGCAGCGAAGTCAAAATTCCGGCTCAGACCAAATCGCGTCAACTGAATATTGCCGCTCAAAAGTGAGCTTTGCGGACTCCCCTGTAAATGCAGGTCCGCATCCGCCATGGAACTGACGCCCTGTGGATAGCGAATCCGCACGTCATGCCCCCTGGCCGTCACATCGGCATAGAGCCCGCTGCGATACGTAATATAGCCGCCCAGTTGCAACAACCCGCCACCCGTCAGCGCCGTCAGCTTCTGCACCTGCAACCGGTCCTGATCAAAAACCAGCGTGCCATTCACCTGGCTCAGGCCATTGGTCAGGTCGCGCAGGCTCAACGACACATTTGTGAATTTCACCTGGCCGCCCAACGCCGGCCGCTCCACTGTACCCGCAGCATCCATCGTGAACTCAACATGTCCGCTCGAACTCAGATCCGGATCGACACTCTGCGCTAGCCGCATATTAATCGAACCATCTGTATGCAGGTTCAGCCTGCCTTTCGCTGCAAAATCCGCCGTTCCCGATGCGCGCAGGTTCGTATCCAGCCCAGTAATGTGCACCTGATCCAGCCGCAACACTCCATGCTCCATGCGGAACCGCAGCGGTCCTGTGCTCTTCAACTCCACGCCAACCAGCGTTGTCTCAAACTGGTTCAGATCGGCGTCGATGTTCATCTGCTTCGGCTCCGCCAATGGGCCCTGCAGCGTCACCGTTCCGCCAATGGCAGAGTGTCCGCGCAAGCCGCTGGCCGCATAGCGTGTCAGCAACTGGTCAACATCCAGTGAAGCAAAGCTCAGCTTTGCCTGCGTCTGGAATCCGCCTGATAATTGCGTCTGCCCATCCGTCTCAAAGTTTGTGCTCAGCAGGTTTGTCTGCGAATGAAACAGCAGCATGTTCCCTTCGCTGTGCAGATCGGCCTGCAGATACCCCATCGGCTTGCCATCCAGCAGGATGTTGTTCACCTGCACATTGGCCTTCACCCCTGGCTCCTGCAGCGTTCCATCTGCGCTCGCCGTCATTGCCAGCCTGCCATCCAGATGTGCTCCGCTGCCCGCCACATGCTGCAATGCCGCCAGTTTCAATTCGGTCGTCTGCAAATGCGCCTGTAGACGCTGCGTACCAAAGTCATACGTCCCACTACCGCTCACCTGCCCCGCTGGCAATTGCAACACCAGATTACTGGCCGTAAGCGCTTTGCCGGAGATGGACAAATCGCTTTTCAGCAGCCGATACGGTTCTCCATATGCCATCCCGTCCCGCAACATAAGTCGGCCGTTGCCGTAAAGATTGTTCAACGCCCCTGTGGCCTGCCCACGCAGATCCAGAGTTCCCGTCACCGGCAAATTCAGCCCAGTCATCGGCAACAGATCGCTCAAAGCCGCATGCTGCATCCGCAGCGTTGCATCCACCTGCGCATTCTCATTCCATGCGTATTCACCAGCGCGAATCTTCTGCGGTGCAATGCGTCCGGCAACCTCCAAAGACGTACCGCCATGCCTGAGCACAGCACTGCGCAGATTCAACCCCGATGAAGAGTAGTCGCCATCCGCCACAATCGAGTCCAGCAAAAACTGCCTCATCCTTGCCGGTTGGCCCTGCGCGCTGCCCTCCGACGGCAGCAGCTCATTCAGGTCCGCTTCCACCTGCGTCGCTTCCAGATGCCCATTGACGTCCAGCGAATATATTGATCCGGACGCGACTCCGTGAAACCGCCCTGCGCCATGCAACGTCACCGGGATCGCCGCCGCTCCCTTGCGCCCCTGCGCTTCCAGCCCCAGCGCCAGCAGCAACCGGTTGAACTCGCTCAGATCGCGCGTCGTCAGATCAGTGCGCAACACCGTTTTTCCATCGCCATCCGTAACCCCAAGAACACCCGTCGCATCCAGGCTGGACGCAGGCGTCTGCGCAACAACACTGTGCACCACCACTATTTCGCCGTTGCCCTGGTACCGCGCATCCACCATACCATTCACTGGAACCCCCGGCGTCGCATCGCCATCCAAAGCTCTGCCCGTCGGCGCCAGCTTCAGCTTCGCATCCACCAGCACACTGGCCGGCGTCGCCCCCCACTCCACATGCACCCGCCCACTGCTTGCTGCATCAAAGCCAAGGTCCTGGTACTGCGGCAGCGCCACCGCGCGCATGACCGTTCGCAATGGAATGCTGTCAATCGTTGCATCCAGCACCGCATGCAACGATGCTGCCCCCTTGTTCCGTCCGGATGTGTCTCTCTTCTTTACGTTCCCGACATTGTTCGTGGCCGGTTCCGGTTCCGGCGAAAGCCAGTTCATAATGCGCAGTTCCCCGCTGCCAGCGCCACCATCCCGAAAGCCCCCACGCATGTTCGTCAGCAAGAGTTCCTGAGCAGTCATCCTCAGGTGCGCACCGCCATCAATGCCCGCCAGACGCACATATTCGTCCTCCCAGCCAGCATCCTTCACGCTGGCCTGCGCCTGAATCAGAAAATCGCCGCCGCACGTCGCATCCGCTGTTGCCCGCTTTCTATTGGCATTCTTTTGCGGCTTCGGCGCCGTCAACGCGCTGCAGCTGTGCCCTTCAGCCTGCACCGTTGCCATACCCTGCCGGAATCCACTCACGCTCGTCAGCGCTGTCACCTGCCGCAGATCAACAGTCCCATTCGCGCTCACCTGCCATTGCGGATCGGCAAAGTTCGTCAGGTCTCCAGTAACTGTCAGCCTGGATGACGTCTTCTTCGCGTCCTCAGCCGACCAGTTCAACTGCTGCACCTTTGCCTGATTGCGCCCCAGTACAATCGAGGCCTCCAGCCGCGAGCCCATCTCCGGCTCGCTCTTCAGTTGCGTCCGCAGATTGCTGATGCCCAGCGCAACCGCATACTGGTCTGTTTGCGGCACATACTGGATCTTCGCGCCCACATCGCGCGCATCCAGATTGAACGGTATCCGCCGCTGGTTCAGCAGCAACTCTCCCTGCAACAGCTCCACCTTGCGCGCAGCCAGATCAAAGATCGTGTCCATCACCGGTTGATTACTGGCTGCCCGCCTGGGCCTGGGCTGGTTCGTGCTGCCATCCGGGTAAACAATCAAATGAAACACTGGGCGCTCTACACGCAACAGATTCAGTGAGACCTTTGGCGCGACCTCATGCGTGGTGAAAAAAGTTCTGACCTGCACAGCCACTTCAATGTGGCCCACATGCAGATACGGAACTTCTCCCGGAGCCTCCAGCCCATGAATCGTCAACCCGTCGGCAACGAACGTCAGATGCAGCAGGCTCCAGTGAAAATTCTTCAGCTCCACCTGTCCACCGGTCGCCTCCTCCAGCGTGGCCACCATGCGCTGCCGCACTCGCTCTGCAAAGCGCGGCGTAGACGCGTACCACAACAGCACCGATGCCAGCAGCATCGCCAGCGCCAGAATGATCCACGTGGAATGCAGCGTGACCAGTCCCACCAGCTTCCAGAAGCTGCGGCGCGCCTTTGCTTCTATCTTTTCCATCGGTGACTCTTCCCGCTGCGGGCCCGGCATTTGTTCTTCGCCGCTCATGGCGCATCCTCCATGCCGCGCAGCACCCGCACATTGCCCTGTGCCCGCAGAGACTTCAACCACGCATCCAGCAACTGGTTCACATGCTGTTGCAGCAGCAACCCTTCAATCCGCGGCGCCAGCGATTCCTCACCCGGAGGCTTCACCTTCTCCTTTACATACTCCGGCAGCATCGTCTTCCGGTAGTAGTCATCCATCTCCTGCTGCGAAATGCGCACGCCCGAACGAAAACGGATTTCAATAAAGCGCAGCAGCTCCATGCGCTCCTTCCAAAGCCGATTGAGTTCGCTCTCCGTAAACCCGCGGCTGGTGAGGAACTGCTTCCAGCCCTCTTTCGTTCCGCAATGGAAGCGCGCGCAGGCCGGAATATGCTTGCGCAACTCATCCAGATCGTCCTGCACTTCCTTGTCCGTCACCGGTGGCACTGGCTGCAACCGCTCCTGCTGCTCAATCAGCGTGCGATCAATCAGCCGGTCGATTGCCTGCTGTCGGGTATTGACCGCTCCCGGCACAAATGCCGACAGCCGCATCTCTTCATCCACATCGCTTTCCAGCACCAGATCGCCATTCACAATCGCCACTACGCGGTCCAGCAACACCCCCTGGCTGGACGGCAACGGCGTCAGCGCTGCACCCTGTTGCGCACCACTCTTCGGCGCTGTCACCGTCTGCGCATCAAGCAAAACCGGGGCAGCACAAACCAGCAGCCATACGCCAACTGCAGCCAGTCTCCGCCATGTCTTCCGCGCCATCATGCTCACTAGAAACTCTGTCCAATGCTGAAGAAGAAGTTGAAGTGCCCAGCGTCGCCCACATGCGGGCTGATGCTGTTGCTCTGATAGTCGTAAATAATCGGATAAATCGGCGGGTTCAGGTTATAGCTGAAGTCCAGCCGCAACGGCCCCACCGGCGTCTTATATCGCAGCCCCAGCCCCAGCGCATGTGAGAAGTAATTAAAGTTGCACGTCCCCTGCTTTACGTTCTCCACCTGTTTGCAGGTGTTGCGGTCCGGCTGATGCACGCGGACAAAACTCGGCCACAGGTCAGAGATGTTTGTAAACACGTTGCCCATGTCATGGAAGAGCACAAAGCTGAGCGCGTCACCCACCAATGGCAGCGGCGCCGGCGGCAGGCGCAACTCCGTGGAGTTTACTAAAACGCTGGTTCCGCCCACCGGATACCCCGTCTGCAAATCGCGCGGGCCAGCAGCGTTGATGGAGAAGCCGCGGTGCGAAGTTGCGCCGCCCGCATACAAACGCTCTGGCAGCGGGACCGTCTGGTAGCTCAGGCTGCCAAAGGTCGGCTCAAAGCCCACACGCGTGTTCCGGGCCAGCACAATCCGCTTCTTCTTCCCCAGCGCATAATAGGTCGCATTGCTTGCATCAATCCGATCGAAGTCCGCCTCTGATCCGAAGCGCGAATCGGCAAAGAAATTCTGGATCGACGTATACGAGCCGCGCGTCGCGTCCAGCGGACTTGGCTGGCGCGTATCACGAATCCACGTAAAGCCCGGCCCGCCAACGCGCACCGGTTGTGACAGCAACGGAATCAGATTTCCACTGATCTGCAAACTGTTCGGATCCACCTTCACCCGGCGATAGGTGAACTCATAAATCAGCGTGTTGACCCGGCCCGCCTTTTCCGTCACCCGGAATGAGGCCTGCAACCTCGACGAAGCAAAGGTCGTGATGTCCTGCGCATTGATGTATCCGCCGGAAAAGCTGAAGCCGAAGTTCTGACTGCCAAACAGGTGCGGATCATTGAAAATCGCCGTCGCTTTCTTTTCGAGCGTACCGTAGGAGGTGCTCAACGTAATCGACTGGTCGCGTCCGCGCAGGTTCGAGCGCGTCACATCCAGAGAAACACGCGGGCTGATACCGGTCTTGCCTTCCGGACTGCAAGGAGTGTCCGGTGGCAGTCCCAACTGAATCAGCGTCGCCTCCGATGGACAGTTGCGTTGCGGCGTGCCAGTCTGCGCTTCGAAACCAAACCCGTAATTTACGTCCCACCGCCGCGCTTCCGACAATTGCACCAGCACATTCTTGCGCAGCGCGTCCCCCGCCGGATTCTGCACTGCAGTGTTCACTTCATTGAACAGCGCCAGGTTGTACAGATTGCGCTGCGTTCCCAGCAAAGCACTCTGGTCCAGCGGATCGCCCGGCTTCACCAGCAACTGCTTCTGCACCACATCCGGCCGCGTAAAGTGCAGGCCAGAGACCAGCACTTTGTCCACAAACACCTGGCTGCCTTCCGTCACCTTGAAGCCAACATTCGTCAGGTCCGGGTTCTCTTTCTCCACCCTTTGCGCAACCTCAATCCGCGCCTGGCTGAAACCATTGCTCAGGTAATACGCCAGCAATGTGTCGCGGTCCCCTGACAGCGTCGCCAGCGAATACGGCTGCCCGGAAGCGGTGTTCATCAGCTTTTGCACATCCGCAAGCCGCGATGGATCCACGCCCTCCAGTTTCACTTCGCCAAATTTCTGCTGCGGCCCTTCCTCCACATTAAACCGCACCGCGATCGTTCCGGTCTTCAGCGGCTTTCCATCGGGCGATTTACTGTCGTCTTTCACCGATGTCGTCACTTTCACATCATCAAAACCATTTGCCCGATACAGTCCCGTAATCGCCTGCACATCGGCATTCAACAGGTCCGAACTGTAGCGTCCGTGGCGCAAAAACGCATCCGCCTTCTGCACCTTCATGCGCTCGCGCAGCGTGTCGTTGTCAAAATATTTGTTGCCATGCAGGGTCACGGCAGTCACCTTGTAGCGGATGCCCCGTTGAACTTCAAACACCACCATCTCGTGATTGCTGTCCACCTGCCGGGTATGCACCTGCACCTTGGCGTTGAAGTATCCCTGCCGCTGCAGCGCATCCCGCAGATTGCGCACTCCCTCATGCAGCAGGTCCTCATCAATCGTTCCTTCTTCATAGATCGGAACCAGCTGCTTCAGCTTGCCTTTGCTCAGCCGCAACCCTTCGGTCACAATCTTCACCACTGGCCCCTGCTTTGCGTTGAAGTCGTAATTTACACGTTTCACCAGAGGAATATACTGCTGGCTTTCCAGCGTTACCGCAGCCTCCAGCCGGTCTTTCTTCTGATATGCGCCGCGCAGTTTCGAAAGCGCGCGCGTCACCGTATCGCGGTCCACCTTCGAACCTTCTTTGAGCTTGCCCTTCTTGCGGAACTGCTGCGCCGTCATCCCCGGATCGCCCGTCACCGCCACCGTCCCCACACGCGCCTGCTTGCCAATGCCCACCGTAAACGTGATGTTGGTCTGCTGATTCGCCAGGTCATTTTGCGTAGAAGCCGCAATCGCCGGATCAAAGTGGCCGTTCTGCGCCAGCGTCTCTTTCAGCGCCTGGGTCGCTGTATTCAACCGGTTCGGATAGAACGGCGTGCCCGGTTCCAGCTTGGAGGCCCGCTCCAGCAACGTGGCCAGCACATCGCTCTTCACCCCCACCACCCTCACCCGGCCCACATACATCCGCTGCGTTCCAATAAAGAGCAGCGTCACCTGCCCGTTCTGGAGCAGGCCGCGCAGCTCGATGTTGCGATAGCGACCGCTGGCAAACAAACGGCGCAGACTCTCTCGTGCCTTCTCAGCATCCAACGGCTGCCCCGCCTGCTGCGGAAGCTGCCTCACCATCCGGTCCGTCGGCGCATAAGTAACGCCCTCAAACAGAATCCGGCTCACCGCCAAACCTTCCCACTTCCACAGATTGGCCAGGTTGCCCGAAACCGGCCCCGAAACTGGCCCCAGAGCCGGCTCTGTCGCAGTCTGTGCCGCCGCAGCCGACAGCAACTGGCCAACGCCGGATCGCGCGCCCACGCATACCACCAGCGCCGCAACTCCCAGCGCACGCAGTAGCATGTCCAAACGCGGCAACAATTGGTATGGTGTCCTTCTCAAACGCAACAAGACCCTTAGTTAGTAGCAGAAACCGGTCATCCGGCTGTCCACTTCGATGCTGATAGGGTAACGGTTTGGTGCCCCGCGGGGAAATCTCTCCTATACTTAAAAAGCCGGGGAGTATTTGGCCACACCCAAACGGCCAACACCGCGCAAGGCATTTATGCTCCAGACGACCCATTCCGCCGACGCTCCAGACCACACCCAGGGCAGCTTTTCCGCCGAGCGCTACTCCCGCCAGGTTCTCTTTCCGGGCATCGGACAAACCGGCCAGCAACAACTGGCACAATCGCACGCCGCCATCGTGGGTTGCGGAGCCACCGGGGCCGCAGCCGCCAGTCTGCTGGCGCGTGCCGGCGTGGGTACGCTTACCCTGATCGACCGCGATTTTGTGGAGGAAAGCAATCTGCAGCGCCAGGTGCTCTTTGATGAATCCGATGCCAAAGAGGCCCTGCCCAAGGCCGAGGCCGCCAAACGCAAAATTGCGCTCTTCAACCACGAAGTCACCGTGCATGCGCAGATTGCCGATCTGGTTCCCGCCAACATCCACGAACTGCTGGCCCCGGCGCAACTGGTGCTCGACGCAACCGATAATTTCGAGACCCGCTATCTGCTGAACGACTACGCCGTGCAGCAGAACAAACCCTGGCTCTACGCCGCGGCCGTCGGTGCTTATGCCGCCACTATGAACATTCTGCCCGGCGAAACCTCCTGCCTGGCCTGCATCTTTCCCAAGCCACCCTCTGGCCCGGTGGAAACCTGCGACACTGCCGGCATTCTGAATACTGCGGTCAATCTGGCTGCCTCCATCGAAGCCACCGAGGCGCTCAAGTTCCTCACCGGGCAGATTCCGCAGATGCGCCGCACGCTGCTCTCGTTCGATTTGTGGACCAACGAGCGCTCGGAGATCACCGCGGCAAAGCCGCGCGCAGGCTGCGCCGTCTGCGGCGAGCGAATCTTCTCTCACCTCGCCGGAGAAGGCCGTCCGCATATCACCCTCTGCGGCCGCAACTCCGTGCAGATACATGAGCATCACCGCCCGGTTGACTTTGCCTCCATGCAGGCCCGCCTGCTACCGCATGGCATCGTCCGCTACAACAGCCTGCTGCTGCGCTTCCAGCGCGGCGAGCACACCATCACACTCTTTGCCGATGGCCGCGCCATCGTGCAGGGAACAACCGATACCATGCTGGCCCGTAGTCTGTATGCGCGATTCATCGGCTCCTGACAGCCGGAAACGGTGGATACAACCTTTTACTGCCTTTTGGGCTCTTACCAGGGAGTGGGCAAGAAGCAAAGTACCACACAAGATTTTTGGAATGTGCAGCTTGGCGGCAATCCTTCATCCTGCGCAGTCTAAAAATGCAATAAGAACCGCACCAATTGCAGCAGTAAAATTCCCCCAGCATCGCGAAACCAACTATGATCGAAGGCCAAACGATGAGCGAGATTGTTACACCTCCTGCCGGAAACTTGTCCGGTAATATGATGCGGCGCAACCCGCCGATTGAAGGCGAAGCGGAAGCCATTGAACTGGCGCGCCAGGGCGATCCCGATGCCTTCTCCACCCTGTATTCCATGCACAAGCGGCGCGTCTATACGCTCTGTCTGCGCATGCTGGGCAATGTGTCAGAAGCCGAAGACATGACGCAGGAGGCCTTCCTGCATCTCTTCCGCAAGCTGAACAGTTTTCGCGGAGAGTCGGCCTTTTCCACCTGGCTGCACCGCATGACCGTCAACCTGGTGCTGATGCAGCTGCGCAAGAAGGGCCTGCAGCTCATCTCGCTGGAAGAAACGCTCGATCCTACGCAGGAAGATGGGCCCAGACGCGATTTTGGTACTCTGGACCCAACCCTGACCGGCTCCGTCGATCGCGTCGCTCTGGAAAGAGCCGTGGCAGAGCTGCCGCCCGGGTACAGGCTGATTTTTGTATTGCACGATGTGGAAGGCTACGAACATAACGAGATTGCCGAGATACTGGAATGCTCCACCGGAAACAGCAAATCGCAGCTGCATAAAGCAAGACTGAAGCTGCGCGAGCTGTTACGGCAGGGGGAACAGGCACCCGGAACAGGGGCAGGCAACGTGGGTGCTCATAAGGAGGCTGCAAAGTGACGGACACAGACAAGCACCAGCCCAATGATTCAGCAGAGTGCGTGGAATTTCAGCAGCAGTTGCCGGATGTGCTGGCCGCCGGGGAAATCGACATCGCCGACCATCCCCACCTGAAGACCTGCGCCAACTGTGCCGCTCTGGTGCGCGACCTGCAATACATCGCCGAAACCGCAAAACAGTTGCTGCCCGCACATGACCCCAGCCCGGACGTGTGGAACCACATTAAAAATGCTCTTGCGCAGGACACCGCCGCAGAGGCGGAAGCACCGCCGGTGCCGCTCAAAGTGGAATGATACCTGGCAACAAAGGACTTGCAACTTCGTTTCCCTTCCACTAACCTCAGGTGCAGGATGAATCGCGTGTACTTTCAGTTCGGATGCTTTACCTTCCGCTATTGGCAACCAATAGCGGCTCCGGCGAAGTATACCCGTGTGCATCTGGAAGATTCCCGGTAAGACCAGTTTCAGCACGCAATCGCCAAAGGGGCCGCGACACTCCAGTCGTGGCCCCTTTGCTTTGCCGCAAATGCACTTCAACCACCGGAGGAAATTGTGACCACCACCCTGCAGGAAGACACTCAGCTCGAAGCCGACAAGCGAAGCATCGTAGAATCAGAGGCAGCCATGCCGCGCACCGCATCCAGAGCCGCCGCTACAACCACATCTTCACGGAAAACCCTGCATCGCATTGTTTTGACAGGGTTTATGGGTGCAGGCAAAAGCACCGTCGGCCGCCTGCTGGCCGAGCGGCTGGGCTGGCAGTTTCTGGATCTGGACACCTTGATCGAAGAACGCACCGGGTTGACGATTGCGCAGGTGATTGAGCGCGACGGCGAGGCCGCCTTCCGCCGGCTGGAATCGCAAGCGCTGGCTACCGCCCTGGGCAGGAAGCAGGTCGTGCTGGCCCTGGGTGGTGGCGTGGCAGAAATCCTGACCAATCGCCTGCTGCTGGAGCAGACCCCGGCCACGCTGACCGTCTTTCTGGACGCGCCCTTCGCTGTGCTCGTCGAGCGCTGCCTGCAACAGGAGAACGCCGCCGTGCGGCCCTTTCTGGCTGACCGCGCCAGGGCCGAGGCGCGCTACCATCGCCGCCTGCCGCACTACGCCCGCATCGCCCGTATCCGGATTGACACCACCTCGCTCAACGCCGACACCACAGTTGCCTACTTACTCGATAAAATTGCGCAGGAGAAACTGGTCATCCAGCCCGTTGCCGGCAACCTTCGCTGAAGGCTGCCGGCAACCGCAACCAGCATCCAGCGGAGGAACCCCCTGAGCCCCGAAAAAGCATCCCGCTCTTTGCGCAGCGACATTCTGTTCGCCATTGCCATGCTGCTGGCGCTGTACGTCGGCTGGCTGCTGCGGGAGGTGCTGCTGCTGGTCTATGTCAGCGGACTTTTCGCCGTGGTGCTCACGCCGGTCGTGCGCCCCATTATGCGCCTGCGGCTCTTCGGCTGGCATCCGGGCAAAGGCGCTGCCGTGGCCATCCTGCTCATTGGCTCCATCGCAATCATCACTGCATTCTCCGTACTGGCGCTGCCGCCAGCCATCTACGATCTGCGCTCCTTCGTCACCGACCTTCCCACACGCGCTCCTGTGCTCGTGGAGCGGCTGCAGCACCTGCCCTTCGCCAATAAGCTCGACCTGACCCAGATCACCGGCGAAGCGCAGCGCGCAGCATCCACCGCCGCCACTTACGTCATCTCCTCGCTGCCCAACTGGGCCAGCCGCATTTTTGAGGTCATCATGAGCATCGTGCTGACCGTCTACTTCATGCTGGAGGGCGACCACGCCTACCAGTGGTTCCTCTCCTTCTTTGCGCCCGCGCGCCGCAAGCGTCTGGACGAAACCCTGCAACGCGCCGAGGTCCGCATGGGCAAATGGCTGCTGGGGCAGGGCCTGCTGATGCTGATCCTGGGCATCACCAGCACCATCGTCTTTGGATTGCTCCATATCCGCTATTACTATCTGCTCGGCGTCCTGATGGGCATCACCAATATCATCCCCATTGCCGGAGCGCTGGTCTCCGTGGCCCTGGCGGCGATGGTGGCCGCAGTGGATTCCTGGAGCAAAGTGATGGGCGTGCTCATCTTCCAGCTCCTCTATTCGCAGATTGAGAGCGCCTACCTGACTCCGCGCATCATGCGCACCAGCGTCGACCTGGCCGGACTCTCCGTGTTGATTGCATTGCTCTTCGGCGCTTCCCTGGCCGGCATTGTCGGCGCGCTCGTCGCTGTGCCCACAGCCGTGCTGGTCGCTGTGCTGATGGATGAATATCTGGTGCAGCACGACGCGGAATGATTTTTGCGCAAATAGAGTCAATTCCATCGCTGCATTTCCCAACTTCGCCCGGCGCTGCGTGGGCTGCTTTGTTATCCTGATAATTGAGCCTTCGCTGCTCTTTCGCGCCGTAGACAGAAATAGCCCGAAGTAGACCGAACATGTCTTTCCAGAGCCAACATTACGGCATCCTCTCCTATGAGAGGTCTTTCGCATGAGCCTGACCGCGCACCCCCCCGTTACACAAGCAACACAAGCCGCGCAAATGCACCCCAGGAAAGCTGTTCCCCATTCTCTGGTCCGCGATTACATGGAGCTGTTCAAGGTCCGCGTGTCGGCAATGGTGGTCATCACGGCCTGGGCCGGGTTTTATCTGGGGTCGCTGCATACCGGCATCAGCAGCTTCAACTATCAGCTCTTTTACACTCTCCTCGGCGTGGGACTTGCCTCCGGCGGATCGAGCGCGCTCAATCAGGTGCTGGAGCGCCGCATCGACGCGCTGATGGTGCGCACGGGCCAGCGTCCGGTAGCCACCAACCGCATCAGCCTGCCACATGCGCTGGTCGTCGGCCTGCTGGCTGTTATCGGCGGAACGCTGCTGCTCACCGCAAAGACCAATCTGCTCACCGGCACGCTGACGCTGCTCACCTCGCTCAGCTACGTCGCCATCTACACACCGCTCAAGCGCTTCACTCCGATGGCAACCTTCATCGGAGCCTTTCCCGGAGCCATGCCGCCGCTGCTTGGCTGGACGGCCTCCCGCGGCATGGTTGAGTGGCAGGCCATCGCTCTGTTTGCCATGCTCTTCGTCTGGCAGTTTCCGCACTTCATGGCCATTGCCTGGCTCTACCGCGAAGACTATGCCCGCGGCGGCATCCGTATGCGCCCGGTGATTGAACCCGATGGCAAATCGACCGTCCGCGAAGCGCTCCTCTATGCCGTGCTGATGATCCCCGTCAGCCTGCTGCCGGTCTACCTGCACATGGCCGGATACATTTATGGCGTCTGCGCCATTCTGCTGGGCGCCGGTTATCTGGCCTACACCATTCGTTTTGCCCGCATCACGCGCGATCCCCAGGCCCCGTCTTCCCGTATTTACGCACGCGAGCTGCTGAAAGCCAGTGTCATCTATCTGCCGCTGTTGCTGCTCCTCATGATGCTTAACGCCAAAGGAAGGATTTAACCGCTTATGGCTGTTCTCAGCGAACATCCCGCTCCTGCCTCCTCTCATCCGCAGGCCACCAGCCCGCACCCCATCGAACTCGATCAGCTCTCCCATAACTACGGCACACGGCAGGCGCTTGACCATCTGAGCTTCACCGTGCGTCCGGCGGAAATCTTCGGCCTGCTGGGACCGAACGGCAGCGGAAAAACTACTCTCTTCCGCATTCTCTCCACGCTGATGGTGCCCACCGGCGGCCATTCCCGCATTCTGGGCTTTGATGCCGCCACTGAGCCAAACCGCGTCCGCCAGCAGATTGGCATCGTCTTCCAGGCGCGCAGTGTGGACATCAAGCTGACCGTGCAGGAAAACCTGGTCCACCAGGGCCATCTGTATGGCCTGAGCGGCAGCAAACTAAAGGCCCGCGTGCGGGAGGTGCTGGGCCGCGTCGCCCTGGCCGACCGCGCCAACGATGCCGTGGAGACGCTTTCCGGCGGCATGCAGCGCCGCGTCGAACTGGCCAAGGGTATGATCCATTCGCCTTCCGTCCTGCTGCTCGATGAACCCTCCACCGGGCTCGACCCCGGCGCGCGCCGCGATCTGTGGCAGTATCTGCGCATGCTGCGCGATGAGGAAGGCATCAGCATTCTGGTAACGACGCACCTGATGGAAGAGGCCGAGCACTGCGACCGGCTGGCCATCCTGAGCACGGGCAAACTCGTCGGGCTCGGTTCCCCGCTGGAGCTCAAGTCCTCCATCGGCGGCGATATGGTCATCTTCGAGGCGAAAAATGACGACGCGGCGCAGGAGCTGTCCCTGCGCATCCGCCAGCGCTTCCGCGATACCGGGCCTTCCGTCATCGGCAGCACCGTCCGCATCGAACGCCAGCAGGGCCACCGCTTCCTGACCGAAGTCGTCGAGGCCTTCCCTGGGCAGATTGAAGGCGTTTCCGTATCCAAACCCAGTCTGGAAGATGTCTTCATCCAGCGCACCGGTCACCGCTTCTGGACCGAAACCCAGACCACAGAGGAGGGCAAGTAACAATGGCCACAGCGACCGTATCCCCACAACGCATCCCCACGGCCCGCGTCAATCATGCAGCCGCGCCCGGCATCTGGCTGCCCGCCTTTACGCTCTGGAAACGCGAAATCGTCCGCTTTTATCGGCAGAAGGCCCGCGTTGTGGGCGTCATCGCATCCCCATTGCTCTTCTGGCTGGTGTTGGGGTCGGGTTTTGCCAAAAGCTTCCACACAGGCAGCGGCGCCTCGGACGGCCATTATTTTGCCTTTTTCTTCCCTGGCACCATCGTAATGATTGTGCTCTTCACCGCCATCTTCAGCATGATGTCGCTCATTCAGGACCGCAATGAGGGCTTTCTGCTCTCGGTGATGGCCGCGCCCATCAGCCGCTCTTCCATCGTGCTGGGCAAGGTGCTGGGCGGCACCACGCTGGCCGCGCTGCAGGGCATCTGCTTCCTGCTGTTTTCACCGCTGGTCGGGGTACACCCCACACTGGTCTCTGCCGCGCTGAGCGTGCTGGTAATCGTGCTCATCAGTTTCGTCATCACGGCGCTGGGTTTTGCCATCGCCTGGCCCATGGACTCCACCCAGGCCTTCCACGCCGTCGTGAACCTCATTCTGCTGCCGCTCTGGATGCTCTCCGGCTCGCTTTTCCCCGCCAGCGGGGCCTCCGGCTGGCTGCGCCTCTGCATGCGGCTCAATCCGCTCACCTATGGCGTAGATGCGCTGCGCAACGGACTTTTTCCCACCCAAGCAACGGATTTTCCCCTCTCGCTCAACCTCGGCATCACAGTTGGTTTCTGTGCCGTCGTCTTTGCGCTATCATGGGCCATTGTCAACCGCAGGACGAACAAGCCAGCTGCATGATGCCAGATCAATCTACCGCAAACCAGTCCAAACGCAACTCCGATGGCACGCTTCCGTTGCTCTGCGCCGGCGGGGGGGTCTTTGGATTCGGGCTGGTCTGCGCGCTGCTGGTGCTGCTGCTGGGGCAGCCTGATATGCACGGCCCTCATACCAATTCCGGCTGGCTGGCGCTGGTCTTTGCCATCGGCTGTCTGCCCCTGGGCGCCATGCTGCTGCTGCTGGGCAGCGCAAAATGGCTCGGCGGCCGCAAGCATTGACACTTTCCCGGAAGTTCTTCCAGATTTCTTCTCTTTTTGCTTGTAATTCGCTTTTTATTCGCTATAATCCACCCCATGGCTATTACTCGCAGGCAAAAAGAGGTTCTCGATTTCCTGACCAGCTTCACACAGCGCAACGGCTATTCCCCCTCCTACGAGGAGATTGCGCGCGGACTCAACCTCAGTTCGCTGGCAACGGTGCATAAGCACATCACCAACCTGCAGAACAAAGGGATGCTACAGCGGGCACATAACCGCAGCCGCTCCATTGACGTGCTCCCGGCAAAGGCCCGCGCCAAAGGCGGCGATCGGTTGCCCCTGATGGGCAGAATCGCGGCCGGGCAGCCAGTGGAGGCCATCGAAAATGCAGAGAGCATCTCCCTGGGAGACATCATCGGCAGCCGTGAGGCTTTTGCTTTGGAGGTGCGCGGCGATTCCATGCGCGATGAGCACATTGTCAATGGCGATTACGTGCTCGTGGAGCGCACCCGCACAGCCCATGAAGGCGAGATTGTGGTTGCGCTGGTCGATGGGATGGATGCAACCCTGAAGCGCTTCTATCGCGAGGGAGACATGATCCGCCTGCAACCCTCCAACGCGGAAATGGCTCCAATTTATGCTGCGGCAGCCAGCGTCACCATCCAGGGAAGAGTGCTCGGCGTCCTGCGTAAGTACTCCTGATGGCCGTTGCAACAGGAAAAGGCCCGCAGCAGTCTCCGTTGAGATGCTATCGGGCCCTTCCAAAAAAATATCAAATAGACGCTTCTGCCGTACCACTGAAGTACTGCAGAGCAGCGTTTAGCCAATCACCTTGACCAGGCTCTTTTCAATCGTGTCCTTGGGCACATAACCCACAATCTGCTCGGCCACTTTGCCGCCCTTGAAGATAAGCAGTGCCGGAATGCCGCGGATACCATAGCGCATTGGCGTAGCGTTGTTGCTGTCCACGTCCATCTTCATCACTTTCAGCTTCCCGGTGTACTGGTTCGCCACCTCGTCCACCACTGGCGCCAGTGCGCGGCAGGGTCCGCACCAAGCTGCCCAAAAGTCCACCAGCACGGGCTGCTCGGACTGCAATACTTCCTTCTCAAATGTTGCATCGTTCACTTCCAAAACTGCGCTGCCTGCCATTTCTCCTCCTGAGATTTCTTCTGCTGCTGCACGATCTTTAGTGTAGCAGCGAGCACACTTTATAGATGTAACCACGTCAACATTTGATTCATTCCGGGAGCAGTGCTGCCCCTCTTTCCGCAAGGAAAAGCAAAAAAGACCAGCCTCAAAATCCATAAGGCAATTGCCAACATGCTGAGAGTGACGGGAAAAATGTATCAGGGACGGGAAAAGCGCCCGGATCTCTTGAGAGATCAACGGGCGCCAGAGCAGCCCTCCCCCAGAACTGCCCACAGTCTGCAAAATATGGGGAAAAAGCCGCTCTGTAAAGAAAACTTCAGTAATATCGCAGTAATCAAAAATTTTACCCAAAAGTACATGCCGGATTATCTTGTAAGTTATTGATTCTATTTACGCACAGGCCTTGCAAAAAATCCAGCTTCTACATTTTCATCGGCCATTAGTAACCGGAGAAATTCAGTGTTTACTAAAAGATAAAGGCGACCATTTCCGGCCGTCTTTTGCAAATCCGAATAAACATGAAATCAGCGTAGACTGGCCGGGAACTCCGCAGCCCAGTCCACTCGCTGCGGCTCTATGGCGCAAACCACCGTTTCCACGGTGCCCAGCCCTGTTGTCCGCTCTGCAATCTGTTGTTGCACCGCTTCCACAGAAGCCTCTTCGTCCAGCACCAGCAGAACAGCCGGGCCGGCCCCGCTCAACGCCACCCCCAGCACATCGGCCTGCCCGGCCAGCGGCAACAACCGCGGCAACAGCGTACAAACCTCCTGCCGATAGGGCTGGTGCATGCGGTCCTGCATGGCCACGCGCAGCAGCGAGCCATCGCCCTGCGCAAAGGCCGCCGTCAGCAGAGCAACGCGCTGCACGTTGGCGATGGTGTCTTCCTTGGAATAGCTTTCCGGCAGCAGCGCACGCGCCTTCCTGGTTGCCAGCGGAATATCCGGCAGCGCCAGCAACAATTTCCACGCTGGCTTTGGTTTCAGGCTGGCGGCATAGACCTTACCATTCTCGACGGCCGCCACTACCATGCCGCCCAGCCAGCAGGCGGCCGCATTGTCGGGATGCCCTTCGCGTTCGCAGGCCTCTTCCAGCACCTGCTCACGTGACCAGCCCAGTCGTCCAAAATATGCGGCCAGGGCAACCCCAGCCAGAATTACCGCAGCCGAAGAGCCGCACCCCATACCTAGGGGAATGCCATTGTTGACCACCAGTTGCAGCGGTGTAACTGGCCTTCCCTGCTTGCGCAGCACATCGGTGTAAGTCTCGATCAACAGATTGCCTTCCACCGCGCCGCAAACATCGGCATTGCGGCCCGAAGCCTCCACCTGGAAGATCTCTGCCGCACACGCATCCACTT
This sequence comes from Edaphobacter aggregans, assembly GCA_022736715.1. GTDB lineage: Bacteria > Acidobacteriota > Terriglobia > Terriglobales > Acidobacteriaceae > DZDJ01. The sequence continues at coordinate 43,440 of DZDJ01000007.1, forward strand.
CCAGATAAAACGTCATGGCGAGGGCCGCAGCATCAAAACCCGGCCCCAGGTTGGCAGAGGTTGCCGGCAGCTTTAAACAAATTGGCGATGGCGTGCTCATGCCGATTGCCCCTCGCTCCGCATCTGTGCCTCCAGCGTGCGTAGCACCGCATCCACATCTGCCTCCAGCACCAGCGGCGGCTTGCGCAAAGCATCGTGCTGGCGCTGCTCCGTCTCACTGCCCAGCGCCGTTTCTTCCGGCTGCAACAGGGTGCCGCGGTGGTATTGGATGGTGTAGTCCGAGTCCTTCAGCGTGTGCCCGGTCAGCAGCAGAACCACGCGTTCTTCGCGTGCCACCTTCCCCTGTGCCACCAGCTTTTTCAGCCCGGCCAGGGTGACCGCCGAAGCCGGTTCACAGCCAATGCCTTCCGCGCCGATCTGCGCCTTGGCCAGAGCAATTTCCTGCTCATTCACCTGCTCGCAGCTACCGCCCGTGGCCTCAATCACGCGCACAACCTTCTTCCACGAAGCCGGATTGCCGATGCGGATGGCCGAGGCCCGCGTCTCCGCAACCACCGGCGACAACTCGCGCCCTCCGCTGGTCTGGAAGCTGCGATACAGCGGATTGGCGCCCTCGGCCTGAATCACGCTGATCTTCGGCATGTGGTTGATCAGGCCGAGATGCAGCATTTCGGCAAACCCCTTGCCCAGCGCCGAACCGTTCGCCAGATTCCCGCCGGGCACAACCACGTGATCCGGTGCCTGCCAGTCCAACTGCTCCGTCATCTCAATCGCAGCAGTCTTTTGCCCTTCCAGCCGGTACGGATTCACCGAATTCAGCAGATAGACCGGGAAGCGCTTTACCAGTTCCCCCAGCACACGCACGCAGCCGTCGAAGTCCGTCTTCAACTGCACGGTCATCGCGCCATAATCCATGGACTGCGAGAGCTTGCCCCAGGCGATTTTGCCTTCCGGAATAAAAACAATGCTGCGCAGGCATGCCCGTGCCGCATAGGCCGCCATGGCTGCGGAGGTGTTCCCGGTGGAAGCACAGGCAACCCACTGGAAGCCGCGCTCCGCCGCAACGGACAACGCCGCCGTCATACCAGTGTCTTTGAACGAGCCCGTTGGGTTCATGCCCTGGTGTTTGGCCAGCAAGGAGTCCAGCCCCAGTGCCGCGGCGCAACGCGTCAGCTCATAGAGCGGCGTATTGCCCTCGCGCAGGGTCACAGCCTTATTCAGGTCCGCCAGAATGGGAAACAGGTCGCGGTAGCGCCAGACGCCGCTCTGGTCAATCGGCTGCAAAGACTCGCGCCGTTCCTTCCAAAGCCAGCGTAAAGCGCTGGGATTAGGAAGGTTACGCTTTCCCTCGTCGCCTGCTACGGTACTGCTCCAGCCCGGATACTCCACTTCATACAGCTCATGGCACTGCGGGCAACGGAAGTCGCTGCCCGCCTCTTCTCCGGAAATAACGGCACTGCACCCGGTGCAGCGTAACTGATGTGTCTTGCTATTCATGGATATTATGTCTGCGGTTCTTCGGACACCTTCAGGTTAGCAGCAAAGGGCACCATCCCGCAGCTTTCTGGCCCTCTCGAAGAAAGGACGTGCGGGTGGACAAAATCCGGCGCACATGCACGCATAGAGGGAAATCAGCCTGTTTTCGTGTATATTTTCCATCACATACCGTATAATTTCGTCTATGACTGCGATGTTGACCCCCAGAGAAGCTGCGCTTCGGCTCGGCATTGCGTATCCCACGATCAAGCAGTGGCTCTATAGCGGAAAGTTGAAGGCCGCCAAAACACCGGGAGGCCACTACCGGATTCCGGAAGCCGAGCTGGACGCCTTTCTCCACAAGGCCAAAACTCCGGCCACCCCACGCCGCAAGGCCCAGCAGACCATCAGCGGACGCAACCAACTGGTGGGCCGCGTGGTGGAAATCAAGCTGGATGGCCTGCTGGCCCAGGTGAAGCTCTCCATCGGCGGCCAGATCATTACCTCCATCATTACGTCGGAGGCGGTGCAGGCCATGAACCTGAAGGTGGGAGAAACAGCAGCTGCTCTGATCAAATCCACTGAGGTGATGGTGCTCCGTGTGTGAAAATTTTTCTGTTCAATGCCGTCTTCGTCTGCTCTTGTCCTTACTGTTGATTCTGCTGGTGACCAGCCATGCGCTGGCGCAGCAAAAGAAAACAATCCGCGTTGCCGCAGCCGCGGACCTGATGCCGTTGCTGCCGGGCATTGCCCAGCAATATGAGAAGGCCACGGGGACGCATGTGGAAATTTCCTTTGCCTCATCCGCAACCCTGGCCACGCAGATACTGAACGGTGCGCCGATGGACCTGTTTCTGGCGGCAGATTATGACTTTCCGCAGAAAATAGTCGCAGCCAGGCTGGCCGACACACCTCGTCCGATTCCCTATGCGCGGGGCGCGCTGGTGCTGTGGGCGCGCAAGGACTCTCCCGTGCAGCCGATTTCGCTGGCTACGCTGAAAAACCCCAGACTGCAACGGCTGGCGGTGGCGAATCCGAACCATGCGCCGTATGGCCGCGCGGCAATTGCGGCGCTTACCTCGATGAAACTAATCGATGCACTGCGGCCGCGCTTTGTGGTAGCGGAAAACATTGCGCAGACGGCACAGTTTGCCGAATCCGGCAATGCGCAGGCGGGGCTCCTCTCGCTGACGGCGGCCAGCACGGAGCATTTTCGCAAGCTGGGCACGTATGTGTTCATTCCCAGCCAAAGCTATCCGCCGCTGCGGCAATACGCAGTGGTGCTGCTGCACACTGCCAACCGCAAGGCTGCGCACGCCTTCCTGAGCTTTCTGCTGTCTGGCAAGGTGCAGCAGCAACTGGCCAAACAGGGACTGCTGCCAGCGCAGTAGCGGCACTGCTGGCTTCCTGGATTGTTTACGAATGGATACGCAGGCTCTGCTGCTCACAATCCGGCTGGCAATCACCACCACGCTTGTCCTGCTGGTGATTGCGCTGCCGCTGGCCAGTTGGATTGCCTTCAGCCGTGCGCGCTGGAAGGCGCTGGTAGAGGCCACGGTGGCGCTGCCGCTGGTGCTGCCGCCCACGGTGCTTGGCTTTTATCTGCTCATCGCACTGGGGCCAACCACGGCGCTGGGACGCTGGATTACGCATCTAATTGGGCATCCGCTGGCGTTTTCCTTCACCGGGCTGGTGGTTGGGTCTGTGCTCTACAGCCTGCCCTTTGCCGTGCAGCCGCTGGTTGCCGGATTCGCGGCAGTCCCTGCCGAAATCCTGGACGCGGCGGCCATTCTGGGAGCGGGCCCGCTGCGCATCCTGCTGCGAGTGGTGCTGCCGCTGGCGCGCGCCGCTGTGCTGACCAGCGCGGTGCTCAGCTTCACGCACACGGTGGGGGAATTTGGCGTGGTGTTGATGCTGGGCGGCAATATTCCCGGCGTGACGCGGACACTTTCCATTTCGCTCTATGACCAGGTGCAGGACTTCCAGTATGGACAGGCGAATCGCACGGCCTTCGCACTGGTGCTGATCTCGTTCCTGTCGCTGGTGGCCATCTATGCGCGCCGCCCTGCGGGGAAGGAAGATCGAGGGCGCATTGTCTAAGCCGACCCACCTGAGTGTATCGCTGCAACACCGTGTTGGCACGGTGGCAATGGCGCTGACCTTTGACCTGTCTCAACCCTGGAGTGTGCTTTTTGGCCCGTCCGGTGCAGGTAAAACGACGATTCTCCGCGCCATTGCCGGGCTGGTTCGTCCGCAGCAGGGACGCATTGCGCTGCGGCAGCGAACCGAAGAAATCCTGCTTACGGACACAAATTCTGGCGTCTTTCTGCCGCCGTGGACACGCGGGATCGGGCTGGTATCGCAGCGGCCTGCGCTGTTTCCGCATCTTTGCGTCGCGCAGAACGTGGCTTTTGGGCTGCGCGGCAGATCGGCTGGAAGTGCCACAACGGATCACGTTGCCCAGAATCACATTCCCCAGGATCGCGTTGCCCAGATGCTGCAGCTCTTTCAGGCCAGCCATCTGGCCACGCGCAAGCCAGCGCAGCTCTCCGGCGGCGAAGCACAACGGGTGGCGCTGGCGCGCGCATTGGCGCCGGAGCCCCGGCTGCTGCTGCTGGACGAGCCTTTTACCGGCCTCGATATTGCTCTCAAAGAGGCGCTGATTGAAGACCTGCGCAACTGGCTGGCGCACACCCAAACGCCGGTGCTGATGGTGACCCATAACCTGAGCGAGGTTTTTCTGGCAGGCGCAGAGGTGCTGGTGCTGGAAGACGGCAAAATGCAGGCACAGGGAGAAGCAGCCACGGTGCTGGCAGCGCAGCGGGCCCTGCTGCTCCAGCAACTCGGCAGCGCGCAGCGTTAAACAAATGCAAAGAGAGTGTAAGACGGGGCCAGGGCCTTGAGCCGACGCGACCAACAGGCAGCGGAGGCTACCGCGCGTCAGAGCACCGGGATGCCCATTCTCCGCCCCGGCTCTTTAGTTTTCATCACGTTGACGCCGCAGCAACCCAAGGTTACCGCGCCGGCAACCGCGAACCATCCATTTTCCCTTAGCCGCTTTGTTTTCACGTTCTGAAGAACACCAATTTCATCTTTCGATGGCCGATGATCGATAGATCAAGGTTCCGTAGCCAGCACCCTCTGGTCTTCCGGCTGACGGTCGACCCACTCATAAAGCGTGGGCAGCAAAAACAAGGTCAAAAGCGTGGAACTGATGAGTCCGCCGATGACCACCGTTGCCAATGGCCGTTGGATTTCAGCACCAATCGATGTTGCAATCGCCATCGGAACAAATCCCAGGCTTGCGACCAGGGCAGTCATCAAGACAGGCCTGAGTCTTCTGCTGGAACCTTGCAGCACCGCATCGCGCAAGGACGATCCTCCGTCCCTGAGTTGATTGATGGAACTGACGAGTACGACGCCATTGAGTACGGCAACGCCGAGTAAGGCAATGAATCCCACAGACGCGGAGAGGTTCAGATTGATATGAAATATCCACAGAGCCGCGATACCGCCGACGAGTGCGAACGGAATGTTGGTCAGTATGAGCAGGGCAAATTTAATGGAATGAAATGTCATATACAGCAGGCTGAACACGATGCCGAGCGCCAATGGGACCACCAACAGCAGCCTTCTGGTGGCGCGTTGCTGGTTTTCAAACTGCCCGCCATAGGTAAGGCTGTAGCCGGCAGGCAGATTGACGTTGTTCTTCACTTTGCGCTCGACCTCCGCTACGAAGCTGCCCAGGTCGCGGCCTCGTACATTCGACATCACGACGATCAGGCGCTGACCATCCTCACGGTAGATCTTCTCCGGGCCACGCACCACTGCAATGTCCGCCACATCTCCGAGCGTCGCCGTTTCGCCTCCGGGTGCGCGCAATGGAATCCTCCGGATCGACTCCGCATTGGCGCGATACCTGTCCGGCAATCGCAATGCGATCGTGTAACGACGCTGGCCGTCGACCACTTCGGAAATGGCCGCTCCGGATGCGCCCGCCTCCACGGCCTGCTGGACGTCAGCGACATTCAACCCGTAACGCGCCAGGGCATCTCTGCGTATGTTCACAGTCAACTCGGCAACTCCGGAGTTCACTTCAATCTGCGCGTCAGCCGCACCCCTTACCGTGTCCACCTGATGCAGCACCTGCTGCGCGATGGCGTCGAGCCGCGAAAAGTCCTCACCGAATATCTTGATGGCCAGGTCCGCTTTTACACCAGACACGGTTTCATCCAGCCGCATCGCCATGGGCTGGGTAAAGTTGTAGCTGATGCCGGGCACCTGCGCCAACTTCCTGTCCACTGCATCAATCAGCTCCTCTTTGGAGTGGAACCTTTTCCATTGCTTCTCGGGCGTGAGCGAGATGTAGACATCACCCGCATTGATTCCCATGGCCTCGGTCGCAAAATCGGGGCGGCCGATCTTCGTTGTTACATCCTGTATCTCCGGAAATGAACGCAGGACCTTATCTATCCGCTTGGAAATCTCAACCGATTCCGTCAGCGAAATGCCGGGAAGTTTTCTCGTCTCTATCAGGATGGAACCCTCATCGAGACGAGGCATAAATTCAGTTCCAATGAAGGCCAGAGAAATGAGTGAAATGCCCATGACCCCGAAGGCCGCAAGGACGACAGGAAGCCGGTGTTGCATGACCCATGAGAGTCCCCTCGTGTAGTGCCCGCGCAGGCGGTCCATCCAGGAGGCCTTCTGCGTGTTTCCCGTGCGCCTGATCCCTTTGCTGAAGACGAAGGAACTGAGCGCTGGTATCAGAGTAAGTGCAAGCAGCAAAGATCCCAGCAGTGCAGAGCAGACGGTAATGGCCATGGGGCGGAACATGCGTCCCTCCAGCCCCTGAAGGAACAAAATCGGCAGATACACCGCAATGATAATCAGCACGCCGAAAGTCATTGGCCTGGCGACCTCCGAACTTGCCTCTAAGATGGAGCGGGTGGGATCTTCTTCTCCAGAATGTTCCTGCATTCGATGCACGGAGTTTTCGATCACGACAATCGCGCCATCGACGATCATGCCGAAATCAATGGCGCCCAGACTCATCAGATTTGCGCTGATACCGAAGACCTTCATGCCAAGAAAGCAGAAGAGGAGCGACAGAGGGATGATGGAGGCCGCCACCAGCGCCGCTCGAATGTTCCCCAGAAAAACGAGAAGAACGATACTGACAAGAATAAATCCCTCTAAAAGATTGCGCTCCACCGTATGGAGCGTTCCATCGATGACGATCGACTGGTCGTAGAACGGCGACAGCCTGACGCCTGCGGGAAGATGGAGGCCGGCCAGCCTCTGCTTTACCTGTTCGATGACCCGCTTGCCATTCTCGCCCTTTAGCATGATGACCATGCCGGATATGGTTTCTCCATTCCGCAGGACAGCACCCTGACGCGGCGCTGGACCAATATCTATGCTGGCAATGTCACGCAGCAAAACTGGCGCGCCCCGGTTTGAAAAAACCACAATTTTGCCTATATCATCCACAGTGGAGGCCCTGCCAATGCCCCGCAGCGTGTACTGCTCATATGCGTGCTCAATATAGCCACCGCCAAAGTTGGCGTTGTTCTCGGCGACTTTCGTCGCCACGTCCTTCAGAGTGAGACCATATTGGATCAAAAGCTCGGGATCGACCTTGATCTGATACTGCTTCGTTTCTCCTCCCCATGTATTCACGTCGCTGACGCCCGGGACCGTCTTCAATTGCGGTTTGATCACCCACTCCTGTATATCTTTCAGTTGCATGGATGAGAGGCCGCCACCGCTCAGTGTGTACTGATAGAGTTCGCCGAAGGCCGTCGATGGAGGACTCAGGACCGGTCGTATGCCTGCCGGAAGAGAAGTTGCCGCCTGCTGTAAACGCTCGTTCACAAGCTGGCGCGCAAAGTAGGTGGGTACGCCATCGTCGAAGATCACTGTGATCATCGACAAGCCAAGTTTTGAAATCGAGCGTACCTGCTGTTCTTTCGGCATGCCCATCAATGCCCGCTCGATGGGGTAAGTGACCAGTTGTTCCACCTCAACGGGAGGCATGGAAGGCGCGTCCGTCACAATGACAACCTGGTTGTTTGTCAGGTCGGGGAAGGCATCAACGGGAATGGTGTAGACAACCCAGCCGCCCACCCCGACCAGTACAAGGACGGCAAGCAGAACTGCCCAGCGATACGTCAGTGAAAACGCGATTACCCTTGCCAGCATCCTGTATCAACCTCCCTGCATGGCTGCTTTGAGCAATTGCGACTTCAACAAAAAACTGCCCCGCGTCACCACTTCTTCGCCTGGATGCACGCCATCGCTCAGCGCCACATTGCCATTGACAAAGCCGGCCGTACGCACCGGTCGCAGCTCAAAACGGTCCACGGCTGTGCGAACGAAAACTGCATCCTGCCCATTTACCTGCTGGACTGCCTCTGGCGCAATCAGAATCAGGTCCCGTGTTTCTCCCACCGCTATCTCCGCAGTCGCCAGCATTTCCGGGCGCAGAACCGCGGAGGTCTGCTGCAAGTCGATACGAACCGGAAGTCTGCGTGTCACAGGGTCGTACTGCTGCCCGATATTTGTGATTTTCCCGGAAAAGCGCTGCCCTGAAACTCCCGGAACCGTGACCCAGGCAGCTTGCCCTAATTTGACCTTGGTCAGATATTCCTGGCCGATGGACGCCAGCATCCACAAGTGACTGGTATCTCCCAGCACGAAAAGGTCCGTTGCGGGTGCAACCGCTGTTCCAGGAGTGATATTTTTCTGCAGAACATATCCACTTGCCGGAGCAACAATTGGAACCAGATCGGCATTTTCACCGCTCCTATTTGCCGGCACATCCGCCTTTACGCCAAGATTTTGTTCCAAATGGGTCCGGCTGCGGACCACTTCGGTCTGTCCGTTTTTAAGGGCGGTTTTCGAGCGGACAAGATCCTGTTTTGCCTGCTCCGTCTGTTCCACGGAGGCCGCTCGCAGACCATACAGCCGCTGCATGCGATCGAAGTTTATCTGCGCCTGGCCCTCCGCGGACTCTAGTCGGTCTCTCTCTGCAAGGGCCGTGGCATATGCGGCACGGGCCTCTTGCACATCGTAGCTGTACATTCGCGCCATTACATCGCCCCTATGCACATGGTCGCCAAGATTGGCATACACCTGCACTATGCGGCCGCTTGTCAGCGTGCCGACGTGCCAGGTTTCATTGTCTGGCAGTACAATTCTGCCGGGAAACTGTTGCAGCTCCGGCTCATGCTGTGCAGTCACTTCGACCGTCTCGATGACGCCCTTCTGCGCTGAAAGGGGGAGCACCACTTCCGCCGGCTTTTTCAGTGTACCGGTCTGCGGCTCCGGCGCACCCGGAACAGGCTTGCGGCAGCCACTCAAACAATTTGCGCATGCGAGAAAAGCAAGAAGCAGAACGGCTCCAGCGCTGGGAGTTCTTTTTCTCGTTTGCCGGGACCGGTAGTCCCGGGAACTGCCCGGTTCCAATTTGCATCCAGCATCCAGGTTCATGGCTCAACTCCCCCGGCATATTCCAGCGCGAGAACGCTCTGGTGATAGTTGCCCAGTGCATCCACCCAGGAGTTCTGGACGTCGACCCGGAGCTTCTCTGCATCCAACAATCTAAGCAAATCGATGCCGCCTTCAAGGTATGCGGCGCGTGAAACATTCGCAATGTCCACTGCCTGGTTCAGAATAGGTTGATAGCGCTCGGTGACCTGCCGCTTCCAGGTATCGTAGGCCATCCGCGCCAGAACCAGATCGGCCGCCTTTCGTTGCTGGACCGATGACAGCGTTGCCGTGTTCGCCTGCACCTGTAGGCGGGCTGCCGCAACCGCGCCCTGGTTACGGTCGAAGATGGGGACATTCATTTGAAAACCAGCCAGCATGGAGTTGAACGGTACATCCGCGAATCCCGCCTGACGCTTGTATCCAAAAAGCACATCGACGTCAGGCCGCCCCTGGGCCTTCTGCACCATCAGGTTTGCACGTGCCGCCTCAATTGCCTGACGCGCCAGTTTGACCGCGATCGTTTCCGGTTGCAGCGCGCCCGGTGCCATAGAAGAGTGCGGCGACTCCAATACATCGAAGCGTTCACTTAGTCGCCAGTTTGCCGCCTCCGTCAGGCCCATGTCGCGGGCGAGCCGCTGTTTGCCTTCAGCTTCAGCCAGCCGGTTCGACTCCATGTTGGCCTCGGCGCGCGCCTCCTCCAGCCGTACCCGCAGCAAATCGATGTCAGCGATCTTGCCCTCTTTGAATCGCTTCTGGTGATAGTCGAGAATCTCGCGGTAGTATTCCACATTCTGTGCAGCCAGGGACTGCATGTACTGCAAGCGCAGCGCCTCCCAATAGTCCTGTGCGACGCTAAATTCAATTGCGATCTTTTGCTGCTCAGACGTCAACCTGGAAAAAGCGATCCCATTTTCCGCTGTAGCTATCCTTGCAGAGCGCTTGCCCGAAATCTCAAGAACCTCCGTGCCGTAGGCGTAGGTGTCTACGTCCTTCGTAAACGTCATTCCTGGCCGCAGGTTCTCCGACTGATAGAAGAACCTCGGACTCGGTATAAGGCCCGCCTGACGGCGAAGCTGGACTGTCGACTCAGTGTTCCTGTTTGCCGCGCGAAGTTCCGCCCGATTTGCAACAGCGAGATCGATTGCCTGGCGTAGAGACATGTCCTGCGACGGCATGTCTGCAGCAAAAAGAGTCCTGCATGGTGCCCACAGAACGGCCATGCAAAAGACCAGTGGCAGTATACGCACAATCCTCAGCAAAGGGACCTCCTGCTTTTGACTCCGGTGAGAAATACTTGAACTGGTTTTGAACAGTGTGCTTCCGCGCAGAATGCGTGCCTGACATCTCGCCTCATTGTACACCTGCATATGCACAGCTTGCCGGCAAACTCTGGCGCGTCCGGTGAAGAAGTGGCTGGCCGGGCACACCGAACAGATCGAGGCCCTCCACCTGCCCAGCTCCCCCTGAGTTGAACCCCGATGAACGGCTCAATGGCGACTTGAAACAAGCTGCCGGGATGCGCGTGCCATGCCGCACCAAAGACAAACTGCGTCAGGCTGCTGCCAACCACATGGCTACAACCGAAAAGGACCCGGAAAAGAACAGGGCCTTCTTCACAGGCCCAATCGGCGCCTATGCGGCTTAACGTGTTCCCTTGCCGGACCATTCGTATCTCGTGGTACGCTGTGATGCGCAGGAGGAAACGATCGTTGCTCCGCTCAACTTTTGCCTGCCAGCTTTCGTTTACGGCCCTGCTGCTCTGCTCTGGTTCTCTCCGGCAGTTGCAGGCGCAGGTGGGCAATGATGCGCTGACAGACACAGAGGTTGACCAGGTACGCGAAGTCGCGGACCAGCCCAACGAACGCGTCGCCCTGTTCCGGAAGTTCATGGACGAGCGCATTGCGCACATCCACGATGTGGCCAGCGCCCGCCGCATTGCCGACCGGGAAAAACAACTGCATGACCTGATGCAGCAATTTTCTGGCCTGGCTGACGAACTGGACGACAATCTGGACGACTACCAGTCGCGCCACGCCGATGTGCGCAAGGCCCTGAAAAAACTGGTTGCAGCCAGTGAAAAGTGGCCGGCCGTACTGGCCGAACCGCCGGACAACGCGGCCTATTCCATTGTCCGCGAAAATGCGCAGGAGGCGGCCAAGGACATTCACGAATCGGCACAGAAGCTGCTCGACGACCAGGATGCCTGGTTTGCCAAACATCCGCCAAAAAAAGAACAGCCCCAGCAGCCGCTCGTCCTGCCACGCTGACGCACGCCACAGCGCATGTTAAGCTCAAACCAGTGACACCCGAACTGAACGAAATTTTTCATCAGGAATACCGGGAGTTGCGCCCGCGCGCGCCCGTCCCTGCCCTCGATATCCGCTTCCGCCGCTTCACCAGCCTCAACACCACCATCCGCCTGCGTGAGGGCGAGCTGCATGTGCGGCTCTCTGACCTGCTGGAAAATGCTCCAGAGGCCGTGCTGCGCGCCATTGCCCACATTCTGCTGGCCAAGCTCTACCGCAGACCCATCGCCGCCAGCCATGCGGACCGCTACCGCCGCTATGTCTCCAGCGACATGATGACGCGCCAGGCCGAGCACATCCGCCAGACGCGCGGCCGTAAACGCATTGGGAGCGCCCAGGGCCACATCTACGATCTGGAAGAAGTCTTCGAGGCCGTCAACCGTCGCTTTTTCCATGGACTGCTGGGCCGCCCCACCCTCACCTGGAGTACGCAGGCCGCGCGCCGCATGCTGGGCCACTACGACGCAGCGCACAACACTATCGTCGTCAGCCGCATCTTCGATCGTCCGGGAACGCCCCGGTACGCCATCGAATATCTGCTCTATCACGAGATGCTGCACCTCAGGCATCCGGTGAAGGTGCGCGGAGGCCGCCGCTGCGTGCACTCCCGCGAATTTCAGGCCGAGGAACGGCTTTTCCCGGAACTGGAACTGGCAAAGGCCTATCTCAAAAGACTTTAGTCCCGGAAAGCTCCCCCGTGCCCATGCGCTTCTGCAACGAATTGCCCGGTTTCTGCGACAATAGAAGCAGTGCAGGCACAGAACCGCACATCAGATTGATGGCAACCGCACAGCACATTCCGAATGCAGCACCGGTCAGCGACACGGCCGCGGCTCCCATCGCCGTCGCCATGTCCGGCGGCGTGGACTCCTCCGCCGTGGCGGCCATGCTGCGCGCCGAAGGCCATGCGATTGTGGGCCTCACGCTGCAGTTGTGGAACCAGCGACGGTTGCCCGGTGCGCACAGCGGTGAGCCGGTGCAGGGTCGCTGCTGCTCCATCGACGACGTATACGATGCCCGCCGCGTGGCCGAGCAGCTCGGCATTCCATACTACGTTGTGAATCAGCAGGAGCGCTTTGAAGAGGACGTCGTCCGCCCATTTGTGGACGAGTATCTGAGCGGGCGCACGCCCATCCCCTGCACGCTGTGCAACAACCATCTGAAGTTTGACCAGTTGCTGCTGACGGCCCGTCAGATTGGCGCAGACCGCATCGCCACTGGCCATTACGCTGTCAACGAGTACGACCCGGCGCGCGGCCGCTGGATTCTGAAGCGCCCAACAGACAAGTCCAAGGATCAGACCTACTTCCTCTTTGGCCTGACGCAGGAGCAGTTGAGCCGCACGCTCTTTCCGCTTGGCCACATGCACAAGCCAGCCGTGCGCGAGCTGGCCGGCGATCATGGACTGGCGCTGGCGCAGAAGCCGGATTCGCAGGAGATCTGCTTCATCCCCGGCGGCGATTACAAAAAGTTTCTGGATGCGTATCTGCAGGAGCAGGGCGAGCAGATTCCCGATACGGCGGGCGATCTGGTCACCACCAGCGGAGAAGTGCTGGGCCGCCACGAGGGCATCCACAACTTTACCGTGGGCCAGCGCAAGGGGCTGGGGGTCACCGCAGCCAATCCGCTCTATGTGATTCAGATCAACGGAGCCGAACGCAAGGTGGTGGTGGGCAGTAATCAGGACCTGCTGAGCCATGAACTCCGCGCGCGGCGGCTGAACTGGGTCTCCGTTGCCGCGCTCGATGCGCCGATGCGCGTGCAGATCAAGATTCGCCACCGCCATGAGCCCGCCTGGGCCACCCTTCGCATGGCCAGTGCAGAAGAAGCTGTGGCCACCTTTGACGAGCCACAGCGCGCCGTCACTCCAGGACAGGCCGCCGTCTTCTATGATGGGGACGAAGTGGTCGGCGGCGGCTGGATTGTATAAATCTGTATAAATCCAGCCGCTGACAGACCATACATCGCAACGTTTGCCAGAAGGACTGCCAGAAAGGCAATCAGACGAACATATCTTCGTCTGCCTCAGAGTGGTCCCTGCGTCTCTTGTTCCGCAACACATCCAGCCCGGCGCGGATGCCATTCAGAATCCCCGTCACCTGCCGGACCGGCGCCATTACACCTTCCTGCAGTGAACCGGCCGCCTTCGTCAGCACATCGAATGCGCCGGAGACCATGCCGTCCACACGCGCCACCTGATGCCGCGCCCGCACGCTGATCTCTTCCACCGTGTCATGCAGATGCTCGGCCTGCTCCCGCAGCAGATAGCTGGCCGCTACAGCATTGCTGGTCACCACTTTGATCTTCGGAGCTGCGTCCTCGACCATGATGCGGGTGGTGTCCAGAATCGGCGTGACCTTATTTTGCAGGTCTTCGGCAATCGCCACCATGCGCTGCTGCGCTTTGCGCGCACCCAGCGCCATCGCCAGCAGAATCACTGTCTGCAGAACGACAGCGACCACCAGCAGCGCGGTGAACACCAGAAACAGCCTGGTGTTTATCCCCAGAACCAGATTGTCTCCACCCTGGATCATGGCCAGAGCGTAGATCGCTGCAACTTGCATCATGCCTGCTCTTTCCTCTTCATGTGCTTAGGAGTGCGTTTCCGTGGTGGTGGACTGGTAGGCCTGCTTGCCTGCATCTACCGCGGCTGAAATTTTATCCTGCTGCTCATTCACAAAACCGCGGCTGCGGTCCACGTACTGGCTCCACTGGGTCCGTCCACGTTCCGCGTATTCCTTGCCGCGGTCCACATAGCGGTCCAGTTGCTCGCGACCCTGATCCACCAGTTGCTCTGCCCGTTCGCGGGCATCGCGGGCACTTGCCGCCAGGTCCTCGCGGGTCTCTCTTCCGGATTTCGGGGCATACAGCACGCCCAGCAGGGCGCCAAAGCCCAGCCCAGCCAAAAACCATCCAATTCCTGCGCTACCGTCGTTATCTGCCATGATTTCTTCCTCCTTGTTTCGGTGATGAACCATCTTTCCGCATCGCAACCGACAAGTTCGGCGATTGAATCTGGATGCTAGCAAATCCAATTGCGCACAGCAAATCCAATTCTCCCCTCTGGCGTTACATCTTACTAATAAAATTTTGTTTTTCAACGCGATAGAGCCGAATTGCGCGCCCTGACAGCACCACTCTCTGTTTTCCTACTTCCTTTTAGCACAGGAAGATTCCCTGCCCTCTTCTGCGACGCACAACATTTCGCAACAGGTTGCGTGATACCGTGATAGCGCGAGCTCCTGCGAAACAACACTGCATCCTTTTCCGCGGGAGGAAACGTCTAAGAGTGAGATCCTGTCACCTTAGCAGACAACACTTTGCGGCAACCTCTATGAAGGAGCACGTTATGAGTACGCTATTCCCAATTCGCACAGCAACCCGCACCGTACAGGCAGGCGCCCTGGCTCTGGCGCTTGTTCTGGCATCCGGCTGCAAACAGCGGCAGACCCAGCCAGCAGAGCAGACCCAGCAGGCCGCAGCCGCTCCCGACGATGCGACACTTGCCAACAGCATTCAAAGCAGGATTGCAGGCGATTCCGGCCTGGCGAATCAGCCGATCGCGGTGGCTGTCTCCAACGGCGTGGTCACACTCTCCGGCACGGTGAGCAACAGCGCGGCCAAAGCGCTGGCATCGGATGACGCGGCATCGGTGGCCGGCGTCAGGCAGGTGCTGAATAACCTGGACGTGCAGGCGGCACAAACTGCGATGGCCGCTCCGGCTCCTGCGCCAGAAAGGCCGCGCGTGCGGGAGACCCGCCCTCGCCGCACCCGCCAGGTTGCCGAGGCTGCGCCTCCAGCGCCTGCGCCGGTTCCAGTTCCCCAGGCAGCACCGATTGTGCGCAACACCCCACCACCGCCGCCGCCAAAACCTGTTGTTAAAACCGTTACTGTTGCCGCGGGCAGCATGATTCCCGTCCGGATCACGGAAACGCTCGACAGCGCCTCCACACAGCCCGGATCGGCCTTTCACGGCGTTGTCGCGTCGGACATCACTTCGGACGGGATGCTGGCAATTCCTGCCGGCACTTCTGTGATTGGCCGCGTGGTGGACGTGAAGGACGCAGCACACTTCAAAGGCAGCTCACTGCTGAGCATTGAACTCTCCTACATCTCGCCCCATGGCCAGCGGACTGCCGTAGTCACCGATCCGTATAACAAGGAAGGCAAAGGACGCGGCAAGAACACCGCGACGAAGGTCGGTGCCGGGGCGGCCATTGGCGCAATTCTGGGCGGCATCTTTGGCGGCGGCAAGGGCGCGGCCATCGGCGCGGCCACAGGCGGCGGTCTGGGAGCCGGAGCCAATGCCGTGACCAGGGGCGAGCAGGTGCAGATTCCTTCCGAGTCGCTGATTCGCTTCCGCCTCTCCACTCCGGTCACGGTCACCACCTCTACCGGTGCGGGCGGCGTCAAGGTGTATGACTCCGGCAGCGAGGAGCCAGGCCTGCAGCAACGCAACTGAAGTGTCTATTTCCCCACGACGGCGGTATGGAACGGCTCCATGCCGCCGTTTGCCTTCCGGCTCTTGTCATTGCGATGTGTGCTGTTTGTCACATTTCCAGCAAAATGCCTGTGGTAGATTCGCCACAACTGCCGGGAATATGACCAGGTTCCACCCGCCATTTCTGAAAGCGCCCATGCCTGGGCCAGAGGAAGCGCGACCATGCTGAAGAGGACCTCCAGACGGCCAGTCGGATACCTGAACCTGACGCTGCACGCTCACCTGCCGTACGTCATCCACCACGGCACCTGGCCGCATGGGCTGGAGTGGTTGCTGGAAGCAGCCGCAGAGACCTACCTTCCGCTGCTGCGCATGCTGGACACCCTGGAGCAGGACAACATCCCTTTCAAGTGCAATCTGAATCTTTCGCCAGTCCTGCTCGAACAGCTTGCGCACCCCGCATTCCGCGCTGAATTTCCGCGCTATCTGGAGCGTAAGATCAACTCCGCCCGCGAAGACGAGGCGTACTTTATGCAGAGTGGCGAGGCCCACTTTGCCGTTACCGCCCGTTACTGGCAGCATTACTTTCAACAGGCGCGGCAGCAGTTTGCAGAAGTGCAGGAAGACATCATCGCCGGGTTTCGCCATCATGCAGAAACAGGGCGGATCGAGATTCTGACCAGCGCCGCCACGCACGGCTATCTGCCCCTGCTGGGCACGGACGAGTCCGTGCGCGCGCAACTACGCACCGGCTTGGCGGTGCATCAGCAACATCTGGGGCGGCCGCCACGTGGCATGTGGTCGCCGGAGTGCGGATACCGCTCCGCGGGAGACTGGCGTGCCCCTGTTCTGCCAGAGGGAAGCCACGGTCCGGCAGCCGCGTATGATCGCATCGGCATGGAGCAGGCATTTGCAGAAAATCATCTGGACTACTTCATCGTGGACACGCATCAGGTGGAGCAGTCGGAAATGGCACTGGCTCCCTACCAGATGCAGACCAGGCAAATTGCGCGGGATGTCGAGCCTGCAATTCTGAACCATGCACCGGAGCGGCGGCTTTACCAGTCCTACTACGTGAATGGACCCACCGCCGCTGCCCAGCCGGTCGCCGTCTTTCCCCGCGATCCACGCACCAGCGTGCAGGTGTGGTCCGGCGATACAGGCTACCCCGGCGATGGCAACTATCTGGACTTCCATAAAAAGCGCTGGCCCGGCGGGCATCGTTACTGGAAAGTGACCGGCCCGGAAATAGACATGGGCGATAAGGCGCCCTATCAGTTGGAAGCGGCGCAGGAGCGCGCGCGCATCCACGCGGAGCACTACGTGGAACTGGTCTACGAAACACTGCAATCGGGAATCGGCGACGGCATTCCTCCAATTCTGACTTCGCCCTTTGACGCGGAGCTTTTCGGTCACTGGTGGTTTGAAGGGACACTGTGGCTGGAGCAGGTGGCACGCGCATTGGCCAGTAAAAATCTGCCGCTGGAAATGACGACCTGCAGCGAATATCTGGACCAGCACCCGCGCGCCGGGTATCTTTCCATTCCGGAAGGTTCGTGGGGCAGGAACGGAACCCATGAAGTCTGGCTGAATGACGAAACCCGGTGGACATGGCAGCACATCTACGCGGCTGAGGCCAGCGTGCGGGCCATTGCCACTGAAGGCCGCTGGCGCGAGGACGCGCTGGGCGAGCGCATTGTCAAACAGCTCTGCCGCGAACTGCTGCTGCTCGAGTCCTCGGACTGGCAGTTCCTCATCACCACGGAATCGGCACGCGACTACGCCGAAAAACGCTTCCGCGAACACCTGGATTCCTTCCGTGCGCTTGAAGCTCTCTGGATCGGCCTTATGCAGCAAGACCCCCTCAGCGAAGCACAGGAGAAACAACTGGCAGAAATTGAGGAACAGGACAACATCTTCGCCGCAATTAGTCCCGCAGACTGGGCCAGACAGTGACCCTTTGTACCCTGTCGTTTTGAACGCGCTATAACGCTGTCGTGTTGGGCATGTTATGGCACTACAATGTTGGACGTGGCCATTGCTGCGCCAACCTTGCCTGCTGCTGCTGCCTCGCACACACACCAGCGATCTGTGCCTGTCCTGTGGCACTTGCTGTCGCTGGATGCGCCAACCGTCGCCGCATTGTGGACCATCTTCTTCGCGCGTTCACTGCGGGTGCCTCTGCCATGGATGATTCCGTTGGTTCTGGCCGCTGGCGTATGGGTGCTCTATGTGCTTGACCGTATTCTGGACACCATGCGCGCCACGGCCAGCCCGTTGCAGGCCAACACGTTGCGCGAGCGCCACTACTTCCATGCCCGCCATCGCAAAGCGCTGCTGCTGGGGGTGGCCATCGTGCTTCCGGCAGCGCTCTGGGCCGGTGCGCACTACAGTTTGTTCCGCGTGCAGCGGGACATGCTTCTACTGGGCTGCTTTGTTTCTGCCTATGTAATAGTGGTGCATGGAGTGGGAGTGCAGGCGCAGCGCAGGCTGCCGAAAGAGCTGGCTGTCGGCGGCATCTTTGCCGCGGCGACGGCAATCCCCACCGCGGCGCGGCTGACCACCAGCCTTGTACCGGCTCTTACCAGCACACTGCTGTTTGCGGCGCTTTGCTGGCTCAACTGCGTCTCCATCCATCGCTGGGAGTCCCGCGGGCAGCCAGAGAATACGCTCCTGCACGAGCACGGCTCTACGCGATGGGCTGGCCGGCATCTGACCTTTCTTGCCACCCTGCTGGCACTGACCGCTTTTGCACTGCTGCTGCCAGCGGCGCTCGCCGCCATTCACGCCATTGCACTGGCCTGTGGATTGAGCGCGCTGCTGCTGCTTGCGCTGGAGCTGACACACCGCCGTTTTTCCGCGCTCACTCTGCGCATTGCCGCCGATGCGGCCCTGCTCACTCCGCTGCTCTTCCTGTTCTTCCTATGAGCGCCACCTCCACCATGCAGCCCGCGCCCACGCCAGATTTCGACCGCATTGCGCATGCCTATCGCTGGATGGAGTACCTGAGCTTTGGCCGCCGGCTGGAGCGCTGCCGCTTCCATTTTCTGCCGCATCTGCACCAGCAACAGCAGGCCCTGGTGCTGGGCGATGGCGATGGCCGCTTCCTGTCCAGGCTGCTCCTGCAAAATCCATTGCTGACGGCCGACGCCGTCGACAGCAGCCCGGTCATGCTGGCGCTGCTGCAACAGCGATGCGCAACCGCGTCTCCGCAGAGCAACCAGCGCCTTGCACTGCACACAGCGGACATCCGCCACTTTACCCCGCCGCGCTCGCAGTATGATCTGGTGGTGACGCACTTCTTTCTGGACTGCCTGAGCGATGCCGAAATCGCCCCCCTTGCGCACTGCATTCGCCAGCACACCGCGCAGCAGGCAGTCTGGCTGGTTTCGGAATTTTCCATTCCCGCAAAACGCATCCTGCGACTGCCTGCCCGGCTGCTGATACGCTCGCTCTATTTTGCTTTTCGCTGGCTCACGGGGCTCGAAGCCGGCCATCTGCCAAACCATTCTGCGGCACTGCAAGCTGCCGGCTTTCTTTGCAAAGCACGCCAGCCTCATCTGGGCGGACTGCTGGTCAGTGAACTCTGGCAACGCGGATAGCGCAGCAGTCCGCTCAGAACAGTAGCCGGGTCCCCTTTCGGCAAACCATTGTCGGCTGTCAACTATCAATTGCCCTCTGCACAGCGGCTTCTGTGTTTATAGCGGTTTTCCAGTTGGTGTAGAGGGAACGTGATGCCCTGAAATGGCTTTTTTCTCAAGAAAAAGCCATCCTGCATATTTCTGGAAACTCCACGAAAACTGGAGAACCGCTATAGAATGCGTCATGCTGCGATTCCGCTCCCTGCTGCCCGCGCTGCGTGCCTATTTCTCCAACTTTGGCCGGGCCTATGGCAGCTTTCTCCTCATTCAGGTTCTGGGCAAGCTGGGCCTGCTCTTCTTTTTTCTGATTGCGCTGCGTCTGCTGGCGACGCCGCATGTACTTCCGCTCTTCTTCTTTGCCCAGGCAGGCCTGTTTCTGCTGCTGGCTGCCCGCTTCTGGCAGCACGGCATGGAAACCGCTCTGGCCCTGGAAAACCCGATCCGATTGCCGGAAGCGACAGTTTTTCCAGCATCGGAGCCTGCGCCACCCTACATTGCGGCGGAAGTGCCCACCAGCGGTCCGGAACAGCAAGACGATCCTTCCAACGCAGCCGCACTGACTCCAGCGCGAAGCCAGCCGCAAAGCGAGCATCTACAAGTGACCTTCGTTACCGGAACCGGAACACAATTGTTACAATTGTGTTAATTTATCAATAGCGATTGCTTTCTATGAACCTTTATCTCCTCCGCCATGCCAGCGCCGGAACCCAGCGCACCAATCCTTTGCTCGATACGAAGCGCCCTCTCGACAAGGACGGCAAGCAGCACTGCATTGTACTGGCGCAGGTGCTTGGCAGCCTGAATGTACAGTTCGACCTGGTGGTTTCCAGCCCGCTGAAACGCAGCCTGCAAACGGCGGCTCTGGTGGGAACCGAGCTGGGGTATGAATCTAAGATATTGATTTCAAAAGCACTGGCACCCGAAGGCACGTTAGACAACTTCCGTCGGCTGCTGGAAACCTGCGGCAGCTATGAAAACGTGCTGGTGGTGGGCCACAACCCCAACCTGACTGCATTTCTGGGCTCGCTGATTGTGCCTTCCAATGGGGAAGCTGGCCGACCAGCCAGCCTGCGGCTACGGAAAGGCTCGATTGCGCGCGTGAACATGGAGCGCCGGCCGGCCAGTTTGCAGTGGCTGCTGGATCCACGCATCGTCCGCACGCTCTACACCAGTTCCGCAACCAGCGTGCGCCGGAAGACCCCCAAAAAGTAGTCTGCTTCCTTCCGCAACGACCACAACTCCAGTTGTGCGCCGGTGCGTCCGGGGGTGAGCCCCAGAACAACGCGCTTGGGATAGACCATTGTTTTGACCCGCAAAACATCGCTGGCCCGGTCCTGATTCAGCGCCACCGCCAGCCGTAGCAAGACCACCGCCCGCTCTAGGTGGACGTGTTCCTCTACCGGAACCGTGCGCATCACGCGGTCCATCGGGTCCGGCCGGCTTTTGCCCAGATACCGGGTGATGGCGCTCACAATCGCCCGCTGCTCCGGCGTGAAGCCATACATTTCTGAGTTGGCAATGATGTACTGCGCATGCCGATGGTGCCCTTGATGGTTCATGAACTTGCCCACATCGTGCATCATGGCCGCCGCGCGCAGCCACAGCCGATACTCCGGCGGCAGTGCATGCACCTTCTGCATCGTGTCAAAGAGTTGCTCCACGTGCACGCGAACCGGCTCGGCCTGGCGCTTGTCCACACGATAGCGCTGGCAGACCTCCAGCACACTGGCCCAGCGCTCCGTTTCCAGCCGCTGATGCGCCGAGGTGCGCAGATCGGTCTGCGCCAGCATCTGTGCCAGCATGCCGTCGCGCAGGCCCATCGGCGAATAGCGGAAGCCCTTCAGGCCGAATTTTTCCAGCAACTCGGCATATACATGCGCGCCGCCGATGATGATCTCAGACCGCCGCGGCCCTATGCCCGGAACCACGGCGCGTTGCGTGTTGGTCATCTTCGTCAGCTTGTTGGCCAGCTTGCGGACGTGCGTGGCGGGAGCATAATGCAGCGGTGGCCGCGCTGTGGCATCCTTGCCTTCCGGCTTCAGATACTCCCGGCCGGCCTCCGCCAGCGCCGATGCCGTGCCGGAGGTGGCAATCACCAGTCCCACCCGCGGAATGCCCAGCTTGCGCTCGGCCTTGCGCAGTTCGCGATGGATGAACTGCTTCAGACCGGCAATGTCCTGCTTCGATGGCGGGTCGCTGCGCAGAAACTCCTGCTGCAACCGGACGGCCCCCAGCGGCAGGCTGACCATCTCCTTCATCCGTCCCTGGTCCGAGAATGTAATCTCACAGCTGCCTCCACCCAGATCGACCAACAGACACCGGCCACGCGCGCCGCGCTCGTTGGAAACGACGCCCAGGTGGATCAACCGTCCTTCTTCCAGACCGGAGATGATTTCCACATTCCAGCCCGTTGCCGACTTCACCCAGGCCGTAAACGCTTCGGCATTCCGGGCATCGCGCATGGCACTGGTGGCCACCACACGGATCTTGTCCGCCGCATGGGCCTGCACCGCCTTATGGAACCGCTTGAGTGCGCGGATGGTATTGGCCATCGCCTCCGGCGAAACCAGCCCGGTCTGAAAAACGCTCTCGCCCAGGCGCACCACTTCGCGGTCCTCGTGCAGGGTTTTCAGCCGGTGCTGCTGCACTTCGGCAATCTTCAAACGACAGGAATTGGATCCTATGTCCACCGCGGCGAAGAGGTGCATCTTGAGCTGTGCGTCCTTTGTCATCGGAAATACATATCATTAGCAAGATACATGGCCTTCGTCAGAATGCCTACCTGTTGTTGCAGCATGGTTGGCGCATTTGCAGCCATCGCTCCGCGGCAGACCACTCACAGGTTGTAGACTGAAGAAGTAACCGGTCGGGCCCGGAAGGTAACAACGTTGCGCATTTTTACGCGGTACATCCTCAAAGAAGTCACATCGCATGCCCTCCTTGGCGGAGTGCTGTTCACGTTTGTGCTGTTCATGCGCGACCTTGGCAAGATTCTGGAACTGGTCGTGCGCAACAGCGCTTCCTTGACAGATGTAGCGCTGCTTTTCCTCTACACCATCCCCAATGCCCTCACCTTCACCATTCCCATGGCCGTGCTGGTGGGCATCTTGCTGGGGCTCAGCCGTCTGGCTGCGGACAGTGAAATTACCGCCATGCGCGCCTGCGGCTTTGGCGTCACCGGTTTTGTACGCATCGTTTCCATCCTGGCCATCGCGGCCTGGGGACTGGGCATGGTGAATTCGCTCTACCTGGCGCCAAAGTCGGCGGCCTCTTTGCTGGAGCTGGAAAACTCGCTGAAGTCCTCGCAGGCCTCGTTTGAAGTGCAGCCCCGCGTCTTCTACGAAGATTTCCGCAACTACGTGCTCTATGTGCAGGACGTACATGCCGGTGTGGGCGCGGCCAAATGGCGCCACGTCTTTCTTGCTGACCTCACGCAGCCCTCCTCGCCGCGCATCACTACCGCTGAACATGCCATTGTGGTCAATGGCGACGGCCAGACACTGAGTATGCGTTTGCTGGACGGCGAACAGCACCAGACCGACATCAATAACCCCAACCAGTACAACATCACCACCTTTTCCCAGTCCGACCTGCCCATCCAGATCGGCAATCAGGACGATACGCACATCGGACGCAGTGACATGCCCATTCTGGCGATGCCCTTGCCGGAACTGCTGGAACGCGCCCGTCAGCCGCATGGAAAAATCTATCGCATCGAACTGAACAAGCGCTTTTCCTACCCCGTCGCCTGTCTGGTGCTCATGCTGATCGGCGTACCACTGGGTATTTCCTCCAAACGCGGCGGCAAAAGCGCTGGATTTGTCCTTACCATCCTGCTCGTCTTCATCTATTACTTCTTTTCCTCGACTGGCGTTGCGCTGGCGCGGCAGGACAAAGTCCCGGTGTTTGTGGGCGTCTGGACGGCGAACATTGTCTTTGCCCTCGCCGGCATTTTCTTTCTGCGGCAGCTTTCCCGCGGCGGTGCGGCCTTTGCGGCGATTTCTGCCATGGGCCCGGCCATGAGGAAACTGTTGCGCAAAATGCGGCCCTCCGCAGAAACCACCGCTGAACAGCACCTGCCCGCAGAACCGGAAAAGAGCAGACCGGCCAAACAAAAGCGCCACATTCTGCACAGCCGCTTCCCGCTGATTCTGGACGGCTATGTGTTGCGCGAGTTCCTGACCAGCTTTCTGCTGGTGCTGGTCAGCTTCCTAACGCTTTCGCTGGTCTTCTCGTTCTTTGAGTTGCTGGGCGACATCATCCGCAACCGGACGCCGCTCGTCACGGTCGGAGCTTACCTGATCAACCTGGTCCCCTTCATGCTCTACAACCTCACGCCGCTGTGCGTGCTGATTGCCGTGCTCGTCACTTTTGGCGTGCTGAACCGCTCCAGCGAACTGACGGCCATGAAAGCAACGGGCATCAGCCTGTACCGGGTCATCGCTCCTGTGCTTACGGTTGCGGCGTTGATTGCCGTTTCGCTTTTCGTCTTTGAACAGGTGTATCTGCCCAGCGCAAACCGCCGGCAGGAGGCGCTGCGCAGCGTCATCAAAGGCAAGCCGCCACAGACCTTCCTGCGCCCGGATCAGAAATGGATCTTCGGCAGCCAGAACCCAGGCGAGCCCGGCCGCATCTTCTACTACCAGTTCTTCGACCCGGACCGCAACGAATTCGCCAATATCAGCGTCTTTGAGTTCAAGCCGGACAGCTTCCAGCTCTCGCGCCGCATCTATGCCTCCAGCGCGCACTGGGACACACAACTGCATCGCTGGATCTTTGAAAATGGCTGGGTACGCAGCTTCAACGGCGAAACCATCGACGGCTATCAACCCTTCATCCTGCAGACTTTCCCGGAGATTCACGAACGTCCGCAGTACTTCAAGATCGAGAGCCGTCAATCGCAGGAAATGTCCTACGGCGAGCTGGAGCGCTACATCCATGAATTGCAGCAGAGCGGATTTGACACCATGCGTCTGCGTGTTCAGCTCAACCACAAGCTGGCCTACCCGCTCATTGCACTGGTAATGGCGATCCTGGCCGTGCCGTTTGCCCTTTCCATGGGCAGGCGAGGCTCGCTTACCGGCATTGCCGTGGCCATTGGCGTCGCGATTGCATATTGGGTGGTGGCGGCCCTGTTTGAGGCGATGGGCAACGTCAACACGCTGCCTGCGGCGCTCGCTGCGTGGTCACCCGATTTGCTTTTTGCCCTCGCAGGCGGCTATCTGCTGCTGCGAACCCCAACATAAACGCTCCGCTACAGCACTGGAAAGCCTGCAAAACCCTGCGCATCCTTCCCGGCCTTGCGGCATCTATACTCCGATGGCAGTAAAATCAAAACTTCCCTGCCGATCCATTTAAGGCAGCTTTTGCACGCTTTCCAAGGACATCGCAATGCTGAACCGACTTCGCCCGCTTTTCCCGTACCTGCGCCGCTACAAGCGTAATTTTTTCTGGGGCGGAGTTTCGGTTGTCTTCTCCAACGCCATCTGGGTGCTGTTTCCGCAAATACTCAAGCGGGCCATCAACGACCTGAACTTTGGCGTTACCCACGAGAAGGTCTTCTTTTACGCGAGTCTCATTGTGGCGGTTGCCGCGGCCAAGGGCGTTTTCCTTTTCCTCACGCGCTGGATCATCATCGGCGTTTCTCGCGACATTGAATTTGACCTGCGCAATGACATGTTCGCCAATCTGGAGCGACAGCCGCAAAGCTACTACCACGAGCACCGCACTGGCGACATCATGGCCCGCACCACCAATGACCTGAATGCCGTGCGCATGCTGCTGGGGCCGGCCATCATGTATAGCGCCAACACCATCCTGTTCACCATTGGCGCGCTCATCTTCATGGTGCGCATCAGTCCGTGGCTCACGTTGTGCGCATTTGTGCCGCTGCCAATAGCCAGCATTCTGGTGCAGTACTATGGCCGCCGCATCCACGAGCGCTTCGAACGCATCCAGGCCATGTTTTCTGATATTTCCGCCAAAGCGCAGGAGAACTTTTCCGGAGCGCGCCTTGTCCGCGCCTTTGCCCAGGAAGAGCCGGAGATCCGCTCCTTCGAAAAAGCGAACAAGGAATACATTCGCCGCGCTCTGCTGCTGGTCCGTCTGATGGGGATGCTGTGGCCCACACTGGAGTTCATCCTGGGACTTTCGCTGGTCATCGCTTTGTTGGTGGGCGGGCGCGAGGTCATTTCGCATCGCATCTCCGTCGGCGATTTTGTGGCCTTCAACACCTATCTGGTGCAGCTCACCTGGCCCATGATTGCGCTCGGCTGGGTCGTCAACCTTTTCCAGCGCGGCACCGCTTCTCTGGCACGCATTCACGAACTGCTCAGCGAGCAGCCAACGATCGACGATGCTGCCGCCGACCGCTCCATTCCGGAAGAGGCCACGCTCAAAGGAGAAATCGAGTTCGTCAATCTGAACTTCAGCTACACAAGCGCTGGGACCTCCGGCCCGGCCGTACTGCGTGGCATTAATCTGAAGATTCCAGCCGGCAGCAGCCTGGCCATTGTCGGCCCAACCGGTTCCGGAAAATCCACCCTGGTCAGCCTGATTGCGCGCATCTACGATGCACCGGCGACCTCCGGAAAACCAGTACCTGTGCTCATCGATGGCCTGCCAATTCAGGAGTATCCGCTGGCCATGCTGCGCCGCAACATCGGATTTGTGCCGCAGGAGGCATTTCTCTTCAGCGAGTCCATCCACGAAAATGTCGCCTTCGGCACTCCCGGCGCATCGACGGATGAGGTCCTTCGCGCCGCCACGTCGGCGCATATCGCCAGCGAGATACTGGAATTTCCGCGTGGCTTTGAAACCATGGTGGGCGAGCGCGGCATCACGCTCTCTGGCGGGCAAAAGCAGCGCACCACCATTGCCCGCGCTTTGATACGCAATCCGCGCGTTCTGATTCTGGACGATGCGCTCTCCTCGGTTGACACCTACACCGAAGAGCTGATTCTGGAAGAACTGCGGCAGATCATGCGCGGCCGCACCACGATCTTCATCTCGCACCGCATCTCCACCGTTCGCCACGCTGACCAGATTGCGGTTCTGGTCGATGGCAGAATCGCGGAGCTTGGCTCGCATGACGAGCTGCTGGCGCGCAACGGCTACTACACCAGCCTGTTTGAGAAGCAGCAGTTGGAAGAAGAGCTTTCCGTAGCGGGTTGACGCTGCACAGCTACGCCATCCATCGCGGCAACATCTTCACTTCACTGTCCGGAATTGCGGGTAGTGCGTTGCCAGGGCGGTACCGCTCTTCCCGCGTCTGCAATTCGCGCGGCAGCACGCGGCTCGCCTCCGGATCGCGTGACGCCACCTGCCAGGCATCGCGCACGTTACGGATGCAGGCAATCACTTCCTCCAACTGTTCCTTGGATGCGACATGCGATGCCTCCAGCGTCATACGAAACATGGCTGCATAAAAATCGGCCAGCACCTCCGCAGAGCGTCCGCCTACATCCGGCCGCAGCCGCGCCTGCAGATACATCAGGATGTCCAGGGTGCGCTTCACCGCCAGTCTGCGCCCGCGCGCATCTCCTGCTTCCACGCACTGAATGGCCTTGTAGAGGAACCGAATCGCGCCATCATAGAGCGCAATCACCAGTTCCAGCCCGGTTGCCCCAGTCAGCGCCTGCTGCTGGTAATTTCTTTGCATTGACATCAGAATATCCTCTGGTTATAACCGGTAACAGCACTGTAAATTTCGCTGATCTCACTCAATTGTGTCGGAATGGCTTGTAACACTTCGTTTGCCTTGTTCAACTCCGCCGTCAGGCTCGTCTTCTGCTGGCTGATCAGCGCTTCCTCATTGCTGACGTCATTGTTAAGATTCGTTTCCTGCTGGCTGTCCTGTTGCAGCGCAAGATAGATCAAGCCATCTGGCGCCTGGTTGCCAAGGTTGTTGAGCACGTTAGAGAAGTTCTGCCCCCAACTGCCTGTATTTTGCAAAAAGCCAACCACGTCGCTGTAGTTCGAGTTCAACACTGAATCCAGCGTGTCCGTATTCAGCGTCAGCGTGCCATCGTTGTTCATGCTGATGCCAAGCTGCGTAATGCTGTTGATGCTGCCGCTGGCGCCACCGCCAGTCAACGCTCCAGTTAGTAACTCCTGGAACTGCGCCAACGTCGGATTACCATACAACGGCTCTGGATTACCGCTGGAGTTATTTCCTTCCTGTGTATTGATGTCCTTCACCACAGCGTTATAGGCCGTCACCATGCTGCTGAAGGCCGACTCCACAGAGGAGTTATCGTTGGTGATTTCCACCTGCACCTGGGTGGACGGCGCGGCTGAAAGCAACTGGAATGTAACTCCCGGAATTGCATTCGTCACCGTGTTGCTGGAACTGGTAATACTCACCCCATCGACGGTCAGGCTGGCGTCCTGCCCGGTTTGCCCTGCTTGAAAACTCATCGCAGCGCCAGCCGTGGCATCAGTCAGGTTGTTGGTCAGCGTCAACTGCCCTGCTGCTCCGCTCGTGTTGCTCACAATGGAAAGCCGGGAACCACTGGAATCTGTAATGACGCTGGCCGTTACGCCAATGGCAGCCGCATTGATTGCCGAAGCGTAAGAAGCAAGCGTGTTGCTGGAACTGCCCACAGTGACCGTCTGTGCCGTGCCCGAGCCCACCTGCACCGTAATGCTGCCGCTCAGCGTGTCAGACGCGTTGCTGAGAGAGTTGGAGTACTCGGATGAGGTCTGCGCCAACTGACTCACGGTAATGCTATGGCTTCCTGCCGTTGCCGTGGTGCTGGCAGAGGTGAGCGACAGTACGCTCGTGTCTGAACTGGAACCCTGTTTCGCCGCCGTCACCCCTTCAAAATCCGTCAATGCCTGCAGATCCGTGGAAAGCGTAGAAAGGTCCGTGCCCATCGATGTAAATGCCGTGTCTTCCGACTGCAACTGCGTCAGCTGGCTCTTCCAGGGCGTCTCGACGGCTTGCATATTGGTCACAATTTCGTTGACGGTTGCCGTCACGTCAAAACCCTGGCCACTGGTGGCCGAGCCAAAGTTCAAGCCTACAGTTCCCATTTTTGAGTCCCTTCGTCGTAATCTGCAGCCGTATTGGCTGCACTCACCCTGCCACAAGCCTGTGCCGCAGCATTAGAAATCTCTATTACCCAAACACGCCCTGTGCCCAATATGGAATAAAACTAACGCGAACAGGGACAGCCGCTGTACCGCGAACTGTCCCTGCACCTGCAACGGTAATGCTTATTGCAACAGCTTCAGTACTTCCTGCTGCACGCTATTGGCCTGCGCCAGTGCGCTGATGCCAGTTTGGCTCAACACCTGGTATTTGGACAGGTTCGATGTCGCCTGTCCATAGTCAGTCGCCATCACGTTGTTTTCTGCCGAGGTCAGGTTCTCCTGTTCGGTACTGGCAACGTTGGCTGCGGCTGTCAGTTGGTTGACGTTTGCACCCACCGTGCCGCGCTGGTAGGCAACATCTGAAATCGCACTGGTGATGTCCGTCAGCGCCGTCGATGCAGATGCATTGGAGGTCAGGCTGGTTGCGCTCAGGTTCTCACCGCCACCACCGGAGGTTGTGCCCACGCTTGCCGTGGTCAACACACCCACCTTGTCCGCAAAGGTCGAAGTGCCGGAACTGGTGCCATCCGTCACCACAATGTTGACCGCCGTTGAGGTAAAGATGGAGTTGCCGTTGTAGTTGGTCGTCGAGCCGATGTTCCCGATTTCCGTCAGGATGTTCTGGTACTCTGCATCCGCCGCGCCCAACTGGCTGGTATTCAGCGTGCCGTTGGAGGCCTCCGTTGCCAGCGTAACGGCACGGTTCAACAGGTTGGTGACCTGAGACAACGCGCCATCTGCCGTCTGCAGAAGCCCGGCGCCATCGCTGGCGTTCTGCGCAGACTGCGTCAGTGCGGTACTGTTGGCAGTCAGGCCATTGGCCAGTGAAAGACCCGCCGCATCGTCTGCGCCGGAGTTGATGCGTTGTCCCGAAGAAAGCTGCGTCAGTGTATTCTGCAGACTTGCCTGGGTCTGGTTGACGTTGTTTTCCGCGTAGATTGCTGCCATGTTGTTCAATACACCCAAGGACATAAGTTCCGCTCCTGTGATTATGTAGTTTCGTCTACGTATGAAGCACTTCCTGTCCCGAGTGCTGAAACTCGGCAACACAGCAATGCGAACCTGCCTGGCCCGTTCTGCTGCACCCGCCAGTTCCACTTGCGGAAGGTTGTGCGTCCACCTGCTTCATCGGCCCGCCATTGCGGCACTTTAGCCGGAGCGCTCACTGGAAGGGCCGGGAACTCGTCTTCATCTCTTTCCGGCAGTTGCCGATAGAGGCATTTAAGCAGACTTATCTGCTCATGGAGCTTCTGCGCATGATTGCACTTACCCGGCTGAACGGAAATCTGCTCATCATCAACGGCGACCTGATCAAATTCGTTGAGCCAGCTCCTGACACGCTGCTGACATTGGTTACAGGAGAAAAAATTGTTGTCAGTGAAAGCTGTGACGAAGTGGTGGAGCTGGCCCTGCGCTGGCGCGTTCGCATTCTCCAGGCAGCCTCGCAGGAGATGGGGCCGCTGCTCGCAACACAGGCAGCCACCAATGCCATTACTGCGCGCACCGCGGCGGACATATTTCAAAACAATGACAAATCATCCTCAAAATAACCGCGTGCAACGCAATACGGCACATGTAGCAATTTGCAACACCAACAACGCACTCGTCTCTAAGGGAGCAGCATCATGGACAAGAGCAGTATCGGTGGCATTCTCATCGCGCTGACCGGAATTCTGACCGGAATGATGATCGAAGGCGGCAAGATCAGCCAGATCACACAGCCGACGGCGGCCATGATCGTCCTGGGCGGAACCGTTGGCGCCGTTATGCTGCAGTTCCCTTTGCCCACTTTTCTGGCCGCTGTCAAACAGGTCACGCGCATCTTCAAAGATCAGTCCAACAAAGGAGAAGTGGCCATCACGCAACTGATTGCCTTTGCCAACAAAGCGCGTAAAAGCGGCATTGTTTCGCTCGATCAGGACCTGGAGTCGGTTGAAGATCCTTTTATGAAGCAGGCACTGATGCTGGCCATTGATGGCACAGAGCCAAGCGAAGTCCGCAAGATCATGCAACTGGAGCTGGACAACAAGGCCGAATTTGAGGAGACGATACCGCAGGTCTTTGAATCGGCCGGCGGTTTTTCTCCCACAGTCGGCATCATCGGAGCAGTGCTGGGTCTCATTCAGGTCATGCAGCATCTGAACGACATCAACGAGGTCGGCCGCGGCATCGCCGTCGCCTTCGTCGCCACCATCTATGGCGTCGGACTGGCGAATCTCGTCTGTCTGCCCGCAGCCGGCAAACTGAAACTGCGCAACCAGCAGGAACACATGATCAAGGAGATGATGCTCGAAGGCGTCGTCTCCATTCTGGAGGGCATGAACCCGCGCATGATCGAACTCAAGCTGCGCACGTATCTGGGGGAGCACAAGCCCGCCAAAGAACAGGAGACGGCAGCCGCATGAGCCGCAAAAAAAAACATGCCCATGCCAACCATGAGCGCTGGCTTGTATCGTATGCCGACTTCATCACGCTGCTCTTTGCATTCTTCGTAGTGCTGTTCGCTTCTTCGCAAACAGACAAGCACAAACAGGAGCAGCTCGCGCGCGCCATCCAAACTGCTTTTGTACAGATGGGCATCTTTGATCCGCGCAGCAAGCTGCCTCCGCTCGACGACCGCGCAGAGCCGCTCAGCACTGGCTCCGGCAAGCCAAACCCGATGGGGATGATGATGCAGCCCTCCGTCAACGGGCAGGAGTTTGATCGACTGAAGGTGCAACTCGGCACGCTGCTGGCCAGCGAAGTGCGCTCGCAAACGGTCGCTATTTTTGAGGACGGGGATGGGCTGGTCATCTCGCTGCGCGAAGCCGGATTCTTCGACTCCGGCTCCGCCACAGTCCGCCCCGGCGCCCTTCCTACGCTCGACCGCATCGCGGAAGCGCTCGCCGGTTCCAACCACGACCTGCGCATAGAGGGCCACACCGACAATGTACCCATTCACAATGCGCAGTTCGCCTCCAACTGGGAGCTTTCCACCACGCGCGCCACTGCCATTGCGGAAATTTTCCTGCAGAAAACCAGGATGAATCCAGCGCGGTTCTCTGCTGCCGGATATGCGCAGTACCACCCCATTGCCACCAACTCCACCGCCGAAGGCCGCGCGCACAACCGGCGCGTAGACGTCATCGTGCTGGCGCACGCCTATCGGCTGCAAGCTCCGGCTGACTATAAAGTCGCAACCGGGCGGCGCCCATTTGCTGCAAACGCAGCCCGGCAGATCGCGACTATATCCCCATCAGCTTCACGATAACGCGCTTCCGGCGCTGTCCATCAAACTCAGCATAAAAAACGCGTTATCATTAATGTTGTCTCATGCCTACCGATTCCGCCAACACGCCCGCCACAACCGCCAACGCAGAAGATGCGTATTACGCTGCGGTGGACTGTGTTGCCGAAGGCCAGTGGGACAAGGCCATTGCAGCCTTTCGGAAAGCACTGCGACTCGATCCGCACTTTCTGGACGCGATGCACGGCCTGGTCCGCGCCTTGCAGAATGCAGGACAACTGGACGAAGCCATTGCCACGGCACAGCGACTGATTGCGCGCGACCCGGACGATGTGCTGGCGCACACCAGCCTCTCCATCCTCTTTCAGAACAAAGGCATGATTCCTGAAGCGGAAGCCGAAGCCACCAGGGCCAAGGTTCTGGGCTGGAAGCAGCAACTGAAAACGGCGCACTCCAAACCGGAATAATCGCTTGCCCGCACACGCTCCACTTCGTCTGTATTACGAACGGCTGTTGGCGGCTTATGGCGCGCAGCAATGGTGGCCGGCTGAGACCGCCTTTGAAGTGCTGGTCGGCGCTGTGCTCACACAAAACACGGCCTGGACCAGCGTCGAACGCTCCATTGCAAACCTGAAAGCGGCCAATGCGCTCTCCCTTGATGCGTTGCCCGCACTTCCGGAAGAGACGCTGCGCACATTCATTCGTCCGTCCGGCTTTATGCAGCGCAAAGCGGCCACCCTGCAGGCTCTTTGCCTATGGCTGCAACAAACCTATCAGGGCAGTCTTTCATCAGCAGCCGAACAACCAACGCCGCTGCTGCGTCGGCAGTTATTGGCCATCCGCGGTATTGGCCCGGAAACTGCAGACTCCATCCTGCTCTATGCGTTGGGGCATCCGGTCTTCGTGGTGGACGAATATCTGCGCCGCGTGCTCACGCGCCACGCCCTGGCAGAAGCAAATGCCAGCTACGATGCGCTGCAAACCCTGGCAGAACAGGCCTTTGCCAACGACAACGCCAGCACCCATGCAGCGCACTACAACGAGTTCCACGCGCTGATTGTGGAAACGGGCAAGCGCCACTGCCGCCGCAGGCCCAGTTGCGATAAATGCCCACTGCAGGAGTTTCTTCCCGAAGCTTGACGCATTTCACCCCCGTCTCCTCTGGCGCAAAAACAGCACTGCGCATACACTGGAGCCAGCATCATGCACCCAGCGCGCACAATCCGCGAACAGTTCGCCGCCATTGCGCTCCTGCCTGCCCTGTTTATCATCGGCCTCTGCCCCGGATTCATGCTGCCCGCAACTCATGCCGCGACGCACGGCATGAGCATGATGCCCGGCTGCCATCATAGTTCCGGCATGCAGACACCAGCGGCACCACCGCAGCAGAAACCCTGCTGTATGGAAGAGCATCATCTCGCAGCACAAATTCAACCAGTCCAGCATCTCCATGTTGCGCTTGCGGCTACAGCCAGCCTCCTTCCAATCGTGATTTTTGTAGTGCCTGGTCACACTGTCATCGCAGGCGATGCCGCGTCTCCTCCGCCATTGCTTTCTGCGGTGTCCACTGGCACGCCACTGCGAATCTAAACATCCTCATCACGCTCCGGGATCTGCCATCTCCGCATAAGCGATGGCGCACCACGTTTTTAACCGTGATTGAGGAGACGTTATGGCTCACCGATTTTCTGTTCTGACCGCAATCGTCTTTACTTTGCTTGCCACTCCAGCAACGCAGGCACAACAGGATTCCATGCCGGGAATGCAGATGGATCATTCCCAAATGCAGCACATGGCAAACAACAGCCTGATCGAAACCATCCTGCACCACAGCGCCTCCGGCACCAGCGTCGAACCGGCATCCACTCCAGTTCCCATGATGATGCATCGCTACCATGACTGGATGCTGATGCTGCACGGCATCGGCATCGTGGCCGATCAGCAGCAGTCCGGCCCGCGTGGCGCGGACAAACTCTACTCCGTCAACTGGATCATGCCCATGGCGCAGCGCACCGTAGGCCCTGGCACGCTCACACTGCGGGCCATGTTCAGCCTGGAACCAGCCACCATCAGTGGCCGTGAATTTCCGGAGATGTTCCAGCAGGGTGAAACTGCCTTCGGCAGTCCCATTGTTGATGGCCAGCACCCGCACGACTTCTTCATGGAACTGGGCGCGCTCTACGATCTTCCCACCGGCAAACACTCTCTGTTCAGCTTCTATTTCGCACCCGTGGGCGATCCTGCCATTGGCCCAACGGCGTACCCGCACCGCGAATCCGCATCGGAAAATCCGCTGGCCGCGCTTGGCCATCATCAGCAGGACTCGACCCATATTGCCTACAATGTCCTCACCGCAGGCTTCACCTATCGCGCCGTGCGCCTGGAGGCCAGCGGCTTTCATGGACGCGAGCCCGGAGAAAATCGCTGGACCATCTATGGCGGCGCGGTCGACTCCTACTCCGCTCGGCTCACGGTTTCGCCCACGCGCAACCTGACCGGGCAATACTCCATTGCGCGCATCGCCAGCCCGGAGCCGCTGCACCCGGAAGACAACCAGCAGCGCCAGACCGCTTCCCTGATGTACAATCGTCCGCTGCACCACGGAAACTGGGCCAGCACTTTCGTCTGGGGCCGCACCCGTTCGCTGAGCGATGGCGCCAAACAGAACAGCTACCTGCTCGAATCCAAATGGAACTTCGCCACACAGAACAATCTGTGGACGCGCATGGAAAATGCCTCCCGTACCAGCGAACTGGAGTTCGGCCCAGGATCGCCACCGCCCGCAAACTTCCATGAGGAGCCGATCGGCTATGTGCAGGCCTACAGCCTGGGCTACGACCGCCTGTTCGACCGCCTCTCCACGCAGCACATTGGCACCGCGCTGGGCGGGCAATTCACCCTCTACAACACACCTCGCCCGCTCGTGGCGGACTATGGCTCCAATCCTTTTGGCGTCGTTCTGCTGCTGCGGTTTCGCATTCGCTAGCGCAGTTGCGCGGACAGGCGACTCTCCACCGCAGGCCTGCCCGCGCATTCCGCTTTCTGCGAAAATAAATACAATCATGACCACGCTCTACATCGCCAGCACCAATGCCGGAAAACTGCGCGACTTTGCCACCGCCGCCGCGGCGCATCAACTCCGCATCGAGTCCCTGCCCGGTCTTGCCAGCATTCCGCCCGCGCCGGAAGACGAACCCACCTTTGAAGGCAATGCCCGCAGCAAGGCCATCTACTACAGCCAGCGCGCACCGGGGCTGGTGGTGCTGGCCGACGATTCCGGCCTGGAAGTGGGTGCGCTCCACGGAGCACCGGGCGTGCGCTCGGCGCGTTATGCCGCCGATGGCCCTGCCGCTGCCGGCCTGCCCGCTCCAGATCTATCTATAGACCAGCGCAACAATCTGCGCCTGCTGGCGGAAATGCGCTCCGTGCCCGAGGCGCAACGCACTGGCCGTTACCGCTGCGTGCTGGCTGCCGCGCAGGACGGCCGGGTGTTGTTCACAGCGCAGGGCTTCGTCGATGGCCGCATTCTCACCGCTCCGCGCGGCAGCGGCGGCTTTGGCTACGATCCCCTGTTTCTCATTCCGGAGCGGAACCAGACCATGTCTGAGATCGACCTCCAGACCAGGCACTCGCTCAGCCATCGCGGTATGGCTTTCCGTAAGTTCCTTGAAATCTGGGAGTCGCGGCAGCCAAGCCGCATCCGCTAGCCACGGCGTACGCATCTGCACCACAGCATAATTTGCATCGCCGCCGCCGGGTCTGGCATCTACAAAGCTGGCAGCAGGATTCCACCAGCACGTAGTGGTGTCCAGTTGCAGCATCTCAAAGCCGAGGCTTGCCCCAGCGGTTGCACAGGCATACACTTGGTAGAGAAATTGTTTTTGATACAGGAGATACACCCATGGCCACAGCTTCTGCTACCAACACCGAACCCCAGGTCGTTACTGCACCTGCCGCATCGACGCCGGTGGTTCTTACCCCCTCCGCCATTGCGAAGGTGCGTGAAATTATGGCGACGCAGGATCCGCTTCCTGCTGGCCTGCGGATTGGCGTGGTCGGTGGCGGCTGCTCCGGATTCCAGTACTCCATGTCCTTTGAGAACCAGGCCGGCATGATGGACAAGGTGTTCAGCTTTGACAACCTCAAGGTCTTCGTCGATGCCACCTCGGTCATGTATCTGAACGGCTGCGTGGTGGACTACGTGGAAACACTGGAAGCGGCTGGCTTCAAGTTCGAAAATCCTCAGGTCAAAAGCACCTGCGGCTGCGGTTCCTCCTTCAGCGTGTAAGCCGGATTTTTAGAATGGCAGAAGCCCCGCATCTGCGGGGCTTTTCAGTATCATCAAGTGCAATGCTATTGGTTCTGCGGGTTGCTGCCCGTCGTTGGGCTGGTGCTTCCGGAGCCGCCCGTGCCCGTAGTTGGACTGCCCAGGCTGAATCCGGAACCGGTGCCTGTCCCCATGCCTGTCCCAGTGCCCGCTCCCATACCGATGCCCGGCTGCTGCGTCGCATCCGAGCCGCCCGCCAGGCTGTTGCTCATCTGCTGCTGCTCCACCCGCGGATCGTACAAAAACTCCCACTGGTTGTAGACCGTCTTCTTATGAATGGCGATGATCGATTGTTTCGGGCTGTTCACCGAAACACCCACAATTGGAGCACTGCTGCCGCCAAAGCTGGTGGCCGAAGTTCCCGTAGTGCTGTCCGAACTTCCGCTCGCCGCCGGGCTTCCCGTACCGGTAGCAGCAGTATTTGCTCCGGTCGTCGCGCTTCCGCTGCTGCTGGTTGTGTCTGTTTGTCCACCGAAAAGGCTGGTGCCAGAGCCACCCATGGGGCTGCCCAAAGAGCTGCCCGGCGAGCCGTCCATGGGGCTGCCACCACTCGTTGCGCCGGGCATGCTGGAAATTGCGCTCGCAGGGGTTCCGATGTTCAACATCCCTCCGGCCAGCGGCTGGCCAAAAAAGCCCGTCACCTGCGTTTTCGCCTCTCCCAGATGGATGATCCGCCAGTCGTCCTTGCCGGTGATCGGATCAACATAGCGCCGACGCAGAAAGCGAACATCGTTGCTTTTCACCAACTGGTCAATCGAGGTAGGATACGATCCCAATTTGCGGTAGTAGAGCTGAATCGCGCGCACATACTGCTGGCCCCGGTTCACAGCCTCCAGTTCCCGCTCCCGCTGCAGTTCCTTGGCCACGCGCGGCGCAGCCACCGCCAGCGTAATCAGTATCAGCGCCGCCATTACCACCAGCGTGATCAGCAGAAAACCCTCTTCGCCAGAACGAGTTGGAGCAAGAGACTTCATCGGATGCTTTTATACCGCCAGTTTAGTTTGTCCTCATTGGCAGCGTTTGCGTATTGTTGGTCGCCATGTCCTGCACCTGCACGCCATTGGCCAGAATATTCAGCACCTTGTAGCGGCGGTCCACAATGTCTCCCGGCGCGGCGATGAACACGTCCTCGCCATGCAGCAGAAAGGCGCGTTTCACGCCATTCTCCCGCGTCTCTGTGCCAAAAAACTTCAGATCGATCGGCGGCAGCGGTGGTGGCCCCGCCGGAACCACTGCTGCGTCCTGCGCCGTGCGCGCAGATGCAATCGGCTTCACCATTGCCATCTCAACCGGAGCCGAATCCATTGAGAATATATTACGCCCGGTGCCGGAATACACCAGTGACTCCGCCGACTCCATCGCTCCCATGTGCAGTGTCGGATCCAGTTGCGCAGCCGCCACCACCTCCGGCTTTTTGGCCGACGCGCCCGTGGCAGGCCGCGCCGCTGCGGGATTTGCCGCTGTTACCGGAGCCGATGTGTCCGGCCCTCCCAGAAACGATGACAGCTCATACGCCACCATCGACATCGCCAGCGGCACCAGGATCGCCGCAATCAGACGGTTTCGCTTGTTTTCTGAGCCCATCTTCATGACGCACGCCCCGGATTCTTCCTGTGCTCTGCCGTCACGGTCTCAGTACCGGTCTTCTGCGCTCCAGGCGTCGCCCGCAGATACGAAGTCAACCGCAGCCGCAGATTCACCACGCCGCTCTGCTGGCCCGTCAACGTCACCCCGTCAATCACAAAGAAGATCTTGTCCCGCTCCAGCCCATTCAAAAACTGCACCAGCGGACGATAGTCCCCGCTCAGGCTGGCATCCATGCGGATCTCGGTCAGTCCCTCCAGCGCAGAGTCTTCGGTATACTGCACCCGCGAAAGATGCACACTGTTCCTCGCCGCCAGGGCCCCCAGCTCCGCAATAATCGTGGAGTCGGCAGCCGGAATGCGGTCCTTGTAGAACTCCTCCGCTCCCCGCTCAGCCGTAAGCAGCTTTTTGTCCAGCCCCCGCAGTGGTTTCGCTGCAATCTCAGCCGCGCGCATCTGAATGGTCTGTTGCTCCACCGCATCCGCGTTGCTGCTGTGGCTGATCTTCCACGCCACCGCGATATGCACCAGCAGATAGATGTTCGCCGCCACCAGCACAGCCACCGCCGCCAGGTGCAGATTCAGCGGCGAAACCAATTGCCGCAATTTCTCTTTGTCGATGCTGGGCCATCTGCTCATCGGCGGCCTCGTGCTTTCTGCGCCGCAGCCGCTGGCTTGCCTGGGTTGGCTTCACTGACCGCACCCCTGCTCTTCGCCGCCTTTTCTTCCGGCTTCAACGGCAGCGGGTTATAGTCCGACAAAATATCGAACTGCACACTGTTTATACCCACCGGGCGCACGGCCCGGTTCTGTGAGGAGTCCTGGTTCTCCGCCGACTCGCTGGCCAGCCGCGGATGCACAAAGCTCCGCGAGCTTTCCAGATTCTTCACCAACTGCACGGCCTTGTCCCGCTCCCCGCTCACCCGCAACCGAATGATGATGCTGCGATCAGACCGCACCTGTGGCTCAATGCTGGTCACCTGCACGCCGGCCGGCAACACCTGCTCCAGATCCATCATTACGGCCGTCCAGCTAAAGCCCTTGCGTGCAAACAGCGCATTCAGAAAGCGCGACTGCTCCAGCACCCTGGCATTCTGCGGCTCGCGCATGCGCGCCTCGTTGCTCAGCCGCTCCTGCCGGAAGGCCTGTGTTTTCCCGGCCAGCACACTCATCCGCGCCTGTGCCTGCCGCGCCTGCCGGTCCACAAAGTGCAGCGTGATGCCCAGCACCAGCAGCAGCGCCAGCAACGCGCCAATGGCAATGCGCAGCCGGGCATAGATCGGCCGCAGCTCCACAAATGGTTTGCTTGCGAGATTGAGTGTGACGCGCATCAGCTTTTCAACACTCCCGCCACACCGGCCAGCATTCCGCGCGGCACCGCTGCCGTGATCGCCTCTGCCAGCAACTGCGCTGGCTGCAGCAACTCCTGCATCCGCAGACCCTCGCCCCCAACCATCGCCTGCACCCGCTCCGCCCCCAGTGGCCCGGCCACCAGTACCTCTTCCAGCGTCGTATTCAGTGTGTCCTCATAATAAGCAGCCGCCACCGTGACCGCCTGCGCCACTTCCTGCTCCACTGCCTGCTCCGTCAGCACAACCGGCTGCACTGCAACTGCAACGCCCTCGTCGTTCACCACTCCAGCAGAAGCGTCCAACCCCAGATCGATGCTGCGATGCAGCAGCAACT
The DNA here is from genome assembly GCA_022736715.1 of Edaphobacter aggregans. GTDB lineage: Bacteria > Acidobacteriota > Terriglobia > Terriglobales > Acidobacteriaceae > DZDJ01. The sequence goes on from DZDJ01000007.1 coordinate 82,716, forward strand.
GCCCGGCCTGCACAATGGCCGTGGTCACGCCGGAGCGGCTTGCATTCACCACCAGTGCAGCCGAGCCCGGCTCTTCCAGCGCCGCCAGCGCAGCCAGCGTGCTCGGCAGTACCGCACCCGGCTCATATCCGGCATCTCGCACCGCCGCTTCATATTCTCCCAGCACGGTCCTGGGCATCGCAGCCGCCACCACGCGAAGGTTGTTCCTGCCACTCGACAGAATCTGGTAGCTCACCGCAGCATCATCCGCCTCAAACGGCAGCAGCTTCTTTAGCCGGAAGCGCACCACCGGCAGCGCCTCAGCCACCTTGTGCGGCAGGCTGTCAAAATCCAGCAGCAGCACCCGCAATGCAGCATCGGGAACCACCAGCGTCACGTCACCGGAACGGCCGCCCAGCGCATCCAGCGCACGCTTCAACGCCGCCACAATCGCCACCCGGTCCACCAGATTGCCTGTGCGCAGCCCTGGCGCCAGTGCATCCGCAGGCAACGCCGCCTGCGCCACAGCCGCCAGCGGACTGGCCGGCGAATCCGCCCGCGCCGCCACAATGCCCTCCGGACGGATCTCACACGCCAGCCGGGGACGAACTCCTGCACTCATCAATGTCGGGAAAATTTGCATCCAGCTCTCAGACTACCTTTTCTGCCGTTCCTGCTTTTGCTATCTGCCTGCCTCAATAAAGGTTACCTTGTTTACTTCGCGCAGTGTGGTAATCCCCTCCCGCACCCGCTCCAGCGCAGAATCGCGCAGAAAACTCATCCCCTCTTCGCGGGCCGCTTTGCGAATCTCCGAGCTTGGCTTTTTCCCCAACAGCATTTCCCGGATGCTGTCCGTCAGCTCCAGCAGTTCGTGAATGGCCGAGCGTCCGCGATAGCCCGTGCCGCCGCACTCAATGCAGCCAGCGCCTTCGCGGAAAACAAAATCTTTCCATTCCTTCGGATCCAGTCCGCTGGCAATCAGCGTTTCCGTGTCGTACTGCACCTCGCGCACGCAAAACTCACAGATGGTACGCACCAGCCGCTGCGCCAGAATGCAGTTCAGCGCCGAAACGAAGTTGTACGGCTCCACGCCCATGTTCAGGAATCGCCCCAGCACGTCCACCACATTGTTCGCATGCACCGTGGTAAACACCAGATGGCCCGTCAGCGCGGAGTTAATGGCAATCTGCGCCGTCTCCGCATCGCGGATTTCACCCACCAGAATTTTGTCCGGGTCATGCCGCAGAATCGACCGCAGACCACGCGCAAAGGTCAGTCCCTTTTTCTCATTCACCGGAATCTGCGTAATGCCGCGAATCTGATACTCCACCGGGTCTTCAATCGTAATGATCTTGTCTTCTTCGCTTTTGATCTCGTTCAGCGCCGCATACAGCGTCGTGGTTTTTCCGGAACCCGTCGGCCCGGTCACCAGCACCATGCCATAAGGTTCCTTGATGTACCGGCGGAAGCGCTTCAGGTCCTTCTCCGCAAAGCCCACCACGTCGAGCGAAAGTTTTTTGAACTTTTCGCTCATCGACTCTTTGTCCAGCACACGGAGCACCGCATTTTCGCCATGCACCGTCGGCATGATCGATACCCGAAAATCGATCAGCCGCCCCTTGTATCGCACGCGGAAGCGGCCGTCCTGCGGCACGCGGCGCTCGGCAATGTCCAGTTCGCTCATCACCTTGATGCGCGACAGGATCGTCTGGTGGTGCTCCCGCGCAATCGGCGCCATCGCCGGTTGCAGCACCCCGTCGATACGGTACTTCACCAACAGCGAATCATCATAGGTTTCCAGGTGAATGTCCGAAGCGCGCCGCTCCAGCGCGGTAAAGATCGTCGTGTCCACCAGCCGGATGATGGGCGAAATATCGTCCTCGCTGGTCAGCTTTTCAATGGAGATGTTTTCGTCCGGATTGTCTTCGCTGGAGAGCACATCGAAGGTCAACCCTTCGCTGGCTTCATCCAGCACGCGCTGCGACTGCTCCGTCTTCTTCAGCAGGTCCGTAATCTGGCTCAGCGTCGCCACCCGCGTCACCAGCCGCTGGCCCAGCAACCCGGAGACCTCATCCAGCACCATCAGCTTGCCGGGATCGCTCACCGCAATCACCAGCTTGCCCTCCTCCTGCTGCAGCGGAACAAAGTTGTAGCGGAACATCAGTTCCACCGGAACACTTTTGAACAGCTCATGCTCGATGCGGAAGTTCTTCAGGTCCACGAATTCGCAGCGATACCGCCGCGCCAGCAACTGCGCCCGCTCCGCCTCGTTCAGCTCCGGATTGGCAATCGGTACGGCTACCGGTACATTCGCCATAATTCCTCAAACTCCTGTAACCACATTCACAGAACCTGCCGGAGAACACTCCTCAAGACGCTCCGCGGATCTATTGTGTCATCCGCCCGGCCTACTGCATGCCCCCCGCCGTACTCAGGCTGAAAATTGGCATGTACAGCGCAATCAGGATCGTTACCACCACAATCCCCATAACGATCAGGATCGCCGGCTCAATCAGGCTCATGGCCGCAGTCAGCGCCGTCTGCACATCTTCCTCAAAGAACTCAGCCACCGAGTTCAACATCTGCGCCAGCGCGCCCGTGGACTCGCCCACCTCAATCATTTCAATGGAAAGCTCCGGAAAAACCTTTGTTTTCTCCAGACTGCGCGCCAGACTGGTGCCTTCCCTCACGGTTTCCACTGAGTTAAAGACGGCCTTGCTGATCTGTCTGCTCGCAATCGACCGCGCAGCCGTCTCCAGCGACGGCACCAACGGCAAGCCTCCCGTCAGCAGCGTGGAGAGCGTCCGCGAGAAGAGCGCCACCTGATATTTGAGCCAGATATTCCCGAAAACCGGCAGGGAAATGCGTATTTTGTCCACCAGATCCGCTCCGGCATCCGTCCTTGCCCACCGATACAGCAAAAAACCTGCCACAACGGCCACAATCAGCGCATAAATCCCATAATGCTGGGCATTTTTGCCCACAGAAAGCAGAAAAAGCGTGAGCGCTGGCAGCTTGGTGCCAATCTGGTCATACAACAGCGCAAATCGTGGCACCACAAAGCTGATCAGGAAGATGAAAAGCAGCGTCACCATCACCACCAGCAGCGCCGGATACACCAGCGAAGCCGTCAGCTTCTTGCGAAAGGTCAGCGCCACCCGCTGGAAGCTCAGGTACCGCTCCAGCACTTCCCCCAGATTGCCCGACCGCTCGCCCGCCTGCAGCGTGGTGGTATAAATCAGCGGAAAACCGCCCTGCGCCTCGAATGCGACAGAGAGCGACTCCCCCGTTTTCACCCGCGTGGCCACGTCTTCCAACTGGGCACTGAAGGTGGCGTTCTTCTGCCGCCTCGCCAGCAGGTCAATTGAAGAAAGGATCGGCAAACCAGCCCGGATCAGCGTCAGAAACTGTTGATTGAAGATCAGAAACGTGTCCAGCTTGGCGCGCTTCCGCTTGCTGCCCGCCCGAATGCTGCGCGGCTTCACCGAATAAACGTAGTAACCAGCCTGCGTAAACTTCTGCCGCAACTCCTCTGCCGTGGCAGCCGCATGCACCTGCTCCTGCACACGTCCGCGCTCGTCAGCCAGTTTGATGACAAATTCATTCATGGTTTGGCTATGCGTTCGACTCCTGCCCGCGCTTCAACGATAGCAGCTTCCGCCAAGAGATAGCTCGCGGACCCCCCAATGCCGCATACCGCAGAAACGGAGCCGCAATTCTTCGCATCAACAGTCTCAACTGAAGTATCATGAATTTCAATGTAAATACTTGAATTTAAAGACTATATAAACATCTACCCCATGTGCTCCAGACTCAGGCTGCGGAAGCGGCTGGCATACTTCTCCGGCAGGGTCCGCTTCTGCATGTTCTTATCGCAGACCACATGCGTCGTCTCCCCGGTGCACAGCAGTTTGCCATCCGCCTTGCGGATCACCTCGTAGCCAAACTTCAGCAGAAATCCGCGCAAGGTCTTTACCTGCGTGCGGATGACCAGCTCGTCGTCATAATGCGCTGGCGCCTTATAGCGGGACGACACCTCCACCACCACAATCTGGCATTCGTCCTCCAACTCCATCCGCTTGTAGTCAAAGCCAAGCTGGCGCATCAACTCCACCCGGCCAATCTCAAACCACACCAGATAGTTGGCATGGTGCACCACACCCATCTGATCCGTTTCCGCGTAGCGCACGCGGACGGACGCTTCGTAGCAGGGTTGTTCCGTGTTTCTGTCCATAATCCCCAAGTCCCTGATCTCCCTGCCAATAACCTCTTATTCTACTGCTATTTGCTGCCCGGCCTCTGCCAGACCGGGGGCCGCTTCTGCAGAAAAGCCGTCACCCCCTCCAGAAAATCCGCTGTACGTCGCGCCTCGGCATTGGCCTGCAAGGCCAACTCGATGTCCGCGTCCAGCCGCGCCCGCGTCTGCGCCGAAAGCAGCTTTTTCGTGGCCCGCAACGAGGCCGGGCTGTTCTGCAACAACGCCTGCGCCAGCTTCTGCGTACTGGCCCGCAATTCCCCGGTCGGCACCACTTCCTTCACCAGTCCCAGCGCGGCGGCCTCCGCCGCCGTAAAAATCCGCCCGGTCAGCAGCAGGTCCCGTGCCTGTTTTTCGCCAATCTGTAAAGCCAGAAAAGCCGACACCAGCGCCGGCACAAAGCCAATGCGCACCTCGGTATAGCCAAACATCGCCTCCGGCACGGCCAGCGTAAAGTCGCAGATGGCCGCCAGCCCTGTGCCCCCGGCAATGGCCGCGCCGTTCACGGCGGCAATCGTCGGCCGCGGCAGGTCATACAGCGCACGAAACATCCTGGCAATGCGCACCGCATCGGCCTGGTGCTCCTCGGCAGATTTCGCCGCCATCGCCTGCAAATGTTCCAGGTCCAGCCCGGCACAAAACGCGGCCCCCGCTCCGGTCAGCACCACCACGCCGCAGTCGCTCCGCTCGGCTGCATCGAAGGCGCGCAGCAACTCCTCCTGCATCTGCGGCGTCAGCGCATTGCGGCACTCTGGCCGGTTCAGCGTAATGGTAAAAACGCCATCCGCTGTGTGCGTCAGCAATGTTTCGTAGCCCATACCCCCTCCTGCGACAGCTACTGCACCTTCAGTCCAAACTTCTCCGCAATCGTCTTGTTCGCGGCCAGCAGCCCATCCAGCGGATGCAGCCGTGGCAACTCCGCGCCGAGCCGCTCCAATTCTGCAATCGCAAGCTCCGTGGCCACATTGCCCACCAGCGCGTCCTGCGCAAACGGACAGCCACCCAGCCCGCCCATCGCCATGTCAAACCGGCGGCAGCCCGCTTTATAGGCCGCGCCAATCTTCGCCGCTACCTGATCTGGCCGCGCATGCAGATGCACGCCAAACTCAACCTCCTCGTGCACGGCCGTCACGTCGGCCACCAGCTCCGAAATCTGCCGCGGCGTGGCCATCCCCACCGTGTCCGCCAGCGAAATCTGCCGCACGCCGGAGTCCGCCAGCAGGTCGCAGGCGTCAATCACCTCTTCAATGCTCCACGCATCGCCATACGGATTGCCGAAGGCCATCGAGATGTACACCACCACGTCCAGCCCGGCCTTGTACGCCTGCCCGCCAATCTCCTCCAGCGCGTCCAGCGCATCTTCCAGCGACTGGTTCTGGTTGCGTTGCAAAAACGTGGGCGAAATGGAATAAGGAAAGCCCAGCGTCCGCACCGCATCGGTGGCAATCGCCCGCTCCGCGCCCCTGGCATTCACCACAATGCCGATAATCTCCACATCGTCCGGCGGGTCGAGAAATTCCAGCACCCGCTCGGAGTCGGCCATCTGCGGCACCGCCCGCGGAGAAACAAAACTCACCGCATCAATATGTTTGAAACCCGCCCCGATCAACGCCTGCAGATAGTCCGCTTTAACCTCAGCGGGAATTTCATGCGGCAATCCTTGCCACGCATCCCGCGGACATTCGATTAATTTCACCAAACCCGGTCGTTCCCTCACGTCTGCAACACCCCCGGATTAAACTTTGGCACATCCGGGTTCAAACTGGCGGCTTCGAGCGCCGTAATCAGCACCGGCCGCGTCTCCGCTGGGTCGATAATCGCATCAATCCACAATCGCGCCGCGCCATAGCGGGGATCGGCCTGCGCGTCATACGTGGACTGGATCGACTCCAGCAGTGCGCGTTTTTCCTCGTCGCCGATCTTCTTGCCGCCGCGCTCCAACTGCTTCACGCGCACCTCCAGCAGCGTATTGGCCGCCGAAGCGCCGCTCATCACCGCATAGCGCGCCGTGGGCCACGCAAACACAAATCGCGGATCGTACGCCTTGCCGCACATAGCATAATGGCCTGCGCCAAAGCTGCCGCCCACAATCACCGCAATCTTCGGCACCACGGAGTTTGCCACCGCGCTCACCATCTTTGCCCCGGCGCGGATGATGCCCGTCCACTCCGCATCGCGGCCCACCATAAAGCCATTCACGTCGTGCAGAAAAATCAGTGGGATCAGGTCCTGGTTGCAGTCCATGATGAACCGTGCTGCCTTCTGCGCGCTCTCCGTATAGATGACGCCGCCAAACTCCATGCGCTTTTCGCCCGTAGGCGCGGTCTGCTGCTGGTGCACCTTCTGGTTGGCCACAATGCCCACGGCAAAACCGCCAATGCGCGCATAGCCACAGAGAACGGTGCGGCCAAAATCCGGCTTGTACTCGTCGAACTCCGAGCGGTCCACCAGCCGCGCAATCACCTCGTGCATGTCATACGTATTGCTTGCCGCCTTCGCCGGATCAGGATCGATCAGCCCGTACAATTCCTCGGCTTTGTACTTCGGCGCGTCTTTGGTGGCATCGCACTCCGCACGGTCGAAGGGAGCGACGTGCCGCTGGCCCAGTTTTTCCACCAGCGAGCGCAGCCGCGCCAGGCATAGATGGTCATTCGGCTCCTTGAAGTCCACCGTGCCGCTGATCTCCGCGTGCATCGCAGCGCCACCCAGTTCCTCCGCACTCACCTTCTGCCCGATGGCCGCCTGCACCAGCGCTGGCCCGGCAAGAAACAACCCGCTGCCCTCGGTCATCAGCACCGTATCAGTCATCACCGGCAGATATGCGCCGCCGGCCACGCACATACCCATGATGGCCGTGATCTGCGGAATGCCGAGCGCGCTCATCACCGCGTTGTTCCGAAAGACACGGCCAAAATCATCCTGGTCCGGAAAAACATCCTCCTGCAAGGGCAAAAAAACCCCGGCTGAATCCACCAGATAGAGCGTTGGAATGCGGTTTTCCAGCGCCATCGTCTGCGCGCGGATCACCTTCTTGGCCGTCATCGGAAAAAAGGCCCCGGCCTTCACCGTAGCGTCGTTCGCGATCACCATCACCAGTCGCCCGGCCACGCGGCCCAGCCCGGTAACGACACCGGCGGCCGGTGCTCCGCCCCATTCCTCGTACATGCCGTGCGCTGCGTAGAGGCCCATCTCCAGAAACGCACTGCCGGGATCCAGCAACAGCTCCAGCCGCTCGCGCACGGTCAGCCGCTGCTTGGCGTGCTGCGCGTCCATGGCCTTCTGCCCGCCACCGACGCGGATGGCCGCCTGCTCCTGCCGTTGCGCACCCAGCAGCGCCAGCAAGGCCGCCGCATTGGCGTGGAAACGTGGCGAGTTGGGATCCAGCTTCGATTGCAATGTGTTGCGGAAGTGCGTTGTAGAGTCTGCCGTCATCGCTCACCTTAAAGACCTGCCAGCATAGCACGACAGCAGCACCGGCAACGAGAACAGGCCAACGCCATAACGATGACATTGGCCTGTCAACCTGCGTTCAGCCTACGCGTTGTAGGTTGTGGAAGCCACCCGGCCACCGCGACCGGTCCAGTTGGTGTGGAAGAACTCGCCACGCGGCTTGTCCACACGCTCATACGTATGCGCGCCGAAGAAGTCGCGCTGTGCCTGCAGCAGGTTGGCTGGCAGTCGTTCCGCACGGTAGCCGTCAAAGAAGGCAAGCGCCGTGAAAAATGCCGGAGTCGGCACGCCCAGTTCAATCGCCTGCACCACCGCCTTGCGCCACGAGGCCTGGTAGTTGTTCAACACGCCGGAGAAAAAGTCGTCCAGCAGCAGGTTACGGATCGCCGGGTTCTTGTCATACGCTTCCTTGATCTTGCCCAGAAATCGGCTGCGGATGATGCATCCGCCACGCCACATCAACGCAATGCCACCCATGTTCAGGTTCCAGCCATAGTGCTTGGCCGCGGCGCTCAGCAGCATGTAGCCCTGTGCATAGGAGATCATCTTGGAGCAGTAAAGCGCGCGGCGCACATTTTCAATGAACTCCTTGCGGTCGCCCGAAGCCAGCCCGGCCGCAGGCCCCTGCAGCACCTTCGACGCCACCACGCGCTCCTCCTTCAATGCCGACAGGCAGCGCGCAAATACCGACTCGCCGATCAGCGTCACCGGCATGCCCAGGTCCAGCGCATCGATGGCCGTCCACTTGCCCGTGCCCTTCTGCCCGGCCGTGTCCAGAATCTTGTCCACCATCGGCTTGCCGTCGTCGTCCTTCCTGGCAAAAATCGTGCTGGAAATCTCGATCAGGAAGCTGTCCAGCTCGCCTGTGTTCCAGTCGGCAAAAATCTCATGCAACTCGTCGGCGCTCAGCCCCAGTCCGGTCTGCAACAGTTGATAGGCCTCGCAGATCAGCTGCATATCGCCGTACTCGATGCCGTTGTGCACCATCTTGACGTAGTGGCCCGCACCGTCCTCGCCCACCCAGTCGCAGCACGGCGTGCCGTCCTCCACTTTGGCCGCAATCGCCTGCAGAATCTCCTTCACCGCGGGCCACGCCGCCGGATTGCCTCCCGGCATAATCGACGGACCAAAGCGCGCGCCCTCCTCGCCACCAGAAACCCCTGTGCCGATAAACAAAATTCCCTTCTCGGCCAGCGCCTTTGACCTGCGGTTTGAGTCCGAATAAAGCGAGTTGCCGCCATCGATGAGGATGTCGCCTTTTTCCAGATACGGCAGCACATGGTCAATCGTCTGGTCCACAACATCGCCAGCCTTCACCATCAGCATCACGCGGCGCGGCCGCTCCAACAGGCCCACAAACTCCTCCACAGAGTGCGCTCCCACCACCTGCGTGCCCTTCGCCTCGTTGTTGAGAAAATCGTCCACCTTGGAAACAGTGCGGTTGAAGACCGCCACCTTATAGCCGTGGTCGTTCATGTTCAGGACAAGGTTCTGCCCCATCACCGCCAGACCGATCAGCCCAATATCGCAGCTCGCATTCGCCATAAAAATCCTCACATCCCGTAAGTGTTCAAAGACGCCTCCCCGGTGACCACTGGCCACGCTGCAAACTGGTCAGACTAAATTCCAAGGAATCCCAAGGATGCGTGCATCTTTGTATCACAATCGTGGTGCGATTGAACAAGGCAAAGTACGACAGGGAGCATGCACTGGACAGCTACCCGGCCAACCCCAGCGCCCCGGCGTGCTCCCGCACGGCGGTCAGCCAGAAATTAAGGCAAAAGCAGAGATACGGAGAGAAGTACGTTTTCTGCAGGAAGCGCCCGGCCGCCGCTCCCTGTTGGGCACTACGGCTTCGTCTCGCACTCTCTCTGCTTTTGCTTCAGCGTGCGCTGCTGTTGTCCTCCGCAGGAACTGCCAGCGGAAGAAATCCTCCCATTTTCGGATTTCTTCTGGTTTCTGCCGGTATTTCCGAGTTTTTCCTTGACAAAAAACCGGGAAGAAAGCAAGCTACATATGGCACAGGTACCCGGTTGAGTACCTGCCTGCAGGACGCCCGCTCTGGCGGCCCGCAAAAAATCTTATGGCAACTATGATGGCTCCCGTGGAAACACGGGAAGTTCTTCGTTGCGATCATTGCAGTCTGGTGCAGTTCCGCACCAGCAACTCGCTTTGCCGTCGCTGCCACAAACCACTGGAAATTGAAGAGCCGGAAGTGCATTCAGCCGGGCTCTCGCTTGTTCCACAGCAGCAACCCCCAGCGGAACATAGCGGTTTGCAGGTTGCAGATGCGGTCCGCGACCTTCGTAGAATGCGTAACCTGAGCCAGCGACAGTTGGCAGGGCGCATGAACGTGCCGCGCACCTATATCTCCAAGATCGAAAACGGCAAGGCCACGCCGACACTCTCGTCCCTGGAGCGACTGGCGGCGGCTCTGCAGGTGGATATTTCCGCGTTATTGCGGGATGCACGCAGCCGCCAGCAGGACGAACTGGCCATGCTGCTCAGCGATCCGTTTCTGGCGGAAATTGCGGAGCATGTCTCCCGGCTCGATGGGCTGCAACGCTCCATCGTGCTGAACCATGTCCGCGAGCTGGCTATCGGGCGGCGGCGCACGGCCTGATCCATTCGTTATGCGCGGAAGTTTAGCCGCCGGAGATGGAAGCAGGCCAGGCTTCGCCGCAGCAACATTCCAGCATGGCCGTAACTGCTGATTCCGTGGTTCTCCACACGCTGTGCTCGTTGCGTGTGGAGGGTCACTGTGCTACGGTCTAAGCTGCTAGGTTCCATAGTTGGGCCTTCCTCTGAGAATTTCCATGACCCGTAAAGCCAGCCGCATACACGAGCTTTCCGCCGAGGAGCAATCGGTCTACCGGAATCTGGACCAGGAACAGATGCCGCGGCATGTCGCCATCATCATGGATGGCAACGGCCGCTGGGCAGGCAAACGTAGCCTGAAACGCTTCTTCGGCCACCAGCAGGGTGCCGAGTCCGTTCAGTACGTGGTGGAGACCGCCTCCCGCATTGACCTTCCCTGGCTGACGCTGTACGCCTTTTCGCTGGAAAACAACCTGCGCCGCCCCAGAAGCGAAGTTAATTTTCTGATGAAGCTGCTCAAGTCCTACCTGGTGGGCAATGTGCAGCGCATGAACGACAACAACGTCCGCATTGCCTACATTGGACGCACCGGCGAGTTGCCCAGCGAGGTGCAGGAGACGATGCGGTGGGCCATGGAGTCGACGGCCAGGAACACCGGCACCACGCTGACGCTGGCGCTGAACTATGGCGCCCGATCGGAGATTGTGGACGCCGTGCGCCAGATGGCCCGCTCCATGGTGGAACAGGCGGCAGCACAGAATCTTTCTCTGGAGGACCTGCTTTTCCGGCTGAACCAGATGGATGAGGATGCTATTGGCCGCAACCTGTACACCGGGAAAATGCCGGATCCGGATCTGGTGATCCGCACCAGCGGCGAGCTGCGGGTGAGCAATTTTCTGCTGTGGCAGATTGCCTACTCTGAGATTTTTGTAACCGACCGCTTGTGGCCCGACTTCCGCGGCATCCATCTGCTGGAAGCTATTGCCGACTATCAGCGCCGCGAACGCCGCTACGGCGGACTGGGCGATGGGGCCAGCGATGAAAAGACGACTGAGCTGGAGTCCGGCAAGGACATCAGTGAGTTGGTGCGCCATTGAATTCCGTGGAATAGCCGGATTTATTGCTGCAAACCCTCCCCTTGTCCCCATACAACCGTGTATTCTTGCCTGAACTATGCTCCGAATTCTGACTGCGTTTGTCCTGATTGTGATCGTCCTGCTGCTGCTCTTCAAAGCGCCGCTGGGAGTGCTGACGCTGGCCTGTGCCGTTGTGGCCATGCTGGCCATGTATGAATATGCGCATCTGGCCAACGCCATCGGGGCCTCGGTTCCGGTATGGCTTCTGCTGGCAGCCACGGCCATCTTTTTTTACATTACCTTTACCTTCCCCGGTTTGCAGCTTCCGGTGCTGGGCGCGCTGACGCTCATTTTCTTTGGCTATGCCACCTTTCAGGGGCCGTTGGAACAGGTATTGCAGAACTCCGCCTACGCCAGCTTTGGCCTCCTCTATGTCGCCTATCCGCTGACGCTGATTTCGCTGCTCAGTACGCAGGAAAATGGCACCGCGTTGCTGCTGTTTCTGCTGGTGGTGGTGTGGGCGGGCGACATTGTGGCGCTCTATGTGGGGAAATCGCTGGGCAAACGCAAGCTGGCGCCGCACCTGAGCCCTAATAAGACATGGGAAGGCAGCATCGGCTCCATGGCGGGCAGCCTGCTGGGCGGAGCCGCCATTGTGCTCACCCTCAACCAGCTTAATGCCCGCAGCCTGACCGACCTGAGCTTTGCCGATCCGCTGTGGCAGTGGCTGGTCATCGCGGCGCTGCTGAATGTCGCGGCGCAGGTGGGCGACCTGGTGGAATCGGCCATCAAACGCAGTGCCGGGGTGAAGGATTCCGGCAAATTGTTGCCGGGGCATGGCGGCATGCTGGATCGCATTGACGCGCTGCTGCTGGCAACCCCGGTACTCTGGTACGCGCAGTTGCTTCAGGGTTATTTTGTATTACGCAGATATTAATTTTTTAAGCAAAGCAGGTACTGGTTTCTTGAATACGGTTCCCACCCCCAAGCGCATCGCCATCCTGGGCTCCACAGGCTCCATTGGCCACAGCACGCTCAGCATTGTGGAAAGTTTCCCGGAGCGCTACTCCGTGGTTTCACTGGCGGCTGGACGCAATGTGGAGGATGCCCTGGCCCAATGCCTGCGCTGGCGTCCTCGCGTGGTTTCCATGGCCGATGCGCAACTGGCCGATGCGTTACAGCGAAAGCTGAATGCAAATGGAATCAAAGACATCGAGGTAGTTTACGGCAGCGCCGGCACGATCCGCGTCGCCACCTTGCCGGACGTCGACTTTGTGGTGAGCGCCATTGTGGGCGTAGCCGGGCTGGAGGCCACCTACGCTGCCGTGCAGGCAGGCAAGACCATTGGCCTGGCCAATAAAGAGTGCCTAGTGGCAGCCGGAGAACTGATTATTGCCGCCGCCCGCGAGAAGAATGTGGCCCTGCTGCCGATCGACAGCGAGCACAACGCCGTGCACCAGTGCATGCGCGGCGGCACACGGCAGGAGGTCAGAAACATCTGGCTGACGGCCTCCGGCGGGCCATTCCGCAACATGCCGCTGGCCGAATTTGAGCACATCACAGTGGAACAGGCACTGAAGCACCCCACCTGGGTGATGGGCCGCCGCATCACCGTCGATTCCGCCACCATGTTGAATAAAGGGTTGGAAATCATTGAAGCGTGCCGGCTTTTCGACGTCCCGGCCTCGCAGGTGAAGGTGACGGTGCATCCGCAGTCCACCATCCATTCACTGGTGGAGTTTGTGGACGGCAGCATTCTGGCCCAGCTTTCCGTAACGGACATGCGCCTACCGGTTCTGTATGCGCTCAGCTACCCGGAGCGGGTGCCATCTGATCTAAACTTCGACCTTAAGTCGTTGAGCCAGCTTGACTTTTCCACGCCGGATTTTGAGCGCTTCCCTTGCCTGCGACTGGCCTATGAAGCAGCCGAAGCTGGCGGTTCGGCCTGTATTGCGCTGAATGCGGCCGATGAGGTGGCAGTGGCGGCATTCCTCAATGGTGTGATTCCTTTTACCAGTATTCCACGTACAATTGAAGCAGTGCTCACGCGGATGCCCGTGACCCACCCGGCTACGATTCCAGCAGTTCTGGAGGCCGATGCGGAAGCGCGCAGCGTGGCACGCGAGGTCTTATCGTCTGCGGCCAGCATGGCAACGACAACTCGCATCTGACAAGGGTGTTTCACGAACCAGAGATCGTCGGTACTATGCACTTTTTCCTAACCAGTCTCCTCTCCATGCTTGTTGTTCTTGGCGTCATGGTGCTTGTCCATGAATTTGGCCATTTCGCCGTCGCCAAGCTCTGCGGTGTTCGCGTGGAAGTCTTCTCCATCGGCTTCGGCAAGCGCCTCTTCGGCTTCAAACGCGGCGATACGGACTATCGCCTGAGCCTGCTCCCCCTTGGCGGCTACGTCAAAATGACAGGCGAAAATCCGGGCGAGGAGACCAGCGGCGACCCTGGGGAGTTCAGTTCGCATCCCCGCTGGCAGCGCATCCTGATTGCCCTGGCTGGCCCGATTGCCAACTTTATTCTGGCCCTTGGCCTGATGACCATCGTATACATGGTGCACAACGAAGTGGAGCTCTTCCGCAGCGGCCCGGCCGTGGTGGATTATGTTTCCCCGGACAGCGTAGCCGCCAGGACGGGTCTGCAAAGCGGCGACACCATTGTGCATTTTGATACGGTCAACAAGCCGACGTGGGAGCAGGTGCACATCCGCTCACTGCTGAACCTGAACCAGCCGGTGAAGCTGAGCTATCTGCATGGCGGCAGGCAGGTGGACACCACCATGGTAGTGACCTACAGGGGCAATCCGGATGATTTTGATGCGAGCGATCTGGGCCTGGTGCCGCAGATGCAGTCAACACCACTCAAGGTGCTCACACTGGAGCCAGGCATGCCAGCCGAGGCTGGCGGACTCAAAGCCAATGACCTGATCGTCTCTGCCGATGGAATCCAACTGCATTCCGTGCCCGCACTGCTCACCTTTCTGCAGGATGACAAGGGTGCCCCAATTACGCTGGATGTCCTGCGTAATCAGCAGCCAGTGACACTGCAAATTACGCCCAAGCTGACGGATTCCGGCCCGGACGGAAAGGCATATCGGCTGGGCTTCAGCGCCACTCCGCCCCCGGTGGAAGTGCAGCGCATGCCTTTCGTCGAAGCATTGAACTCCTCTGTCAGCTACAACCTGAAGAGTTCCACGCTGATTCTGGAAGTGCTGCACCGCATGTTCACGCGGCAGGTTTCCATGCGCAGTATGATGGGCCCGATTGGCATTGCGGAGCAGACAGGGATTGCCGTCTCCATGCCGGGATGGATGCCGCTGGCGCAACTGATGGCCGTCATCAGCCTGAACTTGGGCATCTTCAACCTGCTGCCGATCCCGATTCTGGATGGTGGCCTGATTGTGATGCTACTGGTGGAGAGCGTGATCCGGCGCGATCTGAACCAGCAGTTGAAGGAACGCATCTACCAGGCGGCCTTTGTATGCCTGCTGCTGTTTGCAGCCTTTGTCATGTTCAACGACATCACCAAGCTGCCACTATTCAGCAAGCTCAAGCCGTAAGTCAGCGAGTCAGCAAGTCAGGAATGGCCCCTCCAGGAGGGGCCATTCCTGTTGCTGTTCAATTTGCCTGCTAACAGCAAAAATCTGATGCAACATCACTCCCTGCAAACTGACTTGCCGACTCGCTCCCTCACAATGCCGCTTCATGCGCGCGTAGTTCAGCCACTATCTCCGCGGCGGCCTGCCGGGCAAGATCGCCTTTTTCCGGTGGAAAGCTGATGGCGCCTACGCGGGCATGGCCGCCGCCACCGTATCGCTCGCAGAGGGTGGCCAGGTTCACCATTTCCTCCGGCTTGCGCGTTGTCCACGGATTGGAACCCACCGCGACCTTCGTCCGGAAGCTGCTTTTGCTCAGGCCAACGTTGTAGGTCGCCCGCGGGTGCAGATAATACGGAATGAACTTGTTGTAGCCCTCGGTGGGATGGTCGGTAATGTCAAAGTAGATGGTTCCCTGCTCGCAGACAGAGCGCTCCCGGATGAGTGCAATGGACTTTTCATGCCGCTCCAGCAGCGGGGGCAGCAACTCCTGCACAAATGGCTGGTCGAGCACCTGCTGCAGACTCATGCTGGTCAGCAGCGGAATGAGCCGCGGCACCAGGGCCGGGTCCTGCGTGGACTCGATGACCATGGTCAGCTTCATGGCCGGCGCGGCCATTTCCACGGCAGACTCGGCGCTTTCGTAACGGGCGCTGTCCACAATGTCTGCCCAGCGCACCAGCTCCGCCAGCGGTGCGGCGTCAAAGCCGAACCTGGTGCTGGCAATGTGGGCGATAAAGCTGGTGCAGGAGGGGTACTGCGGGTCATAGAACTTGCGCATCGTCTGCGAGCCGTCCTGCTGGCCGCGCAGATAATGCGCCTGGTCTTCCGGCGTCAGAAATGCGCTCAGATGATGATCGAACCACCAGGTGATGCGGGGAGACGCGGAGTATTTGAAATCGACAATCGCGTTTTCGTCTCCAATAAAATCGGCCTCGTTGAACAGCGCACCTGCGCGGTGCACCAGCCCATGAAATTCATAGGATGCGGAGGTGCCGACGCACTCGCGATGGAAACGCGCAAATAACGATGCGGAGCAGGCCCCGTCAAAACACTTGTCGTGGTAAAAAACACGGATCTTCAAACGTAAAATTCCTTCCACTTCCCCGGAGAAAATAAAATATATCGAATCTCTAAGCATTGACGGCGGTGCGCCCGCTGTCAAGCCAGTAGAGCGGAAAGTACAAAATCATTCCTGCGAGAGCTGCTGCATGCGGCTTTCGCGCAGATCAATATCATGTTCCAGCAGGCGCAGAACTTCATCGTTGATGCGGCCCTCGTTGCGCAGGCGCACCACGGTATGGCGCTCCACGCCAAGTACGGCCAGGGCCACCTCACGCAGGCGGCTCTGATGCTGCGGGCTGATCCTCTTTCCGCTTGCATCCTGTCCCAGAATGGCGCCCAGTTGCATCTGGTAGCGGCGCATCATGCCATCGTAGATGTCCGCATATTGCGGCTCGTTCTTTTTCTGCTCGTCCTGCAAATACTCCATGGCTGCCGTCAGCATCATTCGCCGCGCATCTTCTTCTTCGCAGTTTTTTTCCTGGCGCATGGGGAAACCCAGTATGCGGATGATCCAGGGCAAGGACAACCCCTGCAGCACCAGCGTGACCAGAATGACGCAAAAGGTGAGAAAAACGATCAGGTCGCGCTGTGGAAAGGGGTTGCCGTCGGCCAGCGTCACCGGCAGCGTAATGGCGGCGGCCAGGGCGATTACGCCGCGCATCCCCGTCCAGCCAACCAGAAAGCTGGAGCGTAGGGAAGGCCGCAGCTCGTTGCGATGCAGCAGGTGCCTGCGGATGCGGTAGGAGAGCTGCATGCTCAGGAAGACCCATATCATGCGCAGCGCGATCAGCAGCGCGCTCAGGACCAGGCCATATTCGATAAGGGTGTGCAGGCCGTAGCCGTGGATGGCAGCCATTACATAGGGCAACTGCAGGCCGATGAGCACAAAGACCAGGCCATTGAGGATGAAACTGAGCGTGTTCCAGACGGCATAAGTCTGGATGCGCACACTGGGCGAGAAAAAGTAGGCGCTCTGGCGGCTCAGATACAGCCCACAGACCACCACGGCCAGCACACCAGAGGCGCGAATCGCCTCTGCGGCGAGATAGGCAACATACGGCACCAGCATGCTGATGGTGATCTCGATCGGCCCATCATCCACCCAGCGCTCGAACCACTCCACCAGCAGCCCCACCACCAGACCCAGCACAATACCGGCAACTGTCAGGTAGGTCCAGCGCAACAGCCCGGCGGCGAAGGTGGGAGTCCGGCCATCCACCAGAATGCCCAGCCCAAACTCCAGCGCCAGCAGCCCGGTGGCATCGTTCAACAGGCTTTCGCCTTCCAGAATATCCACAATGCGGCGTGGCAGGCGCATGCGCCTGGCGACGGAGGTGGCTGCAATGGCATCTGTGGTTGCGACCACAGCGCCAAGCACGAATCCGACGCGCCAGTCGAAGCCAGCCAGGAACCAGCCGGCAGCTTTGGCGACGCCGAAGACGGTGAATCCGACCAGTCCGCAGGCCAGCAAAAGAATGGTGATCAGATTGTGGCGAAACTCTCTCCAGGAGGTGAGCCATGCGGCGGAGTACAGCAGCGGCGGCAGAAAAATCAGAAAAACTACTTCCGGATTCAACCGGACCGGTGGAATGCCCGGCACAAAGCTGAGTAACAGGCCCGCCAGCACCAGAATAATGGGAAATGGAATGCGCAGTTTGCGGGCCAGCGTTGCAAAGACCACCACAAACAGCAACAGGAACAGCAGGATCAATTGCAGCGTCTGCAGCCAGCCGCCGTGCATCTATCGCCTGCCCTTCTGTTGCTTCCGGCACTGAGGGCACAGAGTGGTATCGCACTGTGCTGTGTAGTTGCGGCCGACGCGCCTGCGGTGCGCCAGAAAGCGGTCCCGGGCCTCGTGTAGCTCTTTCTGTGTCACGGTAGCATGATCATCGATCCGCGTCTGCACAGCCCCACCCCGGTTTCAGAATGACTGAGGAGTAAAGGACAGCATAGCAAATGCGGAGTGTGCCCTGGCCGACTGTTTGCAGACTGTTTGCGGCGAGCAGCGCTGACAAATAGACTTAAAGCAGGCCGCATGAACTCCAATCAATTTACCCGCAACATTTCGGATCCATATCCTCGCCACAATAACTCCTCCCGATGGCTCAGGCGGAGCCTGTCCATCCTGTTGCTATGCGTGATTGCCGCCTTTGTGGTGGTCGTTGGTGCACAGCTCTGGCTGCGCCATGCGATGCACGCTTCTCTGCCGCAATTGGATGGCACGCTGCACGTCGCCGGACTCGCGGCGCCGGTCACCGTGTTGCGCGACCAGCATGGCGTGCCGCATTTGCGCGCCGCCAACCCGGACGACCTCTTTTTTGCGCAGGGATACGTCACAGCGCAGGACCGGCTATGGCAGATGGACATGCTCCGCCGCCATGGCGCCGGAGAGCTGGCAGGGATTCTGGGCCCAGGACTGCTGGAGCACGACCGCATGCAGCGGTATCTGCAACTGCGCATTGCTGCCGACAATTCCGTGGCCCATATGCCGACAGACGAGCTGCACTGGCTGCAGGACTATGCCCGCGGCGTGAATGCGTTTATCCAGGGCCATCAGAACAATCTGCCGGCGGAGTTTCGCCTGCTGCACTACTCGCCCCGCCCGTGGCTGCCGCGGGATTCTGTGCTGATTGGACTGGTGATGTTCCAGGACCTGACGACGGAGTTTCCCACCAAGCTGGCGCGGGAGGCAATTGCCTCGCGGCTTTCGCCGGAGCAGATGCAGGACCTGTATCCTGTAGGCTCCTGGAGAGACCATCCGCCGACGCAGCCATTTGTGGACCTGACAGCGCCGCAGGTGGTCCCGAATATTCCGCTGGATCAATCGCAGACGAAGCTCGACCTGCAAGAGCAGGACATCGAACATTTGCGCGACACGCTTAAACTGGACCACTCCCTTTTCTCCTGCGATGGCTGTCTCTCCGGATCGAATGACTGGGTGATTTCCGGCGCGCACACCGCAACTGGAAAACCGCTGCTGGCCAACGATATGCACCTTGGCCACACGATTCCGAATATCTGGTACATGGCCGATCTGCAGGCGGGCAGCTTCCATGTAGCAGGAGTTACCCTGCCCGGAATGCCCTTTGTGATTGTTGGCCATAACGACCGCATTGCCTGGGGGTTTACGAATCTCGGCGCAGACGTGCAGGACCTGTACGTGGAGCAGACCGATGGCAAAGGCGACTACAGGACTCCTAGCGGCTGGCAGCCAATGCAGCATGATCGGGAAGTGATCCATGTGCGCGGCGGCTTTGACCAGACGATTGATGTGGAAAGCACCGACCATGGCCCGGTGATCACGCCGATGCTGCCGCACGAAAAGCGCGAGCTGAGCCTGCGCTGGACGATTTACGATCCCGGCCTGGTGCGGATTCCCTACTTTGCCGTGGATGCAGCGCAGGACTGGACACAGTTCTGCGCCGCTTTTGCGGATTTTGGCGGGCCAGCGCAGAACGCCGTCTATGCCGACGTGGATGGCAACATCGGCTATCACGCGGTGGGCAAGGTGCCGCTGCGCACCAATGGCCTGAGCGGGACCCCCATCACGGACTGGCAGCATGAATGGAAGGGGTACATCCCCTTTGATGAGCTGCCGCAGGTCTACAACCCGCCGGACGGTATTCTGGCCACGGCCAATGCGCGCGTTACAACAGACGATTATCCCTATCCGATCACGCTGAACTGGGCACCGCCGTATCGCAATGAGCGCATCTGGAAAGTGCTGGAACGCAAGAGCAAGGACGGCGACCGGATGACCGCGCAGGACATGCTCGATCTACAGACAGACGTTTACTCGGCGCTGGACCATGAGCTGGCGCAGCGATTTGCGTATGCCATTGATCACACGCCGAAGACCACAGAGCAGCTGCGACAGGCGGCCAACATCCTGCGCATCTGGGACGGCAAGGTGGAGGAAAAAGATGCTGCCCCCACGATTGTGGACGCCACCCGCGCGGCTTTGTGGCAGTTGCTGCTGGAACCTCAACTGGGGAAGGACTGGAAGCTCTACACCTGGGGCTCCTCCAGTTATGCGCTGGAAGAGATTGTGATGTTTACGCCGAACCGCTGGCTGCCGAAAAATTATCCCACCTGGGACAGCCTGCTGACCGCAGCCGTGGAAAAGGGGCTGAAAGATGGCCATGCTCCGGAGGACGTGGCGCAGTGGCAGTACGGGCCGGTGCATCCGGTGGAGATAGAACATCCGCTGTACAGCAGGCTGCCCTTCTTCCGCGCGTGGACCGGCACAGGCGTGCTGCCGCAGAGCGGCGATACGACCACGGTCAAGCAGGTGAGCCGCACTTTTGGCCCGTCGGAACGCCTTACAGCAGACCTGGGCCAACTGGACAACTCCACGCTGAACATTGTGATGGGCGAGTCGGGCGATCCGGTGAGCCCGTGGTATCGGGACCAATGGCCTTACTGGTATGACGGCACCACCTTCCAGTTGCCGTTTACGGACGCAGCCACCCATGCGGCAGCGCAGCATACGCTGACGCTGCTGCCCTGATGTAACCCCTCAGGCCTCCTGCCTTTTCAAAACAGTGAAAGGCGGAGGCCATGGTATACCCTGGTGCTGCCAACCGCGTGTCCACTGCACCAATATCCGCACATTGACATCCACATATACGCGCTGGCACCGCTGACGCCGTTTCTTTTCCCACCCTCGCCCGCAGACGCTGGGCTCATTTATCATCGGAGAGATGCAACACACAGTGCAGGACATTCTGAAATCCGGCGTCGTGCAGATGGACGCCACGCTCGACCGGCTGCTGCCCAGCCCCGATACCTTGCCCCACTCGATCCACCGCGCCATGCGGCACAGCGTTTTTGCTGGTGGCAAACGGCTGCGCCCCATCCTGTGCATGGAGGCGGCGCGCATGGTGCAGGGCAACGGCGAATTGCCTGCCGGGGTGGACGAACTGGGATCGGCCATCGAGATGCTGCATACCTATTCACTCATCCACGATGACCTGCCCGCGCTGGACAACGACGACCTGCGGCGTGGCAAGCCCACCTGCCACGTTGTGTATGGCGAGGCCATTGCCATTCTGGCTGGCGACGCCTTGCAAACACAGGCATACGAAGTGCTCGGCAATCTGCAATGCAATCCAGCGGCGGCCATTCGAATTGTACGTGAAATTGCCATCGCCACCGGTACCGGCGTGGACAGGAACCGTCCGGGGATGATTGGCGGCCAGGTGATGGACATTGAAGGCGAACATCAGAGGCCCACAGCCGAGATGGTGGAAGCTATCCATCGCGCCAAGACCGGAGCGCTGATTACGGTTTCGCTCGTCACTGGCGGCATCTACGCCGGCGCCCATGCAGACGCGATCCAACGGCTGCGCAGCTTTGGCGAGAAAGCCGGACTGGCCTTCCAGATTGTGGACGATGTGCTCGACGTGACCCAAAGCTCCGAACAGTTGGGGAAAACCGCAGGCAAAGACACGGCCAGCGACAAGGCCACCTGGCCAGCCGTCTTCGGCATTGAGCAGTCGCTGCAAGACGCGGACAGCCTGATCTCCTCCGCCTTTGCAGAACTGGAACCCTTTGGCGCTGCGGCCGAATCTTTAAAAGCACTGGCGCAATATCTGGTGGAGCGGAAGCACTAGAAATCCAGCAGCGAAACGTATCCCTGCTTCCGCCGGAAACTGCCGTAGACTGAAGGAAATATGCAATTGACCGAAGAGGAAATCCGTACAGCGCTGAAAGACTGTTTTGACCCGGAGGTTCCGGTGAATATCGTCGATCTGGGCCTGGTCTACCGCATCGCGGTCACTCCAGACCCGGATGCCCCGGGCATGATGCCGAAGCATCGCGTGGAGATCGACATAACAATGACCTCGCCCGGATGCCCGGCGCATGCGCAGATTATTGGCCAGGTGCAGAACCGCCTTGCCGGCGTGCAAGGTATCAGCGAAACCAAAGTGAATCTGGTGTGGGAGCCTGCCTGGACGCCCGAACGCCTGAGTCCGGATGCCCGTAAACAGCTTGGTATAGAGTGAGTGCTTGCAGGCTGGAGCCATACGCTCCACAAGCACAGGTCTTCCAGCTTTGCCCGCGCTATGAGATACTGTGACTCGGAACGAAGCGGCCGGTGCATCCTTTGTGGAGTTTTCTTCCAGAAGAGATCCATCCTTTCAAGAGCAACAAACTCTCCTGAAAGCCAGCACTCTTCAAAATGCCGGGATGGCGGAACTGGCAGACGCAGCGGACTCAAAATCCGCCGAGGGCAACCTCGTGGGGGTTCGACCCCCCCTCCCGGCACCAATAAAATCAATAATTTACCAAATCAACGCATCTTTGGATGCGTTTTTCTGTGCCCAAACT